>NZ_LVVA01000001.1:0-789688 GCF_001631805.1 Enterobacter genomosp. S | reverse complement strand
TGTGCGCAATGCCGCGGATCGTTGGCGCAAAACCGCGCATGCTCTCGGGCAGCATGGTGTCGTCTGAATAAATCTGTATGCCCCGGAACATAATGCTGTCGAAAATATCTCCCGGCGTGCTTGTTTCGCCAAGCTGTAGCTGTCCTTTCAAAAACTGTATATCGCGGCTCAGCGTCGTACTGACGGACGAAAAATCATGCTCTTTATTACTTTTAGTGGCGGTACTGTAATTACGTAGCCGCCACGGCCCCAGATTCAGACCGCTCTGTAGGTTCAGATAAAGCTGATCCTGCGTCTTTCCCTGATTTACCCAATTGCGCGAGCCATTGGCACTGTAGTTGAGCAGCAGCGCCGGGATGCCCTGATCCCAACGGGAAGGGTCAACCGTGCCGCGTGCACGAATGTTAAGCGCTGACTGAGGAATGGATATATCCAGCCTTTGCTTGTCAAAATTCAGGCGAGCGCTGGCATCAGGTATAAAGGCGCCAGGGTTGGTTATAATCGTTCCTTCCGGCAGTGCCGCCAGCTTCGGAAAAAGCTGGGTCCGTACACCAAGCATATCAAGCATGCCGCGGTTTAGCTCAGGCGCCAGCCCCACACCATTCAGGGCTACAAAAGAAATATTCTCCGTCCGAACATATTCATTGTTAAGCCAGATTTCTACCCTGTAGGTACCGGGCAACTGCTCGCCATGTTCAAAACGGCTTAGATCAATGCTTTTTGCCGATGTGTGCGTCTTTTCCAGCGCGTCAGACATAAAATATAATTCACCTGCCTTTGCAGGAAACAGACCGGAAATTAACAGGGCAATAGCAGACAGCCGGATAACTTTAAAATATTTCATTTCCGGTTTAATTAATTTTCGGCAATTAAAGTCAGTCTTCACTTTGCTTTCCTGCTCGGATGACATGGCTGAATCTATTTCTTAATTACGGCAATCTCTGACGCGCTTCTTCAGTAACGCCGCCGAAATCATTTATCGCTTTCCAGGTAACATCCCGTCCCGCAGCGGTGATATGTGCCGTACCGAACGGTGCTACCATCGGCGGGTGTTCAATAGCCTGACTGCCCACTTTTAAAGAAAACAACGACACGTAATAGGGGGTTGGATTAGAGATAACAATCCGATCTCCGCTACGCTCATAGTGCAGGTTTTTCCAGGCGTCATTTACCCTGTCGGTTGCTAATTTTGCCGGCCGATAGAAAAGCTTCATGCGCGTCTTGACGGCTAAAAGCAGCCTATTACGATTCGATTTTTCCATAGATGGAATCGACTTTACGTTAAGCCAAAAGAGGGATTCACGATCTTGGGGCAGCATCTGTTCCCCGGTGTAAACAATACGAAGGGTATTTTCATGCTCTCCGTCCAGACGAAACAGCGGTGGTGTGACAATAAAAGGTACTTTAGCAGGTGAATTTTCTTCCAGTTCAATCCATGACTGAATGAGATAAGGAATCGAGTTTTTACTGTTTTTTACCGATATTGACGCTTCGTTTTCTTCACCATTGTAAATCAGCCGTGTACCGCCAACGGTAATGCCAGCATTGACTGAAAGCGTGAATAAGCAAGCAGTGAGTAAAAGAATAGCATGAAGGAGACGGCTCATATTACAACTCCATGATCCCATCGGGAAACAGGCGGGCGTGCAGCGGGCACGCCCGAAGGTCTTACTGGTAGGTGATAGTAAAATCTGATGAGGCATTAGCCGTACCGGCTGTAACCGTAGCCTCGGTTGCCTTGTATTTAGCAACAAATTCCATCTGATTACTGTTTGAAGCCGTGGTATCAAGGGTCAGGCTTTTAGACGGCGTGCCGAGAGGGATAGGCGTAACGCCATCTTTTTCATACAGCGCGACGCCTACTCCTTTGGCCGTCTGACCTGAACTAAGCGCAAGAACGCTGGTATCATTAGCATCAGCTGTGCCATCAAATTTAACTGATGCGGTTTTAACCGCCGTCGGGCAATTATCAAGCACGATAGTAAAGCGAGTTGCTGCCGCTACATCGCCTTTTGCGCTGAATGAGCTCTTGGGAATTTGTCCGAGGTCAACTGTCTGGGTAGCAGTACCTGTGTTAACCGTGCACGCCGAATCCAGAATAGTTCCGGTAAAATTAATCTTCCCATCGGCAGCTTGAGCCGCAAAGGAAATACCGGTGACGACAGTAGCTGCCAGCACATTGCGAACAAGACGGGGCATTTTATTTTGCATAGCTATATATCCTGATGATTGAACAAATATCTGCTGCGGACGTTATCCATAGCAGGACTGGCGGTTTAATACCGCCTTATAAAAATATGCAACAAGATCAAAAGGAGCACTTCTGACCAAAAACACATTAATAGATAATGTTGCTACTTATAATTTACATAAAATCTCTTCTGGAACCCCTCCAGAAGACAGCATTAAAATGAGTTGCTTTAACTCCAGGCTGCTACCTAAAAAAAGACGGCTCTTTACATACTGTAATCTATTGGTATCAGACCTGTTTTTACGCAAATAAATTTTATTTGTTGGGTCGTAAATGTTTACCAGAAAATCAAAGTAATCTTCTGATAAAGTATCTTTCAATTTTTGATGCAATACATTAACTAAACTACAGGATGATTCTGCCAGGGCGAGTTTTGCTGCACGGCTGCAAATCTTCTTTAGTTCTTTGATTGTCGTTATTAGCCCAAATGCTTTAAGGAAGCTATTTGCGGCAATGTTTTCTGGTACAATAAAATGGGTCTGCCTGGATAATCCCCTCGCAGCCAGGCGCGAGTGAAGCCAGCGAATATTCTCTCCCGTTTCATGAACCGTATCGATGATTATATAGGGTTTATCAAAAACCGTCGCGCAAACTAAAAATGCCAGACGATTATCAAAGAAGAAAATTTGTCTATTTTCAGGGGATAGCGCCATTACCGCCTGTCGCATTGCAAAATTTCTGGTAAAAACAAGTACAGCTGTCACTGCTTCTGTCCTTTCGAGCTAATCTCATTTTTAATAAATGATTGTTTTTTGACAACATATACACGTTCCAGAGCATCCTGTTCTATTTTATATGCTTTGCCGTCCAGCCTTGAGAAGGGATATCTTTCAAAGCCAACGCTGTTAAATGCAAGCTGAATCTTCTTTATCATCGACAGTAAATATGATTTTGAACAGCGTAATCCATTATCATAAAATACATGAATGATAATATCTTCATCATACACAACACCCGTGTCCATTTCAGACAGCAAATATTCGAAGAGCCTGGCTTTAGTGGCTCCAAACCTTTTGATACGTCCATTTTTGATGTTAATTAACGTTCTGGTAGAAAGCCTGTACTCCAGATTTTGAAAAATATTATATCCATATAGAATAACGTCTGAGAAAAAGGGCACGGCCACTCCTTAGAGGTCTATCCATCTCATATCCATGACACTTTTTTTCATATCTTTACAATGAATTATTGTTCACCAGGTACGAGAAAATAGTATTTCATTAAAAAAAAGGTGGCAATGAGACAGGTTTGTCAAAATAAAATACCAAAATGATAGTTATCAAAACATTTATAACTTTAAATGCTAATCTGAGGGTGATAAAAATCTATATGATAATAAAATGTTGCTTTAATTTTTTCTGTTTTAACAATATTTAAACGTCAGAATATTTATCTGATTAAAGTTAATTTGTGGATTTATATAAAAAATAATCAAAAAATATTATAATTTTCAATGAGTTGTAATTATCGGTTGAAGGTGTTAAGCCATATCCTAACCAGGTGGATTTAGGAATAGTCAGAACGGCGCGTTAAATCTGCTTAAAACATTGGCAACATAAATTAATCTAAATTAACAAATGGTAACCCTGAACAATATCTTGCAACATAGTGTTTGAAATAATCTATTAAAATCATTGGGTTACCTGAAGATGCGCGAGATCACTATCTCCCCATATCGGTAACCATCTAAAAAATTACCTGGATCAACATCCAGGCCTGAACATATATAAAGGAAAAATGACCATTCCTGTGCCACAGCTGTCTGGCGTAGGCAACTCTATAGACGACATTGTAAACATTTCACGGGCTGATATCATTACGTCAGGGTATTAATAATATTTTAATAATCATCTTTAATTAAATGATGATTGAATACGCGCGCGTAGAGTGAATAGGTGATGAGTTAATCGCTTTGCATTCCGTATGGGTTCCCGTTGTATTTCCGCCTCTTGTAAAAGTTATCCGTGCGCTGCTTTACACAAAACAGTACATTGCATTCAACAGAGTTTTAGTTACTCTCACAAAAATAATTGGGGGAGCGTAGTTATGTATCGGCGAGAACGGGGCGGTTGTTGAATTTAACAAGGTTAACAGTGCATTTTTCGCCATTTCACCCGTCGGTATGCCGCTGTACGCTCCTGCTTCAGCTAAGCGGAATTCTCCCATGCTTTTCGCCATGTTGACGGCCGGAACCCAGACGGTCTTAAGATTTTCTGAGCATTACTGCGCTTTAAGGCATAGGCCGGATGGTCATAAACTTGTCCACCCTGGATTTTTGAAAAATGTGTAACACGGTTTCCCTGTGGGGTGTTGTTACTGTAGTTGTTTTTTCTACAGCCTTAATGATTTAAATATGTGATGAAATCAATTCACTTTTTGCGCTATTTTGTGTGTGGCTATTGCTATAGAGTGAAGTCTCAGGAGGATCTCATGGAGCCAAAACTCGAATTTTCTTTCAGTGTTGATATTATTGTCGATCGGCCGATCATCGTTTCTAACTCTCCTGTCACAGGAAAGCGTCAGTTAATACCTATTTTGAGTGGAAAAGTTTACGGGGGACTAACAGGTGAAGTTCTGCCTGGTGGTATTGACAGTCAGATCATTGAGCCTAATGGAGTATGCCGACTCTCTGCAAGATATGCTTTAAAGGTCTCAGAAGGGACAATTTATATTGAAAATAACGGCATACGCAAAGTGCCAGCAGAGTTTACACATTTACTTTTTACTGAGGACATGAGTTTTTTCAATCAAATTTTACCCTCTGACATTTATTTTAAAACTGTGCCTGTTTTTGAGGTCGATTCGCCTGAACTTGAATGGCTGAGGACATCAATTTTTATCTGTTCTGCAAGCCGTACATCTGATGGTGTTAAGCTAGATTTTTATCGTGTGAACTGATTTTCAGTCTCGTATATTTTTGACAGCACCGCACCGTAACCTTTAAAGCAGTGATGGGACTAAGGATTGGCAGGCTTTCCGTGGGATAACCCTGCCCGCCCGGAAGCTTACATATTACCTAATAGTATTCCGGCCTCCCATCACCCGCCTCAGTGCGCCGTGATATAAGGCTCTCGTACAAACTCCGCCAGCAGCCAGACCATATCATGCAACAGCCCGGTGAGTTCTTTCGCCACGCTCGCAGGCAGCGTCCCGCCCATCACCGCAAGCGTTAACGCCACGGCATAATCCACCTGTAGCGCTGTTTCTTGCCAGCATTCCGGCACGCAGGAGGGGATCTTTTCCCCCGCAATCAGTCTTTCAACCAGATGCGGCGGAAGTGCCGAGTCACAACATTCCCGCAGCCGCTTCAGCGTAGTCAGTAGTCGCTTACAGAGCGTGGCAAACGTCACCGCGTCGTCCGTTTCCAGCAACACGCTTACGTACGCCGCGCAGGCATCAGCCAGTTGAAAAAGATCCGCAGAGTCGGGAAGTTGCAGGTGGAGAAGGTGATGAACAGCGCTTTCTTCAGCGTGGGCGTACGAAAATCCATGGGTAGTAGCCATTTAGCATCCTCTTGGTCCAAAAATGTTTAGTCATGCTAACGGGTTCCTATGCCCGGCTGCGGATGTGCCGCAACGCAGGCACTTTAAAACTGCGAAGAAGGGATGAAAAGGGATAACCCTGAATTACATAAGGTTGCTTGCAGGTTTGCGAGGCGGCTTCCAGAACGGCATTGCCGGGTGGCGGCTACGCCTGACCCGGCCTACAAAAAAAACCACCCGCGACACGAACCGTAGGCCCGCTTACCCTTCGCTCATCATCGCCAGAAACCGCTTCACCGTCCGCGAACGCTCAAAGCGCCGCCAGCAGAGCGCGATATCGGTATAAAGCTCTGGCGAGCGCAGTGCATGGTAGGTGACATTCGGCGGCGAAATAGCGGCCATGGATTTCGGCACCAGCGCGAACCCGCCGCCGGCGGAGACCATGCTCAGGGAAGAGGAAAGTTGTGAAGATTGCAGCATGTGCTGCATATCGATTCCGGCGCGCTCGCAGCTGCCGTAAACGCGGTCGTACAGCCCCGGTGCGACCTCCTGCGGGAACAGCACCACCGGCGTATCCCGAAGTTCCTCCAGCGCCAGATCGCCGCACGTCGCCAGGGGATGATCGCGATGCAGCGCCACCACCATTGGCTCCCGGTCGAGGATTTTTAATTCGAACACCTTGCTGCTCTCGCACGGCAGGCGCACAAAGGCGATATCCAGCTCCCCCTCCGCCAGCATCGTGGTCAGCGAGGACATGTTGGCTTCCACCTGGTGAACCTGCACTGCCATGTTCTGCACCTGAAACTGGCGGATCAGGGCGAAGATTTTGGGATGGAAAGCGTCGGAGCTGGTGATGCCAATCGACAGATTGCCGTTCAGCCCGCGCGCGATGCCCCGGGCTTTCTCCAGCGCGGCGTCGCTCAGCGCCAGGATTTTACAGGCGTCCTCATAGAAGGCCTCTCCCGCCTCGGTCAGCTCCACGCCCCGCGTCAGGCGCCTGAACAGCGGCGTGCCCACTTCCTCCTCAAGCCGTTTGATCTGCTGGCTCAGAGGAGGTTGTGAAATACCCAGCGCGTTGGCCGCCCTGGTGAAGTGTCGCTCGCGTGCTACCGCGACAAAATAGCGCAGATAACGAAGTTCCATATCAAAAACGTCTCAAACCAGCATGGATTCTATATTGGAACTCTCTGCTGAATCGGGTCAACATTTATTTAACCTTTATAAATAAAGTTGAAGAGGACGAGCATGATGATGCATTCATCTGCATGCGACTGTGAGGCGAGTTTATGCGAGACCCTGCGCGGGTTCTCGGCTCAACATCCTGACAGCGTGATCTATCAGACATCGCTAATGAGCGCCCTGCTAAGCGGCGTCTACGAAGGGGAGACCACCATCGCTGACCTGCTGGCACACGGCGATTTTGGTCTCGGCACCTTTAACGAGCTGGACGGCGAAATGATTGCCTTCAGCAGCCAGGTATACCAGCTGCGCGCCGACGGCAGCGCCCGCGCCGCGAAGCCGGAGCAGAAAACGCCGTTCGCGGTAATGACCTGGTTCCAGCCCCAGTACCGCAAAACTTTCGACGGGCCGGTCAGCCGTCAGCAGATCCACGACGTGATCGACCAGCAGATCCCCTCCGATAACCTGTTCTGCGCGCTGCGCATCGACGGCAACTTCCGCCATGCCCACACCCGCACCGTTCCGCGCCAGACGCCGCCGTATCGGGCGATGACCGACGTGCTGGACGACCAGCCGGTGTTCCGCTTTAACCAGCGCGAGGGCGTGCTGGTGGGGTTCCGTACCCCGCAGCATATGCAGGGGATAAACGTGGCGGGCTATCACGAACACTTCATCACCGACGATCGACAGGGCGGCGGCCATCTGCTCGATTACCAGCTGGAAAGCGGCGTGCTCACCTTCGGTGAAATTCACAAGCTGATGATAGACCTGCCCGCCGACAGCGCGTTTTTACAGGCCAACCTGCACCCCAGCAACCTTGATGCGGCTATCCGCGCCGTTGAAAACTAACAGGAGTACTACCGTGAACAGTGAGAAACAGTCACGTCAGTGGGCGCACGGCGCCGATATGGTTGTCGGCCAGCTGGAAGCGCAGGGCGTGAAGCAGGTGTTCGGGATCCCGGGCGCAAAAATCGACAAGGTTTTTGACTCCCTGCTGGACTCCTCCATCGAGATCATTCCCGTACGCCACGAGGCCAACGCGGCATTTATGGCGGCGGCAGTGGGGCGTCTGACCGGCAAAGCCGGGGTGGCACTGGTGACCTCCGGACCGGGCTGTTCAAACCTGATCACCGGTATTGCCACCGCCAACAGCGAAGGCGACCCGGTGGTAGCGCTGGGCGGGGCGGTGAAGCGGGCGGATAAAGCCAAGCTGGTGCATCAGAGCATGGACACTGTCGCAATGTTCAGCCCGGTGACGAAATACGCCGTGGAAGTGAACTCCCCGGACGCGATTGCCGAGGTGGTGTCCAACGCGTTTCGCGCCGCCGAGCACGGCAGACCGGGCGGGGCGTTTGTCAGCCTGCCGCAGGATATTGTCGACCAGCCCACCACGGGGGCGATTTTGCCCGCCAGCGGTCCTGCGCTGATGGGCCCGGCACCGGAGTCAGCGATTAACGACGTGGCGAAGCTTATCGAAAAGGCCAAAAACCCGGTCATCTTACTCGGCCTGATGGCCAGCCAGCCCGCCAACAGCGCCGCGCTGCGCAAGCTGCTGGAGAAAAGCCGCATTCCGGTCACCAGCACCTATCAGGCCGCCGGGGCGGTCAATCAGGAGCACTTCACCCGCTTCGCCGGACGCGTCGGCCTGTTTAACAACCAGGCGGGCGACCGGCTGCTGCATCTGGCGGATCTGATTATCTGCATCGGCTACAGCCCGGTGGAATACGAGCCGTCCATGTGGAACAGCGGCGACGCCACGCTGGTGCACATTGACGTGCTGCCCGCCTATGAGGAGCGCAAGTATGTTCCCGATCTGGAGCTGGTGGGGGATATCGCCGCCACGCTGAACCTGCTCGCCAGCCGCATTGAGCACAAGCTTGAACTGAGCCAGCGCGCCTCGGAAATTCTGGTCGATCGCCAGCATCAGCGGGACCTCCTCGACCGTCGCGGCGCATCGCTTAACCAGTTTGCCCTGCATCCGCTGCGCATCGTGCGCGCCATGCAGGACATCGTGAACAACGACGTGACGCTTACCGTCGATATGGGCAGCTTCCACATCTGGATCGCCCGCTACCTCTACAGCTTCCGCGCGCGTCAGGTGATGATCTCCAACGGTCAGCAGACCATGGGCGTGGCGCTCCCGTGGGCGATTGGCGCGTGGCTGGTCAATCCGGGGCGCAAGGTGGTGTCGGTCTCCGGGGACGGCGGCTTTTTGCAGTCGAGCATGGAGCTGGAAACCGCCGTACGCCTCAACGCCAACGTGCTGCACATCATCTGGGTGGATAACGCCTACAACATGGTTGCCATTCAGGAAGAGAAAAAATACCAGCGTCTTTCCGGCGTGGAGTTCGGCCCGGTCGATTTCAAAGCCTATGCCGACGCGTTCGGCGCAAAAGGTTTTGCCGTCGAGAGTGCCGACGCGCTCGAACCGACGCTGCGTGCCGCAATGGATGTCGATGGCCCGGCAGTGGTGGCCATTCCCGTCGACTACAGCGATAACCCGCTGCTGATGGGCCAGCTCCATCTCAGCCAGATTTTGTGAATCAACATAAGGACAGAGAAATGCAAAAAGTGGCTCTCGTAACCGGCTCCGGCCAGGGGATTGGCAAAGCGATCGCGCTTCGTCTGGTGAAGGATGGTTTTGCCGTCGCTATCGCCGATTACAACGAAGCGACGGCGAAAGCGGTTGCCGATGACATCATCCGCAGCGGCGGGAAGGCCGTCGCCGTGAAGGTCGACGTCTCTGACCGCGACCAGGTGTTTGCGGCCGTGGAGAAAGCCCGCACCGAGCTGGGTGGCTTCAACGTCATCGTCAATAACGCCGGGGTGGCGCCGTCCACGCCGATCGAATCCATCACACCGGAGATTGTCGACAAAGTCTACAACATCAACGTGAAAGGGGTGATCTGGGGCATTCAGGCCGCGATTGACGCGTTCCGCAAAGAGGGACACGGCGGCAAAATCATCAACGCCTGCTCCCAGGCGGGGCATACCGGCAACCCGGAGCTGGCCGTCTACAGTTCCAGTAAATTTGCGGTGCGCGGCTTAACCCAGACCGCCGCACGGGATCTTGCTCCGCTGGGGATCACCGTTAACGCCTACTGCCCGGGCATCGTTAAAACGCCGATGTGGGCGGAGATCGACCGTCAGGTCTCCGAGGCGGCGGGTAAACCGCTCGGCTACGGGACCGAGACCTTTGCCAAACGCATCACACTTGGCCGTTTGTCCGAGCCGGAAGACGTGGCCGCGTGCGTCTCTTACCTTGCGGGGCCAGACTCTGACTATATGACCGGCCAGTCTCTGCTCATCGATGGTGGGATGGTGTTCAACTAAATTCTAATAAGCTCTGACATGAAGTTTCCCCTGCTCCCGTGCAGGGGCTTTTTTTTGTCTCCTTCGCCATTGTGGATTACACTGCGCGCTGCAAAACTTCAGTCTTGAGATCTGACAGGCGGTAACAGCGATGAACGGTACAATCACAACGTGGTTTAAAGATAAAGGCTTTGGATTTATCAAAGATGAAAACGGCGACAACCGCTATTTTCATGTGATTAAGGTCGCCAACCCTGATCTGATTAAAAAAGATGCGGCGGTGACCTTCGAGCCAACCACCAACACCAAAGGCCTTTCCGCGTATGCGGTGAAGGTGATCCCGGAGAGCAAGCATCTCTATATCGCGGGCGAGCGCGTGAAGCTCACCTCGATCAAATCCTTCGTGGTATTCAGCGAGGAAGAGCCCGTTGAGACCAAAATCGACAAAGAGAACGCGGTGCTGTCGGTGGGGCTGCTGATGAACAGTATCAAACCAAAATCCGACAAGAAGCCGGGCGAAATGCGCACGGTGAAGAAGCTGGCGATCACCACTTTCCAGAACACGACGATGATCTTTACCGAAGATGAAATCGACATCGACGCGACGGTTAAGCTGCTGAAGTAATTTCGTGCCGGGTAGCGGCTCTCCCATACCCGGCCTGCATTTCCTCTCTTTTCGTCCGCTTTTTAACCTGCTATAACAAACTCCTTACCTTTCAGGGAGTCATCGCCGTGCCCGAAATCAATCAATATGGTCAAACCGTTAACGATATCGTCCCGGACTGGAAATGCGCCAGGGTCTTAACCCGCACCCCGCTCACCGGTCAGTATTGTCGTCTGGAGCCGCTGGACGCCGATCGCCACTCGGCTGATTTATATGAGGCCTACGCGCTGGGTGATGACAGCGACTGGACGTGGCTTGCCAGCACCCAGCCTGAAAGCGTGGAAGCCACCGCCCACTGGGTGCTCGGCAAGGTGATGGATGACGATCTGGTCCCGTTTGCGGTAATCGATTTACGCACTGAAAAAGCGGTAGGGCTGGTGAGCTACATGGCGATAGAGCGGTTCCAGGGCTCGGTGGAGATCGGCCATGTCACCTGGTCGCGGAAGATGAAAGGCACCCGCATTGGCACCGAAGCGGTGTGGCTGCTGCTAAAAAATGCCTTTGAGCACAAGTACCGTCGGCTGGAGTGGAAATGCGATTCGATGAACACCGCCTCACGCAGCGCGGCGGAGCGGCTGGGGTTCGTCTGGGAAGGACGTCTGCGCCAGAGGCTGGTGCGTAAGGGGCGTAATCGCGACAGCGACATGCTCTCTATTATTGACGGCGAATGGCCGCAGAGGGACGCGGCGCTGCGCGCATGGCTGGCAGCAGAGAATTTTGACGCGCAAGGGCATCAGATTAAGCGGCTTGAGGCATTTCGCTAGAACGGTATCGTGGGCAGAGCGCAATGCGGCTGCTCTGCCCACGAACGTTATTTCTCGATCATCTGCATAATTTGGTCGCGATTGATAGCATGTTCATTGCCCGCAACGTCCTCATAGGTAATTAACCCGTTGTCATCATCGACTTCCGGCTTTCCGTGGGTAATAATCATTTCGCCATTTTTCTTTTGTAATACGTAGTCGCTGGAGCACCCTGTAACCGTCAGGGTCATCAGTGCCAGACTCAATACTGCTGCTAAATTTTTCATCTTAATGCCTGTAATTAAAAAGACCACCAGGGCCGAATAAGATTACTGACATTCACCTCATAAAAAAGGGAGATATCAGTAACACTGTATATATCAAAACCATAAACAGGAGCGTCACAATAACAACGCGACGTTCAAGGGGCGTAACGGCCGCTTTAGATCTTTCATCTGGTTTCGTTGACATGATTTTCTCTCATTTAGCCTGCGAGCGTTAGACTAAGCCGTGACCACGCCAGTAATAGCGTGCCAGTGACAAATAAACAGCAAAAAAGCAGTTCAGGATGATATACCTGCGTAATGACAACGTTATTTATTTTTCCCGAGCGCCAGGTTAAGCGTAAGGCGTCATGAATAGACCTCACGCTATTTAATAAAATATAAAGCGTTTATGATAATTCGCAGCAGTAAACCGACTGAACCCTTTCACCCACGTTTACGCAGCACGTCCGTGTGCTTACAGAATAAAGGTTCCTTCAATCATCAGGCACGCTTTGCCTGAGAGCTCGACGCGTCCGTTGTTCTTAACATGGCAAATCAGTTCGCCTTTACGGCTCCCGCCCTGTTGCGCGCGCAACGTCTTCTTCGACAGTTTTTCGCTCCACAACGGTGCCAGAAAGGTGTGGGCAGAACCCGTCACCGGATCTTCATTTACTCCCACCTGCGGGCCGAACCAGCGGGAGCGAAAATCGAAGGTGCGTGAGGCGGCAGTAACCACCACGCCGCGCGTGTTAAACCTTTCCAGCGCGGAAAAATCAGGCTTCAGCGCATCCAGCCTGTCTTCATCATCAATGACGACGATGAGATCGGACGCCTGCCAGGTTTCTCCGGCGTTTTCCTCCAGCCCTAGCGCCTCAAACAACCCTTCCGGAGCGGTAATGCGGGACGGGAGCGCCTGTGGGAAATCCAGCGTGTATTGCTCACCCTCCGAGGTGACGGTCAGCTCGCCGCTGCGGGTGAAAAAACGCACGCTTTCAGAGGCGTGGTCACGGCTTAAGAGAACGCTCGCAGCGGCAAGCGTCGCATGGCCGCAAAGATCCACTTCCACCGCAGGAGTGAACCAGCGAAGCGCGAAGCCGTCGTCCTGCTTAACCACAAACGCGGTCTCGGAAAGATTGTTTTCCGTAGCGATACGCTGGAGAACATGCGCGTCCGGCCAGGTGTCCAGCAGGCAGACGGCCGCGGGATTGCCCGTAAACGGACCGTCAGAGAAGGCGTCAACCTGGTAAAACGGAATGCGCCGGGGACTGTTATTTTTCACCCATCACCTCAAGATCGTTATAAACCGTATAGCGCGTCACGCCCAGGGCCTGCGCCGCGTGCTGGACGCCTCCCCGCATTTTGAAAATGCCTTTAGCATGCATTTCAGCGACTATTTTAAGCCGCTGCGCTTTCTGAACCTTTTTGCCCGGGACCGAATGTTTATCGATGATTTCCTGGATTGACTGCTCGATGATGCCGCCCAGGTTCATATCCTGCGGGTCTGAATCGGCAAGCGGGCTGCCCGTTATCGCGTCCAGGCACTTGCGCATTTGCTCGTAAGGAGAGGTATCGATATTGATGCAAAAGGCCATCAACGGTACGCCTTCCTCGCTGTAGTAAATTGTCGAGGCGCTGCTCAGGATCCGTCCGGACGCCGTGACGGTTTTATAATTTTTTACCGTGACCGGGGTGCTGTTTTTGCTGTTTTTAAGCAGCAGTGCAAATCCTTTGTCTTTTTCAGGACCGGACAAAAGATTGTCACCCACTTGTCTGCCGCTGACGTGCCCGTTGATGATTTTTACCACGGACTGATCTGGCATGGTGAGGTTGTGCAAGACTATCTCATGGTTCGCCGACAACGTACCTGCAAGCGCTTCCATTGCCGCTTCCAGCGGCCCGGAAATCAGTTTAATCTGTTTGGCGTAATCTGATTTCATCGTTGTTCCTTTGTGTTTGGCATGGTCAGATGTCGTGCTTAAAACCTCACTGAGCTTAAAGTATATCGATAATGTTTAATTATCAACAAAAAGTTGATAAAAGCGTCGCGTGCGCGTAGATTTACTGCCGTACCGGGCGGTTAAAGAGACCGTAACCAACTAATGCTTAAAGGATAAAATGAAATTTCTGACTGTGATTGTGGCTGTTACGCTGCTGACGGCATGCCAGCTGGTACGCCCCTTTGGCAATGCGACCACCTATAAACCTTTTACCGTATCAGCGCATCCCGGACTGGATGGACGATATCACTGTATGCGAAGCGCGCTTGAGGCCGAAGGCTATGAGGTGGAATACATCTTCCCCGAGCGGGATACGCCTAACTTTTTTGATATCTCCAGGGGGAACCGGCTGATTGCCCAGGTTGATATGACTCATACCACAGGGGCAAACTTTCTGGATATTACGCTTATATCGGGGTCAAAGCAGGCTAATGAAGAGCTTGGCCGGGCAATTGCACCCTGTGTAAGCAGATGAGCATCCATTAAATAAAAAAGCCTCTGGTGAAAGAGGCTCAGGGGATCGTATTCTCAGCGGTTTTGAAGGGCGTGGCGCGTTTTGCCGTGAGGGCAAGACTTAAAAATGCAGCGGGTTGTGGTCGTACAATACGGATTTTCAGGTTCTCTGTCCCCCGGACAGCTGGACATATTGTGCATTACCCGCCAGAGCGTTGGGCTGTATTTATCGATCTGAATAATGTTCACCGAACGTAGTTTCCCGGAAATAACAAAGCCTTTGTTACTAACCTTAATGTTATCTCCCGGCTTGATAAGATAGTCGCCATTATACCAGAGCAGATATTTATGATTATGTTGTGTAACTATTTTAGTGAAAAACGTTCCAGTGATAGGGCTGACAATCGTCCCTAACGAAATCCATAATTTTGTTGTTTCCACTTATTTACCTTTTTAACAAATAATATACTCTTTGAAAGCAGTTTAGCTACCTCCGTAAAGAGTACATAATAGATATTGCCTATCCATCGGATTATCGCCGATATGCATCGAATAAATCTTCTGTCAAATATATCGTCAATAATTTACATTAATAAAACGTTACGTTGAAATTTTCACAAAATTTCTTCACGGTGTTGATGCCGGGCGAAGCATATAGGGGGAGTCTGATTAATGCGCATCCCAGAGGGAGAGCACTTCCTCGACATCTCTCACCCCATCGCGAAAAAAATTAACATGACGCTTTTCGATATAAAGAATTTCAAGCGTTAACACCAGAAAGAGAAACACAACGAAGCGGATTAAAAGATTTTTGATCATAAATTGTACCGGACGACGTGATACCTGACGGGATATAGCTGCCGCTCAGTGCCCTGTTGAATTCGAAAACAGATTTATCACCAGAACGCCGGCAATAATAAGGCCTATTCCTGTCAGGGCCGCCATATCCAGCTTTTGACCATAAATAATCCATCCAGCCAGGCTAATCAGTACGATCCCGGCTCCTGACCACACCGCATAGATAATTCCCGTTGGGATTGTCCTCATGGGGATGGTTAATGACCAGAACGCAATAATGTAAAACATCACCGTGATGAGGGAGGGCCACAACCGGGTGAAGCTGTCGGATAGTTTTAATGCCGTCGTCGCAATGACTTCAGATATTATTGATAATAAAAGAAAAAGATAGTTATTCATTTAGATGCCTGTTTTTTAATACACCGGTTTCCCTGGTGGGGGGGAAATATTATCAACAATAAGTTGTAAATTAAACTCAACGTTTAATTCGTGTGAGCCAGCGCACCTTCTCTGGCCTGAGGACGGCAGCCGGAGAATGGCTGAGGGGAGCAATCAGAGGACGTTCACTCGATTGATTGTTATTTGACCTAATTTGTCATTATGTAAAAAACGTAATAATAAGTAATGGATATTGTCACGCAGCGGGATAATAGGGATAGTGCGCTTCACAGGAAAAACCACATAAGGAAAATGGTTTATGAAAACGTTCGTTTCTCTTACCGTACTTCTCGGCGTTGCCTCAACGTCTGCTTTTGCCGCGACCGCGCCTGACTGCGTAAAAGCGGATAATCAGCAAATTGAAGCGCTTTTTGATAAATGGAATGCCTCACTCCAGACGGGAGATGCCCACAAGGTCGCGGAGAATTACCTGAGCGATGCGGTTTTGCTGCCGACCATATCCAATCAGGTCCGGCTGACCGATCAGGAGCGCGTGGATTACTTCCAGGATTTTCTGAAGAAGAAGCCGTTCGGGAAAATTGATAGCCGCACCATTCGTCTCGGCTGCAATAAAGCGATTGATACAGGGACCTACACGTTCACCTTTGCCGATAAAACGTCCGTGACCGCACGTTATACCTTCACCTACGCGTGGGATGGAAAAGCGTGGAAAATTTCATCGCACCACTCTTCAGCAATGCCAGAAGGGTAAATTCTGTCCCCCTCGCCCTGGCGGGAGAGGGGGAATGTCTTATCGGCGAACCGGCGCGCCGTTCGCCACGTAATACGCCGCCGTGCTCTTCGCCAGCGGCTCGCGCCCGCGAATGGCATCAGCAATTTTCTCACCGATCATAATCGTGGTGGCGTTCAGGTTGCCGGTAATAATCTGCGGCATGATCGACGCATCCACCACGCGTAATCCTTCCAGCCCGTGAACGCGGCCTTCACCGTCAACCACCGCCATCTCGTCGTAGCCCATTTTGCAAGTGCCGCACGGATGGAAGGCGGTTTCAGCATGGTTACGCACGAACTCATCCAGCTGTTCGTCGGTCTGGCATTCGACGCCCGGGCTGATTTCACGACCGCGGTATTTGTCCAGCGCCGGCTGGTGCATGATCTCGCGGGTGATGCGGATCGCGTCGCGGAACTCCTGCCAGTCCTGCTCGTGGGACATATAGTTAAACAGGATCGCCGGATGCTGGTGCGGATCGCGAGATGTAATGCGCACGTGCCCACGACTCGGGGAGCGCATGGAGCCGACGTGGCACTGGAAGCCGTGTTCCTTCACCGCGTTTGAGCCGTTGTAGTTAATCGCTACCGGCAGGAAGTGGTACTGAATGTTCGGCCACGCAAACTCCTCGCGGCTGCGGATAAACCCGCCCGCTTCGAAGTGGTTGCTCGCACCTACGCCGGTGCCGCCAAACAGCCACTCCGCCCCAATCTTCGGCTGGTTCCACCATTGCAGGGCAGGGTAGAGGGAAACCGGCTCTTTACATTCATACTGGAGGTACATCTCCAGGTGATCCTGCAAGTTTTCCCCCACGCCGGGTAAATCATGCACCAGCGGGATATCGAACTGCTTCAGCAATTCAGGATTGCCCACGCCGGAACGCTGGAGGATCTGCGGTGACGCAATGGCGCCTGCGCACAGGAGGACTTCTTTATTCGCCGTCGCTTTTGACGGAATGGTGCTTTCGCCTTCCAGCCACTCAACGCCCGCCGCGCGTTTGCCGTCAAAAATAATGTGATCGGTCATGGCGTGGGTGCGGATGGTCAGGTTAGGACGTGGTTTTGCCTGGTCCAGATAGCCGCGCGCGGTGCTGGCGCGTCGGCCCTGCGGCGTAACCGTGCGGTCCATCGGGCCAAAGCCTTCCTGCTGGTAGCCGTTGAGATCGTCGGTGCGCGGATAACCCGCCTGCACGCCTGCTTCCACCATTGCTTCAAACAGCGGGTTTACGCCTGGCTTAGAGGTGGTGACGCTCACCGGACCGTCGCCGCCGTGGTAATCGTTCGGCCCCACGTCGCGGGTCTCTGCCTTGCGGTAGTAGGGCAGACAGTTGAGGTAGCTCCAGTGCTCCAGACCTGGTTCTTTCGCCCAGTTGTCCAGATCCATCGCGTTGCCGCGCACGTAGCACATGCCGTTGATCAGCGACGAGCCGCCCAGCCCTTTTCCGCGTCCGCACTCCATGCGGCGGTTGTTCATGAAAGGCTCTGGCTCGGTTTCATACGCCCAGTTGTAGCGCTTGCCCTGGAGCGGGAAGGCCAGCGCGGCGGGCATCTGGGTACGGAAATCAAAGCGGTAGTCCGGCCCGCCCGCCTCAAGCAGCAGGACGGTGGTGTTCGGATCTTCAGTCAGTCGTGTAGCCAGTACGTTGCCGGCAGAGCCGGCCCCGATAATGATATAGTCAAATTGCAAATAAACCTCCCGGTTAAAATATGGACTGGAATTTACCCATCTCAACCTGGATGGACTTCACCTGGGTGTAGCTCTGAAGCGTCATCACGCCGTTCTCGCGGCCAATGCCGGAGTGCTTGTAGCCGCCAACCGGCATCTCCGCAGCGGATTCACCCCAGGTGTTGATCCAGCAGATGCCCGCTTCAAGCTGATGAATGGCGCCGTGCGCGCGGTTCAGATCGGCAGTGACGATGCCCGCCGCCAGACCGTAGTCGGTGTCGTTGGCGCGGCGAATCGCTTCTTCATCGCTTTCATAAGTGAGGATGGACATCACCGGGCCGAAGATCTCTTCGCGCACGATGGTCATCTCGTCGGTGCAGTCGGTGAACACGGTTGGGGCTACCCACGCGCCGTTATCAAATCCGTCGCCCTTCAGCACGTCACCGCCGCACAGCACGCGCGCGCCTTCTTCTTTGCCTTTGGCGATGTAGCGCATCACGCTGTCGCGGTGCGGGAAGCTGACCATCGGGCCAAAGTTGGTGCTTTCATCGAACAGATCGCCTGCGCGGATGCGGCCCACGCGCTCAACGATTTTCTGCTCAAACGCGGCCTTATATTTTGCAGGCACGAACACGCGGGTGCCGTTGGTGCACACCTGTCCGGAACTGAAAAAGTTGGCCATCATGGCGATGTCTGCGGCGAGATCCAGATCCGCATCGTCAAACACTATCAGCGGGGATTTGCCGCCCAGCTCCATCGTCACCTCCTTCAGGGACGAGGCTGCGGCGTTAGCCATCACCTTTTTGCCGCTGGCGACGCCGCCGGTGAAGGAGACTTTGGCAATGCCCGGATGCTCGGTCAGGTACTGGCCGGTTTCCGCGCCCACGCCCGGCAGGACATTAAACACGCCGTCCGGCAGACCCGCCTCGGTGTAGATTTCTGCCAGTTTCAGGGCGGTGAGCGGGGTGACCTCGCTCGGCTTGAAGATCATCGCGTTGCCCGCCGCCAGTGCCGGGGCGGATTTCCACAGGGCGATCTGGATCGGGTAGTTCCACGCGCCGATGCCCGCCACCACGCCCAGCGGCTCGCGGCGCGTGTAGACGAATGAGGTGTCGCGCAGCGGGATCTGGCTGCCTTCCAGCGCCGGGATCAGCCCCGCGTAGTACTCCAGCACGTCCGCGCCGGTGACGATGTCGACGGTCGAGGTTTCAGAAAACGCCTTACCGGTGTCGAGGGTCTCCAGCTTCGCCAGCGCGTCGTTGCGCTCACGCAGGATATCGACGGCGCGACGCAGGATGCGCGAGCGCTCCATGGCGGTCATCGCCGCCCAGATTTTTTGCCCGCGCTTTGCGCTCTCTACGGCGCGGTCCACGTCTTCGCGCCCGGCGGCCTGCACGCTCGCCAGGACTTCACCGTTGGCCGGGTTGATGGTCTCGAAGGTGCGACCGCTGGTGGCGGATGTATAACCACCATTGATATAAAGCTGCTGTTCTGCCATTCGGGACATGCTTCCTCCTCGGTTATTCGGTCGGTAAATGCTGGCTGATAAAGTGGCTGGTGAGCGATTGTGCGAGGGTTTTGTCCAGCGGTTTGCCGCTGAGTGCGGCGCGCAGCCACAGTCCGTCAATCAGCGCGGCGAGCCCGTAGCCCGCTTCTTCAGCCTGTTCACGCGGCAGCTCGCGGCGGAACTCGTACACCAGGTTTGAGAGCAACCGGCGGCTGCTGACCTGCTGCAAACGGTAAAGCATCGGCTGATGCATGCTGCTCGCCCAGAAGGCCAGCCAGGCCTTCATCGCCGCGCCGCTGACCTGGGTTTCATCAAAATTGCCGCCGACAATCGCCTGCAAACGCTGCTCCGCGCTGCCGTTCGGCAGGGCGCGTAAGCGGCTTAACACCGCATCGCGCAGCTGGCCGGTGATGTCGCGCATGGTCGCTTCCAGCAGGCCGTTTTTATCTTTGAAATAGTGGCTGATGATCCCCGTGGAGACGCCCGCCCGACGGGCGATCTGCGCGATGGTTGCGTCATGCATTCCCACTTCATTAATTGCTTCCAGCGTGGCGTCGATAAGCTGCCTGCGCCGGATCGGCTGCATTCCCACTTTGGGCATTTTTGCCACTCCATTCATCAGCGTTGGTAATCTATTAAAGCGGTTTTTGATTGGACGTTCAATATAAAATGTGTCTTAATTGTTGCGATTTTGGATTTCAATAGTTACAAAAACAGTGGGGATACTGGATGACAGACCTTTCACAAGACAGAGAAAAAGACAAAATCAACCCGGTCGTTTTTTATACGTCCGCCGGGCTGATTTTGTTGTTTTCCCTGACGACCATTTTCTTTAGCAATTTTTCTGCCGAGTGGATTGGCCGCACCCTGAACTGGGTGTCGAAGACCTTCGGCTGGTACTACCTGCTGGCGGCGACGCTCTATATCGTCTTCGTGGTCTGCATTGCCTGCTCGCGCTTCGGCTCGGTGAAGCTCGGGCCAGAGCAGTCCAAGCCCGAGTTCAGCCTGCTGAGCTGGGCGGCGATGCTGTTTGCCGCGGGCATCGGCATCGACCTGATGTTCTTCTCCGTGGCGGAACCGGTCACGCAGTATATGCAGCCGCCGGAAGGGGCAGGGCAGACGATGGAGGCCGCGCGACAGGCGATGGTCTGGACGCTGTTCCACTACGGTCTGACAGGATGGTCGATGTATGCCCTGATGGGGATGGCGCTCGGATACTTTAGCTATCGTTATAATTTGCCCCTCACCATCCGCTCCGCGCTGTACCCGATTTTCGGGAAAAGAATTAACGGCCCGATTGGCCACAGCGTCGATATCGCGGCGGTGATCGGCACCATCTTCGGTATTGCGACGACGCTCGGGATTGGCGTGGTGCAGCTCAATTATGGGCTGAGCGTGCTGTTTGATATCCCGGATTCGATGGCGGCGAAAGCGGCGTTGATTGCGCTCTCGGTGATTATCGCCACCATTTCGGTGACCTCCGGCGTGGATAAGGGCATCCGCGTGCTCTCTGAGCTGAACGTGGCGCTGGCGCTGGGCCTGATTCTGTTCGTGCTGTTTATGGGCGACACGTCATTCCTGCTTAATGCTCTGGTACTGAACGTGGGCGACTACGTGAACCGCTTCATGGGCATGACGCTGAACAGCTTCGCCTTTGACCGCCCGGTGGAGTGGATGAACAACTGGACCCTGTTCTTCTGGGCGTGGTGGGTCGCATGGTCGCCGTTTGTTGGCCTGTTCCTGGCGCGTATTTCGCGCGGGCGCACCATTCGTCAGTTTGTGATGGGCACCCTGATCATCCCGTTCACCTTTACCCTGCTGTGGCTGTCGATTTTCGGCAACAGCGCGCTGCACGAGATCATCCACGGCAACGCAACCTTTGCCCAGGAAGCGATGGCGCACCCGGAACGCGGCTTCTACAGCCTGCTGGCGCAGTATCCGGCGTTCACCTTTAGCGCCTCCGTGGCGACCATCACCGGCCTGCTGTTTTACGTCACCTCGGCGGATTCCGGCGCGCTGGTGCTGGGCAACTTCACCTCGAAGCTGAAGGACATCAACAGCGACGCGCCGAACTGGCTGCGCATCTTCTGGTCGGTCGCCATCGGCCTGCTGACGCTCGGCATGCTGATGACCAACGGCATTTCGGCGTTGCAGAACACCACGGTGATTATGGGCCTGCCGTTCAGCTTTGTGATCTTCTTCGTGATGGCCGGGCTGTATAAATCGCTCAAGGTGGAGGACTACCGCCGCGAAAGCGCCAGCCGCGACACCGCGCCGCGGCCGATGGGCGCCCAGGACAGGCTGAGCTGGAAGAAGCGCCTGTCGCGCCTGATGAACTACCCGGGCACGCGCTACACCAGCCAGATGATGGAAACCGTCTGCTTCCCGGCGATGGAAGAGGTGGCGCAGGAGCTGAAGCTGCGCGGTGCGTACGTGGAGCTGAAAAACCTGCCGCCGGAGGAGGGCGAAACCCTGGGACACCTGGATCTGCTGGTGCACATGGGCGACGAGCAGAACTTTGTCTATCAGATCTGGCCGCAGCAGTACTCGGTACCCGGCTTTACCTACCGGGCGCGCAGCGGGAAATCAACCTACTACCGGCTGGAAACCTTCTTACTGGAGGGTAGCCAGGGGAATGATTTGATGGATTACAGCAAGGAGCAGGTGATTACGGACATTCTGGACCAGTATGAACGGCACCTGAACTTTATCCATCTGCACAGGGAAGCGCCGGGGAATAGCGTGATGTTCCCGGATGTCTAAGTAATGACAAACTCCTTTAATTAAAAATCCAGCCATTTTTTTGCCGGGTGGCGCTGCGCTTACCCGGCCTACAAAACTTCAAAACTGCTTTTCCGTAGGCCTGATAAGCGAAGCGCCATCAGGCACGCCCTTCATTGACATAACTTTAATGATAACCATTTTCATTTAAATATAGCCTGTGCTATACCTTATAGCACGGGCTAATTTTGCTTTGAATTTAACCACCTCAGGAGACTTCTGCGATGCACCCACTGCAAGGATTAAAGCGTCTGTTGCTCGGCGCGCTGCTTACGGCTACGACCAGCACGGGCGCGCTAGCGGCTGAAAAGTTCCAGGTCATCACCACCTTTACCGTCATCGCGGATATGGCGAAAAACGTGGCGGGGGATGCCGCAGAAGTCACCTCCATCACCAAACCGGGCGCTGAAATCCACGAGTACCAGCCGACGCCGGGCGATATCAAGCGCGCGCAAAAGGCGCAGCTGATTCTGGCGAACGGCATGAACCTGGAGCTGTGGTTCCAGCGTTTTTATCAGCATCTGAACGGCGTGCCGGAGGTGATTGTCACCCAGGGCATTACGCCGATGGGCATCAGCGAGGGGCCGTACGACGGCAAGCCTAACCCGCACGCGTGGATGTCGCCGGACAACGCGCTGATTTACGTCGATAACATCCGCGACGCGCTGGTGAAGTACGACCCGGCCAACGCGCAGACGTATCAGCGCAACGCTGACGCCTACAAGCAGAAGATCGTCGCGACTCTTGAACCGCTGCGCAAGCAGTTGGCGGCGATCCCGGAAGACAAACGCTGGATGGTGACCAGCGAGGGCGCCTTCTCCTATCTTGCGCGGGATCTGGGTATGAAGGAACTTTACCTGTGGCCGATCAACGCCGATCGGCAGGGGACGCCGCAGCAGGTGCGCAAGGTGATCGATCTGGTGAAGAAACATCGCATCCCGGCGGTATTCAGCGAAAGCACGGTCTCCGATAAGCCGGCGCGTCAGGTGGCGCGGGAAACCGGCGCCCACTACGGCGGTGTGCTGTATGTTGACTCCCTGAGTGCGGAAAACGGCCCCGTGCCGACCTATATCGACCTGCTGAACGTCACCACCCGCACGCTGGTGCAGGGCATTCGCGACGGCATGAAGGAGTGACCATGCAAAAGGGGATTGTCGTCACGGACGTAACCGTGACCTACCGCAACGGCCACACGGCGCTGCGCAATGCGTCGTTCAGCGTGCCCGGCGGATCGATTGCCGCGCTGGTGGGGGTGAACGGCTCCGGCAAGTCCACGCTGTTTAAGGCGGTGATGGGCTTTGTGCGGGCGGCGAGCGGCACCATCACCCTCCATGGGCTGCCGCCTCACCGGGCGCTGCGCCAGAACCTGGTCGCCTACGTGCCGCAGTCGGAAGAGGTCGACTGGTCGTTTCCGGTGCTGGTCGAGGACGTGGTGATGATGGGGCGCTACGGGCATATGGGGTTTCTGCGGCGGCCTAAAGCGCAGGATCGGCAGATCGTGACCGACGCCCTAAAGCGCGTGGATATGCTCAAGCTGCGCCATCGGCAGATTGGCGAGCTGTCCGGCGGACAAAAGAAGCGCGTCTTTCTGGCGCGGGCGATTGCCCAGCAGGGCGAGGTGATCCTGCTCGACGAGCCGTTTACCGGCGTGGACGTTAAAACCGAAGCCAGAATCATCAGCCTGCTGCGCGAGTTGCGCGACGAGGGCAAAACCATGCTGGTCTCGACCCACAATTTGGGCTCGGTCACGGAGTTTTGCGATTACACGGTGATGGTCAAAGGCACCGTGCTGGCGAGCGGTCCGACGGAAACCACCTTCACCGCCGAAAACCTTGAGCGCGCCTTCTGCGGCGTGCTGCGCCACGTGGTGCTCAGCGGTTCTGAAGACCGCATTATCACCGACGACGAGCGACCCTTCGTGACGCACCGGCAGGAGGCAAAATGAACGCGCTTCTCGAACCCTTCAGCTATGAGTACATGCTCAACGCGATGTGGGTCTCGGCGATGGTGGGCGGGCTGTGCGCGTTTCTCTCCTGCTACCTGATGCTCAAAGGCTGGTCGCTGATCGGCGATGCGCTCTCGCACTCCATCGTGCCGGGCGTGGCGGGCGCTTACATGCTCGGGCTGCCGTTCTCGCTGGGGGCGTTTTTATCGGGCGGGCTGGCGGCGGGCAGCATGCTGTTTCTCAACCAGCGCAGCCGCCTGAAGGAGGATGCCATTATCGGGCTGATCTTCTCCTCCTTTTTCGGGCTGGGGCTGTTTATGGTCTCGCTTAACCCGACCTCGGTGAATATTCAGACCATCGTGCTCGGCAATATTCTGGCTATCGCGCCGGAGGATATCGTCCAGCTGGCGATTATCGGCGTGGTGTCGATGGTTATCCTGCTGTTCAAATGGAAAGATCTGATGGTGACCTTTTTTGATGAGAACCACGCCCGCGCCATCGGCCTGCGCCCGGCGCGCCTGAAGGTTCTGTTCTTTACGCTGCTGGCGGTCTCCACCGTGGCGGCGCTGCAAACCGTCGGCGCGTTTCTGGTGATTTGCCTGGTGGTTACGCCCGGCGCAACCGCGTGGCTGCTCACCGACCGCTTCCCGCGCCTGCTGATGATTGCCGTCGCCATTGGCAGCCTCACCAGCTTCCTCGGCGCGTGGGCCAGCTATTACCTGGACGGCGCCACCGGCGGCATTATCGTTGTCGCCCAGACGCTGCTGTTCCTGCTGGCGTTCGTCTTTGCGCCGAAGCACGGGCTGCTCGCCAGCCGCCGCCGCGCGAAGGAGGCACACCCATGATGGCGCTGCTCCTTGAACCCTTCCAGTTTGCGTTCATGAATAACGCGCTGCTGATTTCACTTCTGGTGGCCGTACCCTGCGCGCTGCTGTCGGTTTTTCTGGTGCTGAAAGGCTGGGCGTTGATGGGCGACGCCATGAGCCACGCGGTGTTTCCCGGCGTGGTGCTGGCGTGGGTGATGGGCCTGCCGCTGGCGGTGGGCGCGTTCGTTGCCGGTCTGTTTTGCGCGGTTGCCACCGGCTACCTCAAGGACAATAGCCGCATCAAGCAGGATACGGTGATGGGGATTGTCTTTTCCGGGATGTTCGGCGCGGGGCTGATCCTCTATATCGCCGTTAAACCTGAGGTGCATCTCGACCACATTCTGTTCGGCGATATGCTGGGCATAAACGGGATGGACATTCTGCAAAGCGGCATCGTGGCGGGGCTGATTGCGCTGGTGATTGGCCTGAAGTGGCGCGATTTCCTGCTGTTCTGCTTTGACTATCAGCAGGCGCAGGCGAGTGGCCTGCGCGCCCGCTGGCTGCACTATGGCTTACTGTGCATGGTGTCGCTGACCATCGTGGCGACGCTGAAGGCGGTGGGGATCATTCTGTCGATTTCGCTGCTAATTGCCCCCGGCGCGGTGGCGGTGCTGATCGCCCGACGCTTCCACATGGCGCTGCTGGTGGCAGTGGCGGTATCAGTACTGGTGTCGGTCAGCGGCGTGTATGCCTCGTTTTATCTCGACAGCGCGCCCGCGCCGACCATAGTGGTCCTGTTCGCGGTGGTGTTTATCGTGACGTTTGTGGTGACCAGCGTGAAGGCGCGTCGGCAGGAACGTGTGACAGCAGGGTGCTCGCCTGCTCGCCGTGCAGTTGCCAGTGCAGGGTGAAGGCGGTGCCTTCGTTAAAGCCTGACAGTTGACGGGTCAACGCCAGCGTGAGCGTGTTATCGTCGAGCAGGATGACGCGCGCGCTGTCAAACCCCATGTAAGCCTGCACCTGCGGAAAAAGGGCCTTAAACAGGCTCTCTTTGGCGCTGAAAACCAGCGTCAGGGCGAGGGCGAACGGGTAACCCGAGTGGGAAAGCACGCGCTCTTCTTGGGCATCAATAATGCCGTCCTTAATTTCTCTGGCTTCATTTTCGGGCAGGATAGTTTCGCAGTCGATGCCGATAAGCGCGTGTCGATCGCGAACCACTACCGCCATGGCCTGGGTACCGCTGTGGGTGATGCTGCCGGAAATTCCGTCCGGCCAGAGCGGTTCCCCGCTGGGGCCGATGGCGGGAACGGTGTGGTCTGGTAAGGCGTGCGCGGCGGCGATGCGTCCTGCCAGATGGTCAGCCTTGCGTTTACGTCCGGCGTCAGCGAGCTGGGCGTGATGGGGGAGCCAGAGGAGATCGGCGTCGGTGAAGGTGGCGGGGTCGAAGATGATGCGGTGGAGGGTGAGGCCGGCGAGAGAAAATGTGCTGTGGGTGGTGTGCATGGTTTTTCCCTCTGAATTGTGCGGACTGATGCCCTCACCCCAACCCTCTCCCACAGGGAGAGGGGGAAGTCACTGCCTGTATCAGAATCTTGTGTTTACGCTCATGTACCAGGTGCGACCCGGTTCATTATACGTATACGCACCCGCACCGTACATATACGCGCCGGTTGTCGCGTTCCCCGTGGTCTGGGCATTACCCGCGCGCCACTGGCGCTTGTCGAAGACGTTGTCCACGCCGCCGGTCAGGCTGACGTTTTTCGTCACGTCCCAGGTGGCGCTCAGGCCAACGATGCTGTACGGGCTGACTTCGTCTTTTTCAGACCCGGTCACCGGCTGGCCTTTGTAGTTGTACTTCTTCGGCTGCTGCTTGCCGTACCAGGTGAAGGTCGACTGCAATGACACATCCTGGTGCACCTGCCAGCTCAGGGTTGAGTTCAGCGTGTACTCCGGAATGATCGACAGACGGTCGCCGGTCTCCTTGTTCTTGCTTTGCAGCATATAGGTGATGTTGTTGGTCCAGTTGATGGTGTCGCTGACCGGCACGTTCAGGGAGCCTTCCAGACCTTCCACCACCGCCTTCGGCACGTTTTCCCACTGGTAGATATCGGTGGTGACTTTACCGGTGGAGGTCTGGCCAATCGGCGCGTAGCCCGCTTCAATCTTGTTGCGGTAGTCGTTGCGGAACCAGGTCACGCCCGCCAGCCAGCCGTCGCGTTTCCACTCCAGGCCAATCTCTTTGTTGATGCTGGTTTCCGCTTTCAGATCGTCGTTACCCATCATGTAGCAGCCCACGCCGTCGGAACTGGCGTAGCAGCCCTGGCCTTTACTGTACAACAGGTAGTTCGGGTTGGTCTGGTACAGGCTTGGCGCTTTGTAGGCACGCGCGATGCCCATCTTCAGGGTGAAGTCATCCCCCAGACCTTGCGACAGGTTCAGGGACGGGCTCCAGTTATTGCCCACGATGGTGTGGTGATCGAAGCGCAGGGCAGGGGTCAGCATGGTGCTGTCGGTCAGCTCCATATTGTTCTCAGCGAACAGGGAGAAGATCTCCGCTGACGTGTACGGGCTACGGTCTTCGCTCATGCCCGGGATGGTGCCACCCTGCTGGGTTTGCGAGAAGGAGGTTGAATCCTTCATCCGCTGCTGGTTCCACTCGGTGCCAAGCGTCAGGTTCTGGTTCACAATGAAATCAATCGGCAGGTTGATTTCGCTGTGCAGCATCACGTCGGCCAGATCGGTATCGGTGAATTTATTGCTGTTGAACAGGCCTTCCGTACCGCCCGCCAGCCCTTCGCCCAGGCGGGAGTTGCGGGTGTGTTCGTACTGCGCCCAGTTGCTGGTGGTAATACCGTTGTCCCAGCCGCCGTTCCAGGTCACGGCGAAGTTCTGGCGATAAATACGGTTCGTCTCTTTGCCGTAGTTCTTCTTCACCAGCGCGTTGTCGTTGTTGGTATTTTGCGTGTCACCCGCATAGAGGTTGTTCTGGCGGCTGTAGCCCGCTTCAAACTCCAGCGACTGCATCGGCGCGAAGTCCCAGCGCACCACGCCGTTGATGTCTTTGTTCTCTACACCCTCGCGGCCCGCGGGCAGGGTGTTGGCGTAGGCTCCGGTACGCTCAGACTGGTGGCCCTGGTTGATGTCCCACGCGTCGGCCTGGGTTTTATCCAGGTTACCAAACATGCGGAAGCTGAAGTCGCCGCCCAGCGGGCCGCTCAGGCTGAAGTTGGTGCGTTTGGTGGAACCTTCATCCTTGTGTTCAGGCGCATTCAGGTAGGTGTTCCAGGAGCCGTGCCACTGGTCGTCGAACTTTTTGGTGATGATGTTCACCACGCCGCCCGCCGCGCCGTTACCGTAGCGGGCTGCGGCCGGGCCGCGGATAACTTCGATGCGCTCGATCATCTCCGGCGGCACCCAGCCGGTATCGCCGCGGGTATCACGCTCGCCGCGCCAGCCCAGGCGAATCGAGTTGCGGCTGGTGACGGGCTTGCCGTCGATCAGGATCAGGGTGTTTTCCGGGCCCATGCCGCGAATATCGATCTGACGGTTGTTCCCGCGCTGGCCGCTGGTGGAGTTCCCGGTCAGGTTAACGCCCGGCATGGTGCGGATGATTTCCGCCACGTCCCGCGCGGGCGGGTTTTTGCGGATCTCATCGGCGGTGATGGTCGAAACGCCAGGCGCCTGCAAATTCTGCTCGGCGGCGGTGATCACCATGGTGTCTTCGTGCTGCGCGGAGGCGGCGTTGTCTTCTGCCATGGCGGGCAGCGCGACGCCATAAATCCCTAAATTGACCAGCAAGGCCAGAGAGTGAATCTTCTTATTCATTGTACGTCCCGCTTTTATGGTTATTTATGAACGCGCTTCCCACAGCGCGGGCAATACGCTATTGCAAATGCAAATAGTTATCAATAATATTATCAATAAAATTTGCTCTGAAACAAAAAATATTGTTAAACATGGGGTTATAAGGGTGACGGCGTTAACAACCGGAAGTGAAGCGTGGTGGCAGTCGAAAAACGGGCCGGAATGGCAACGTCATGAGGAAAACTATCGCGTCACATTCTGGTGGCGGGACCCGGCAGGAACCCAGCAGACCTCGACGGTTAAACGCGTCTGGCTCTACGTTACCGGCGTGACCGACCACCATCAGAATGCCCGTCCGCAATCGCTTGAACGCATTCCCGATACCGACGTCTGGCAGTGGCAGGGGGAGTTCAGCCCCGAATGGCGCGGCAGCTACTGTTTTATCCCCTCCGATAATGAAAACGATTTTGCCGATGCAGTGTTTGAAGGCGAGCAGCCGAACCGCATGGCGTTGCGCGAAGGCTGGCGAAAACTGCTGCCTCACGCGGTTGCAGACCCGCTGAATCCGCAGAGCTGGCGCGGCGGGCGCGGGCACGCCGTCTCGGCGCTGGAAATGCCTGCGGCCCCCGTTCAGCCGGGCTGGAACCATCCCGATACGCCTTATAAAAAGCCCGTCTGCATTACGTGGAACAGCGAGCGCCTGAAGAACCGTCGCCGCGTGTGGATTTTTACCACCGGCGATGATAACCCCGGTCGCCCGCTGGCGGTCTTCCTCGACGGGCAGTTCTGGGCCGAAAGCATGCCCGTCTGGCCCGCGCTGGCGTCGCTCACCCGTGAAGGCAAACTGCCACCAGCGGTTTACGTGCTGATCGACGTGATAGACACCGCGCACCGCAGCCGCGAACTGCCCTGCAACCCTGATTTCTGGCTGGCGGTGCAGGAAGAGCTTCTCCCGCAGGTGAACCGCATTGCGCCCTTCAGCGATCGCGCCGATCGCACCGTGGTGGCGGGCCAGAGCTTCGGCGGGCTCTCTTCGCTCTATGCCGGCCTCAACTGGCCGCAGCGGTTTGGCTGCGTCCTCAGCCAGTCCGGATCTTACTGGTGGCCGCACCGCGGCGCACAGCAGGACGGGCTGCTCATCGAACAACTCAAAGCGGGTGAAAAAACCGCTCGCGGGCTGCGCATCGTCCTTGAAGCCGGGCGCAACGAGCCGCTTATCTTGCGCGCAAACCAGGCGATCCTCGCCGAACTACACACTCAGCAACCGGTTATCTGGCGTCAGGTTGACGGCGGACACGATGCGCTTTGCTGGCGCGGTGGGCTGACGCAGGGGCTGATGACCCTCTGGCAGCCGCTCATTCACTAACGGAGTCTGTATGGAATTCAGCAATCCTTTCGATAATCCGCAGGGACAGTTCGCCATTTTGCAAAATGACCAGGGGCAGTACAGCCTGTGGCCGCAGCAGTGCGAGTTGCCCGCGGGCTGGCGCGTGGTCTGCGAACCGCACTCTCAGGAGGCGTGCCAGCAGTGGCTGGCGCAACGCTGGCAGACGCTTGAGCCGTCCTGTTTTGCGGGGGAGCGCGCATGAACCGTCTTCCTCTCGTCGCCGCCCAGCCGGGTATCTGGATGGCAGAGCAGCTTTCCTCGCTGCCAAACGCCTGGAGCGTGGCGCACTACACCGAGCTGAAAGGCAATATCGACGCGCCATTGCTGGCAAAAGCCATAGCTGAAGGCATGATGCAGGCCGATACCCTGCGCACGCGTTTCGCTGAAGATAACGGCGAGGTCTGGCAGTGGGTCGATGAGACCCTGATCCTGCCGGAGCCGTCCATCGTTCGCGTTGATTCTCACGATGCCGCCGTGGCGCTGATGGAGGCCGATCTCAGTCAGGATCTGCGCGTGGACAGCGGTCAGCCGCTCGCTTTCCATCAGCTGATTCAGGTCGGTGACAACCGCTGGTACTGGTATCAGCGCTATCACCATCTGGTGGTGGATGGTTTCAGTTTCCCGGCGATTACCCGCCAGATCGCCGCGATTTACGCTGCATGGAAGAAAGGGGATCCCTCCCCAGCCTCACCATTTACTCCGTTCGCCGAGGTCGTTGACGAGTATCAGCGCTATCGCGACAGTGAGGCCTGGCAGCGCGACGGTGCTTTCTGGGCCGGGCAGCGCAAACAGCTTCCTCCTCCGGTCTCGCTCTCCTCCGCGCCGCTGCCGGGACGCGCCGCTACTACCGACATTCTGCGTCTGAAAATGGCAATGGACACTCGCGCCTTTAGTCAGCTGGCGCAGGCAGCCGGGCAGGCACAGCGCACCGATCTGGCGCTTGCGCTGGTGGCGCTGTGGCTCGGCCGCCTCACCGGACGGCTGGACTACGCCGCCGGGTTTATCTTTATGCGCCGCATGGGGTCCGCCGCGCTGACCGCAACCGGCCCGGTGCTTAACGTCCTGCCGCTGGCGGTGAATATTAATCCGCTTGAGAGCCTGCCGGAGCTGGCGCTGCGCCTGGCGAACCAGCTGAAAAAGATGCGCCGACATCAGCGCTACGACGCCGAGCAGATCGTGCGCGACAGCGGGCGGGCCGCAGGGGACGAACCTTTGTTTGGGCCGGTGCTTAACGTGAAGGTGTTTGATTATCAGCTGGATATTGACGGCGTGGAGGCCATCACCCACACGCTGGCGACCGGCCCGGTGAACGATCTGGAGCTGGCGCTGTTCCCGGACGAGCAGGGCGGATTAAGCATTGAGATCCTTGCCAACAGGCAGCGTTACGACGACGCGACGCTGAAGCGCCACGTTTCGCGCCTGAACGCGATGCTGACGCAGTTTGCCGCGAACCCGGACCTGCGCTGTGGCGACGTGGAAACCGTATCCGAGCAGGAGTACGCCCGGCTGGCGCGCATCAACGATACTGGCCTGGCGCTGCCCTCCACCACGCTGGCGGATCTGGTGGCGGAGCAGGCGAGCAAAACGCCGGACGCCCCCGCGCTGGCGGATGCCCATATTGAGCTGAACTACCGCCAGATGCGCGAGCAGGTGGTCGCGCTGGCAAACCTGCTGCGCGCGCGCGGCGTGAAGCCGGGCGACAGCGTAGCGGTGGCGCTTCCGCGCTCGGTGTTCCTGACCCTGGCGCTGCACGGGATTGTTGAAGCCGGCGCCGCCTGGCTGCCGCTGGATACCGGCTACCCGGACGATCGTCTGCGGATGATGCTGGAGGACGCGAAACCGTCGCTCCTCATTACCACCGACGCGCAGCTTCCGCGCTTTAACGATCTGCCGATACCTTCGCTTAGTTACAACATGCTATTGCCGACCACGGACGCTGAACCTCTGCGTCTGGCGAAGCCGGAGCAGACTGCGTACATCATCTTTACCTCAGGTTCAACGGGACGCCCGAAAGGGGTGATGGTGGGGCATACCGCCATCGTTAACCGCCTGAAGTGGATGCAGGATCATTATCCACTGGCGGCGCATGACGTCGTGGCGCAGAAAACGCCGTGCAGCTTTGACGTGTCGGTGTGGGAGTTCTGGTGGCCGTTTATCGCCGGGGCTAAGCTGGTGATGGCCGAACCGGACGCGCACCGCGATCCGCAGGCGATGCAGAGCTTCTTCGCAGAATATGGCGTAACCACCACCCACTTCGTGCCGTCGATGCTGGCGGCGTTTGTCGCCTCGCTGACGCCGGAAAACGTCGACTGTTGCAGGACGCTGAAGCAGGTGTTCTGTAGCGGCGAGGCGCTGCCAACGGCGCTGTGCCGCGAGTGGGAGCAGCTCACTCATGTACCGCTGCACAACCTCTACGGCCCAACCGAAGCGGCGGTGGACGTGAGCTGGTATCCGGCGTACGGCCCGGAGCTGGCGGCGGTGGAGGGCAACAGCGTGCCGATCGGCTTCCCGGTGTGGAATACGGGGCTGCGCATTCTGGACGCGATGATGCGCCCGGTACCGTTCGGCGTGGCGGGCGATCTGTATCTCACCGGCATTCAGCTGGCACAGGGGTATCTGGGACGCCCCGACCTCACCGCCAGCCGCTTTATTGCCGATCCGTTTGCCCCAGGCGAGCGGATGTATCGCACCGGAGACGTTGCCCGCTGGCTGGACAACGGGGCGGTGGAATATCTGGGCCGCAGCGATGACCAGCTGAAAATCCGCGGTCAGCGCATTGAGCTGGGCGAAATCGACCGGGCGATGCTGTCGCTGCCGGACGTGGACCAGGCCGTGGCGCATGCGTGTGTATTCAATCAGGCTGCGGCAACGGGCGGCGATGCCCGCCAGCTGGTGGGGTATGTGGTGTCCGAATCCGGTTTACCGCTGGATCGCGACGCGCTGCTGGACTCGCTCAGGGCACAGCTGCCGCCGCATATGGTGCCGGTGGTGCTGCTGCAAATCAGCGCGCTGCCGCTGAGCGCCAACGGCAAGCTGGATCGCAAGGCGCTGCCGCTGCCGGAGCTGACCAGTAAAACCTCCGGTCGCGCACCCGAGACGCAAACCGAAGCCGCCGTGGCGCAGGCGTTTTCTGCGCTGCTGGGCTGCGAAGTGAACGATATCGACGCCGACTTCTTTGCCCTCGGCGGCCATTCACTGCTGGCGATGCGCCTCGCGGCGCAGCTCGGTCGTGCGTTCAGCCGCAAGGTCACGCCGGGGCAGATTATGGTCGCCTCGACGGTCGGCAAGCTCAGCGCGCTGCTGGACTCGCAACTGAGCGACGAACAGTCGCAGCGTCTGGGGTATGAAACCCTGCTGCCGCTGCGTGAAAGCAACGGCCCGACGCTGTTCTGCTTCCATCCGGCGTCCGGCTTTGCCTGGCAGTTCAGCGTCCTGGCGCGTTACCTCAGCCCGCGCTGGTCCATCGTCGGCATTCAGTCGCCGCGGCCAAACGGTCCGATGCAGCAGTGCGCGGATCTTGATGGGGTGATAGAACATCACCTGAAAACGCTGCGTAAGCAGCAGCCGCAAGGGCCGTATTATCTGTTCGGCTATTCGCTCGGCGGTACGCTGGCGCAGGGCATTGCGGCGCGTCTGCGCGAGCAGGGCGAAGCGGTGGCGTTTCTTGGTCTGCTGGATACCTGGCCGCCGGAAACCCAGAACTGGGCGGAGAAAGAGGCCAACGGTCTAGACCCGGAAGTGCTGGCGGAGATCGAGCGCGAGCGTCAGGCGTTTATCGCCGCCCAGCAGGGTCAGGGCTCCAGCGAATTGTTTAACACCATTGAAGGCAACTACGCGGACGCGGTGCGACTGCTCACCACCGCGCACAGCTCACGGTTCGACGGTAAAGCGACGCTGTTTGTTGCCGAACGCACGCGAACGATGGATCCGCATACGGCCTGGGCGCCGTGGGTGGGCGAGCTGGAGGTCTACAGCCAGGACTGCGCCCACGTGGATATCATTTCACCGCAGGCGTTCGAGAAGATAGGACCGGTGTTGAAGGAAATATTGGAGTAACGTCAACAGCGCCGGGTGGCGGCTACGCCTTACCCGGCCTACGGGAGCTGACTGTAGGCCGGGTCCGGCAATTACCGCCGACCTAACGGCACCACCAGCGGCGTACCCGCCACCGGATCGTCAATAATCATGCAGCGCATGCCGTAGATCCGCGCGATCAGCTCTGGCGTCACAATCTCTTTCGGCGCGCCCTGCGCCACAATCTCGCCGTCGCGCAGCGCAATCAGATGCGTGGCGTAGCGGCACGCCTGATTTAAATCATGCAGCACCGCCGCCAGGGTATACCCCCGCGTGCGGTTCAGCTCGCTCAGCAGCTCCAGCAGGTCAATCTGATGGCTGATGTCGAGCCAGGTCGTCGGCTCGTCTAGCAGCATAATGGCGGTTTCCTGCGCCAGCACCATCGCGATCCACGCGCGCTGTCGCTGTCCGCCAGAGAGGGTATCCACGCTTTGCTGAGCCAGATCGGTGATGCCCGTTGCCTCCATCGCGCGCTTCACGGCCTCGTCGTCCTCTTTGCGCCAGCGGGTAAACAGCGGCTGGTGTGGGTAGCGTCCGCGTGAGACCAGCTCCTGCACCGTGATATCTCCCGGCGTGGTGGCGTTTTGCGCCAGCAGCCCGATGCGCCTGGCCACCTCTTTGCTGGCGAAGCGCTGGATCTGCTCCCCGTCGAGGAATACGCTGCCCTCTGACGGCGACATCAGGCGGCTCAGGGTGCGCAGCAGGGTTGATTTGCCGCAGCCGTTCGGACCGATAATCGCGGTGAAGTGGCCGTCCGGAATGGCGACGGTTAAATCACGGGCAATGATTTTTTTGCCATAGCCGAGGGTCAAGTTTTCGCCGCGCAAGCGGGTTGTTGAATCTGTCATTTCTTGCGTGACTCCTGAACGAGCAAGACGATGAGGTAAATCCCGCCGAGGCTGACGGTCACCACGCCCACCGGAAGTTGATAAGGCATAAACAGCCGCTGGGCGCAGAGATCGGCGGCCAGCAGCAGCATCGCACCGCACAGGGCAGCCTGGGTCAAGCCCCAGCGCGCGGTGCCGCTAAGACGCCGCGCGATATGCGGCGCGACAAGGGCAATAAACGAGATCGGCCCGGCGATGGCGGTGGAGGCGGCGGTCAGCAGTACCGCCACCAGCATCAGCATCAGACGCGAGCGCTCAACGCTCACGCCCAGCGCGCAGGCGCTGTCGTCGCCCATCTCCAGCAGGCGCATCCGGCGTACCAGCAGCAGGGCGGCGATAAACATCAGCAAAATCAGCGGCGCGGCGGGCCAGGTTTTGCCCCACGTCAGGCCGTTGAGGGAGCCGGCGTACCACAGCCCGGCGGAGAGCGCGGTTTCCAGAGACGCCTGCAACAAAAGCCAGGTGTTAAAGGCCATCAGCATCGCGCGGATGCCGATCCCGATAATGATCAGCCGGAAGGTGTCAATGCCGTTGCGCCAGGCCAGGGCCCAGATAAGCAGCGAGGTCAGAATGCCGCCCGCCATCGCCGTAAAGGTAATGGCCGTCAGATGCTGCCCGAACAGCACCATCGCCACCAGCACGCCGCTCCACGCGCCGGTATTCAGGCCCATCACGTCCGGGCTGCCGAGGGGGTTACGCATCAGCGACTGGAAAATCGCGCCGCTGACGCCGAGCGCCGCGCCCACCAGGATCGCCATCGCCACGCGCGGCAGTCGCCATTCGGTGATCACCATGGTGATGTTACGCGGCGCGCTGCCGGTGAGGGCGTGAAAGACCTGCGCGAAATCAAGCGTTACGGCACCGCTTTGCAGGCTCCAGACCGCCAGCAGAGTAATGGCGATAGCCAGCAGGAAGACGCTGATGAGTAAACGGCGGGACGGAGCCATCATGCGCCACCCCCGCGTCTGCGACGTACCAGGAAGATCAGCACCGGCGCGCCGATAAACGCGCTCACCACCGAGACGCGCAGCTCGCCGGGCACCAGCAGGCGGCCCAGCACGTCGGCAAACAGCAGCAGGGCAGGGGTCGCCAGCAGCGTGACCGGCAGCGACCAGCGGTGGTCTGACCCCACCAGCCAGCGCGCCATGTGCGGCATCATCAGGCCGATAAAGGCGAGCGGACCGACCACGGCGGTTGCGCTACCGCTCAGCACGGTGATAGCGAGCAGGCCAGTCAGCTGCGTACGCGCCACGCGGTTGCCGAGGGCGGTCGCGGTGTCGCTGCCGAGGCTCAGGCTGTTCAGCGACCGGCTTAAACACAGCGCCACGACGGCGGCGATAATGACCGGGATCGCCACCACGTTTAAGGTTTCAAGGGTCCGGATATCCAGCGAACCGGCCTGCCAGAAGCGCAGCTGGTCATACACGTCCGGATTGAGCAGGGCGATACCGCTGGACAGACCTTCCAGTACCGCCGCCAGCGCCACGCCTGCCAGGGTTAAGCGTACCGGGCTGAGCTGGCCGCCGCCCTGACTGCCGGTAAACGCCACCACCAGCGAGGCCGCCAGCGCGCCGCAGAAGGCCATCACCAGCTGTTCAGAGGGCGACGTTAACCCGAACAGCGCTGCGCCGAGCACGATGGCAAAGCTTGCGCCTGAGTTCACGCCGAGAATACCGGGGTCCGCCAGCGGGTTACGGGTAAGGGTTTGCATCAGCGCACCCGCAAGACCGAGCGCGCCGCCGGCCAGCAGTCCGGCAAGGGTACGGGGCAGGCGAGCGTCGAGCACGATGGTGCAGTCGGCGCTCTGACAGGTTCCGGAGAGCGCATCGACAATAACGGACGCGGGCAGCGGTTTAGCGCCGACCAGCAGGCTGAGTGCAATCGCAAGGATTAGCAGTAGCAATAATACGGGCACGGCAATGGCGCGCACCGCAGAAGAGGAAAACGACATAGCAACATCCATGATTTGATAATGATAGTGATTATCGTTATCTATCTTATTTGGCTATGTTAGCATGTGCGCCCATGGAATGGGTAGAAATAGACTCAAGGCTTTGTCATGAATCAAAAATCCTGGCTGCTTAACCTCAGCCTGTTGAAAACGCACCCGGCGTATCGCGCCGTTTTTATCGCTCGCTTTATCTCCATTTTGTCCCTCGGCCTGCTCGGCGTCGCCGTGCCGGTACAGATCCAGACCATGACGCACTCCAGCTGGCTGGTGGGGCTATCCGTCACCTTAACCGGCGGGGCGATGTTTATCGGGCTGATGGTCGGCGGCGTGCTGGCGGATCGCTACGAGCGTAAGAAGCTGATCCTGCTGGCGCGCGGCACCTGCGGGGTGGGCTTTATCGGGCTGTGTCTGAACGCCATGCTGCCGGAGCCGTCGCTGTTGGCGATTTATGCCCTTGGTTTGTGGGACGGTTTTTTCGCCTCGCTCGGCGTGACGGCGCTGCTGGCGGCGACGCCCGCGCTGGTGGGGCGCGAGAACCTGATGCAGGCGGGGGCGATCACTATGCTCACGGTACGCCTCGGCTCGGTGATTTCGCCGATGGTCGGCGGCCTGCTGCTGACTACCGGCAGCGTGGCGTGGAACTATGGTCTTGCAGCGGCGGGCACCTTTATCACCACCCTTACGCTGCTGCGTCTGCCGCTCCTGCCCCCGCCACCGCAGCCGCGCGAGCACCCGCTGAAGTCCCTGATGGCCGCGATTCGTTTTCTGTTCAGCAACCCGCTGATTGGCGGCATTGCACTGCTCGGCGGCCTGCTGACGATGGCGAGCGCCGTGCGCGTGCTTTACCCGGCGCTGGCGGGCGAGTGGCAGATGAGCGCCTCAGAGATTGGCGTGCTGTACGCCGCCATTCCGCTCGGTGCGGCCTGCGGGGCGCTGACCAGCGGTAACCTGGCCCAAAGCGCGCGTCCGGGCTTGATTATGCTGGTGGCGACGCTGGCCTCGTTTATCGCCATCGGCTTCTTCAGCCTGATGCCGGTCTGGGCGTTGGGGGTGATGTGTCTGGTGATTTTCGGCTGGCTGAGCGCGGTCAGCTCACTTTTACAGTACACCCTGATCCAGACCCAGACGCCGGAAGGGATGCTGGGGCGTATCAACGGCCTGTGGACCGCGCAGAACGTGACGGGCGATGCGATTGGCGCGGCGATCCTCGGCGGGCTGGGGGCGATAATGACCCCGGTGGCGTCGGCGAGCAGCAGCGGGTTTGTGTTAGCGATGGTTGGCGCGATCTTACTGGTGGTGCTGGTGGAATTGCGGCGGTTCAGGCAGGAGGTCGTGTTGAACGACGGTGCGGCCTGATGCCCTCACCCCGGCCCTCTCCCACGGGGAGAGGGAGGGAAAATGCCTACTTAAACAACGCATTCAATCTGTCTAACACCAGCATCGCGCTGTAATAATCCAGGCGGAACGTCTCCGTTCCCAGCGCCCAGACGCGTTTGTTTTTCACCGACGGTAAATGCGCCAGCAGCGGGTTGGCGTAAATCGCATTCACGTCTTTCTCGTCGCCGGCAAACACGAAGAGCCCTTCGCCGTTCAGCCCCGTCGCCAGATTTTCTCCACCCAGCTGAATAATGTCGTGACGCTTGCCCTGGCTTTTTGAGGTGTGCAGCCCATCGGGTAACGCCGCCAGCGTAAAGCCCAACTGGTGTAACAGCTTGCCCTGCGCCGATTCTGTCGTCCACAGGTTCGCCGTGTGCGCGGCGGCGGTGTAGACGATGGCATTCACCGGCTGCGGCGGCAGTTTCATCTGCTGTTTCACTTGCGCGAGCTGTTTATCGAACGCGGCGATGCGTTCAGCGGCCTGTTTCTCATGCCCGGTCATCGTGCCCAGCTGGGTCAGCAGTTCCTGCCAGCTTTTGTCGTCGTAATTGATGATAAGCGTCGGGGCGATGGCGGAGAGCTGATCGTACAGCGCCAGCGCGGAATCCCCGCCGGTGGCGCTGATTAGAATCAGGTCCGGCATCTGGGCGGCCACCGCTTCGGCGCTCGGCTCGCCGATGTACAGCCGGGCAACCTTACGTTGTTTTGCAATATTCCCCCACTGGCGCAGGAAACCCTGCGCGTCCGCCACGCGGTTGTTGGGCGTGGTCGCACCGCTGGCAATGACCGGCGCGTCAATGGCCAGCAGGGAGCCGGTTAAGGTCACGCTGGTGGAGACAATGCGCGTCGGCTTGCTCTCAAGCGTGTGCACGCCGCGGCTGTCGGTCACCTGACGCGGCCAGTCGTCGGCGGCGGCTGAGGTTAGTCCTAAAACAAAAAGTCCTGTCAGAAGAAGGGCATTGCGGCAAACGGCAGCGATTTTCACAGAGCGGCATCCTGTTTTTATTGAAGATAATGCTTCTCATTTTCATGGTTGCCGGGAAGGGATGCAAGCGTTTGTCGCACAAGTTAATTGCCCGACGGTTGACAGCGGCGCGCTGTGGGATTAGGTTAGCCGACGAAAATATAAATGATAATCATTATTGCTTCTTTTATCATTTTAAGGAGGATGATATGGACACGTCCCTGGCTGAGGAAGTTCAGCATACCGCGACCACGCTGCAATCAGACAGCTTTTTCTTTATGTCGCCTTACCGCAGTTTTACCACGTCCGGCTGTTTTGCCCGTTTTTCTGAACCCGCCGTCGGCGGTAACGATCCGGCGGGGTTCTTTCAGCAGAAACTGGCTCAGGCTTTCAGAAATGCGAAAAATAGCGGCATTGCCCATCCGGTAATGGTAGGGGCGATTCCCTTCGATACCCGCAAACCGTCGTCGCTGTTTATTCCGCAGCGCTGGCAGACCTTCTCTCGTCCTGCGCGTCAGCAGACCGCACGCTACGCCTCCGGCGCACAGACGCTGAACGTGCAACAACGCACCGAGATCCCACCGCAGCCGGTTTTTGAGGAGATGGTCGCCCGCGCCGCGTCGCTTACCGCCACGCCGCAGGTGAATAAGGTGGTGCTGTCGCGCCTGATTGATATCGCTACCGACAAAACCATCGATAGCGGTGCGCTGATGGAGCGCTTGATCGCTCAGAACCCGGCGAGCTTTAACTTCCACGTGCCGCTGGAAGATGGCGGCGTGCTGCTGGGCGCCAGCCCGGAGCTGCTGCTGCGTAAAGAGGGCGCGCACTTTAGCTCCCTGCCGCTGGCAGGCTCCGCGCGGCGTCAGCCGGACGATGTGTTGGATCGCGAGGCGGGCAATAAGCTGCTGGCCTCTGAAAAAGATCGTCACGAACACGACCTGGTCACCCAGGCGATGAAAACCATTCTGGAACCGCGCAGCCATCATCTGAGCATGCCGTCTTCCCCGCAGCTCATCACCACGCCGACGCTGTGGCATCTGGCGACGCCGGTTGAAGGTGACGCGCGCGAGAACGAAAACGCCCTGACGCTCGCCTGCCTGCTGCACCCGACCCCGGCCCTGAGCGGCTTCCCGCATCAGGCGGCTAAAGAACTGATTGCCGAGCTGGAGCCGTTTGACCGCGAGCTGTTCGGCGGCATCGTCGGCTGGTGCGACAGCGAAGGTAACGGCGAGTGGGTGGTGACCATCCGCTGCGCGCGTCTTCACGAAAATACCGTTCGCCTGTTTGCCGGCGCGGGCATTGTGCCTGCCTCCTCCCCGGTGGGCGAGTGGCGCGAGACGGGCGTGAAGCTCTCCACCATGCTTAACGTGTTTGGTTTGCACTAAGGAATACCCATGACCATCCCTTTTACCCGCTGGCCTGAGGATTTTGCCCGCCGCTACCGTGAAAAAGGCTACTGGCAGGATCTGCCCCTGACCCACATCCTGACGGACCATGCGCAAAGCGATGCGGTCGCGATTATCGACGGCGATCGCCACATCACCTACCGCGCGTTGAATGAGGCGGTGACGAATCTGGCGTCTGCCCTCCAGGCGCAGGGGCTGCATCGCGGTGAGACCGCACTGGTGCAGCTCGGCAACGTGGCCGAGTTTTACATCACTTTCTTTGCGCTGCTGCAAATTGGCGTCGCGCCGGTCAACGCGCTCTTTAGCCATCAACGCAGCGAACTGAACGCCTACGCGGTGCAGATCAAACCCGCCGTGCTGATTGCCGATCGCGACCACGCCCTGTTCGCGGGCGACGAATTTCTCAATACGTTTATCGACGAGCATCGCTCGGTGCGCGGGGTACTGCTGCGTGGCGATCGGAGCGATCGCGCGCTGGAAGCGGCGATTGCCCGTCCGGCGGATAATTTTATTCCTAACCCGACGCCCGCCGACGAAGTGGCATTCTTCCAGCTCTCCGGCGGCAGCACCGGCACGCCGAAGCTGATCCCGCGTACGCATAACGACTACGACTACAGCATCCGTCGCAGCAACGAAATCTGCGGTATCACTGCGCAGACTCGCTATCTGAACGCGCTTCCCGCAGCGCACAACTACGCCATGAGCTCGCCAGGATCGTTAGGCGTGTTCACGGCGGGCGGCTGCGTGGTGCTGGCGAACGATCCGAGCGCCACGCTCTGCTTCCCGCTGATTGAGCAGCATCAGATCAACGTGACGTCGCTGGTCCCTCCGGCGGTGAGCCTCTGGCTGCAGGCGATTGCCGACGGCGCGGGGAACGCGCAGCTGAAATCCCTCAAGCTGCTCCAGGTAGGCGGCGCACGGCTCTCCGCCACGCTCGCGGCGCGTATCCCGGCGGAAATCGGCTGCCAGCTGCAACAGGTGTTTGGCATGGCGGAAGGGCTGGTGAACTACACCGCCCTCGACGATGCGCCGGAACGCATCATCAACACTCAGGGCCGTCCGATGTGCCCTGATGACGAAGTGTGGGTGGCGGACGAGGACGGGAATCCGCTCCCGCGCGGGGAAGTCGGACGTTTGATGACGCGCGGCCCGTACACCTTCCGCGGCTATTTCAACAGCCCGGAGCACAACGCCAGCGCCTTTGATGCCAACGGTTTTTACTGTTCCGGCGATCTGATCGCCATCGACGAGCAGGGCTACATCACCGTGCAGGGTCGCGAGAAAGATCAGATTAATCGCGGTGGCGAAAAGATTGCCGCCGAAGAGATCGAAAACCTGCTGCTGCGCCACGAAGCGGTGATCCACGCCGCGCTGGTGAGCATGGAGGACAGTCTGCTGGGCGAAAAAAGCTGTGCGTATCTGGTGGTGAAACAGCCCCTGCGTGCGGTTGAGGTGCGTCGCTTCCTGCGCGAGCAGGGCGTTGCCGAATTTAAGCTGCCGGACCGCGTGGAGAGCGTGGATGCGCTTCCGCTCACGCCGGTCGGCAAAGTTGATAAGAAACAGTTGCGCCTGTGGCTTGCTGAACGCGCCCGGGGCTGAGGAACAGAGAATGGCCATTCCAAAATTAACCGCTTACGCGCTGCCAACCGCCGCAGAGCTGCCGACCAACAAGGTGAACTGGGCGTTTGAGCCGGAGCGCGCCGCGCTGCTGATCCACGATATGCAGGAGTATTTCCTGAACTTCTGGGGCGAAAATAGCGACATGATGCAGCAGGTGGTGGCGAACATCGCTAAACTGCGCGCGTACTGCAAAGAACACAATATCCCGGTGTACTACACCGCGCAGCCGAAAGAGCAGAGCGATGAAGACCGTGCCCTGCTGAACGACATGTGGGGGCCGGGCCTGACCCGCTCGCCTGAGCAGCAGCGCATCGTGGCTGAACTGACGCCGGACGAAGCGGACACCGTGCTGGTGAAGTGGCGCTACAGCGCGTTTCACCGCTCGCCGCTGGAGCAGATGCTGAAAGAGACCGGCCGCAACCAGCTGCTGATTACCGGCGTGTATGCCCACATCGGCTGCATGACCACCGCCACCGACGCCTTTATGCGCGACATCAAACCGTTCTTTATCGCCGACGCGCTGGCGGATTTCACCCGCGACGAGCACCTGATGTCGCTGAAATACGTGGCCGGACGTTCGGGCCGCGTGGTGATGACCGACGAGCTGTTGCCGTCCGTTCCGGCAACGAAAGCCGCGCTGCGCGCGCTGATCCTGCCGCTGCTGGACGAGTCCGACGAGCCGATGGATGACGAAAACCTGATCGACTACGGTCTGGACTCGGTGCGCATGATGACGCTGGCCGCCCGCTGGCGGAAGGTGCACGGCGACATCGACTTCGTGATGCTGGCGAAAAATCCGACCCTCGACGCCTGGTGGGCGCTGCTCTCCCGTGAGGTGAAGTGATGGCGGAGCTCGATTTTACCGGTAAAACGGTTTGGGTAACGGGCGCGGGTAAAGGTATTGGCTATGCGACCGCGCTGGCCTTTGTGGAGGCGGGCGCGCGGGTGACCGGGTTCGATCTGGCCTTTCCACAGGACGATTATCCCTTTTCTACCGAAACGCTGGACGTGGCGGACGCGGCGCAGGTGGGCGACGTCTGCGGGCGTTTACTCGGCACCCTTGAGCGCCTTGACGTGCTGGTTAACGCTGCGGGCATTCTGCGTATGGGGGTGACGGACGAGCTCTCGCTGGAGGACTGGCAGCAGACCTTTGCGGTTAACGTCGGCGGCGCGTTTAACCTGTTTCAGCAGACGATGGGCCAGTTCCGCCGTCAGCAGGGCGGGGCGATAGTGACCGTAGCCTCCGACGCGGCGCACACCCCGCGCATCGGCATGAGCGCCTACGGCGCGTCGAAGGCAGCGCTGAAAAGCCTGGCGCTGACCGTCGGGCTGGAGCTGGCGGGCAGTGGCGTGCGCTGTAACCTGGTGTCGCCGGGCTCAACGGATACCGACATGCAGCGCACCCTGTGGAAAAGCGACGACGCGGAACAGCAGCGTATTCGCGGCTTTGGCGAGCAGTTTAAGCTCGGCATTCCGCTGGGCAAAATCGCCCGTCCGCAGGAGATTGCCGCGACCGTGCTGTTCCTTGCGTCCGATGCCGCCAGCCATATTACCTTGCAGGATATCGTGGTGGACGGCGGCTCCACGCTGGGGGCGTGATGATCTGGAAACGTCATTTGTCCCTCGACGAACTGAACGCCACCAGCCAGAACACGATGGTGGCGCACCTGGGCATCGTCTATACCCGCCTCGGGGACGACACGCTGGAAGCGGAGATGCCGGTGGATGCGCGCACCCATCAGCCGTTTGGCCTGCTGCACGGCGGCGCCTCGGCGGCGCTGGCGGAAACGCTGGGCTCAATGGCTGGTTTTCTGATGACCCGCGACGGGCAGAGCGTGGTCGGCACGGAGCTGAACGCCACGCACCACCGCGCGGTGTCGCAGGGCAAGGTGCGCGGCGTGTGTCAGCCGCTGCATCTGGGGCGTTCCAGCCAGAGCTGGGAGATCGTGGTGTTCGACGAGCAGGGGCGGCGGTGCTGCACCTGTCGGTTGAGCACGATGGTGCTGGGGTAAGTCATTCAGCTGAAAGTGATCGGCTTAACACTGTAGTGTAAATCTCTGGTTTGACCACGCATTATTGCGTTTCAAAGTTGTTAAATTTTATCCGTTGTTCTAGAAACAAAATGTAACATCTCACTGTTTCACAACAACGGATAACAGCTATGAACAACTCAGGGAAATACCTTACGTGGGCGGCGCTCTCCGTTGTGGGAGCCTTTGCCCTGGGCTACATTGCCCTTAATCGGGGGGAGCAGATCAATGCGCTCTGGATCGTCGTCGCCTCCGTCTGCATTTATCTCATCGCGTACCGTTTTTATGGCCGCTATATCGCAAAGACGGTACTGGGCGTAGACGGCACGCGCATGACGCCTGCCGTTCGCCACAACGACGGGCTGGACTACGTGCCGACAGATAAAAAAGTGCTGTTCGGTCACCATTTCGCGGCGATTGCCGGTGCAGGCCCGCTGGTGGGGCCGGTGCTGGCGGCGCAGATGGGCTACCTGCCGGGGATGATCTGGATCCTCGCGGGGGTGGTGCTGGCGGGCGCGGTGCAGGACTTTATGGTGCTGTTCGTCTCCACCCGCCGCGACGGTCGTTCGCTGGGCGAGCTGGTGAAAGAGGAGATGGGGGCAACCGCCGGGGTTATCGCGCTGGTGGCGACCTTTATGATCATGGTGATCATCCTCGCGGTGCTGGCGATGATCGTGGTGAAAGCGCTGACCCACAGTCCGTGGGGCACCTACACCGTCGCCTTTACCATTCCGCTGGCGCTGTTCATGGGGATCTACATTCGCTACCTGCGCCCCGGGCGCATTGGTGAAGTCTCTGTCATTGGCCTGGTGTTCCTGGTATTTGCCATTATCTCCGGCGGCTGGGTGGCGGAAAGCCCGACCTGGGCACCGTTCTTCGACTTTACCGGCGTGCAGCTGACCTGGATGCTGGTGGGCTACGGCTTTGTGGCGGCGGTGCTGCCCGTGTGGCTGCTGCTGGCCCCGCGCGATTATCTCTCAACCTTCCTGAAAATCGGCACCATCGTCGGGCTGGCCATCGGCATTCTGATTATGCGCCCGACCCTGACCATGCCTGCGCTGACCAAATTCATCGACGGTACCGGCCCGGTCTGGACTGGTAACCTGTTCCCGTTCCTGTTTATTACCATCGCCTGCGGTGCGGTGTCGGGCTTCCACGCGCTGATTGCCTCCGGGACGACGCCGAAGATGCTGGCGAATGAAAATCAGGCCTGCCTGATTGGCTACGGCGGCATGCTGATGGAGTCCTTCGTGGCGATTATGGCGCTGGTCTCCGCCTGCATTATTGATCCGGGCGTTTACTTTGCGATGAACAGCCCGATGGCGGTACTGGCCCCGGCCGGCACCGTTGACGTGGTAGCGTCGGCCGCGCAAGTGGTGAGCGGCTGGGGCTTTGCCATTACCCCGGAAACGCTGACGCATATCGCTAATGAGGTGGGCGAGCAGTCAATTATCTCCCGCGCGGGTGGGGCACCGACGCTGGCGGTGGGCATGGCCTACATTCTCCACGGCGCGCTGGGCGGGCTGATGGACGTCTCGTTCTGGTATCACTTCGCCATTCTGTTCGAGGCGCTATTTATCCTGACGGCGGTGGATGCGGGTACGCGTGCGGCGCGCTTTATGCTCCAGGATCTGCTGGGGGTGATCTCGCCAAACCTGAAGCGGACCGATTCGCTCCCGGCTAACCTGCTGGCGACGGCGCTGTGCGTGCTGGCGTGGGGCTACTTCCTGCATCAGGGCGTGGTCGATCCGCTGGGCGGGATCAACACCCTGTGGCCGCTGTTCGGTATCGCCAACCAGATGCTGGCGGGCATGGCGCTGATGCTCTGTGCTGTGGTGCTGTTCAAGATGAAGCGCCAGCGCTACGCGTGGGTGGCGCTGGTACCAACCGCGTGGCTGCTGATCTGTACCCTGACGGCGGGCTGGCAAAAAGCCTTCAGCCCGGACAACAAGGTGGGCTTCCTGGCCATCGCCAACAAGTTTCAGGCGATGATCGACAGCGGTAAGATCCCGGCGCAGTACACCGAGTCACAGCTGTCGCAGCTGGTGTTCAACAACCGTCTGGATGCCGGGCTGACCATCTTCTTTATGGTGGTGGTTGTGGTGCTGGCGTTGTATTCTCTGAAAACCGCGCTGGCGGCGCTGAAGGTCGACACGCCGACGGCGAAAGAGACGCCGTACGAGCCCATGCCTGAAAACCTGGACGAGATTGTGACCCAGGCGAAAGGGGCGCATTAACCTGTGTGCCGGGTGGCGCTAGCGCTTACCCGGCCTACATTTCCAGTGAGACCAGAATGATGTTCGACACCCTCTCCAAAGCAGGTAAGTACCTGGGCCAGGCCGCCAAAATGATGATTGGCGTGCCGGATTACGACAACTACGTCGAGCATATGCGCGTCAACCATCCTGACCAGACGCCGATGACCTACGAAGAGTTTTTCCGCGACCGCCAGGACGCCCGCTACGGCGGCAAGGGCGGGGCGAAGTGCTGTTAACCCTCTTTCGGTAAATAGAGGCTGATCTGCTCCTGCTTGCAGCCATAAATTGCCGCCAGCTTTTCGCGGGTGCGCTTTTGCGGACGGGAGTCCAGCGCTTCAAGCTGTGATACAGCGGACTGGGTGATGCCAAGTTTCTCAGCGACCTCCTGCTGGGACATGCCGCGCAGAATGCGCCATGCGGCCTGTAGGCTGACGTTCTCGTTATGCATGACGTCGCACACTTCCCCTGGTAAACCTACGTTATCGTAGATATCTGATTCGTAAGGGATGTCTTCCCAGTCGTTTTCATCATCGTCATCATACTCAAGCATGGCTAAACGCATGCGAAAATATTCATCGTAGGGAATGACAACATACTGTTTTTTTCCTTCTTCATCCTTGATGAACTGAATAGTCATATTCCGTATGCTCCTCATGAAGGTAGGTGGTGGTTGTCCGGCGTTTTACCGCCACTACGTAACAGGTATCACCCGGCGGGTTTCCGAAGGTGTAAATGACCCTGTAATCACCTAATCGCAACCTGTAGTGGTTTTCGGGAGAAGATAATTTCTTGATATCCGCGACAGGTGATGTTTTATCATCCATCTTCTCCAGCCTGAATTTAATGCGGTTCTGATATCGCGTATCGATTTTAGAAAATTGCTTCTCTGCTGTTTTTGACCACACGATCTTCATCCGTACCTCCACTGTACGCCCACACAAAATATAAGGAAATAATAAGACTATTAGATAAATTCCGAATTTCTTATGGGGTACTGTAGAGCGGAGAAAAACCGTGAGAAAGCGGCAAAACGCAAACCGTCGAGGCGGTTCGGAAACGCCTCTGCCGGTCGACAGAGGCTTGCAGGAAAAATGCGATCAGGCGTTCAAACCGCCGTCGACGTCCAGACCGGTGCCTGAGATCTGCCCGGCTGCCGGGCTGGCGAGGAAGGTGACCGCCGCCGCGACGTCTTCCGGCTGGCCGTAATGACCCAAAGCAATAAGCTGACGCTGTGAGTCAGCCTGTTCACCGTCCTCCGGGTTCATATCGCTGTTGGTCGGGCCGGGGTGCACCAGGTTCACGGTGATGCCGCGTGGACCCAGATCGCGGGCCAGACCGCGGGTCAGGGAGTTCAGTGCAGATTTGGTCATTGAGTAGACGGCAATCCCCGGCTGCGCCACGCGGTTTGCCAGGCAGCTGCCGATGTTGATAATGCGCCCGCCGTCGGACATGTGTACCAGCGCTTCCTGAATGGCGATCACCACGCCGCGGATGTTGACGTTGATGAGGGCGTCGATGTCCGCCAGCGTCATGGACTCCAGCGGGCCGCCGCGCGCGATACCGGCGTTATTGACCAGGATGTCCAGCCCGCCGAGAGAGCGTGCCGCATGGGTGACGGCATCCTGAATCGCCTGCGCGCTGGCGCTGTCCGCCTGAATGGCCTCGCCGTGCCGCCCCAGCGCCTTAATTTCATCGGCGACCGCCTGGGCTTTATCGGCGGATTTTTCATAGGTGATGACCACATCGGCACCGGCGCGCGCCAGCGACAGGGCAATCGCTCGACCCAGCCCGCGGCTGGCGCCGGTAACCAGCGCCTTTTTACCTGTTAAATCGATCTGCATGATGACCTCGTTACGAGAGTGGTGAGAATCATCATTAGGTATAGCCCGTCGGCGCAATTAACGGCGGAAGGATTCTACTTTCTCAAACGCGGCGCGCAGAGCCTCAGGCGTTAACGTCACCGGCAGATAGTGAATCGACTCCACCGGGCGCAGGATGTGGGCGATGACCTTATCCAGCTCGTCGCGGTTATTGAAGTCGACGTCCAGCTCGCGAAGCGTGGTCGGCAGGTTAAAGCGCCGGTATGCCGCCACCAGCTGTGCCAGCACGTCGTCCTGGCCGAGCAGGGCACTTTGCACCAGAATGCCGTAGGCCACCTTAGTGCCGTGCAGGTATTTTTCCGTCTGCGGCAGCACGGTTAAGCCGTTATGCACCGCGTGCGCCGCCGCCACGCGGGTATAGCGCTCCCCCAAACCACCAACCATACCGCCGCCGGCAATAATGGCATCCACAACGTCCCGGAACGCCTGCGTTTGTTCGCCGCGCTGCTGGTCTTCTAGCGCCTCTTCGCTGCGCTCCAGCAGCACGTCGCGGATTGCCAGCGCGCCGTTAAGGCCAAGGCGCACGGTCAGCGGCAGGTTTTCCGGCTGTGGGGCGAGCACCGCCGCTTCGTACCACTTCGCCAGCGTATCGCCGATGCCCGCCAGCAAATATTCCGCCGGGGCGTTCAGAATGATCCGCGGCTCCACCAGCACCAGAAAGTTAGCGTCGTCAAAAATCTCAAACTGTAGCGCCTGACCGGCATCGTTGTACCAGACGGAGAGCGGCGTCCACGCTGCGCAGGTGGCGGCGATGGTGGGAATGCCCACGAACGGCACGCCCAGACGACGCGCCACGGCCTTGACGGTATCCATCACCGCGCCGCCGCCGATGCCAATCACCACGCTGGCTTCGCTTCCCGCTTCGTTCACCAGACGGGTGACGTCGCGCTCGCTGCAATGGCCCTTAAACAGCAGCTGTTTTGCCCCCGGCGCGGTAAAACTCTGCGGCAGATAAGGGCGCGCGCCCTCAATCGCCCGCTCGCCGTAGATCCACACCGCGCGGGAAAGCTGTTCCGGGGTAAAGAAATCATCCAGGCGCGCAAGGCTTCCCGGATGAGAGAAGTAGTTCGCCGGGCCGGGCACGACGCGAATATCGGTGTTGCTCATGGAGTTGTCCTTATTTTAGCAAGCGCTAACCTGATGTTATGTCTGGACATCCGGATGGCTAATAATATTTCGCTTTATCTTATGCCTTTTCCGTCGTTGTCAGTCAACCGGAGCTGTGAAAAATTCGCTAAATCAGAAGAGTAATGAAGGATTTACGCGGATGGTTTCCAGTCGCCTAGAGATGCGCGATATCAGCCTGGCCTTTTCCGGCTTTCAGGCGCTGTCGCGCGTGGACTTCACGCTGAACGGCGGGTCGGTGCATGCGCTGACTGGCGCCAACGGTGCGGGGAAATCAACGCTGATGGCGGTGCTGTGCGGGACGCACGACCACTATGAGGGCGAAATCTCCATTAATAACCAGCCGGTAAGCATCCGCGAGCCGCTGGACGCCAAACGGCTGGGCATCCACCTCGTGCAGCAGGAGGTGGACGTGGCGCTGATCCCGGGGTTAAGCATTGCTGAAAACATCATGCTCGACCAGCTGGCGCAGCCCGGGCACCGCTACCGCTGGCGCACCGTTCGTCAGCAGGCGAGACAGGCACTGGCGCAGCTGGATGTCGCTCTGGACGTTCGCCGCTCCATCGACGGCTGCACGCTTGCCGAAAAGCAGCAGATTTTGCTGGCACGCGCTTTGTCCCACCACTGCCGTTTTTTGATTCTTGACGAGCCCACCGCGCCGCTGGACGCGCACGAGAGCGAGCGTCTGTTTGCGGTGGTAAGACGTCTGCAACAGCAGGGCATCGGCGTGGTGTTTATCTCCCACCGCATTCACGAGCTAAAAGCTATCTGCGACACCCTGACGGTGCTGCGCGACGGTAAGCTGATTGAGTCCGGCCCGATGGCCGATCTCAGCGGTGAAGAGATTGTTGAGAAGATGCTCGGCCACGTGCTGAGCGATATCTACCCGCCCGCGCGACCGCCGCACGGCGACGAAACGCTGCTGCGAGTGGAAGGACTGCACGACGACGCGCTGCTGAAGGATATCTCCCTGCACCTGCGCAAAGGCGAAATTCTCGGGATTGCCGGGCTGGCGGGGGCGGGGAAAACCGAACTCTGCAAGGCGCTGTTTGGCGCCACCAAAAGCCGCGTGGCGCGCGGTGAGTTGAACCATCAGGCCTGGCAGCCGCGCGATCCGGCTGACTCGGTGCTGCGCGGCCTGGCGCTGGTGCCGGAGGAGCGGCGCAAGGAGGGCATTTTTATCGACGAGCCGGTGAGCATGAACCTTGCCGTGTGCGCCGATAACAGCTTCTCGCGCTGGAGCCTGTTCGGCCATCGCCAGGCGTGGCGCTGGGCGGAAGAGGTCATTGTCCGCATCGGCGTGCGCGCCCGCGGACCGGGACAGGTGCTGCGCCGTCTGTCCGGCGGTAACCAGCAGAAGGTCGCCATCGGCAAGTGGCTGCGTAATGACGCCAGCGTGCTGATCTTCGACGAGCCGACCAAAGGCGTGGACGTGAAGGCCAAAACCGATCTGTTCCAGCTGATTGACGGCCTGGCTCGCGAGGGCAAAGGGGTGATTTACGCCTCCGGCGAGTTCGCCGAGCTGGTGGGGCTGTGCGACCGCATCTGCGTCCTGTGGGACGGGCGCATCGTGGCGGAAATCGCCGGGGCCGAGGCCCGTGAAGAGACACTACTTTATTATTCAACCGGAGGAACGGCGTCGTGAGCAAGGCCCTTTCAGTAAACGCGACGGCGTCTGGCCGTCAGCAACTTTTTGATTTTCTCTACAAGTGGGGCATGTTGCTGACCGTCGTCGCGCTGGTGGCCGTCTTTGGCCTGGCGTCGGACAGCTTCCTCGACCCGAACAACATCATTAACATTCTGCGCTCGATTGCCATCGTGACGGTGATTGCCGTTGGCGTGTCGATTTCGCTGACCGTCGGCGGGTTCGATCTCTCCGTGGGCTCCACGGCGTCGCTGGCGAACGCGCTGGTCATTTCGCTTTTCGTCTGGCACGGCTTCGGCACCACCGAGTCGATTGTAATCACTCTCGCGCTCTGCACGCTGGTCGGCCTGTTTAACGCTTTCCTGATCGTCATCCTGCGTATTCCGGACATGCTCGCGACGCTCGCCAGCCTGTTTGTCATCCAGGGCGTGGCAATGACCTACAGCTACGGCGGGTCGATTACCGAGAACATGGTGCTGCCGAGCGGCGACATGGCGGAAGGGACCATTCCGGCGGCGTTCAGCCTGCTGGGGCAGGTGCCGACCATCGTCATCATCATGCTGGCGGTGACCCTTCTGGCGCAGCTGGGGCTGTCGCTGACCACTCACGGACGCCGCATGTATGCCATTGGCGGCAACCCGGAAGCGGCGCGCCTCTCGGGCATTCGCACCACGCGCTATAAGGTGGCGGCCTACGTGATTGCCTCTCTGCTGGCGGGGCTGGGCGGCATTCTGCTGGCCTCCCGCATTGGATCGTCGCAGGTCAATGCGGGCGGCGGCTATCTGATGGATGCGGTGGCCGCGGCGTGGATCGGCTTCTCGCTGGCCGGGTCCGGCAAGCCGAACGCGCTTGGCACGCTGGTGGGGGCGGTGATCCTCGGCGTGCTGTCGAACGGGCTGGTGATGCTCTCCGTGCCGTATTACGCCATGGACATAATAAAAGGGCTGGTGCTCGCGGTGGCACTGGCGATTACCTACATACAAAAACGCTGACAACACAACGGGATAAAAATGAAAAAGATTGCGCTCTCTTTGGTCGCACTGGGGTTACTCACTTCTCTGCCGGGATTTGCGGCCACGCCCGCGCCGGTTCCGGCCGCCATTGCGAACCACGACGGACCGATCCGCATCGCGGTGATCCGTAACCTCGGCTCGGACGACAACACCACGCAGTTTGTTGCCGGGGCCATTCAGGAAGGGAAAAAGCTCGGCTTTAAGGTCAGCACCTTTTTGAGCAACGGGGATGACGCTAAATTCCAGGATTTTGTTAACCAGGCCATCAGCCCGAAATATGACGGGATCATCCTGTCGCAGGGACGCGATCCGTACTCTACCGCGCTGGTGAAGAAGGCGGTGGATGCCGGGATCAAGGTCGCCGTATTTGATACCGCCGTAAACGGCGAGATCCCGGGCGTGACCGTCACCCAGCAGGACGACGCCTCGCTGACGAATCTCTCCTTCGGCCAGCTGGCGAAAGATTTCAACGGCAAGGCCAACATCGTCAAGCTGTGGGTGGCGGGCTTCCCGCCGATGGAGCGCCGTCAGGCAGCCTATAAAGAATTGCAAAAGCAGTACCCGGAGATTAAAGAGCTGGAGTCCATCGGCGCGGTCTCTTCTGACGTGCAGGGCGACACCGCCAACAAGGTGGGCGCGATCCTGGCGAAATACCCGAAAGGCAAAATCGACGCCATCTGGGGCACCTGGGACGCCTTCAGCCAGGGGGCGTATAAAGCGCTGAAGGAGAATGGACGCACCGAGATCAAGCTCTACAGCATTGACATCTCCAACCAGGATTTACAGCTGATGCGCGAGCCGGGTAGCCCGTGGGCAGTGAGCGTGGCGGTGGATCCGAAGCTGATTGGTGCGACTAACGTGCGCCTGATCGCCAACAAGATTGCCGGGGAAGCCACGCCTGCCACTTACGACTTCAAAGCCGCTGCGATCCCGCAGGCGCTGCTGACCGCGCAGCCGGGGGCAGTGAACGTAGCGTCGCTGGGTAAAATCATTCCGGGCTGGGGCCAGACGGAAGATTTTATCGCGCCGTGGTTTGCGACGCTGGAAGCGAAAAATAAATGAGCATCCTCCCCACGCCAGAATACAGCCGCAATATGCGGCTGATCGGCCATAGCGACCAGGGCGGTCGCCCGGACGGCGTGCAGCTGATGGTGCACCGCGGTTTCGCCTATATCGGCCACATGGTGTCGCAGGGCTTTTCGATTGTCGACGTGCGCGACCCGAAAAACCCGAAACCCGCGGGCTATTTTCCTGCGCCGCCGGGCACCTGGAACGTGCACCTCCAGGCGCATGACGACCTGCTGCTGGTGATCAACGCCCGGGATCTGTTTGCCGATGCCCGCTTCGCCGACGAGAAGGTCTACTACACCCGTCAGGTAGGAGAGACCGTCAGCGACGTGCAGGACAGGGGCTGGAGCGCCGGGCTTCGCGTTTTTGATATCTCCACGCCGGACGCGCCGCGCGAAATTGGCTTTCTCTCGCTGAGCGGCATCGGCATTCACCGCATCTGGTACGTCGGTGGCCGCTGGGCGTACGTGTCGGCGCTGATCGACGGTTTTACCGACTACATCTTTCTGACGATCGACCTGGCCGACCCGCGTAAGCCTGAGGTGGCAGGGCGCTGGTGGCTGCCGGGGATGAACCAGGCCGAAGGCGAACAGCCGAACTGGCCGGAAGGGAAACGCTACGCGCTCCACCACGCGATTATTGCCGGCGATACGGCGTACGGCAGCTGGCGCGACGGCGGCTTAACGCTGCTGGACGTGAAGGACCGTACCCAGCCTAAGCTTATTAGCCACCGTAACTGGAGTCCGCCGTTTGGCGGCGGGACGCACACCGCGCTGCCGCTGCCGGACCGGGATCTGCTGGTGGTGCTGGACGAAGCGGTGCTGGATAACCAGCAGGACGGCGAGAAGCTGATCTGGCTGTTTGATATCCGCGAGCCGTCGAACCCGGTGAGCATCTCGACCTTCCCGCAGCCAAATGAAACCGACTACGTGGCAAAAGGGGCGCATTTCGGCCCGCACAACCTGCACGAGAACCGGCCGGGGAGCTTTGTCAGCTCAACGCTGATTTTTGCTACCTATCAGAATGCGGGCGTGCGCGCGTATGACATCTCCAATCCGTATCGCCCAGTGGAAATCGGTGCGCTGGTGCCCGCGGCACCGGAGAGGATGATGGACACGCGGCCGAATCGCCCGCAGGTGATCCAGTCCTGTGACGTGTTTGTGGATGCGCAGGGAATTATTTACAGCACGGACTATAACGGCGGGCTGTCGGTGATTGAGTATCTGGGGTAAGTGCGGTTTGATGCCCTCTCCCACAGGGAGAGGGAGAAAATCAACTGTATTGCCGCACCCGCGCCACCAGATCTTCCGCGCTGTCGATACGGTCGGCAATCACAATGAGCGCCTTGCCGAGCGTTATCGCGTGGCGTAGGCACTCGTGGCGCATGGCCTCGTCCTGGATGCTATCGATATCCGCGACGTGGGAAAGCCCGACGCTGCGGCGAATGAGTTCGGTGCCGCAGAAGCCGATGGCGTCATGCCAGACCTTTTTCAGGAACGCGGAGGCATAGCCTGGCGCGCTGAGCGCGGCGTCGCGCGTTTTCTCGTGTGCCAGCGTCTGGAAGCGTTCCGCAAAGGTGTTCCACAGCTCCTGAATATCGGTCAGGCGCTGCTCGCGCGCGGCGGCGGCATCGCGAATGCCCAGATGCCCCGGCAGGCCGCAGAAGTTGAGCAGCAGGTTGCCGATGGCGGTGCCGACGTCAAATCCAATCGGCCCGAAATAGCCGAACTCGGCGTCGATGGCCTTCAGGCTGCCGTCGGCCACAAAAATCGAGCCGCTGTGAATATCCCCGTGCAGCAGCGCTTCGGCATGCGAGAAGAAGCGGTGCTTCAGGGCGGCCACGGCAATTTTTAGCGGGGCGTCGTCGCGCAGGGCGGCGACGTCATTTTCCAGCTCGGCAGGGTAGTTATTGCGCTCATGAACCTGGTACGGATCGTTGAAGAACAGATCTTCGGTGATCTCACACATCTCCGGGTTGATGAATTTCGCCACCTGCGCTTTTTTCGCGTGCGGGTGCAGATAGAAATCGCTGGTGTGGAACAGCGCGTGCGCGAGGTATTCGCCCAGCTGGCGCGCCGCCTGCGGGTAGTAAATGTTGTTGATCAGCTCGCCGCGCCAGATGCGATGGCTGGAGAGATCTTCCATCACCATCACCGCCAGTTTCGGGTCAAAGTGGTGGATTTTCACGGTGTGCTGCGGGCTGTGCTGGTAATGCTCGACCAGGGTTTGCGCCTCGAGGCGGGCGCGATCCAGCGTCAGCGGCCAGGACTCGCCGACGCAGCGCACGTAGGGCAGCGCCTGTTTAACGATGATGCGGCTCACGCCCGCGCTGTCGAAAATTTTAAAAACCAGATTGAGGTTGCCGTCGCCCACTTCCTGCGCCTCTACCAGCGATGACGGATCGTCAAGCCCACCAAACTGCCTGGCATACTCCACGGCGTCCTGAGCGGTAAAGGTACGGTATTGCGACATGGCCTGTTCCTCACGAGTTAACTAATTAAGACATGTAGACGTCTATACATCTGGATTTCATCCTGACACAATGTGCTACAACAACGCAACAGGGAATTAACGACATGCAGACATTACAGACGACCAGCCTGCGGGTGGCGGATAATCAGCTCTTTATTCTCGACCAACAGGCGCTTCCGCAGGAGAAACGCTGGCTGGATGCCTCAACGGTGGAGGCGCTGGTTGGGCATATCCACGCTCTGCGCGTGCGTGGCGCACCGTTGATTGGTCTCTCTGCAAGCCTGCTGCTGGCGCTGCTGGCGGAAAACGGCAAAAGCCGCGATGAGCTGGCGGCGGCGCTGGAAACGCTTCGCGCATCCCGCCCGACGGCGGTAAACCTGATGAACAACCTCGACCGCATGAAGCTTGCGCTGTGGGAAGAGGATTTTGTTCCGGCGCTGGTGGCGGAGGCGCTGCGCCTGATTGACGAAGACAAACGGCTTTGCGACGCGATTGCAAAAGCGGGCAGCGCGCTGGTGAGGCCCGGCAGCCGTCTGCTGACCCACTGCAACACCGGCGGGCTGGCAACCGCGGGCGTCGGTACGGCGCTGGGCGTGATTGCCCGCGCGCATCAGGAGGGTAACGTCAGCAGCGTCTGGGTGGATGAAACCCGTCCGCTGTTGCAGGGCGGCAGGCTGACCGCATGGGAGCTGGGCGAGCTGGGGGTGCCGTATCAGCTGATTACCGACTCCATGGCCGCCAGCCTGATGGCGAAAGGGGAGGTGGACGCCGTGTGGGTGGGGACAGACCGTATCGCCGCCAACGGCGACGTGGCGAATAAAATCGGCACTTATTCACTGGCGGTGCTGGCGAAATTCCACGGCATTCCGTTCTACGTCGCCGCCCCACAAACGACGCTCGACCCGGCCTGCCCGAACGGGGATGCGATCCCCATCGAGCAGCGCGCCGCCAGCGAAGTGACGGGCGTTGCCGGAAGCTTTGGCGCGGTGCAGTGGGCGCCGGAAGACGCGCAGGTCTATAACCCGGCGTTTGACGTCACGCCTGCCTCGCTGATTAGCGGCTGGGTGCTGGATACGGGTGTGGTCACGCCGGATGAGGTGGCGGAAGGGAAATTTGCCTGAGAATAGCTTGCCTGAAGAGGCGCTCGACTGGTGAGACAGGTGAAGGGGCGGTGTACGCTGATGCCCTCACCCCGGCCCTCTCCCACGGGGAGAGGGAGCAAGGCGAATATCTATGCCAGGCGTGGATACGCATCCGCAATTGCATCTCCGGTAAACTGGGCCACCCATCCCTCCGGATTATCGAAAATACGAATGGCGGTAAAGTTCGGCTCTGAGCCCATATCAAACCAGTGCGGCGTGCCCGCCGGCACGGAAATCAGGTCGTTTTTCTCGCACAGTACCTGGTACACCTCATCGCCAATGTGCAGGCAGAACAGCCCGGCACCTTCCACGAAAAAGCGCACTTCGTCTTCGCCGTGGGTGTGTTCGTTCAGAAACTTCGCGCGCAGCGCCTCTTTCTGCGGGTTGTCGGCGCGCAGGCTGATGACATCCCAGCTCTGGTAGCCTTTCTCTGCCACCAGCTTGTCGATCGCGTGTTGATACGCCGCGATCACGGCTTCGGGCGCAGGATCCTGTCCTAAATCACGGTCTGCCGCCCAGCGCTCAAAGCGCACGTCTTTAGCGTTCAGCTGTTGAGCGATTTCGGCGGCGTCGGTGCTGTGCCACAGAGGCTTGCTGGCGTCTTTATCGGAATAAATGGTCAATGCGCTCATGAAGGGATCTGCTCCGGATTAATCTCGTCAAACTGGTGGATTTGATGGTGATGGCTCGCGCCGTCATCTTCACCGCGAATCAGTTGCAGGGTGCGAAAACCCGCCTGTTCAGCCGCGTCCAGCTCCTGGTGAATATCCGACAGGAACAGGATCTGCGACGGGGCGATGCCCGTTTGCGCCGCTATGTTCTGGTAAGACTGCACCTCGCGCTTGGCGCCGATGTGGGTGTCAAAATAGCCGCTGAACAGATGAGTAATATCACCTTCGTCGCTGTAGCCAAATAACAGTTTCTGCGCAGCAACGGAGCCAGAGGAATAAACATAGAGATCAATCCCTTGCGCCTTCCATTTTTCCAGCGCGGGCAGAACGTCAGGGTACAGATGGCCGGTAAAGTCACCGTTGATGTAGCCCTCCTGCCAGATGATGCCTTGCAGGGCTTTGAGCGCCGTCGATTTGCGGTCTTCATCCATAAAGCTAAACAGCACGTTGATGAGATCGCCGACGCCGGCATGCGGATCGCTGATTTCATCGCGCAGGTTGTCCAGAATCGATTTGACCGGCTCGGCGTACTGCTGGGCGGTCACGAAGGCCGCCAGCCGCTCACGCGCGTAGGGGAACAAAACGTCATGGACAAAACGAATATCGCTGGTGGTTCCTTCAATATCCGTCACAATCGCGCGAATCATACTCTCTCCAGGTGTCGTAAACGCATTTCGCATTCAAATAAGAACTCTAATCCTTCCAGATGACGGCGGGCTTCGGCTACGTCGCGTCCCCAGCAGGTTAAGCCATGGCCGCGCAGAAGAAAACCATAATTAAGCGGACGCTCCTGGGCGTAATGGGCGATGCGCGAGGCGAGGGCGTCGATGTCCTGGTCGTTATCAAACACCGGGATGGCGACGGTATCCAGATGGGTAGTCTGCCCGGTAAGCGATTTCTGCATCTCGAAACCGCTGATATTCAGTTCGGCTTCTTTGACCAGACGCGACAGCACCGTGGCGTTAACGGTATGAACGTGCAGGACAGCGTTAGCCTCCGGGAACAGGCGATAGATAAGGGTGTGTAGCCCGGTCTCCGCCGACGGTTTTCGACCGGACGGCGCCCGGTTAGTGGCGATCTCCACCTGTAGAAAATCGTCGGTGGTCAGGCTGCCTTTGTCCTTGCCGGATTCGCTGAGCCAGCAGAGGTGCTCGTCCTGACGCACCGACATATTACCGCCGGTGGCGGGTGCCCAGCCTTTGGCGCCTATCCAGCGGCAGGCGTCGACCAGGTGTGTGAGCAGCAGGTTGTCTGTCATTTCCTTTTACCCCTCGGCCAGGAATATTGATATGGTTTAGACGTCTAAGCGTCTTGATTGCCAAAGACTAACATCGTGTTATAGTGGCAGCAACATAAGTATTACAAGCAGGCACGACAACATGAGCATTAACGCATTGATCCCGCAGAGTAAACTTCCTGATCTCGGTACCACCATCTTTACGCAGATGAGCGCCCTGGCGCAGCAGCACAATGCCATTAACCTCTCGCAGGGGTTCCCCGATTTCGATGGTCCGAAATATTTGCAGGAACGTCTGGCGCACCACGTGGCGCAGGGGGCGAATCAGTATGCGCCAATGACCGGCGTGCAGGCGCTGCGGGAGGCCATTGCCGACAAAACGGCTGAGCTGTATGGCCATAAGCCCGATGCGAACAACGATATCACGGTGACGGCAGGAGCGACCGAAGCGCTGTACGCGGCCATCACCGCGCTGGTGCGCGCGGGGGATGAAGTCATCTGCTTTGACCCAAGCTACGACAGCTATGCGCCTGCGGTTGAACTCTCCGGTGGCGTGGTGAAGCGTGTGGCGCTACAGCCGCCGCATTTCCGCCCGGACTGGCAGGCGTTCGCCGCGCTGCTGAGTGATAAAACCCGTCTGGTGATCCTGAATACCCCGCACAACCCGTCGGCGACGGTGTGGCAAAAGGCCGATTTTGCCGCGCTGTGGCAGGCTATCGCCGAGCGGGAAATTTACGTCCTGAGCGATGAAGTCTACGAGCACATCTGCTTTGCGGCGGAAGGGCACGCCAGCGTGCTGGCCCATCCGCAGCTTCGCGAGCGCGCGGTAGCGGTGTCGTCATTTGGCAAGACCTACCATATGACCGGCTGGAAGGTAGGGTACTGCGTGGCCCCGGCGGCCATCAGCGCGGAGCTGCGCAAGGTGCACCAGTACCTGACCTTTGCGGTCAATACGCCTGCCCAGCTGGCGCTGGCGGACATGCTGCGCAGCGAACCGCAGCACTATCGCGAGCTGCCGGATTTTTACCGCGCGCGTCGGGATATGTTTGTAAATGCGCTGAGCAAAAGCCGTCTGGAAATTCTGCCGTGCGAAGGGACCTACTTCCTGCTGGCGGACTACAGCGCGATTTCCGATCTGGACGACGTCAGCTTTTGCCGGTGGCTGACGACGGAGGTGGGCGTGGCGGCTATTCCGCTGTCGGTGTTCTGCGCCGATCCCTTCCCGCATAAGCTGATTCGCCTGTGCTTTGCGAAACAGGAATCGACGCTGCTGGCGGCGGCGGAGCGTCTGGCGACGCTCTGACTATTTCACCGTCCAGGCTTCGGAATAGCGACGGTCTGCAAACAGCTCCAGCAGGCCGTTGATCTGCTTCAGGCGCAGCACCTCGTCGCTGTCCATCCCCAGTTCCTTACCGATTTTCTCATCATTCCAGCCAAGCTGGGCCAGCTCCCGGACGATATCGGACATGGCGTTGATCTGGTGGCGTCCCCGTGCACGGTTGTGGCGGATGGTGGCGGCCATCCGGTCAAGCTTTTGCTGGCGATCTTTGCGCAGGCAGGTGACGGGCAAATACCCCCGAAGCTGGCGCTTCAGCGCGGCCCTGCTTTTACCGATTTCGTGACGATGGAATCCGTCGACAATTTCGTAATGCGCCGGCTCGCTTTCGGTTACCACGATGGGCTGGGTAAAGCCGTCCAGTTCCAGCGATTTGCTGAGCAGCCGTTTTTCCGGTGGCGCCACGTTATTGGGGTTGTAGTCGTTGGCGCTGATGTCGTCCTGCCTGATCCACAGCACGCAGTCGACGGGCTGATCGCGAAACGGGCTGAGCTGATGCATGGCCTGGCGAAACGCATTGATAGCGTCAATTCTTTTCTCATCGCTTAACGTCTGAAGGTACGCTTCCATTTCGCTGATTATTCGTTGTTGCATAAAATTCCCCACTCCTTGCGTTTTGATTTCATTCGTTCGCTGTAGCGCTGATAGTGCCTGGGTTTGTTAGGGCTAAACGAGAGCGCCCGACACCAGTAATCGTTATTCAGCAGAACCTTACATATCCGCCGCCAGGAGGGGATATCCTTGGCACCAATATCGCCCTCCTGCGTTTCGGGGATATCCGCCATCCCGCGCTTCTGATACCAGTGCAGGTACACCGCGACCTTGTTGCGGTAATGTTCAGCGGTCGATTGCGGCATGCTGTCGAGCAACAGCATGGCGTATTCGCGCCAGCTGAGGTGGTCGGGCTTGAGGATCTTCCTGTGGCCGTAAAAATGGTTATCTTGCCCGGCGTAAATCCCGCCGCTGCGCACGCCGCTCACGCGTTCGCACATGGCAGCCCAGCGATCGGGCTCCACAACGTGGTAGAGCCATAACCCCTGACGCTGTTCGGGACCAAAGGGCTCACAGATGCGCATATAGCGCGGCGGTACGCCGGCCTGGTACATCAGGTCGTAGAGGGGGTTATAGGGGCTGCCGGATTTGGCAAACCAGGTCCAGATGTCGGCGGTTTTCCAGTCGTAAAGAGGATAGATATACCAGGCATGCCCGCCCGGCGCGACGGTGGTCCAGGGTTTGTCATCGGAAAAGCGCTGCTTGCGGGCGGAGGCGATAGCCAGAAAGCGGTTATAGGATTCATCGGCGCGGATGCCCACCATCACTGCGGCGGGGCGCCTTCGCGCATACCATTCGGCAAAGTCCCGGACGAAGGCTTCGAAGGTCATTCCCTGCTGATAAAAAACGAAGTACTGTGGGTCGGTAATGGCATCTTCAGGCGGCAGGCGAACCCAGCGGGTGCCCGGCTCCCAGCACTGCCATTCGGGCTGAAACTGGGACAGGGCATTTTGCGTGGTGATCGGCAGAGCCACCCACCAGAAGTGATGGATGACGTCCTGATACAGCACCCGCATGTTTTCGATGTGCTCGATGGTGCTTGAAAACTGTGCTTCCCAGTCCAGAAAAAGCACGTCGATTTTTCGCTTTAAGCGCCGTGCCTGCTGCGCGACGAGGTGGAGCATAACCGTTGAATCTTTTCCGCCAGAAAAGGAGACACAGACCCGCGTCAGGTTCTGAAGCGTCCAGTTTATGCGTTCTGTAGACGCCTCCAGAACATTTTCCTGAAGCGGTAATTTATAGAGAGACATGATGAATCGCGTCCTGCGTATTGAAGACTTTTTACATTATTGAAGGCCAATAATGTAATTATCTGTCTGTATTCACAAATCATCAATGCTATATCGTGCGCCTGCTCACGGGCGGCGATGGTTCATTATATTGATACGATTAATGCGCCAGCTTATGCATTTTTTCAATGAATGTTGAAAAAACGGTGCTGTTCAGCGACGAGCGGTTGTACAGCATATAAACAGGAATAACCGGTAATTCAAACGGAGGGATAAGGCGTTTTAAACCTAGCGACGATTTATACGTTTCAAAAATAGAAATCGGGATATACCCTAAAAGGTCCGACATGCTCACCATTGAGACAATCGAGCTTATGGAGTCCGTGCGAAAGGCGATATTTCTGTCAGGATAAATGTTAGATACACGGCCCTGAAGCTCCTTAATACCCGGATTATTGCTCTGGTAGAAGGTAAACTTCTCCTGCTTTAGCTGGTCCAGCGTGACCTCGCCGTCAAGGCGCGAATGGTCCTGACGACAAAATAGCACAGACGGAATCGTCACGAAGTGAGAGCACACCACGGCGCGGCTGTTGATCGGCGAGACGGTAAAGATCAGGTCGGCTTTGCGGTAGGCCAGCAAATCCTCAGCAGACTCTGCCGAAACAAGCATATCCCGTTGTTCTATCTCGTAATTTTCATGAGACATCAGCAGCCGGATGGGTTCATAAAGGTAGCCCGGAGAGACCATCTGCGAGCAATAAATCACAAACTTCTTTTTGATGTCGGCATCGTGCATCAGGTTGATGGTCTGCTCGATCTGGTTGAGGTTTTTCTCAAGATGCTGGTGCAGATTGATGCCAACAGTCGTCGGGGTGATACCTTTACCGGAACGAATAAACAGCGGATCGTTCAGTTGACCACGCAAACGCTGAAGCGACTGGCTTACCGCGGAAGGGGTGATATAAAGCATTTCCGCTGCTTTACTGATGCTAAGATGTTGATAAATGCATTCAAAAATAACTAACAGGTTAAGATCGAACTTTTTAAGATCGTAAAGGTTTGCCATGTTTCATCCTGACTGTGCCGTGTGTGCGGGTATGACATATTGTTGATAACTATAGTTTAAAGCTAACCATTTACAATCCTTTTGGTTAACCTGCTTAAAAAGATATTTAAGTCATCTTAATATATCACGCTGTCGCATTAATGAAATAGAACTTCAGATGTGATTAAGATAATTTTATCTTTGAACAGTGCGATAATAAATTAAAGGGTAATTGACATTTATATATTGCCTCTTATTCATCACCAGTTTTGATTTAGTCAGGCCGGTATGACTGTTCGGTTAAACCTATCAGAGCCATAGACAGGAATGCCCCTGTTAAGGATTGCTCAATGCCTGTACGGGTGGTGTAATCAGGGTGCTGTTACCGCCTTGATACAAGGTAAGTAGAGCGCAACGCAACGCCAGCTTCGGCTGGCACTGAATGTACCTGCGGGGAATTCAGGTATCAGGGCCGCCCGTTGAGGCGGCCTTTTTACTTTCAGGCTTTCCTGTAAAGGTTCACCTTGCTGTCTTGTTGCCGTTGTAAGGTTTGGCTGATTGATTTGATAAAGCATACGCATTAGCCCCGATGAGCAAAGTTGGTTACCTTACATCTCAACGAAAACACGGAGGAAGTACAGATGTCCTTGATTAACACCAAAATTAAACCTTTCAAAAACCAGGCGTTCAAAAACGGTGAGTTCATTGAAGTTACCGAGAAAGATATTGAAGGTCGCTGGAGCGTCTTCTTCTTCTATCCGGCTGACTTCACCTTCGTTTGCCCGACTGAACTGGGCGACGTCGCTGACCATTACGATGAACTGCAAAAGCTGGGCGTAGACGTTTACTCAGTGTCTACCGATACCCACTTCACCCACAAAGCGTGGCACAGCAGCTCTGAAACCATCGCAAAAATCAAATACGCGATGATCGGCGACCCGACTGGCGCCCTGACCCGTAACTTCGACAACATGCGTGAAGATGAAGGCCTGGCAGATCGTGCAACCTTCGTTGTTGACCCGCAGGGCATTATCCAGGCTATCGAAGTTACCGCTGAAGGTATCGGCCGTGATGCATCTGACCTGCTGCGTAAAGTGAAAGCGGCTCAGTACGTAGCTTCTCACCCAGGCGAAGTGTGCCCGGCGAAATGGAAAGAAGGTGAAGCAACTCTGGCGCCATCTTTAGACCTGGTCGGCAAGATCTAAGTCTGTAAAGCCTCGCGGCGCTGCGCTTGCACAGGCCTACGGTATCGTAGGCCGGGTAAACGAAGTGCCCCCGGCAATCAATGGGCGCACCCGCGCCCATTTCATTCCAGCACCATGATGCAAGTTGCATTCATGCCGCCCGCAAAGGCAGCTTGCATGATGACGTCTTAAGAGAGGGAAGAACCATGCTCGACACCACTATGAAAACCCAGCTCAAGGCCTACCTTGAGAAACTGACTAAACCCGTTGAGCTGATTGCCACGCTGGACGACAGCGCGAAATCGGCAGAAATCAAAGAGCTGCTGGCAGAGATCGCTGAACTGTCGCCGAAAGTGACCTTCAAAGAAGACAATTCGCTTGCGGTTCGTAAACCTTCTTTCCTGATTACTAACCCGGGCTCGGACAAGGGACCGCGTTTTGCCGGCTCTCCGCTGGGACATGAATTTACCTCACTGGTGCTGGCGCTGCTGTGGACCGGTGGTCACCCGTCGAAAGAAGCGCAGACCCTGCTGGAGCAGATCCGCGATATCGACGGTGATTTTGAGTTTGAAACCTATTATTCGCTCTCCTGCCACAACTGCCCGGACGTGGTGCAGGCGCTCAACCTGATGTCGGTTCTGAACCCGCGCATCAAGCATACGGCGATTGACGGCGGCACGTTCCAGAATGAAATCACCGATCGCAATGTGATGGGCGTTCCGGCGGTGTATCTGAACGGTCAGGAGTTCGGTCAGGGCCGCATGACGCTGACGGAAATCGTCGCGAAAGTGGATACCGGCGCGGAAAAACGCGCGGCGGAAGAGCTGAACAAACGCGATGCGTACGATGTGCTGATTGTCGGTTCCGGCCCTGCGGGCGCGGCGGCAGCGGTTTACTCCGCACGTAAAGGGATCCGCACCGGCCTGATGGGCGAGCGTTTCGGTGGTCAGGTGCTTGATACGGTGGACATCGAAAACTACATTTCCGTGCCGAAAACCGAAGGTCAGAAACTGGCCGGTGCGTTAAAGGCCCACGTCAGCGATTACGCCGTGGACGTCATCGACAGCCAGAGCGCCAGCAAACTGGTTCCGGCGGCGGTAGAAGGTGGCTTACACCAGATTGAAACCGCCTCTGGCGCGGTGCTGAAAGCGCGCAGCGTGATCATTGCCACCGGTGCGAAATGGCGCAACATGAACGTGCCGGGTGAAGATCAGTATCGCACCAAAGGCGTGACCTACTGTCCGCACTGCGACGGCCCGCTGTTCAAAGGCAAACGCGTAGCAGTGATCGGCGGCGGTAACTCCGGCGTGGAAGCGGCTATCGATCTGGCGGGGATTGTTGAACACGTTACCCTGCTCGAATTCGCCCCAGAAATGAAAGCGGACCAGGTGTTGCAGGATAAAGTACGTAGCCTGAATAACGTCGATATTGTGCTGAATGCCCAGACGACAGAAGTGAAAGGCGACGGCAGCAAGGTGACCGGTCTGGAATACCGCGACCGCGTGAGTGGCGATACCCACAGCGTACCGCTGGCGGGGATCTTCGTTCAGATTGGTCTGCTGCCAAACACCACCTGGCTGGAAGGCGCGATTGAGCGCAACCGCATGGGCGAGATCATCATTGATGCGAAATGCGAAACCAGCGTGAAAGGGGTATTTGCGGCGGGCGACTGCACCACCGTGCCGTACAAGCAGATCATTATCGCCACCGGCGAAGGTGCGAAAGCGTCGCTGAGCTCGTTTGATTACCTGATCCGCACCAAAACCGCATAACAAAAGAAAGCAAGACTATACCTGCAATGCAAGAGGCCACCAGAAGGTGGCCTCTTTTTTTATCTGACGACCATCACCGGAATGTGGGTATGGCGGATCACGCTGGACGCGTTCGATCCCAGCAGGTGCGTGGTGATGGAAGGATTACGTGAACCGATCACCACTACGTCCGCATTCAGCTCCGCGGCCAGCTCGTTGACGGCGTCGCGAACGCTGCCGAAGCGAACGTGAGTTTTAATGCGGGAAGGGTCAATGCTGAAATGCCCGACCATGGTTTGCAGGCGCGTCTCGGCTTCGTGCTGTAGATGCTCTTCAAAACGACGCACGTCGGCAGCAAAGCGGTGCAGGCTCAGGCTGGCCGAGCCCGGCAAGACATGCAGAAGATGAATAATTCCGTCCTGCTGCGCGAGAAATTCCGCATGACGTACAGCTTTATCACTCAGTTCCATTTCGAAAACATCAACCGGCATAATGATTGTTTGATACATAACCGTTTCTCCTTGTTTATAAACGCTGAAATCATTCAACCACAAAATATAAATGGTTTCTGTAACCCCGACAGCACTTTTTCATTTCGCCAGGATAAATCTCAAAACAGCCGGATTCCGGGGCAGATCCCGTGAGGTAGCTACCCTTTTATAAGCTTACCCACACCCTTGCGGAGGTTGCATGAAAGCTCTCACCTATCACGGTCCACACCATGTTCGGGTTGATAACGTGCCTGACCCGGGCATTGAACAGCCAGACGATATCATCCTGCGCGTAACGGCCACGGCGATCTGTGGTTCCGATCTGCATCTTTATCGCGGAAAAATTCCCAAGGTCCAGCACGGCGATATCTTTGGTCATGAATTTATGGGCGAAGTGGTGGAGTGCGGCAGCGAGGTGAAAAACGTGCAGAAAGGTGACCGGGTGGTGATCCCGTTTGTGATCGCCTGCGGCGACTGCTTCTTTTGCCAGATGCAGCAGTACGCGGCCTGCGAAAACACGAACCGCGGGCAGGGCGCGGCGCTGAACAAAAAGCAAATTCCCGCTCCTGCGGCGCTGTTTGGCTACAGCCATCTCTACGGCGGCGTGCCGGGCGGACAGGCTGAGTACGTGCGCGTGCCAAAAGGTAACGTGGGGCCGTTTAAAGTGCCGCAGCTGTTGTCTGACGACAAAGCGCTTTTCCTCTCCGATATTCTGCCAACCGCCTGGCAGGCGGCGAAAAATGCTCAGATCCAGAAAGGCTCCAGCGTCGCCGTATTCGGGGCCGGACCGGTGGGGCTACTGACCATTGCCTGCGCGCGTCTGCTTGGCGCAGAGCAGATTTTCGTGGTTGACCATCACCCTTACCGGCTGCGGTTCGCTCAGGAGCGCTATGGCGCCATCCCGATTAACTTTGATGACGATAACGACGCGGCGGAGAAAATCATTGAGCAAACGGCCGGGCAGCGCGGGGTGGATGCGGTCATTGATGCCGTCGGGTTTGAGGCCAAAGGCAGCACGACGGAAACGATCCTCAGTAACCTGAAGATTGAAGGCAGCAGCGGCAAAGCCCTGCGCCAGTGCATTGCAGCGGTGCGACGCGGTGGTGTGGTCAGCGTGCCGGGCGTGTATGCCGGCTTTATCCACGGCTTCCTGTTTGGCGATGCCTTCGATAAGGGGCTGAGCTTTAAGATGGGCCAGACGCACGTCCATGCCTGGCTGGGAGAGCTGCTGCCACTCATCGAAAAGGGGCTGCTCACGCCGGAAGATATTGTGACCCATTACCTTCCGCTGGCCGACGCGGAGCGCGCCTATAAGATTTTTGAAAAACGTGAAGAGGAGTGCCGCAAGGTGATCCTGGTGCCTGGCGCAGATACCCCGGAGGCCGCGCAGCAGAAGGTTAAGGGGCTGGTGAATGCCTTCCCCGGCGGGGTCGTGTGAGGCCTCTCACTGACACTCTCGGGTGATTTTGCGGAAAGAGGATGCCGACGCATCCTCTGTGCAAAGCGGGGTCGCTTGTTCAGAAGGGATTAACGCAGGTAATCGCCAGCGGCTTCGGGCTGGTAGAGCAGCTCAAGCACTTCCAGATGGGACGATGCGCCGCCCGGTAGTTCCCAGTGGATGGTATCGCCCGTACGCAGCCCAAGTAGTGCCGCGCCCACGGGGGCCAGCACCGAAAGCTGTGTGCTGCTGTCGGTCATCTGCGCCGGGTAGACCAGCGTGCGGGTCAGTTCTTCCCCGGTCGTCAGGTTGCGGAACTTCACCTGACTGTTCATGGTAACCACATCATGCGGCATGGTTTCAGGCGTACACATCTGCGCCCGGTCTAGCTCTTCGTTCAGCGCATCCGCTACCGGCAGCGAGGCAAATTCTGGTTTTTCCAACAGGCGGTCGATACGTTCTGCGTCGAGTTCATTGATGATAATCGTAGGTCTGGACATTTTTACTCCATGTCGTTAATGCTGCGTGTAACGCAGAAACCAATCCAAAAGAAAACCCTCGCCGTCTGGCAGCGAGGGTTTAACTTATCTGATGATACTGTCTGAACCCGTAAGTTTGAAGTGATGAACGTCACAATCATGCGCCATATGAATTTTTGGCAATAAACCCGGCCCCCCGATTCACGCTGAACGTAAATTTCGCTAGTCTGGGAAGACCGAACCCGGGCAATGCGCGTTGCAGCCCACCGTAGAGAGAGCGATATGTACTTTTACCAACCTTCTCAGGGGCACGGCCTGCCGCACGACCCGCTGAATGCCATTATCGGCCCGCGTCCGATTGGCTGGATCTCATCCTGTGATAAGGCCGGACAGCTGAACCTGGCCCCGTACAGCTTCTTTAACTGCTTTAACTATCGCCCCCCAATCATTGGTTTTTCCAGCAACGGCTGGAAGGACAGCGTGCGGAATATTACCGAAACGGGTGAGTTTGTCTGGAACCTCGCAACGCGCGATCTGGCCGAGGCGATGAATGAAACCTCCGTCACGCTGCCTCACGGTGAGGATGAATTTACCTTTGCCGGCCTGACGCCCGTAGCCAGCCAGCTTGTGGGCGCGCCGCGCGTGGCGGAAAGCCCGGTTAATTTCGAGTGTCGATTATCGCAGTGCATTCAGCTTACCGGCGCGGACGGGACGCCGATTGATACCTGGCTGGTGCTCGGCGAAGTTGTGGGCGTCCACATCGCCGAAAGCCTGCTGGAAGAGGGGATTTACCAGACCGCGAAAGCGCAGCCCATTCTGCGTGCGGGTGGACCGACGGCCTACTACGCCATCAGCGACAGCCATCGGTTCGATCTGGTACGCCCGGACGCGCGCAGGAACAATCAGTAACCGGCTTTATCGATGACAAACTGTTTACCGCAGTTGCCCGGATGCGGCTGCGGAGCAAAGGAGCCAGCGGAGAGCGGCTGGTTAATGGTGCTGGATTTCAACGAGATCTGCATTTCGGTCAAATAGGCCGGATTGCCATGGCAGGTAAGCTTGAAGGCTTTTACGTTCTGCTTCCCCCAGCTTTTGGCCACGGCGGCATCAAAGTCGCTGCGGCGTACGGTTTTGCCGTAGTTCTCCGCCAGAAATTGTCCTACCGCGTTACTCTTCACTTCCTGGTTCATGCGCACCATGGTGCCGAAGTAGGCGTCGGGATCAAAACCAAAGCAGACGCCGTGTTTCGCGTATTCATAACGTTCAAGGCAGGAGTTGCCGCCCGCGCCGGGCATCACGCTGTTCAGCTTTGCCGCGCCCGAGAGCGATAGCCCGGTTTCTGCGGCGGCACATTTGCGGCTGGCTTTTGCTTCCGGCATGTTCGGCACCGGGCGCGTGGCGCAGCCGAAGCGCATCCAGCGGCGTTCATCCACGCCGCGAGCAGCGATCGATTTCGGCAGGCCGGGCCATAAGCCGTGGACGGTCAGAAAATCGGTTTTGTTGCTGCTCTCTTTTTGCAGTCGGCACTCATCCGGTTCGTCGCGGTTACGTTCGACCATGCTTTGGCAAAATCCGGTTTGCCAGGAAAGCGCCAGAACGTAGCGATCGAAATCGCCGTACTGCGTTGCCTTAAGAGGGTCCGCCTGGAGTGAGAAGACGCAGAGTGCAAGCGCTACTGCGCCAGACGGGATAACGATATCCTTCCTGAACATTTGCTTTCCTGATTGGTTGGGCGCGATTAATTTCTGGGGGTTATTAAAGCACAAAAAGCGCCCGCAGGCGCTTTTTGGAAAGCAGGAATTTCGCTTAGGCAGCGCCGGGAACCAGCACTTCGGTGGCGATAATGACGATAATCAGACCAACCAGCACCGGCACTGACGTGCGTTTTACCACTTCAAACGGAGAGATTTTTGCCATCCCCGCAACCGCAACCACCACGCCCGATACCGGAGATATGGTACGACCCAGGTTAGAGGCCTGTAGCATTGGAATGGACAGGTAAGCCGGGTTGATGCCGGAGGTGTGTGCCAGCTTGGGGATCATCTCAACAAAGGCGTAGAAAGGCGCGTTACCGGAGCCGGTGGTCATCGCCGCCAGCATGGTCAGCACCACCAGTACCAGCATCAGGATAATGCTGGCCGAGCCGAACGAGGTAGCGATAGAGATCAGGCTCTGAATAAAGCCGATGGTGCTCAGCCCCTGGGCAAATACCCCTGCTGCAACCAGCAGCATTACCACGCCCGCGAAGGCGTCCGCCATACCGCGGAAGGCGACTTCCAGACCAGTGAACACTTTCTGGGTATTAAAGCCACGGACAAATTCGAGGATGGCCGCCAGCAGCATACAGATCACCAGGATAGTGATGATGTGCAGCTGCGGACCCCATTTGCCGTCAAAAATAAGCACGCCGATAATTGGGGTGAACGGCAGTATGGAATAAAACGCCGGGGCGGTAGTGGTGATTTCGCTGACGTCCATCATTTCATGGTTGACGTTCTCTTTCTTATCGAGATAGCGCTGCCAGAAGAAGTGCGCCACGCCCATACCGAGAATAGCGGTAATAGAGATCGGCAGCGTGGTTTTGAAGGCGAAGTCAATCAGCGACATTTCCGCCGCTTTTGCGGCCAGGACTACGTCCCCGGAAGTAGGGGAGAGGATAATTGCCGCCGGAGAGGCGCAAATAGCCGCCGCTGCGCCACGGCTGATCCCGACGTTAACCATCACCGGGAATAACGTCGCCATCAACAGCACGCCGAGGCCTGTGGCTGAGGAAACGGCTAACGACATCAGGCAGGCCAGGAAATAGGCCGCGACCATCAGCAGGTAGGGGGAGTTAATATATTGCAGCGGCTTAGAGGCCAGCTTCACCACCATATCATTCGCGCCGATATGGGTCATGTAGGCGGCGAAACCGCAGAGCATCATGATCATCATGCCCAAATCGCCACCGCGGCTCATCAGCAGAATTTTTATATATTCCACAATATCGGTGGCGGTATATCCGGTGCTGGTTTCACTGGCGGGTAATACCTGATGACCCATTAGCGCGCTAATGATGAGCAGCGCCAGGCCGCCGACAAATAACACGCCGGTGGCAGAGTATCCTTTAATGATGTAGCGTGCTACACCGACAATGACCACGACTCCAATGAGGAGTTCGAGAAAAGTAAGCATGATTTCCCCTGTATCCTTGCTGCCCGAGAGGACAAATAATCAATAAAAAAGCAGCCTGAAATGTGCCGAATAAATGGCCAGTCCTTGCTGATTAAAATCAAGAAAGCGACGACTAAAGCAATGACGATGATATTTTTGCACATCCTGCGTCATTTATCTTATGTCCTTATTGACCAGATGAATAGGGATTATATGTCAATAAATTGATATTGATGTGTTAATTTTTTTTGGGTGTGGCGTGCTGTTGCCCCAGCATCTCGCTTCGAAAACCGTTGAAGCACGCGAACGTGCCATGGCCGCGGCCCGGCGCTGTATCGTCGCAGCGATGGCGGCAGGAAGGTTACCGCGCCACAGCTGTGAATGTCGGCTATTCCTGCGCGGTATAAATTGTTACATGAGAGTTAAATATGCCATTTGCATGCGCTTATTCAGTCAGGCAGATTTCCGGTACGCAGACTATTCTCAGCACCGGATTGTTAATTAAGAATACCCCCCCATGCCGTTAAGCGTTCATTCAAGTATCCTGTGTTAAGGTTTGCACTGAATACGAAATAGGGTAATGGCACTGTGATTGTACGATTTAAATTCCCCCTTCTTTTATTGTTTATTATTGGGCAGTTATCGTTCGCGTCCGTTGTAAATGCAGAGGGTAATACAGCGGATAAAGGCTGGTTTACAACCTTCACGGATAACGTCGCGCAAACATGGAAAGAACCCGAGCATTACGATCTCTATATTCCGGCCATTACGTGGCACGCCCGTTTTGCCTACGATAAAGAAAAAACAGACCGTTATAACGAGCGTCCCTGGGGGGCTGGCTTCGGTCAGTCTCGCTGGGATGAAAAAGGGAACTGGCATGGCCTGTACCTGATGGCGTTTAAGGACTCCTACAACAAATGGGAGCCTATCGGTGGCTACGGCTGGGAAAAAACCTGGCGTCCGTTATCAGACGACAATTTCCATCTGGGTTTAGGCTATACGGCAGGGGTGACGGCGCGTGATAACTGGAAATATATTCCTGTCCCGGTGCTGTTGCCGCTTGCCTCAATCGGTTATGGTCCGGCGACGTTTCAGATGACCTACATACCGGGTACGTATAACAACGGTAACGTTTACTTTGCCTGGATGCGGTTCCAGTTTTAACTGATTTTGAGTGATAAATCGGCCAAAAAATGCACAGACATTGAAATGTAAAGGATAAAAATCGGACAGCAAAAATTAACGCGACTTTTGTCACTTTTTATCAAAGATCCGCTGGACAAAACGCTTCACAATTGTTGTACTGATACCCGACACAGCATTTGTGTCGTTTTTTAATGTAAAGGTAATTTTGATGTCTAAGATTAAAGGTAACGTTAAGTGGTTTAATGAGTCCAAAGGATTCGGTTTCATTACTCCTGAAGATGGCAGCAAAGACGTGTTCGTACACTTCTCTGCAATCCAGTCTAATGGTTTCAAAACTCTGGCTGAAGGTCAGCGCGTAGAGTTCGAAATCACTAACGGTGCCAAAGGCCCTTCTGCTGCTAACGTAATCGCTCTGTAATTCAGACGCGTCAGCAAGAATTTCAAAACCCGCTCAATGAGCGGGTTTTTTTCGTTCTGAATCAACCCATAAGATAGATTTTCAGAAAGCTGGCGACGATCGCAACGCTTAGCAGTACCATGCCCGCGCTCAACAGATTCTCTTTCATGCTTTCACCCTCAGTCAGTATTGAGCAAAGAGTGACAGAGAAAAGTTAAGCCAACATTAAGGGTGCCGCGCTTATTGTCCGCTGGCGGAGGAAAATAACCAGAATGCGATCGCGGTCATCGCAAACGAGCCAAGCATGTTAACGGCGATATTCGTCAGCGCCCAGCCCATCCGTCCTTCCTGAAACAGAAATACCACCTCCGCAGAGAAGGTCGAAAACGTCGTTAAGCCGCCGCAGAAACCGGTCGTGATCAGCACCTTCCACATCGGGTCGATATGGGTCATGCGGTTGAACCACGCCAGCCCCATGCCAATAATAAACGCGCCAAGCAGATTTGCTGCCAGTGTGCCCATCGGAATGGCCTGATGCAGAGGGTTAAACCGCATGCTTAAGAGCCACCGCGCAACGCTACCCGTGCCCCCACCAATAAAAACGGCTATAAGTAGTTGTAACACTGTCATTACCTGCTGTTTGCTGTGTGAATGCGTCGAGTGTAACGCTGTTTTTAACCGGGAGACAATTATGTATGTAGCAGTAGGGCAGTTCGCGGTGACGCCGGACTGGAATGAAAATGCGCGCAAATGCGTCTCCCTGATGGACCAGGCAATGCAAAAGGGGGCGGCGCTGCTGGTGCTTCCGGAAGCGTTACTGGCGCGCGATGATAGCGATCCGGACCTGTCGGTCAAATCTGCGCAAAAGCTGGAAGGGGCGTTTTTGAAACGACTTCTGGCCGAGAGCGCTGGCAACACGCTCACCACCATTTTGACTATTCATGTTCCCTCCACGCCGGGACGCGCGGTGAACACGTTGGTGGCGATTCGTGAAGGTGCGATTGTCGCGAGTTACGCCAAGCTACATCTGTATGATGCGTTCAGTATCCAGGAGTCGCGGCTGGTCGATCCGGGAAGTCGTATTCCGCCGCTGATTGAGGTGGACGGTTTTAAGGTTGGCCTGATGACCTGCTACGATATCCGTTTTCCCGAGCTGGCGCTGAACCTGGCATTGCAGGGGGCCGAGGTGCTGGTTCTGCCTGCCGCGTGGGTCAGAGGCCCGCTTAAGGAGCATCACTGGGCCACGCTGCTGACCGCACGCGCGCTGGATACCACCTGTTATGTGGTTGCCGCAGGGGAATGTGGTAACAGGAATATCGGGCAGAGCAGGGTTGTCGATCCGCTGGGAGTGACCGTTGCCGCGGCGGCGGAGTCGCCTGCGCTACTGCTGACGGAGATAACATCAGACCGAATCGCGCTTGCGCGTCAGCAATTACCTGTTCTGCGTAACCGCAGATTTGCGCCACCGCAATTAATATGATGTTTTTTTCAACAATGCTTGATTCACCTTGTTACAGATTGCTATTGTGTGCGCGCGCCTGATGACCGTTAATACGTTCAGGTTTCTTTGGCGCTGAATGCAGCCTGTTTCATGTAAAGAAGGTATTTATGGGTGAGATTAGTATTACCAAACTGCTGGTGGTTGCCGCACTGGTCGTCCTGCTGTTCGGTACCAAGAAGTTACGCACGCTGGGTGGAGACCTGGGTGCTGCCATTAAGGGCTTTAAGAAAGCAATGAACGATGACGACGCGGCAGCAAAGAAAAGTGCCGAAGATGACATCACCGCACAGAAGCTTTCGCACAAAGAGTAATGGCAATGCTGCAAGGCTTGCATAAAAAAACCGGCTCACGAGGCCGGTTTTTTGTTTAACTGTAAGCAAATTTTACAGGTTTATTTAACTTCTTCGCCTTTCGCCTGCATATCGGCGTGATAAGAGGAGCGAACAAACGGGCCGCAGGCCGCGTGGGTAAAGCCCATCGCCATCGCTTCGGCTTTCATTTCATCGAACTCATCCGGGCTCACGTAACGCTGTACGGGCAGGTGGTGACGGCTTGGCTGTAGGTACTGGCCCAGCGTCAGCATCGTCACGCCATGGCGGCGCAGATCGCGCATCACTTCAATGATTTCAGCGTTGGTTTCACCCAGACCCACCATCAGGCCAGACTTGGTAGGAATATGCGGATGGGCTTCTTTAAAGCGCTCCAGCAGCTTCAGAGACCAGTTGTAATCTGCACCTGGACGTACCTGACGGTAGATACGCGGCACGTTCTCCAGGTTGTGGTTGAATACGTCTGGAGGCGTAGCGGTCAGAATATCGAGCGCGCGGTCCATTCGGCCACGAAAGTCCGGCACCAGCGTCTCAATCTTAATGTTCGGGCTTTTTTCGCGGATGGCGGTAATGCAGTCAGCAAAATGCTGAGCACCGCCATCGCGCAGATCGTCACGATCAACGGAGGTGATAACCACATAACGCAGCGCCATATCGGCAATGGTCTGCGCCAGTTTTTGCGGTTCGTTAGCGTCAGGCGCAACAGGACGGCCATGGGCAACGTCACAGAACGGACAGCGGCGGGTGCAGATGGCACCCAGAATCATAAACGTCGCGGTACCGTGATTGAAACATTCAGCAAGGTTAGGGCAGGAGGCCTCTTCACAGACAGAGTGGAGGCCATTTTTGCGCATCGCCGCTTTGATCCCCTGGATACGCGAAGAGTCAGCCGGAAGTTTAATTTTCATCCATTCCGGTTTTCTTAACAGCGCCTCGCGCTCTGTAGCCACGTTTTTAACCGGGATAAGGGCCATTTTATCGGCATCGCGGTATTTAACACCGCGTTCCATCACAATGGGTTTACTCATAGCGTGCGTGTTCCAGTTGCGAATATCGAAGGAAAGCGTTTCAATTCAAGGGAATGTTGTAATTATCAACTATTTTTGAACGAACGACAGGCAGTATATCATTTATAGGGGCGTTAAAGCAGCCTGCCAGGTCGCCAAATTGTAAAATAGTTGTTGTTTTGTGCCTTTTGCCCCGCATGCGGCAGGGGCTTGTGCTGAAAGGCAGGATCAGAACGCCTGGCTGATTACGTTAATGACGTTTTCCAGGACCGGATCGCGCAGGCTTAGTTTGTTGTAATGCAGTGAGATTTCAACAGATTCTGTAGCGAGCTGGCTCAGCGGAATGCTCTCCAGCGGCCAGCACTTTTGCAGCAGATTGAAGAGACGCACAGGCATGATACAGAGCAAGTCGCTGCTGCCAAGCAGGGCCGCGAGGGTAAACATATTGTAACTGCTGAAGCTGATCAGACGGTCCGGGAACAGTTCGTTAATACGCTGTCGCAGCGGATCCTGCCCCTGTCCCTCGGCCATAAACGTGGCATGTTCGTATTGACGCAGATTTTCTGGCGTCAATGGTGCGCTCAACGCAGGGTGAGCCTGACGGCAAACGAGCGCCAGCGAGTCGGAATAGAGAACGTTATGCCCTAATGCTCTGGCCGCGAAGGTATTGCTGTCAATGATCAGATCCGTCTGGAATTGCGCCAGCTGTGTTTCCGGATCGTTTACGGGCACGTTGCGGATCAGCAACTGTGGCGCATGCTGTTTCACAGCCTGATAAATAGCCGGCATGACCAGAACACCCACCGAGGGCGAGGTGCCTATGGTGATGGTCCTTTGCTTATCGTAACTGCCGGTGAGATCCAGCGCACCCAGAATCGATTCCAGGCCCTGACTGATGTACTCATGCAGATGGGTGGCGTATGCGGTAGGGGTTACGCCCTGGCCTTTACGAATAAATAACGGATCGGGAAATATCGCGCGCAATTTTTGAATGGACTGGCTAATAGCAGAGGGCGTGAGATTAAGAATTTTCGCAGCATTAACGATACCTTTGTGGACATATACCGCCTCAAAAATAGTCAGTAAATTGAGATCAATATTACGTAAAGTCCGAAAAATTTGCGGCTTATCTTCGCCGCTGGTTTCATTCAGGCGTTTGGCTGGTAAATTAGTGGGCTCCACGCTCTTACTCCGTATCCATTCACAATATGAATGATAGTTGAATTTATTTATTATGCTTGCAGAGATCAGTAAAGTCTTTCGTAAGTTTCCATTATTTATCGAAAACAAGCAGTTGGGTGATTGTCACGCACGTTACACGATACCCGGTAATGGTTCTATTAAGGTACTAATTAATATTGGTCGCGAATATATGGGCGACTCGAAAATATAGAATATGCGGTTTATTGTAAAGCGTAAATGCATTTATTAAGACGTGGCTCGTCAAATAATCGAGCCACTGACGGATAGGTGTTAAGCAGTAATATATTCGTAAGCTGGATTGTTAAGCAGCGCTAAAAAGTTATTCAGAAGCACGGGGCGGATATTGTCAGGCGTGGCGGTATCAACCCACTGGCGCATTTGCGTCATTTCCATACCGGCATACCCACACGGGTTGATGCGCTGGAAGGGGGTGAGATCCATATTGATATTCAACGCCAGCCCATGGAACGAACAGCCTTTACGAATACGCAGCCCCAGCGAACAGATCTTCCTTTCTCCTACATAGACGCCCGGCGCATCGGCGCGAGGATGAGCGTCAATATCATACTCAGCCAGTGTGTTCACCACGGTCTGTTCCAGCAAGGTAACCAGCTCGCGCACGCCCAGCTTTCTGCGTTTCAGGTTAAGCAAGACATACATCACCTGCTGGCCAGGGCCGTGGTACGTCACCTGTCCACCGCGATCGCTCTGGATCACCGGGATATCGCCCGTCATTAATAAATGTTCGGCTTTTCCTGCCTGGCCTTGAGTGAACACCGGCAGGTGTTCAACCAGCCAGATTTCGTCAGGCGTGGTGTCATCGCGCGTATCGGTAAAGTCATGCATAGCCTGAGAAACAGGCTCGTAAGGCTGTAGCCCAAGATGGCGGACAAGAATTTTATCCTGGTACAAAAGGATGTCTCCGAAGACAAGGGAGAATAGGTAACGGGGAGTATACCACAGCGGGGAAGGGGGTTACCCGGCAAACCGGGCAACCGCAGAGGGACTACAGTACCATACGAACAATTTCGATATTGCCGAGCTCTTCGTACAGCGTCTCTACCTGCTCAATGTGTGTTGCATTAATGGTGATTGAGACCGAGTGGTAGTTACCTTTGCTGCTCGGTTTGACTGATGGAGAGTAGTCGCCCGGCGCATGGCGCTGTACCACTTCAACCACCTGATCAACCAGCTCAGGTTTCGCCAGACCCATTACTTTGTAAGTAAAAGGGGTAGGGAATTCAAGCAGTTCGTTAAGTTTGGTTTTCATGTCAGCTCCGGCGTGTGTATAAAAAATAATAACTCCCGCCACGGGGCGGGAGTTTTACTGATACGTAGTATATGGGGATCAAAATCACACTTTCAAGTGTTCAATTTTTAACCAAACCAGTGATGGAACATCAGCTTAATGTAATCAATGATTTTGCCGAAGAAATTGCCTTCAGGAATTTCTTCCAGCACCACCAGTGGGCGCTGATCGATGGTTTTGCCATCCAGCTGGAAGTTGATGGTACCTACAACCTGATTCTTTTGCAGCGGGGCGTGCAGTTCGGTGGTATTCAGCACGTAGCTGGCTTTCAGATCTTTCATGCGCCCGCGCGGGATTGTCAGATAGAGATCTTTGTCCACGCCCAGGGAAGCACGGTCGTGATCGCCAAACCAGACGGGCTCAGAAGCAAATTCTTTACCGGCCTTCAGCGGGTTCACGGTTTCGAAGAAGCGGAAGCCCCAGGTCAGCAATTTTTTACTTTCTGTTTCGCGTCCTTTAAACGTGCGGCCCCCCATCACGGCGGAGATCAGACGCATCTGGCCTTCAGTAGCGGAGGCCACCAGGTTATAGCCGGCTTTGTCGGTGTGACCGGTTTTGATGCCGTCGACGTTCAGGCTGTTATCCCACAGCAGGCCGTTACGGTTGGTCTGACGAATGCCGTTGAAGGTGAACTCTTTCTCTTTGTAGATAGAGTATTCGTTTGGCACATCGCGGATCAGCGCCTGACCAATCAGCGCCATGTCACGCGCAGAGCTGTACTGGCCTTCCGCATCCAGGCCGTGAACGGTCTGGAAGTGGGTGTTTTTCAGGCCCAGCGCGGAGACGTAGCTGTTCATCAGACCCACAAACGCGTCCTGGCTGCCTGCGGCAAAGTCGGCCATTGCCACACAGGCGTCGTTACCGGACTGCAAGTTAATGCCGCGAATCAGCTGAGAGACGGGAACCTGCATGCCTGGCTTCAGGAACATCAGCGATGAACCTTTGAACACCGGGTTACCGGTTGCCCACGCGTCGTTACCGATAGTCACCAGGTCGGTTTCTTTGAATTTACCTGCCTTCATCGCCTGGCCGATAACGTAGCTGGTCATCATTTTTGTCAGGCTGGCCGGATCGCGGCGGACATCGGCGTTCTGTTCTGCCAGAACTTTGCCGGAGTTGTAATCAATCAGGATGTAGGATTCCGCGTCGATCTGCGGAACGCCAGGGATCATGGTCTTGATGTTCAGGTCATCAGCGTGAGCGGCGGAGAACGCAGCAGCGCAAAGGGCCGTGGTCAGCGCCATGCGCTGCACAAAACGAGCAGAAAAAGTGGTCTTCATGGTCAGAACTACGACATCCGTGATGGAATTAAAAAAAGTGCCTTACTATAGCAAATGCTATACGGGCAGGCATCCGACTTTCATCATGAGAGTGTTAACGTGGTTTACACAAACTGACATTTCGGATACCACCGATTAATTATTTCGCAACAGCGATAAACGACTGGAGTTGCGCCTCGCTCTGCAAACGCTGTTGCAGGGACGCGGCCTGTGCTTTGCTGGCAAACGGGCCCATCTGGATACGCCATACCGCACCGTTTTGCTCAACGCGGCCTGGCACGCCAAACTGCTGGCTTAAGCGCTGCTGATACTGCTCTGCACGCGTCCGATCGCTGACGGCGCCAACCTGAACCACGTAGCTGCCGCTCGCCGCCGCAGGCGCAGCAGTCTGCGTCGCAGCCGGCGCAGTTACCGGGGCGGGTTGGGCTGCGGGCGCAGTAACGACAGGTGCAGGCGCTGGAGCAGGTTCATTCGTTTCAATCACGCCCGACGCTAACGTGGTCGGTGCGCCAAGGAAGCCGCTGCTTTTCACCGGGGCGCCTGTCGCATCTTCACTTTGCAGCGTATCGTTGCTGATAGCGCGCACTTCACCCTGCGGCTGTGCGGGCTCTGCCGGCGTTGACGCGCCACCCATACCACCGCTCAGATCCGGGCGAGCGGGCAGGGCGTAGGTTTGCTTCGCAACCGTGGTACAGGCTGTGCCTGGTCCAGACAGCGACCCATCCTGCGCCACGATAATCGGGTCGATACGCACTTTCGTATTATTGGAGGTGTTCAGACGATCGGCCGCCGCGCGCGACAGGGAAATCACGCGATCGTTGCCGTAAGGGCCACGATCGTTGATGCGCACCACGATCATTCGGCCGTTCGCCAGGTTAGTGATGCGCGCATAGCTCGGGATGGGCAGCGTCGGGTGTGCCGCCGTGATCTGCATCGGATCGAAAGTTTCACCTGACGCGGTCAGGTTGCTGCCTGGCTCAGCATCATAGATGGCAGCAAAGCCAGCCTGGCTGAAGCGGGAAGGATCCTGAACGATTTTATAGCTTTTACCGTCGCGCTGATAATCCTGATTCACGCTGGCGTTCAGCGGTTCATAAACGGGATCGGCACCGCTAATTTCAACTATCGGGCCATTACAGACCGCAGGCTGCGGCGGCGCGACGGTTGCCTGTTGCTGACCATCATCACTTGTACAGGCGGCAAGTAAACTTGCTGCGATGCAGATACCCAGCCACTGCTTACGCATTGCGATCCCCTTATTTTTATACGCTTTTGGACAACATTTTCCTGTGGGTATGGATCGACATGACGATACCAAACCCGGCCATCAACACGATCAGTGCCGAGCCCCCGTAGCTCACCAGCGGCAGCGGTACGCCAACAACCGGCAGAATACCACTCACCATACCAATATTTACGAAGACATAAACGAATAAAATCAACATTAACCCACCCGCCATGACTCGGCCAAAGGTGGTCTGCGCGCGCGCGGCAATGTAAAGCCCTCGCATGATCAGCAGCACGTAGAGTGCAAGCAGCACCAGGATGCCAACCAGCCCTAACTCCTCAGCCAGAACGGCAAAGATAAAGTCGGTATGGCGCTCCGGTAAAAATTCGAGCTGCGACTGCGTACCGTGCAGCCAGCCTTTTCCGCGCAGGCCGCCGGAGCCAATCGCAATCTTCGACTGAATAATATGATAGCCTGCGCCCAGCGGATCGGTCTCGGGATCGAGTAGCATCATCACGCGCTGGCGCTGGTAATCATGCATCAGGAAGAACCAGAGAATAGGGATGAAGGCTGCCAGCAGGACGACCGCGATGCCAATCAGACGCCAGCTCAGGCCGGACAGGAACAGGACGAACAAGCCGGAGAGGGCAATAAGAATCGAGGTACCGAGGTCAGGCTGTGCGGCTACGAGCAGCGTCGGCAGGAAAATCAGCACCAGCGCAATGGCGGTATTCTTCAACGACGGCGGACAGACGTCGCGGTTAATGAAGCGCGCCACCATCAGCGGAACGGCGATTTTTGCAATTTCCGACGGCTGGAAGCGGACAATACCCAGATCCAGCCAGCGTTGCGCCCCCTTCGAGATGGCACCGAATGCATCTACCGCCACCAGCAAAATGATACAGAAAATATAGAGATAGGGCGCCCAGCCCTCGTACACGCGCGGTGGAATTTGCGCCATCACCACCATAATGACCAGGCCCATGGCGATCTGGCCGATTTTACGCTCCATCATGCCGATATCCTGGCCGCTGGCGCTCCAGATAACGAGGGCGCTGTACACCAGCAGAGCCAGCAGGATCAGCAGCATGGCTGGGTCGATGTGGATTTTATCCCACAGCGATTTTTTATTCGGATTATCCGTCATGATTATTGGTCCTCCGCCGCAGCGGCTGCCGGGTTTTCAGCAGGCAGTTCGGTGTTGTTATCACCCAGCATGATGTGGTCGAGGATTTGACGCATGATGGTACCCACCGCCGGGCCTGCGCCGCCGTTTTCCAGAATCATCGCCACCGCAACCTGCGGGTTATCGTAAGGGGCAAACGCCGTCATGAGCTTGTGGTCACGCAGACGTTCGGCAATTTTGTGGGCGTTATAGGTTTCATTCGCTTTCAGACCGAAGACCTGCGCAGTACCCGATTTGGCGGCAACCTTATACGGTGCGCCAGCGAAATATTTGTGCGCCGTGCCGTTAGGGCGGTTGGCTACGCCGTACATACCGTCTTTAGCGATTTCCCAGAACCCAGAATGAATGTCACCCACCGGTGGCTCATGAGGCTGTATCCACGGCACTTTTTTGCCGTCTTCAACGGTGCTTTGCAGCAGGTGCGGCACCTTCACTACGCCATCGTTGATAAGGATCATCATCGCCTTGTTCATTTGCAGCGGCGTTGCCGTCCAGTAGCCCTGACCAATCCCCACGGGAATAGTGTCACCCTGATACCAGGGCTTTTTAAAGCGCTTCTGCTTCCATTCGCGGGTTGGCATGTTGCCGGAACGCTCTTCCGCCAAATCTATACCGGTGTAATGCCCGTAGCCGAATTTGCTCATCCATTCAGACAGACGGTCAATACCCATGTCGTAGGCGACCTGATAGAAGAAGGTATCCGCCGACTCCTCCAGTGATTTGGTCACGTTCAGATGGCCATGGCCCCATTTTTTCCAGTCGCGGTAGCGTTTCTCAGAGCCAGGCAACTGCCACCAGCCCGGGTCAAACAGGCTGGTATTGCGGGTAATGACGCCCGCGCTCAGCGCAGACACGGCGACATACGGTTTAACCGTTGATGCTGGAGGATAAACTCCCTGCGTAGCGCGGTTCACCAGCGGGGTGTTTGGATCGTTGAGCAGGCCGGAGTAATCTTTGCTGGAGATACCGTCCACGAAGAGGTTCGGATCGTAGCTTGGCATGGAAACCATCGCCAGAATGCCGCCGGTACGCGGGTCGGTCACGATCACGGCGGCGCGGCTACCCGCCAGCAGCGTTTCGATATACTGCTGGAGTTTCAGGTCGAGCGTCAGATACACGTCATGTCCCGCCTGCGGGGGGACCTCTTTTAGCTGACGGATCACGCGCCCACGGTTGTTGACTTCAACCTCTTCATAACCGGTCTGGCCGTGCAGGACATCTTCGTAATAACGTTCGATGCCCAGCTTGCCGATATCATGGGTTGCGGCGTAGTTAGCCAGCTTGCCGTCTTTATCAAGGCGTTCGACGTCTTTATCGTTGATTTTGGAGACGTAGCCAATCACGTGCGTCAGCGCGGAGCCGTAAGGATAGTAGCGGCGCTTATAACCTTTGACTTCCACGCCGGGAAAACGGTACTGGTTAACGGCAAAACGGGCGACCTGCACTTCTGTCAGGTTGGTTTTTACCGGAATGGAGGTGAAGCGGTGAGAACGTGCGCGCTCTTTTTTGAACGCCGCGATGTCATCATCGTTCAGGTCGACAACGCTTCTCAGCGCGTTCAGCGTATCCTGCACGTTATCCACTTTCTCCGGCATCATCTCAATCTGATAGATGGTGCGGTTTAGCGCCAGCGGGGTACCGTTACGATCGTAGATAATGCCGCGGCTGGGCGCGATGGGCACCAGCTTGATACGGTTTTCGTTTGAGCGGGTCTGGTAATCGGTATAGCGGACAATTTGCAGATTATAGAGGTTGGCGATCAGCACGCCGGTAAGCAGCAAAATCCCCGTAAAGGCGACCAGCGCCCGGCGCACAAACAGCGCGGACTCAGCCGTATAGTCGCGAAAAGAATTCTGTAGTTTCATCCGCTGCTTAAGTTACCCTGGTCAGTCATTACTCGCGGTGATAAGGGTGGTTGGTAGTGATGCTCCACGCGCGATACAAACTTTCTGCCACGAGAACCCGCACGAGCGGGTGGGGCAGCGTCAGCGCAGAGAGTGACCAACTTTGTTCTGCTGCCGCTTTGCAGGCGGGAGATAACCCCTCTGGTCCGCCAATCAACAGACTGACGTCACGACCGTCCTGCTTCCAGCGCTCCAGTTCGTGCGCCAGCTGCGGCGTATCCCAGGGCTTGCCCGGGATATCGAGGGTCACGATGCGGTTTTTGCCTGCGGCAGCCAGCATCAGCTCTCCCTCTTTATCGAGAATACGTTTGATATCTGCGTTCTTGCCGCGCTTTCCTGCTGGGATCTCCACCAGTTCGAACGGCATATCTTTTGGGAAACGACGCAGATACTCAGTAAAACCGGTTTGTACCCAGTCCGGCATTTTGGTGCCGACGGCGACCAGCTGCAACTTCACGCATTAACCCCAGAGTTTTTCCAGCTCATACAGGCGACGGCTCTCTTCCTGCATGACGTGGACAATCACATCGCCGAGATCGACAACCACCCAGTCAGCGGTCGCTTCACCTTCAACGCCCAGCGGAAGCAGCCCTGCCGCGCGCGATTCCTGAACAACATGGTCAGCAATCGAAACAACGTGACGAGTTGAGGTACCGGTGCAGATAATCATGCAGTCGGTGATGCTGGATTTACCCTTAACGTCGATAGCGATGATGTCCTGACCTTTCAGGTCATCAATTTTGTCGATAACAAAATCCTGGAGTGCTTTACCCTGCAAGTTTTCCCCCTGGGTGAATGAGATTGTACAACTGTGAATTCGTGGTCAGCCAGTATACCTGAACTGACGCCAGTCGCGGGACAAATGTCACCGCCCGGCTTTTGAAGGCGGGTATCATCCCACCCTCCGCCTGAGATTGCATCGCCATTTTTGTAAAACAATTTCTGTAAAGCAACGATCGGCGGGAAAGTCTGGCAGCGGAGGATATCAGTATGGCTTAGCCTGTCAAGGCAGGATAATCATTAACAGACAATTTCGCCGGTGATGTTCAGGCATCTGTACTTTTCTGATACAGACCGTGTGCGTGGATATAGGCCAGCACAGGTAAGGGCAGGAGATCGTCACAGTTTAAACCCTGCTGGAGACGCTCGCGGATAAGGGTTGCGGAAATATCAAACCACGGCGTCTCGGCGAGGTAAATTTTACCGGCGGGCAGGCTGTGAAGGTCTTCTATATTGTCCGTAAGATGCGCGTCAAGCCACTGCTGATGCTGCGGTTCACGCATGGTCAGCGGGTAGCCCGGACGGCGGCAGACCAGCAAGTGACTGTTTTCCAATATGGTTTTGTACTGGTACCAGCTGGGAAAGTTGAGCAAGGAATCCTGGCCGATGATAAACGCCAGCGGTTTCACTGGCCCCTGCTCAGCGCGCCACTCCCGCAGCGTTTGCGATGTCCAGGACGGCGTATCCCGGCGCAGTTCGCGCTCGTCCAGCGTGAAGAGAGGCTTATCGGCGATAGCCAGCGCGAGCATCGATTTGCGCTGTTCGCTGGTTGCTTCTGGCTGAGGACGGTGCGGCGGAACATTGTTGGGCATGATGATCACCCGCTGCAAGCCAATCAAATTCGCGAGGATTTCTACCGGCTTAAGATGCCCATAGTGCACCGGGTCGAAGGTCCCGCCATACATTGCCTGTAAAGAATGCATATCACCCATCGATAAATACGTCTGCCAGCGCCTTATGGCAGAGCAGTAAAGAGAGGCTCTCCAGCTCCGCCCAGACGGACTGGCCGTAATCCTGTTTCAGCGTCAGTTCGGCGCGCATCAGCAGTTGCACGGCCTGACGCAGCTGTTCCTGGCTCAGGCGGTTTATCGCCTCCGTGGTCATCGCCCGACGGTTCTGCCACACGCGATGCTTGTCGAATAAGGCGCGCAGGGGCGTATGCGCCGACTGGCGCTTAAGGTTGTTCAGCAGCAGTAGTTCGCGCTGGAGCGTGCGGAGCAGAATGACCGGCTCACTACCTTCCAGGCGAAGCTGTTGCAGTATGTGCAGGGCACGCTTACTTTTCGCCGACAGCAGCGCATCAACCCAGTGGAAGGGGGTAAAGTGCGCGGCATCGTTCACCGCCTGTTCGACGCGGGGCAGCGTCAGCTTGCCATCCGGCCACAGCAGGGAGAGCCTGTCCAGCGCCTGCGCCAGTGCCAGAAGATTGCCTTCATAGCAGTAGCAAAGGAGCTGGCTGGCGGCATCGTCCAGTTGCAGGTTGTGCTGCTTTGCTCGCGCGGCGACCCATTTTGGCAGATGTGCCTGCTCAGGCGTCTGGCAGGTAACCAGCACTGCACTGGTGGCCAGTCGGGTAAACCAGGCCGCGTTTTCCTGCGCTTTAGTGAGTTTGTTGCCGCGTACTATCAGCAGCAGATCGCTGTGTAACAAACTGACCAGCATGGTCAGCTGTTCGTTGATGGCGGCGTTAGGGCCATTCTCTGGCAGCAGGATCTGGATTGTCTGACGTGAGGCAAACAGGCTCATGGCCTGACAAAGCGAGAAGATAGCGTTCCAGTCGGTACTATTATCGATCTGGAACGTATGATGCTCATCAAAGCCCTGCGCGGCTGCCGCATGGCGAACAGCATCAAGGCTTTCCTGAAGTAACAGGGGGTCGTTACCAAGTAGCAGGTAGGCCGCGCGCAGCCCTTCGTTGAGCTGCGCGCGGAGTTGTTCAGGATACAACCTGATCATCAGTTACCCAGCGACGTTGGCATGTCCGGCGTGCTGGCATCCGGTGTTTCGATGACGTCAGCGCCTTTCTTCGACGACGCGGCAATGGCTGGCAGTCTACGGATCAGCTGCTCTGCGGCCTTATCGTACATTTCCTTGATGATAATCTGCTGTTCAGCGTCTTTTGCCAGGGCCGTCTGCGGGTTATCGAAGAACGAACGGTAGACTTTAGTGTTGATAGGGTAAATATCTTTACCCGGCATTAAGACGGCCGCATCAACGGTAAGCACCATTTGATATTCCGCGGTTCGACCATCCTGGAAGATCGACGCCGTGTCTTGTGACAGCGTAGATTTCAGGACGCGAAGCGAAGGAACATCCTGACGCAGGGTTCCCTTCTCGATCAGCTTAACATCGTTCAAACGCAGCTGGTTACGAATGGCCCGGCTCAGCGGTCCGTTCGGATCGGATGAGTCGAAGATCATCGTTTTCATCTGCGCAGGCACTGCCGTGGTGTTGCGCAGGTGCCAGCCGCAGCCAGCGGTGACAAGCACCGCCAGAGATAAGAGTATTGTTGCCAGTTGTCGCACGTTTCCTCCCGCGCTTAGCCAACGACCAGATTCAGCAGTTTACCAGGTACGTAGATCACTTTACGTACGGTAACGCCCTCAAGGTATTTCGCGACCAGATGTTCCTGGCCTGCGCGCTCGCGAACCTGTTCTTCGGTTGCGTCGACCGCGACGGTGATTTTACCGCGCACTTTACCGTTAACCTGCACCACCACCAGCGTGGTGTTTTCCACCATAGCGGATTCATCAGCCACTGGCCACGGCGCGTTGTCGATATCGCCTTCGCCTTTCAGCTCTTGCCACAGCGTGAAACTTACGTGCGGCGTGAACGGGTTCAGCATGCGAACGACCGCCAGCAGCGCTTCACGCATTAACGCGCGATCCTGCTCGCCGTCCTGCGGAGCTTTCGCCAGCTTGTTCATCAGTTCCATAATAGCCGCAATTGCGGTATTGAAGGTCTGACGACGACCAATATCGTCGGTGACTTTCGCAATGGTTTTATGAACATCACGACGCAGCGCCTGCTGATCTTCAGTCAGTGCAGCTACGTTCAGCGCTGGCGCATCGCCCTGAGAGGTGTGCTCGTAAACCAGTTTCCAGACGCGTTTCAGGAAGCGGTTGGCCCCTTCAACACCGGATTCCTGCCACTCAAGGGTCATGTCTGCCGGAGATGCAAACATCATGAACAGACGCACGGTGTCTGCACCGTAACGCTCAACCATTACCTGCGGGTCGATGCCGTTATTTTTAGACTTGGACATCTTGCTCATGCCGGTATAAACCAGTTCATGACCTTCAGCGTCTTTCGCCTTCACGATACGGCCTTTCTCGTCACGTTCGACAATCGCATCAACCGGAGAAACCCAGTTACGCTCGCCGTTCGCGCCAACGTAGTAGAACGCATCTGCCAGCACCATCCCCTGACACAGCAGCTGTTTTGCTGGCTCGTTGGAATTGACCAGGCCTGCGTCACGCATCAGCTTGTGGAAGAAACGGAAGTAGAGCAGGTGCATGATGGCGTGTTCAATGCCGCCGATGTAGATGTCTACCGGCAGCCAGTAGTTTGCCGCGTCGGAATCCAGCATGCCTTCTTTGTACTGCGGGCAGGTGTAGCGCGCGTAGTACCAGGAGGACTCCATGAAGGTGTCGAAGGTGTCGGTTTCACGCAGCGCTGGCTGACCGTTGACGGTGGTTTTGGCCCACTCAGGATCGGCTTTGATCGGGCTGGTGATACCGTCCATGACCACGTCTTCCGGCAGGATCACCGGCAGCTGATCTTCCGGGGTTGGCATGACGGTGCCGTCTTCCAGAGTCACCATAGGGATTGGCGCACCCCAGTAACGCTGGCGGGAAACGCCCCAGTCGCGCAGACGGTAGTTCACTTTACGCTCGCCCACGCCCAGAGAAGCCAGCCTGTCGGCGATGGCGTTGAAGCCTTCTTCGAAGCTCAGGCCGCTAAACTCCCCGGAGTTAAACAGGGTGCCTTTTTCGGTCAGCGCCTGCTCGGAGAGGTCAGGTTCAGAACCGTCAGCCGCCAGGATCACAGGCTTGATGTTCAGGCCGTATTTGGTGGCAAATTCGTAGTCACGCTGATCGTGGCCCGGCACGGCCATCACTGCGCCCGTACCGTATTCCATCAGCACGAAGTTCGCTGCCCAGACGGGGATGGCTTCGCCCGTCAGCGGGTGAATTGCTTTGAAGCCGGTATCAACGCCTTTTTTCTCCATCGTCGCCATGTCGGCTTCGGCCACTTTCGTGTTGCGGCATTCGTCGATGAAGGTTGCCAGCTCCGGATTGTTTTCCGCTGCTTTTTGTGCCAGCGGGTGACCCGCAGCCACGGCAAGGTAAGTCGCACCCATGAAGGTGTCCGGACGGGTGGTGTAGACGGTCAGGGTCTGATCGTAATTTTCTACGTTGAAGGTGATTTCAACGCCTTCAGAACGGCCAATCCAGTTGCGCTGCATGGTTTTAACGGTGTCAGGCCAGTGATCCAGAGTATCCAGATCGTTCAGCAGCTCGTCAGCGTAGGCGGTGATTTTGATAAACCACTGTGGGATCTCTTTACGCTCAACTTTGGTGTCGCAGCGCCAGCAGCAGCCGTCGATAACCTGCTCGTTCGCCAGTACGGTCTGGTCGTTCGGGCACCAGTTAACGGCGGACGTTTTCTTGTAGACCAGGCCTTTTTTATACAGTTCGGTGAAGAACTTCTGCTCCCAGCGATAATATTCTGGTGTGCAGGTGGCCAGCTCGCGGCTCCAGTCGTAGCCGAAGCCCAGCATTTTGAGCTGGTTTTTCATGTACGCGATGTTGTCGTACGTCCACGGAGCCGGTGCCGTGTTGTTTTTCACCGCCGCGCCTTCAGCAGGCAAGCCGAACGCATCCCAGCCGATAGGCTGAAGAACGTTTTTGCCCAGCATACGCTGGTAGCGTGCAATCACATCACCGATGGTGTAGTTACGCACATGGCCCATGTGTAGTCGACCAGAAGGATAGGGAAGCATCGACAGGCAGTAATACTTCTCTTTGCTCTCGTCTTCGGTTACTTCAAAGGTGCGCTTCTCGTCCCAGTGTTGCTGGACTTTTGATTCTATCTCTTCCGGGCGGTATTGCTCTTGCATGGCAGCCAGTGGTCCTGTGTTCAATACAGCTACAAATGTAGCCAATGGATGTGGTAATTCAGATCCGCATAGCATAGCCCAAACGCCCGCGTCAAAACAGCCTTTCACGCAAATGCACTTTGCAGGAATTTACCGGGTCTGTGCTTCACCTGACAAAGCGGCGTCGAAATAAGGTCTATTATTAGAGACAGTTACTTACCCGGGAGGCAAGATGATGAACAAGGTTGCTCAATTTTACCGTGAACTGGTGGCCACACTGACGGAACGACTGCGTAACGGCGAGCGCGATATCGACGCGCTGGTCGAACAGGCACGCGCACGCGTGACGCAAACGGGTGAGTTAACGCGAACCGAAGTGGAAGAGGTGACGCGCGCCGTGCGCCGTGACCTGGAAGAGTTTGCGCGAAGCTACGAAGAGAGCCAGGACGAGATCGCCGATAGCGTTTTTATGCGAGTCATTAAAGAGAGCCTGTGGCAGGAACTGGCGGATATTACCGATAAAACCCAGCTGGAGTGGCGCGAGGTGTTCCAGGATTTAAACCACCACGGTGTCTATCACAGCGGCGAAGTGGTGGGGCTGGGGAATCTGGTGTGTGAGAAGTGCCACCACCATATGGCCGTGTATACGCCGGAGGTGCTGTCGCTGTGTCCGAAGTGCGGGCACGACCAGTTCCAGCGTCGCCCGTTTGAGCCATAATAAAAAGCGCAGGTTTATTCCCTCTCCCCGTGGGAGAGGGCCGGGGTGAGGGCATCAGGCAGCAGTATAGTAAGTAAGCCGCTCCGCCAGTAAATCCACAAATCCTTCCCGATCGATATCCACCATTACCGTCGTATTCGGCTTGTTTCCCGTCAATGAGTAATAGTCCACCACCGTCATCCCCTGCGTATATTTCCCCTGCGTCTCCACGCCAACCCAGCGCTCCACCGTGGTAAACATCTCCGGCTTCAGCAGCCAGGCGATGGTGCATGGGTCGTGCAGCGGCGCGCCGTGGAAGCCCCACTTCTCGGCTTTGTGATATTCCATAAAGAAGTCGAGCAGCTCGGCCACGGTCGTTGCAACCGGGTTGCCCACGGCGCGGAAGCGTTCAATATCGTCTGCCATAATCTGCGCCCGATGCGTCACGTCCAGCCCCGCCATCACAATCGGCAGGCCCGACTGGAAGACGATCTCCGCTGCTTCCGGGTCAACAAAGATGTTGAATTCGGCCGCAGGCGTCCAGTTCCCCAGCCCCATTGATCCGCCCATGATGACGATACGGGCGATGTTGCTGTGCAGTTCAGGATGGCTGTTCAGCAGAAGTGCAACGTTGGTCTGCGGGCCGGTAGCCACCAGCGTCACGGGCTCTGCGCTTTCACGCAGTATCTTTGCCATCAGCTCGACGGCAGTGCAGTCTTGCGGTGCGAAACCTGGCTCCGGCAGCGCCGGGCCATCCAGCCCGCTTTCACCGTGAACGTTGTCCGCAATGATCAGCTCGCGCATCAGCGGCTTAACGGCGCCGCCTGCGACCGGAATATCGGTGCGTTTCAGCAGCGTCAGCATGCGCAACACGTTTCGCAAGGTTTTATCCGGCGTCTGGTTCCCGGCGGAGGAGGTGACAGCTTTGACGTCCAGTTCAGGGGAGGCAAGCGCGAGGACGAGCGCGATCGCGTCATCATGACCCGGATCGCAGTCGAGAATTATAGGGTGTGCCATAGCGTTCTCCATTCTCAGCATTATTTTGTGACAAGGTTAACGCTGCGATGTGACGCCGAATAGAAAAAGAGAGCTAAAGCGTGAAGCAGTGCGCAATCCGCGAATTGCGCACTGAAAAGATTAATGCAGGATTTTAGCGAGGAAGTCTTTTGCACGTTCGGATTTCGGATTCGCGAAGAACTCTTCTTTCGGCGAGTCTTCAACAATTTTCCCTTCATCCATGAAGATCACGCGGTTGGCCACTTTACGGGCAAAGCCCATTTCGTGCGTCACCACCATCATGGTCATCCCTTCGTGCGCCAGCTCCACCATCACGTCCAGCACTTCGTTGATCATCTCCGGATCGAGTGCAGAAGTAGGTTCATCGAACAGCATCGCCACCGGATCCATACACAGCGCCCGCGCGATTGCCACGCGCTGCTGCTGGCCGCCCGAAAGCTGTGCCGGAAACTTATCCGCATGCGCAGAGAGCCCGACGCGTTCCAGTAACTTCAGCCCTTTTTCGCGCGCCGCTTTTTTATCGCGCTTCAGCACTTTCACCTGCGCAAGCGTCAGGTTTTCAATGATCGACAGGTGCGGGAACAGCTCAAAATGCTGGAACACCATGCCCACGTGGGAGCGAAGCTGGGCAAGGTTGGTTTTACGGTCGTTCACTTTGGTGCCGTTAACGACAATCTCGCCCTGCTGGACAGGTTCCAGACCATTAACGGTTTTGATAAGCGTAGACTTACCGGAACCGGACGGGCCGCAGACCACCACCACATCGCCTTTTTTCACTTCTGTTGAGCAGTCGGTCAGCACCTGAAAGTGCCCATACCATTTAGAAACATTTTTCAGGGAAATCATTATACGGTCCTTTTCTTCAGCCAGCTGACCAACAGCGATGCGCTTAAACTAATCACAAAATAGACCCCGCCCGCGAAGAGGATCATCTCAACCTGCGTTCCGTCACGTTCGCCAATGGTGGAGGCGGTACGGAAGAAGTCTGCCAGGCTCAGCACGTAGACCAGGGAGGTATCCTGGAACAGGACGATGCCTTGCGTCAGCAGCAGCGGAACCATGGCGCGAAACGCCTGCGGCAGAATAATCAGCTTCATGGACTGCCAGTGCGTCATACCGAGCGCCAGCGCAGCGCTGGACTGCCCGCGCGAGATACTCTGAATACCGGCGCGGATGATCTCGGAGTAGTAGGCGGCTTCAAACATGGAAAACGCCACCATGGCAGAGATCAGGCGGATATCGGTTTTCGGCGACAGACCCAGCACGTTCTGTAAGAAGCCGGGAACAATCAGGTAAAACCACAGCAGCACCATGACCAGCGGGATGGAGCGGAACACGTTAACGTAAGCCGTGGCGAACCAGGCGAGCGGCTTAAAGCTCGACAGGCGCATCACCGCCAGCAGGGTGCCCCAGACAATACCGACAATAATGGCGATAACGGTGATCTTTAAGGTAATTGCCAGTCCATCCAGCAGATAGGGCATGGAGGGAACAATAGAACTCCAGTCAAATTCGTACATTATTTGCCCCCCAGATTGCCCGGCAGGCGTACTTTGCGTTCAACCAGGTTCATCACCAGCATGATGAAAGCGTTAATTAGAACATACGCGAGCGTGATCGCCGTGAAGGATTCCCACGCGTGAGCGGAGTAATCCAGCAGCTTACCCGCCTGCGCCGCCATATCGACCAGGCCAATGGTTGAGGCGATGGCCGAGTTTTTCACCAGGTTCATCATTTCGGAGGTCATTGGCGGAACGATGACGCGGTAAGCGTTAGGCAACAGGACGTAACGGTAGGCCTGTGGCAGGGTCAGGCCCATCGCCAGTGCCGCATTCTTTTGCCCGCGCGGCAGTGACTGTATGGCGGCTCGTACCTGCTCGCAGACGCGCGCAGCGGTGAACAGCCCCAGACACAGCATGGAAGAGACAAAGAACTGTACGTTAGGATCCAGTTCTGCCTTGAACCACATGCCGAGATCTTCCGGCAGCAGTTCCGGGATCACCAGATACCAGGTAAAGAACTGCACGATCAGCGGAACGTTACGGAACAGTTCCACATAGAGCGTGCCAATTGAAGAGAGAAAACGGTTAGGGACGGTACGCAGGATACCGAACAGCGAACCGACAAGAAACGCGATAATCCACGCCGTTATCGATAGCGCAACGGTAACCTGAAAGCCGCTCCACAGCCAGCCGAGATAGGTGGTGTTGCCGAACGGGGCTTGTTGCAGAAAGATGCCCCAGTTCCAGTCAATTGACATAGTAAACTCCAGAAAAAAGAGGGTAGCAGCGCTACCCTCGAAGATTGGTGAGAAGCTCAATTTTTGCGCTGAGTGGGGAACGACCACTCAACGTATAGTCTGTCCATGCTTCCCGACAATCGAGAGGGCAGGAGATCCCGCCCTTGTCGTTCTAATTAGTTAAGAGCTTTGTCGTTTGGTGATTTGAACAGCGCTTTCATGTCGTCAGACAGTTCAAAGTTCATGTTCAGGTTTTTTGGTGGAATAGGGTTCTTGAACCATTTGTCGAACCATTTTGCCGCTTCGCCAGAGGTTTGCGCCTGAGCGATGGTGTCATCGATCAGCTTTTTGAAGTCTTCATCACCTTTACGCAGCATACAGCCGTAAGCTTCTTTCGACTGTGCGGTTCCGACGATTTCCCAGTTGTCTGGTTTCTTCGCCTTCGCGCGCTCGCCCGCCAGCAGGGCGTCATCCATCATAAACGCGACAGCACGACCGCTTTCCAGGGTACGGAAGGAGTCGCCGTGGTCTTTCGCGCTGATGATGCGCATGTCCATTTTCTTCTCGTCGTTCAGCTTGTGCAGCAGTACTTCGGATGTGGTACCAGAGGTCACGACAACCGCTTTGCCTTTCAGGTCAGCAAAGTCTTTGATGTCGCCGCCTTTTTTCGTCAGCAGGCGAGTGCCCACAACGAAGATGGTATCGGAGAAAGCGGCCTGTTTCTGACGTTCAAGGTTGTTGGTGGTCGAGCCACACTCAAAATCAAACGTGCCGTTTTGCAGCAGAGGGATACGGTTCTGTGAAGTGATGGGGATCAGCTTCACTTGCAGGTCAGGTTTGTTCAGCTTTTTCTTCACGGCTTCAACGATGGCGTTGGAGTAATCCTGTGAATAGCCCACGACTTTTTGCGTGTTGTCGTAGTAAGAGAACGGGACAGAAGATTCACGGTGGCCGACCACGATCACGCCGTTTTTGGCAATCTTGTCGAGAGTGCTTCCTGCTGCCGGAGCGTCTTCAGCGTGGACGACGCCCGCAGACATTCCCATAACCAGCATTGCTGTGGCCAGTTTACGTAATTGCATACCCAACTCCTTTCTTATCAGCGCCAGTGACGCATAGATACCCATTGTGATGTTGTTATATCTCGCGCAATGCGAGTGCAGTGTTATGCAAGCTTGTTAACATTTAGTCTGGCTTAATGTAAAGATTTTGCTGCGTTATTGTTTATTTTTGCGAAGCGCGCCGCACCATTCCGAGGCAATAATCTCCCGTTGCACCGTTTCGGTGCCACCGGCGATCGATGCTGGTGCGACAGGGTTGCACGTTAAGCCAGACAGCGTTTGTGTCAAGAAACAAAGCAACAGGCGTGCCAGAATTGAAGGTTGGGAGGAAATTGTCGGGTGGCGGCGACGCCTTACCCGACCTGTGGGAGTAAAATGTAGGCCGGGTAAGCGTCAGCGCTACCCGACAACAGAAGGTAAGACTAGCGACGACGCTGACGCAGGCCCATCAGCACGGCGCCAAAGCCGAACAGCGCGGTCAGGATCCACAGCGGCCAGTTGCCGGTGCGGGCGTACGGCGTCAGGCCCGAGGCAGGCGTGACTTTGGTTGTCAGCACTTCACGGGTGAACTGCGGGATCATGGCCTGGATTTCGCCCTGCGGGCCAATCACGGCGGTGATGCCGTTATTGGTGCTACGCAGCAGCGGACGCGCCAGCTCCAGAGAACGCATTCGCGCCATCTGGAAGTGCTGCCACGGGCCAATCGATTTACCGAACCAGGCGTCGTTTGAGATGGTCAGCAGATAGTCGGTGTCCGGGCGGAAGTTATCGCGCACCTGCTCGCCGAGGATAATCTCGTAGCAAATGGCGGCCGTCAGGGCAAAACCGTGCGCGTGAAGCTGCGGCTGAATGTACGGGCCGCGGCTGAAGGAGGACATCGGCAAATCGAAGAACGGTGCCAGCGGGCGCAGAATCGACTCCAGCGGAACAAACTCGCCAAACGGGACAAGGTGATTTTTGTTGTAGCGATTGGTGGAGGTATAGCTGTATTCGCTGTCCTTACCAAGCGTAATGATCGCGTTGTAGGTGTCATAGCGGTTCTGCTGATTCAGACGCGCATCCACAATGCCGGTAATCAGCGTACTGCCGCGGGCGCGCAGCAAATCGTCCATCATCTTCAGGAAGGGCTGCTGATTGATCTCCAGGTCCGGGATCGCAGACTCAGGCCAGATGATGAGCTGTGATTTGCCCATCACCTCTTCGGTGGCGTTGGCGTAGATTTTCAGCGTGTTCAGCAACTGATTCTCATCCCATTTCAGTGACTGTGGGATATCGCCCTGTACCAGAGAAACCTGCGTGGCGCGCGCGGGCTCCAGCGTGTACCACTGGATATAGCGCAGCGGGAAGGGCAGGGCAAACAGGATCAGCGCGACAGCCAGCGGCTTCCCGTTACGCGTCACCAGGGCCAGCACCAGCAGGCCGCTGACCGCCATTAACAGGAAGTTGATCGCCTCCACGCCCATGACGGGAGCCAGACCTTTCAGCGGTCCGTCTATCTGGCTATAGCCGAACTGCAACCACGGGAAGCCGGTCAGTACCCAGCCGCGCAGAAATTCGGTGATTTGCCAGACAACGGGAGCCGCTATCGCCACGCGCAGCCAGCTGGTTTTAGGCCACAGACGAGAAAGGACGCCCGCGAACAGGCCGGTGTAGAGCGACAGATACGCGGCGAGCAGCACAACCAGGAAGACGTTAACCGGCCCCGGCATTCCGCCAAATTGCGCGATACTGACGTAGACCCAGTTGATGCCAGAGCCGAACAGCCCCAGCCCCCAGAAGTAGCCGATGGCTGCGGCCTGTACCGGGCGACGGTTCAGGGTCAGACCCTGTAGCCCCATCAGGGAGAGAAGAGCGGCTGGCCAGATATCGTAAGGAGAAAAAGCCAGCGTACCGCTGGCTCCGAGTAACAGCGCCAGCAGCAAACGGACGCGCTGGCGTTCTAATAATGGGGCAAATGCCATTTACATTAATCTTCCAGTTTTGGCACCGGTGAGTCGTCCGGCATTCTGACGTGAACCTGAATAATACGTCGGCTGTCAGCCATTGCGACCTTGAACTGGTAACCATCGATGTCAACGGTTTCACCGCGGGCCGGAAGATGGCCGAAGGCCTGCATCACCAGACCGCCAATGGTGTCCACTTCTTCATCGCTGAAGCTGGTGCCGAAGGTGTCGTTGAAGTCTTCAATGGAGGCCAGCGCGCGCACGGTCCAGGTGTGGCGGCTCAGCTGACGGAAGTCGATATCCTCTTCTTCGTCATACTCATCTTCAATTTCGCCCACGATCAGCTCAAGGATGTCCTCGATTGTAACCAGACCGGAAACGCCGCCAAATTCATCAATAACAATCGCCATGTGGTAGCGCTGGGAGCGAAACTCCTTCAGCATCCGATCCACACGTTTACTTTCCGGCACAACGACGGCCGGACGTAACACTTTTTCCATACTGAAGGCTTCGGCATCGCTGCGCATAAACGGCAGCAGATCTTTCGCCATCAAAATCCCTTCGATGTGATCTTTATCTTCGCTGATGACCGGGAAGCGCGAGTGAGCCGATTCGATAATCACATCGAGGCACTCGTCCAGCGTCTGGTTGCGTTTCAGGGTAATCATCTGCGAGCGGGGGATCATGATGTCGCGGACGCGCTGGTCGGCGATGTCCATCACCCCTTCGAGCATTTCGCGCGTATCTTCATCGATAAGATCGTTCTGCCCGGAATCACGAATCAGCTCCAGCAGTTCATCACGGTTTTTGGGTTCGCCGTGGAAAAGCTGGTTCAGAATGAGGGAGAAAAATCCCTTTTTTGTGGTTGTCGTGTCGCTACTGTGTGAATTGTCGTCGCTCATGGCGTTTGTTAAGGGTTCTCTTGTTAGTTCAACGTTAACCGCCGCGCTTTGTCCCTGCGCGGCGGCATGGTAGTCAGTGACTGACTATTCTTTCTCGGCAATGTACGGATCCTCATAGCCCAGAGCAAGCATTATCTCTGTCTCGAGGGATTCCATTTCTTCCGCTTCGTCATCTTCAATATGGTCGTAACCTAAAAGATGCAGGCTACCGTGCACCACCATGTGTGCCCAGTGGGCTTCCAGCGGCTTTTGCTGCTCTTTGGCTTCTTGCTCAACCACCTGACGGCAGATGATCAGATCGCCCAGCAGCGGCATCTCAATACCCGGAGGCGCTTCGAACGGGAAAGAGAGCACGTTGGTCGGCTTATCTTTCCCGCGATAGGTCAGGTTGAGCTCATGGCTTTCTGCTTCATCCACCAGGCGAATCGTGACTTCTGATTCTTCCTGAAACTGGGGGATAACGGCATCCAGCCATTTCTGAAACTGTGCCTCTTCTGGCATGCCGGAATTATCTTCACAGGCCAGCTGTAAATCGAGGATCACCTGACTCATTTCTGTTCATGCTCCTGCGCTTCGCGCTTACGTTCTGCGGCCAGTTCGGCCCTGCGCTTCTGATCGGCCTCTTCCCAGGCCTCATAAGCGTTAACGATACGCGCGACGACCGGATGGCGTACCACATCTTCACTGTGGAAGAAGTTAAAGCTGATTTCGTCTACTTCGGCCAGCACTTCGATGGCGTGACGCAGACCCGATTTTGTGTTGCGCGGCAGGTCAATCTGGGTAACGTCACCGGTGATAACCGCTTTCGAGTTAAAGCCGATACGCGTCAGGAACATTTTCATCTGTTCGATGGTGGTGTTCTGGCTCTCATCCAGAATGATGAACGCGTCGTTAAGCGTACGGCCACGCATGTAGGCCAGCGGGGCGACTTCAATCACGTTACGCTCGATGAGCTTTTCAACTTTCTCGAAGCCGAGCATTTCAAACAGCGCGTCGTACAGCGGGCGCAGGTAAGGGTCGACCTTCTGGCTCAGATCGCCGGGCAGGAAGCCGAGTTTCTCACCGGCTTCTACGGCAGGACGGGTCAGCAGGATGCGACGGATCTCCTGACGCTCGAGCGCATCTACCGCCGCAGCAACGGCCAGATAGGTTTTACCCGTCCCCGCCGGACCCACGCCGAAGGTGATGTCATGGTCAAGAATGTTGGCGATGTACTGCGCCTGGTTAGGCGTACGCGGCTTGATGACGCCGCGCTTGGTCTTGATATTGATGGCCTTACCGTAGTCCGGCACGCTCTCGGCGCTCTGCTCGAGCACGCGCGCCTCTTTGATGGCAAGGTGGATCTGTTCCGGCTCAATATCCTGAATTTCGCCGCGCATCGGGGCGGTATCAACATACAGGCTGCGGAGAATATCTGCCGCGGCATTGACGCAGATTGGGCGTCCGGTGAGTTTGAAATGGTTATCGCGACGATTGATTTCGATACCCAGACGTCGCTCCAGTTGTTTGATGTTGTCATCAAACGGCCCGCACAGGCTCAGCAGGCGAGCGTTGTCTGCGGGCTCAAGGCTAATTTCACGCGTATCTATGTTCAAACTGTTCCTCTTTAATTGGTTAACTGACCTGTGGCCACACGGCGTAATAAAACGGTCATTACCGAAATTATTCACGCCATAGAATAAAGGCGCAAGCGTTGCGGTAGATATTGGGGGTGATGAGAGGAAATACAAGGCCTGCCAGGAGGGCAGGCCAGAAGGATTACGGCTGGTAAATACCTACGCCAGAATCGTTGACTTTGCGGGTGCGAGAGATGACGGATTCAGGCGTCTGTGCGATTCGCAGACCCATTTCGTCCTCGGTGCGCACCAGCTTCCCGCGCAGGGAATTTGTCAGCACTTCGACAATCTCAACGTCCACAAATTTACCGATCATGTCCGGGGTGCCTTCAAAGTTCACCACACGGTTATTTTCGGTTCGACCGGACAGTTCCATGATGCTCTTACGGGAAGTGCCTTCCACCAGAATACGCTGGACGGTGCCGAGCATGCGACGGCTCCACGCGTTGGCCTGCTGGTTAATACGCTCCTGCAAAATATACAGACGCTGTTTTTTCTCTTCTTCCGGCACGTCGTCAACCATATCGGCAGCAGGCGTGCCCGGGCGCGCGGAGAAGATGAAGCTGTAGCTGACGTCGAAATTCACGTCGCCGATAAGCTTCATGGTGCGCTCAAAGTCATCAGCGGTTTCGCCAGGGAAGCCGACGATGAAGTCGGAGCTAATCTGGATATCCGGGCGCGCTTCGCGCAGCTTGCGGATGGTGGATTTGTATTCCAGCACCGTGTGTGGACGACCCATCAGGTTCAGCACGCGGTCAGAGCCGCACTGAATCGGCAGGTGCAGGAAGCTCACCAGCTCCGGCGTATCGCGGTAGACGTCGATGATGTCGTCGGTAAATTCCATCGGATGGCTGGTGGTAAAGCGAATGCGGTCGATGCCGTCAATCGCCGCCACCAGTCGCAGCAGTTCAGCAAAGCTGCCCGTGGTGCCGTCGTAGTTCTCACCGCGCCAGGCGTTAACGTTCTGGCCCAGCAGGTTCACTTCGCGTACGCCCTGGGCGGCAAGCTGAGCGATTTCAAACAGAATATCGTCCGCCGGGCGGCTCACTTCTTCACCGCGGGTATAAGGCACCACGCAGTAAGTACAGTATTTATTACAGCCTTCCATGATGGAGACGAAGGCGGTCGGGCCATCCGCGCGCGGCTCTGGCAGACGGTCAAATTTCTCTATCTCCGGGAAGCTCACGTCAACCACCGGGCTGCGATTCCCGCGAACCTGATTGATCATCTCTGGCAGACGGTGCAGGGTCTGAGGGCCAAAGACGATATCCACATACGGGGCTCTCTGGCGGATCAGCTTACCTTCCTGCGATGCCACGCAGCCACCCACGCCAATGATCAGGTCCGGATTTTTCCGTTTGAGAAGCTTCCAGCGGCCTAACACATGAAAGACTTTTTCCTGTGCTTTTTCACGAATTGAACAGGTGTTCAGCAGCAGCACATCGGCTTCTTTCGCATTTTCAGTCAGCTGGTATCCGTGGGTGGTATCCAGCAGATCGGCCATCTTGGATGAATCGTATTCGTTCATCTGACAGCCCCAGGTTTTTATATGGAGTTTTTTAGTCATCGACTTGCTCAGCTCAGGATTGCAAGCCGCGTATTGTAATGCTTTGGTGCGGTTGTGACCAGTATGAAGGTTGTCAACCTCAGGACCGCAAAAATCCGGTAAACTTAAGGCATTCTCCAATAAGGAATAGTGACCATGACACTCCTGAACACCGAAGTTGCCGTTGTCGGCGGCGGTATGGTCGGCGGCGCACTGGCGCTGGGGCTGGCGCAGCAGGGATTTGATGTAACCGTTATTGAACAGGCGGCTCCGCCGGCATTCGATCCCGCCAGCAAGCCGGACGTGCGTATTTCCGCCATCAGCGCGGCGTCTGTTGATCTGCTTCGCGGGCTGGGCGTCTGGGAGGCGGTGCTGGCGATGCGCGCGCATCCTTACAGTCGTCTTGAAACCTGGGAGTGGGAAAATGCCCACGTGTCGTTTGACGCCGCCGAGCTGAAACTGCCGCGCCTGGGTTATATGGTGGAAAACAACGTGCTCCAGCAGGCGCTCTGGCAGGCGTTGGAGGCGCATCCGAAGGTGACGCTGCGCGTTCCGGCCTCGCTGAAAGCCCTGCATCGTCATGACGGTGGGTATCACCTTACGCTGGCCAATGATGACGAGCTGGCCGTGAAGCTGGTGGTGGGGGCAGATGGCGCGAACTCGCAGGTCAGGCAGATGGCAGGCATTGGGATCCATGCCTGGCAGTACCAGCAGTCCTGCATGCTGATCACCGTTCAGTCAGAAAACGCACCGGGCGAAAGCACCTGGCAGCATTTTACGCCGAACGGCCCGCATGCATTCTTGCCGCTATTTGATAACTGGGCTTCGCTGGTGTGGTACGACAAACCGGCGCGTATTCGGCAGTTGCAGGGGCTGACAATGGCGCAGTTGCAGCGTGAAATCCAGCAGCACTTCCCGAGCCGTCTGGGGAACGTAACGCCGGTTGCTGCCGGTGCATTCCCGCTGATGCGACGCCACGCGTTGCAGTATGCCCGTGAAGGGCTGGCGCTGGTGGGGGACGCGGCGCACACCATTCATCCGCTGGCGGGGCAGGGGGTTAACCTGGGATACCGTGACGTCGATGCGTTACTGGACGTGCTGAGCAACGCACGCGCTCACGCGGAAGTCTGGGCCAGCCATCAGGTACTCAAGCGCTACCAGACGCGCCGGATGGCAGATAACTTCGTTATGCAGTCGGGGATGGATCTGTTCTATGCCGGGTTCAGCAATGACGTGGGTCCGGTGCGGATATTGCGAAATATCGGACTGATGGCGGCGGAGCGCGCCGGTGGCCTGAAGCGTCAGGCCCTGAAATACGCCCTCGGACTCTAATCTTAATTCCCTCTCCCCGTGGGAGAGGGGTAGGGTGAGGGCATCAGGCCGCACTATTCTGAGCAACAAAAACAAACAAGCCCGCAGAGCGGGCTTGTTTGTTTTAAGTGGCTGGGGTGCAGGGATTCGAACCCCGGAATGCTGGTATCAGAAACCAGAGCCTTACCGCTTGGCGACACCCCAATTGCGTTAAACAAATGGCTTAACGACTTTAAAGTGGCTGGGGTACGAGGATTCGAACCTCGGAATGCCGGAATCAGAATCCGGTGCCTTACCGCTTGGCGATACCCCAACAATGTTCAGTTTACCGAATGGTATTCGATAACGTAAATATGGTGGCTACGACGGGATTCGAACCTGTGACCCCATCATTATGAGTGATGTGCTCTAACCAACTGAGCTACGTAGCCATCTTTTTTTCGCGTTACCTTATCGGCGTTGCGGGGCGCATTATGCGTATAGACCCTTGCAGCGTCAACACCTTTTTCAATGAAAATAGCCGGAATGTGACTGTTTGGTTAGGTTGCGAACAGCGAGGCCGAATATTCGACAATTATTGGTTATTAATCGCTTTTATGCGGGGAAAAGAGAGGCAAAAAAATCAGGCCCCGGAGGGCCTGATTATGGTCTGGACATTATTTATAAGCAGACTGGTGAACGCCTACCGCGCGTCCTGATGGATCGTTCATGGCTTTGAAAGATTCATCCCATTCAATGGCTTTGGCAGACGAGCAGGCGACCGATGGCCCCCCCGGTACGCACTCGGCTGCGCTTGGAACCGGGAACAGCTCTTCGAAGATCTCACGGTACAGATACGCCTCTTTCGAACCCGGCGTGTTGTACGGGAAGCGGAAGCTCGCGGTTTCCAGCTGTTGGTCAGAAACCTGCTTCGCCGCCACCTCTTTCAGGGTGTCGATCCAGCTGTAGCCTACGCCATCCGAGAACTGCTCTTTCTGACGCCACGCCACGCTCGCCGGCAGGTAGGATTCAAAACATTCTCGCAGGATATGTTTTTCCATTTTGCCGTTGCCGCACATTTTATCCTGCGGGTTGATGCGCATTGCCACGTCGAGGAATTTCTTATCGAGGAACGGCACGCGGGCTTCCACGCCCCAGGCAGACATGGCCTTGTTGGCGCGCGCGCAGTCAAACATGTGCAACGCCTGTAGCTTACGCACCGTCTCTTCATGCAGCTCTTTGGCGTTCGGCGCTTTATGGAAATAGAGGTAACCGCCAAACACTTCGTCAGAACCTTCGCCGGAGAGCACCATCTTGATGCCCATCGCCTTGATCTTACGCGACATCAGGTACATCGGCGTGGAGGCGCGAATGGTGGTCACATCGTAGGTTTCAATGTGATAGATCACGTCGCGGATCGCGTCCAGGCCTTCCTGAACGGTGAAGTGAATTTCGTGGTGAACGGTGCCCAGATGGTTCGCCACTTCCTGGGCAGCCTTCAGGTCAGGTGCTCCTTCCAGACCCACGGCAAAGGAGTGCAGCTGCGGCCACCAGGCTTCGGAGCGCTCCTGATCTTCCACGCGACGGGCGGCGAATTTTTTGGTGATCGCGGAGATCACGGAGGAGTCCAGGCCGCCGGAGAGCAGAACGCCGTACGGCACGTCAGACATCAGGTGGCTCTTCACTGACTCTTCCAGCGCCTGACGCAGTTCGGCTTTATCCGTCACGTTGTCTTTCACCGCGTCATAGTCAAACCAGTCGCGCTGGTAATAAGGGCGGATCTCGCCGTCTTTGCTCCACAGGTAGCTGCCCGCCGGGAACTCTTTAATGGTGCGACAAACCGGTACCAGCGCTTTCATCTCTGAAGCAACGTAGAAGTTGCCGTGTTCATCGTGCCCCATGTACAGCGGAATAATACCGATATGGTCGCGGCCAATCAGGTAAGCGTCTTTTTCGCTGTCGTACAGCGCGAAGGCAAACATGCCTTGCAGCTCGTCGAGGAACTCCGGGCCTTTCTCCTGATACAGCGCCAGGATCACTTCACAGTCAGAACCGGTCTGAAAGGCGTAACGGTCGCCGTACTCCGCGCGCAGCGCCTGATGGTTGTAAATTTCACCGTTAACAGCCAGCGCGTGCGTTTTTTTCTCGTTATACAGCGGCTGTGCACCGGCGTTGACGTCAACAATGGAGAGACGTTCGTGAGCCAGAATTGCTTTATCGCTGGCGTAAACGCCTGACCAATCCGGACCGCGATGGCGCATCAGGCGGGACAATTCGAGTGCTTTTTTACGCAGTTCGCCCGCGTCAGTTTTGATATCCAGTACGCCAAAAATAGAACACATAACCTTCTCCGTTAACCCTGTTGCATTGTGATGTTGCTTGCTTATGAAAATGCCGCAAAAGGGGGAGGGCGCGCAAGCGTTTTACGGGTTAAAACGTAAATAGTGCAATGACGATTGCCGAATCTTAAAAATAGAGCATGCTGAAGGCAATTTTATTGATGATTATTCAGTAAAAAGCGGGTTTTGTTAGATGGCGTGATATTTTACGATGGCAGAAATGAAAAACCACGCCCTGGGGCGTGGTTCTGAATCAAATAACGTCGATTTCGTCGACAGAGGGGTAAATCCAGCTTGGCCGGAAGGGCATCGTATCAATGTCATCAAGCTGCGAGACGCCAGAAAGCACCAGAATGGTTTCAAGCCCCGCCTGGAAACCGGCCAGAATATCGGTGCGCAGGTTGTCGCCAACAATGACGGTATCTTCCGAGTGTGCCTGCATCGTATTCAGCGCGGCGCGGATGATCCACGGGCTCGGTTTGCCGACAACAAACGGCTTACGGCCAGAGATTTTTTCGATACCGGCGCACAGCGCACCGCAGGCGGGGTAAAAACCACGGCCGTGCGTATCCGGGTTGGTGGCGATAAAACGCGCACCGTTGGCAACAAAGTAGGCTGCTTTATGCATCATCTCCCAGTTAAAGGAGCGCGTTTCACCCACGATGACAAAGTCCGGGTTCACGTCGGTGATGGTAAAGCCCGCTTTATACAGCTCGTGGATCAGCGCGCCTTCGCCGACCACGTAGGCTTTCTTGCCTTCCTGACGCTTCAGGAAATCCGCCGTTGCCATAGCGGAGGTATAAAATACGCTGTCCGGGACATTAACGCCCGCAGTTGCAAAGCGGTTTGCCAGATCCTGACCAGTCTGTGAAGGGTAGTTCGTGAGAAGAACCAGTGGCATTCCTTTGTCGATGATGCGGTGAAGAAACTCCGCAGCACCCGGCACGGCAACGTTGTCGTGCATCAGCACGCCGTCGATATCACAAATTACATTCTTAATGGTCATGGACAATCCGACATCAAAAAAAGAAGGCGTTACTATAAGGTCCGATCAGGATTCCAGCAAATGTTGCAGCAGGATCCCGTTGAGCATGGCACGTTTTACCAGGGCGAATGCGCCAATTGCCGAGCGATGATCCAGCGTAGAGCGCACTACCGGCAGGTTCTGGCGAAATGCCTTCAGCGCCTGGGTATTGATGCAGCCTTCAATGGCAGGCAGTAACACTTTTTCGGCTTCCACGATCTCGCCGGCAATAACCACTTTTTGCGGATTAAACAGGTTGATGGCAATGGCGATGGTTTTACCCAGGTGCCGTCCTACCTGTTCGATCACTTCGCAGGCCAGCGCATCGCCTTTATTTGCCGCCTTGCAGATGGCGCCGATCTTACAATCTTCCAGCGTGACGCGGCTCTGGTAACCCTGCTCCAGCAGATGGCGAACGCGATGTTCAATGGCGGCATTCGCGGCAACGGTTTCTAAACAGCCAAAGTTACCGCAGTGACAGCGTTCGCCAAGCGGTTCAACCTGGATATGACCAATCTCGCCCACGTTGCCGTTACGACCGATAAAAATACGGCCATTGGAGATAATGCCTGCGCCCGTACCGCGGTGTACGCGCACCAGAATAGAGTCTTCGCAGTCCTGGCTCGCACCAAAGTAGTGCTCCGCCAGCGCCAGGGAGCGAATATCGTGCCCGACAAAACAGGTCAGCTTAAAGCGCTTTTCCAGCGCTTCAACCAGCCCCCAGTTCTCCACGTTAATATGCGGCATGTAGCGAATAACGCCGCTCTCCGGGTCGACCAGGCCGGGCAGAATGACCGAAATGGCAATCAGCTCGCGGATCTTGCGCTGACAGCTTTCAATAAAGTGCGCGATGGTATTCAGCAGCGCGTGTTCCAGCGTCTCCTGCGTGCGCTCGGGCAGCGGGTAGTGCTCTTCGGCAATGGCTTTGCTGCTCAGATCGTAGAGCGTAAGCGTGGTGTCATGACGGCCTAAGCGGACGCCAATCGCCTGAAAATTGCGGGTTTCAGTAACGATAGAAATCGCGCGGCGACCTCCGGTGGAGGCCTGCTGATCCACTTCTTTGATCAGGCCGCGCTCAATGAGCTGACGCGTGATTTTTGTCACGCTGGCGGGAGCAAGCTGGCTTTGTTCGGCTATCTGAATGCGTGAGATTGGCCCGTGCTGGTCAATCAGGCGATAAACTGCCGCGCTGTTAAGTTGTTTAACGAGATCGACATTACCGATTTGAGCTTGTCCGCCTGGTGTCATACTTTTACTTACTCAGTGACGACCTCGTTACCATTAACGATGGTCTTAATAATTTTATAATCGTGTGTGAACGCCGTCAGGTTTGCAACCATACCTGGCGCAATACCCCCGAGCTGTTTATCGACGCCGATGGCGCGAGCCGGATACAGCGTGGCCATGCGCAGCACTTCCTCAAGCGCAATGCCGCAATGCTCAACGAGGTTACGCACCCCTTCGATCATCGTCAGAGAAGAACCGCTCAGCGTGCCGTTCTCATCCACACACAGTCCATTCCGGTAGTATATTGTTTTACCAGCAAAAATGAACTGGTCAATATTTGCCCCTGCCGGAGCGGTAGCATCCGTTACCAGGCAGAGCTTGTCGCCCTTGAGACGCTTGGCGTTGCGGATGTTGGTGTAATCCACATGCAAGCCGTCGGCGATAATGCCGCAGTAGACGTCTGGTTCATCCAGAATGGCGCCGACCAGCCCGGGTTCGCGGCCAGTAATATACGGCATCGCGTTATAAAGGTGTGTGGCAAAGGTAATGCCTGCGCGGAAGCCGGCTTTCGCCTCTTTCAGCGTTGCGTTCGAATGGCCCGCAGACACTACAATCCCGGCAGCGGCCAGTTTGCTGATAACGTCCGTGCCGGTCATTTCCGGCGCCAGCGTCACTTTAGCGATCACGTCGGCATTGGCGCACATGTAGTCAACCAGCTCGGCATCCGGCTTGCGCACGTAGTTCGGATTATGGGTGCCTTTTTTGACCATGTTCAGCCACGGTCCTTCCAGGTGCAGACCCAGCGCCTGGTTCGGATGTTTTGCCAGATACTCGCGCATCACGCGGATACCCTGTTTCATCAGGTCATCGCTGCTGGTGATAAGCGTTGGCAGATAGCTGGTGCAGCCCGATTTCTCGTTGGCTTTTTGCATGATTTCCAGCGTTTCAACCGTCACCGCTTCTGCGGTATCGTTAAACTGGACACCGCCGCAGCCGTTAAGCTGTACGTCGATGAAACCGGGGGAGATTACAGCTCCATTGAGAGAACGCTGTTCGATCTCCGGCGGCAGTTCCGCCAGCGGGCAAACACGTTCAATCAGGCCATTGGCGATAACAATCGCATGGTCATCCAGAATTTCATGGCCGGTATAAATCCGACCGTGGGTTAAAGCGTACATATCGACCCCCGGTTAAAAAAAGCGACCGCCTCTGACAGAAGAGGCGGTTATTCAATTACAGACCTTTGATGTTCTCAGCTTCTAACTCGTTGAAGTATTTCAGCGTTTTCACTTTCAGTTCCATGGTGGACGGTTCGTCACACACGACAACCGCTTTTGGATGCAGCTGCAAGCAGCTGATAGTCCACATATGGTTCACGTTACCTTCTACGGCAGCCTGAAGCGCTTGCGCTTTCACGGCACCCAGTACCAGAATCATCACTTCTTCAGCATCCAGCAGCGTACCCACGCCCACTGTCAGCGCGTATTTAGGCACCTGATTGACGTCGCCGTCAAAGAAGCGGGAGTTAGCCACACGCGTGTCATGAGTCAGCGTTTTAATACGGGTGCGGGAAGCCAGTGAAGATGCCGGTTCGTTGAACGCTATGTGGCCATCGTTGCCCACGCCGCCCATAAACAGGTGGATTTTACCGTAGGAACGGATTTTTTCTTCATACTGACGGCATTCTGCGTCAATATCAGGCGCGTTTCCATTCAGCAGGTTAATATTTTCAGCCGGAATATCAACGTGATCGAAGAAATTACGGTGCATAAAGCTGTGGTAACTTTCCGGATGTTCCTTTGGCAGGCCGACATATTCGTCCATGTTGAAGGTCACAACGTGCTTGAAGCTGACCTGGCCCGCTTTATGCATTTCAACCAGCGCTTTATACGCAGTCAGTGGCGTGCCGCCGGTTGGAAGACCGAGAACGAAAGGACGATCGGCTGTTGGTTTGAACGCGTTGATGCGGTTAACGATATGACGAGCAGCCCATTTTCCGACTTGTTCAGCTGTTGCCAGGGGAATCAGTCTCATTATTCACCTCTAAAGTTTAAGTAAAAGTGGGCGGATGATTAGTGCAACCTGAACTAAGCGTAACCTGGAACCTTTCAGGCCGGATCAATCCGTCTTGATTTTTTGAATGATAAAATAAGTTTTCGTCGTTAGCCAGTGAAAGGGAGGGTTTAATACGATATTTGGTGACAATAATCACAAAAAATAGGTGTTTAATTTGCGATACGAATTAATTTTTCACACACTCACACTGCCAGTGAATCATCAACTGTATCTATCGTTCGTGACACAATAAAAACATAGTTTATGCGCGAGTCTTAACAATGGGTCTCGTAGGGGGAATAGGATGAATATTTTAGGTTTTTTCCAGCGCCTCGGTAGGGCTTTGCAGCTCCCTATCGCCGTGCTACCGGTTGCAGCGTTGCTGCTGCGATTCGGGCAACCCGATCTTCTTAACGTGCCGTTTATTGCCCAGGCAGGCGGCGCCATTTTTGACAACCTTGCGCTGATCTTCGCCATCGGCGTGGCGTCAAGCTGGTCAAAAGACAGCGCCGGTGCTGCGGCGCTGGCAGGGGCGGTAGGTTACTTTATCCTCACGAAAGCGATGGTAACCATCAACCCGGAAATCAACATGGGTGTACTGGCGGGTATCATTACCGGTCTGGTCGGTGGCGCCGTGTACAACCGCTGGGCGGGTATCAAACTGCCTGACTTCCTGAGCTTCTTCGGCGGTAAACGTTTTGTGCCGATTGCGACGGGCTTTTTCTGTCTGATCCTGGCAGCCATCTTTGGCTACGTCTGGCCGCCGGTGCAGCACGCTATCCATGCGGGCGGCGAGTGGATCGTCTCTGCGGGAGCAATGGGCGCGGGCATCTTCGGTTTCATTAACCGTCTGCTGATCCCAACCGGTCTGCATCAGGTACTGAACACCATCGCCTGGTTCCAGATTGGTGAGTTCACCAACGCGGCCGGCGCGGTATTCCACGGTGATATCAACCGCTTCTACGCAGGCGATGGCACCGCGGGCATGTTCATGTCCGGTTTCTTCCCAATCATGATGTTTGGTCTGCCTGGCGCTGCGCTGGCAATGTACCTGGCCGCGCCAAAAGCGCGTCGCCCGATGGTGGGCGGTATGCTGTTGTCCGTTGCGGTAACGGCTTTCCTGACCGGCGTGACCGAGCCGCTCGAATTCCTGTTCATGTTCTTGGCGCCGCTGCTGTACCTCATGCACGCCATCCTGACCGGTATCAGCCTGTTCGTTGCTACTCTTCTGGGCATCCATGCTGGCTTCTCCTTCTCCGCAGGCGCGATCGACTACGTGCTGATGTACAACCTGCCGGCGGCAAGCAGCAACGTCTGGATGCTGGTGGTGATGGGCCTGATCTTCTTCGTTATCTACTTCGTTCTGTTCAGCGCGGTTATTCGCATGTTTAACCTGAAAACGCCGGGCCGCGAAGACACGAAAGAAGATGTGGTAACCAGTGAAGCCAACAGCAATACCGAAGAAGGTTTAACCCAGCTGGCAACCAGCTACATTGCCGCTGTAGGCGGTACCGACAACCTGAAAGCGATTGATGCCTGTATTACCCGTCTGCGTCTGACCGTGGGCGACTCTGCGCGCGTGAGCGATGCAATGTGTAAACGCCTGGGCGCGTCTGGCGTGGTGAAGCTGAACAAACAAACCATCCAGGTGATCGTGGGTGCGAAAGCCGAATCCATCGGCGATGAAATGAAAAAAGTGGTTGCCCGTGGCCCGGTTGCTGCCGCCTCAGCGGACAGCGCGCCAGTGGCTGAGGCTCCGGCTGCGAAGCCGCAGGCTGTGCCAAACGCGGTGACCATCGCAGCGCTGGTTTCTCCGGTGACGGGTGACGTGGTTGCCCTTGAGCAGGTGCCTGACGAAGCGTTTGCCAGCAAAGCGGTCGGTGACGGCGTGGCGGTGAAACCAACGGACAAAACCGTTGTGTCTCCGGCGGCCGGCACCATCGTGAAAATCTTCAACACCAACCACGCGTTCTGCCTGGAAACCGAAAAAGGCGCGGAGATCGTTGTCCATATGGGTATCGATACCGTTGCGCTGAACGGTCAGGGCTTTACTCGCCTGGTGGAAGAGGGGGCCGAAGTGGTGGCAGGTCAGCCGATTCTGGAAATGGATCTGGACTACCTGAACGCCAACGCGCGCTCCATGATAAGCCCTGTGGTGTGCAGCAACATCGACGACTTCAGCGGTCTGGTTCTCCAGGCGCAGGGCCAGGTTGTTGCAGGCCAAACGCCACTTTATGAGATTAAAGGCAAGTAATCGCTCCTGAGTAGAGTTATGCCTTTAGCGGCGGGGGGAATCCTCCGCCGCTTTTTTTTGCAGCAAATGCCCCCATTATTTTCTTCTGGAACGTTTTAAGGGTTGTCACTACGTCCGGCTTATAAGATCATATGCCGTTATACGTTGTTTACGCTTTGAGGAATCCACGATGAGTGAGGCAGAAGCCCGCCCGAGTAACTTTATTCGTCAGATCATCGATGAAGATCTGGCCAGTGGTAAGCACACCACGGTGCACACGCGTTTCCCGCCGGAGCCAAACGGCTACCTGCACATCGGTCACGCTAAATCGATCTGCCTGAACTTTGGTATCGCGCAAGACTACCAGGGGCAGTGCAACCTGCGTTTCGATGACACTAACCCGGTTAAAGAAGACATCGAATACGTTGAGTCGATTAAAAACGACGTGCAATGGCTGGGCTTCAACTGGTCTGGCGATATCTGCTACTCCTCAGACTATTTCGATCAGCTGTATGCCTATGCGGTTGAACTGATCAACAAAGGTCTGGCTTACGTTGACGAGCTGTCTGCTGACGAAATCCGTGAATACCGCGGTACGCTGACTCAGCCTGGCAAAAACAGCCCGTTCCGCGATCGCAGCGTGGAAGAGAACCTGGCGCTGTTTGAAAAAATGCGTGCCGGCGGCTTCGAAGAAGGCAAAGCGTGCCTGCGTGCCAAAATCGACATGGCATCTCCGTTCATCGTGATGCGCGACCCGGTGCTGTACCGCATTAAGTTCGCTGAACACCACCAGACCGGTAACAAGTGGTGCATCTACCCGATGTACGACTTCACCCACTGCATCAGCGATGCGCTGGAAGGTATTACGCACTCGCTGTGTACGCTGGAGTTCCAGGACAACCGTCGTCTGTACGACTGGGTGCTGGATAACATCACCATTCCCGTGCATCCACGTCAGTACGAGTTTTCTCGTCTGAACCTGGAATACACCGTGATGTCCAAGCGTAAGCTCAACCTGCTGGTCACCGACAAGCACGTTGAAGGCTGGGACGACCCGCGTATGCCGACCATCTCTGGCCTGCGTCGTCGTGGCTACACCTCCGCGTCCATTCGTGAGTTCTGCAAACGTATCGGCGTCACCAAGCAGGACAACACCATTGAGATGGCCTCACTGGAATCCTGCATCCGTGAAGATCTGAACGAAAACGCGCCGCGCGCGATGGCGGTGATCGACCCGGTTAAGCTGGTCATCGAGAACTATCCGCAGGGCGAAAGCGAGCTGGTCTCTATGCCTAACCATCCGAACAAACCGGAAATGGGCACCCGCGACGTGCCGTTCAGCGGTGAAATCTGGATCGATCGTGCTGACTTCCGTGAAGAAGCGAACAAGCAGTACAAGCGTCTGGTGATGGGTAAAGAAGTGCGTCTGCGTAACGCCTATGTCATCAAAGCCGAGCGCGTAGAGAAAGATGCGGAAGGTAATATCACGACCATCTTCTGTACGTACGACGCAGAGACGCTGAGCAAAGATCCGGCGGATGGCCGTAAAGTGAAAGGCGTAATCCACTGGGTGAGCGCGCCGCACGCGCTGCCGGTTGAGATCCGCCTGTACGATCGCCTGTTCAGCGTGCCGAATCCAGGTGCGGCGGACGACTTCCTCGCAACCATTAACCCTGAATCGCTGGTTATTAAGCAAGGCTATGCTGAGCCGTCCCTGAAAGCCGCTGAGGCCGGCAAGGCGTTCCAGTTTGAGCGTGAAGGTTACTTCTGCCTGGACAGCCGCTACAGCACGGCAGAAAAACCGGTATTTAACCGTACCGTGGGTCTGCGTGATACCTGGACTAAGATCGGCGAATAATAACGCTGCTCTGGTCAATGAGAAACAAACGCCGCGTAATGCGGCGTTTTTTATTTAATGATCAGGCCGTTAAGCGCAGACGAAATTATTATAAGCCAGCAGAACTGGTCAATGAGGTGCTACTTATTTTTCTAAAAAAAGTTTGTTTAATTACGAAAAACGGAAAGTGATAAAAATAGATAAATAGTAATGGCGTTACTTACTGAAAATCCACCGGTTCCCCGCCAGCTCTCGGCTCCTGCTAATTGTTACAAAGCACTACGAAATATGTGCTCTTCGTCATAATCCTGACTTTTGCCTGATTAAAAGCATTGATAATTCGCGTCGCGAAAAATAACCTAAAGACGGTAGTTAATTCGAGGGTATTTCTGACTACCCCTGACCTTTTGGTCTTTTCTGTTTTTCGCCGTTTAAGGCGTTTTAATTCGTCAAAGAGGAATAATCTATGCGTACGTTCAGTGGCAAACGTAGTGCGCTGGCGCTAGCTATCGCCGGTGTGGCAGCAATGTCGGGCCTGGTGATTACGCCAGAGGCAAAAGCAGCAGGCTTCATTGAAGATTCCACCCTCACGGGCGGTATTTATTACTGGCAGCGTGAGCGTGACCGTAAAGACGTCACTGAAAATAAATACAAAACCAACCTTTCTCACTCGACCTGGAACGCCAACCTGGATTTCCAGTCGGGATATGCCGCCGATATGTTCGGGATTGATATTGCAGCGTTTACCGCAATTGAAATGGCCGAAAATGGCGACAGTGGCCACCCGAACGAAATTGCGTTCTCCTCCAGCAATAAAGCCTACGACGAAGACTGGTCCGGCGATAAAAGCGGTATCAGCCTCTATAAAGCGGCGGCAAAATTTAAATATGGTCCGGTCTGGGCGCGCGGGGGTTATATCCAGCCAACAGGACAAACGCTGTTAGCGCCGCACTGGAGCTTTATGCCAGGTACCTATCAGGGGGCGGAAGCCGGTGCTGATTTTGACTACGGCGATGCGGGGGCGTTGAGCTTCTCCTATATGTGGACCAACGAGTACAAAGCGCCGTGGCACATCGAGATGGACAAGTTCTACCAGAACGATAAAAAGACCAAAGTCGAGTATCTCCACTCTCTTGGCGCGAAGTATGACTTTAAAAACGATCTGGTGCTGGAGGCGGCGTTCGGTCAGGCTGAAGGCTATATCGATCAGTACTTTGCTAAAGCCAGCTATAAATTTGATATCGCAGGTAGCCCGCTGAGTACCAGCTATCAGTTTTACGGCACGCGCGATAAGGTCAGCGATGGCAGCGTAAATGATATCTATGACGGCACCGCATGGTTGCAGGCGCTGACCTTCGGCTACAAGGTCGGCCAGGTTGATTTACGCCTGGAAGGGACGTGGGTTAAGGCTGAAGGGCAGCAGGGTTACTTCCTGCAACGTATGACGCCTACCTACGCTTCCTCTAACGGTCGCCTGGATATCTGGTGGGATAACCGCTCTGACTTTAACGCCGACGGCGAAAAGGCGGTCTTCTTCGGCGCAATGTATGACCTGAAAAACTGGAACCTTCCCGGCTGGGCAGTGGGAGCATCCTACGCGTACGCCTGGGATGCGAAGCCCGGGGATATGGCAACGCCAGACGCGTACTACGATCCAAACTACCGTCTGAAAGAGTCTTCATACAGCCTGGATGCGATCTACACCCTTCAGGAGGGCCGTGCGAAAGGCACAACGTTCAAACTGCACTTCACCCAGTATGACAACCACTCCGATATCCCGAGCTACGCGGGCGGCTACGGCAACATCTTCCAGGATGAGCGCGACGTGAAATTCATGGTCATTGCGCCATTCACTATTTTCTGATGAACGCGCCGGCGGGATGAGTTCCGCCGGCATGGAGACGGCACAAAATGAAAAAAATCGTAATCGTCGCGCTGTTGACCTCAGGGCTGGTGGCGTGTGCGCAGGACCCGGCACCAAAAGAGGACTCCCGTCTGAAAGAGGCGTATAGCGCCTGCATCAATACCGCACAGGGTTCACCTGAGAAGATTGAGGCCTGTCAAAGCGTGCTGAACGTGCTGAAAAAAGACAAAGCCCATGAGCAATTCGCCACGCAGGAAAACGTTCGCGTGATGGATTACCAGGCCTGCATTCAGGCGCGTAAAACCGGTAACGATCAGGAAGTGGCGAAGCGTTGCGATAAGATCTGGAACGAGATACGCAATAACAATAAATAGGTTGCTTTACGCCCGGTGGCGCAGCGTCACCGGGCTTTTTTCAGGCAAAAAAAAAGCCAACCTCACGGCTGGCTCAGAGTATGAACACTCACTTATTTTGCGTCGTGCGCATGTTCATTTTCGCGGCAATCCCCTTCAGCGCAGTGACCATACAGGTACAGGCTGTGGTTAGTCAGGCGGATGCCATGACGGGCGGCGATTTCACGCTGGCGTGATTCAATGGAATCATCGCTAAATTCAATGACCTTGCCACAGTCAAGGCAGATCAGGTGATCGTGGTGGTGCTGCTGAGTCAGTTCGAATACGGACTTGCCGCCTTCAAAATTATGACGAGTAACAATGCCCGCGTCGTCAAACTGGTTCAGCACACGATAGACGGTTGCCAGCCCAATCTCTTCACCCATATCGATAAGACGCTTGTAAAGGTCTTCCGCACTGACATGGTGATTGTCTGGCCCCTGAAGCACTTCAAGGATTTTTAACCGAGGAAGCGTTACTTTCAGGCCAGCTTTCTTTAATGCGGTATTGTTGTCAGTCATGCGGAATCTGTCCTGTTGCTAAACGATTCACTTCAAAAGAAGAAGTGACAGAAAATGCACTTGGGATAATGCGTCTCATTATAGAACTGCCATGCCTAAATGAAAACTGCAAGTCTCAAGCAAAGTATGCTTATAAAAACGTGGTATCACCAACAAACTTGTTCGATGGCACCCACTTTTTACCAGGGGGATATTGTACAGGTCTGAGCGAAAAAGTTAAAAGTTTGTAGCAATTAATTTAATCGGTTTTACCTGGAAAACGGGCGCAACCGGAGCTGCGCCGCAGGGATATCAGGCGTTAAGGATATCGTCCAGGTTCAGCTCTTCGCGAACCTGCTTAACCCATTTCTCTACGCGCTCAGCGGTCAGCTCTGGCTGGCGGTCTTCGTCAATGGCCAGGCCAACGAAGTGATCGTCATCTGCCAGACCTTTAGAAGCCTCGAAATGGTAACCCGCCGTTGGCCAGTGACCGACGATCGCCGCGCCGCGTGGCTCAATGATGTCGCGAATGGTGCCCAGCGCATCACAGAAATACTCCGCATAATCTTCCTGATCGCCGCAGCCGAACAGGGCAACCAGCTTGCCGTTGAAGTCAACTTCTTCCAGCGTCGGGAAGAAATCGTCCCAGTCACACTGGGCTTCACCGTAGTACCAGGTCGGGATGCCCAGCAGCAGGATGTCATAGCCCTCGAGATCTTCTTTGCTGCTCTTGGCGATGTCATGCACATCAGCAACGTCTTTACCGAGCTGTTTTTGAATGTTTTTTGCGATATTTTCAGTATTGCCGGTATCACTGCCAAAGAAAATGCCGATGATTGCCATGAGTAAAATAACCTCTTGAAACTTAATGGTATGGTGGCGCAAATTGTCCACGGATAAGGGCAATAATAGCAGAACAGGCAACCCTGCGGAAACAGCTATCACGCAGGACTGCACTCTGTGCTACATGAAAAGGGTAATATTGAGGATTTTCTGACTCACGCCTTGCCGCGTAACGTCTCAAGCTGGGCGATCAGCATCTCTTCGATCAGTTCGCTGCGGCTGATGTTGCGCGCGTCAGCTAACTCGTTAAGCGCATCGACGGCATCGGCATTCAGCTTCAGTTCGACACGCTTAAGCCCACGATTTTTATCGCGTTTAAGCTGGTTGCGTTTATTGATACGCAGCTGTTCATCGCGCGAAAGCGGATTCGTTTTCGGTCGTCCCGGTCGACGCTCATTCGCGAACAGATCTAGTGTCGTACGGTCCGTTTGTTCTTTGGCCATGATTCTGAGACTTCGGGGGATACACGCCGCCCTGCTAATGCCCGGGCGATAAGCGCGCCATCATACATCACCCAAATCCACACGCCAACGACTGGAAGCCTGTCGTCTTCCGGTCGCTGGCTTTTTAATCAATTCGCGGTATCAGTGAGATAGCGGCGAATGGCGCGCAGGACGGCGTCAGGTTTTTCTGCATGTACCCAGTGCCCGGCACCGGCAATGACGTGAGCGCGTGCCTGCGGGAATTGCGCCAGCAGCGCGTCACGGTACGCATCAGTAACGTAAGGAGAGTTGCCGCCACGAATGAAGAGGGTAGGGTGCGGCCAGGCGGGGACGGTTTCCCAGCCCACAATATGCGAATACTGATCCCACAGGACCGGAACGTTAAAGCGCCATTGTCCGTCGACAAATGATTTCAGCAGAAACTGCACCACGCCTTCTTCATCGAGATGCTCACGCATAACGGCAGCCGCCTGCTGGCGTGTGGAGACGCCTGACGCCGTCACGGCGTTGATGGCAGCGAAAATCTCATCGTGACGGCGAACGTCGTAATTGACGGGCGCAACGTCAATGACCACCAGCCCGGAAATCCGCTCGGGGGCCAGCGCGGTGAGCGCCATCACCGCTTTACCGCCCATTGAATGCCCGATGAGCGTCGCTTTATGAATATTATTCGCGTCGAGGGTATCCAGCAGATCCTGCGCCATGGCCGCGTAGGTCATCGTTTCCGAGCGCCCGGAAAGACCGTGATTTCGCATGTCAACCTGAAGGATCTCATGATCGGTCACTAAATCGCGCGCCAGCACGCCCAGGTTATCCAGGCTACCAAACAGGCCGTGAACCAGTACGATGGGAGAATTATTGTTCGGCGATTGTGCAGTTTGCGCTCGGGTATTCAATTTCATGGCAAAGTTCTTTTTTTAGGTTTGTCAGGTTAGGGTATCATGTTGACCATTCTGCCGCCCGGGGGCAAGGATCCAGTTTAATCTGACTTTTGCCGCCAACCTGGTTTGACGCTATCCGCTGTTGGGATTTGAACCTATAATCTCAACGACTTGTATTCAGATAAGATATCGCACTGGATTAAGATGAAAACAATCGAAGTTGATGACGAACTCTATCAGTATATTGCCAGCCAGACGCGGCATATTGGGGAGAGCGCGTCCGACATTTTACGGCGCATGCTTAAAATTTCCGCCGCCTCACAGCCCACTCCCGTCACTAAAGATGTCGTGTCTCAGCCGAGCGTTGTTGCACAGGTAAAACCTGCCGTCATGCCGGCAAAAGACAAAGTGCGCGCGATGCGTGAACTGCTGCTGTCCGACGAATATGCCGAGCAGAAAAAGGCGGTTAACCGCTTTATGCTGGTGCTGTCTACACTTTACTCACTTGATCACAATGCCTTTGCTGAAGCGACAGAGTCGCTGCACGGCCGCACCCGCGTTTACTTCGCAGGTGACGAGCAGACGCTGCTGCAAAATGGCAATCAAACCAAGCCCAAACATGTTCCCGGTACGCCATACTGGGTGATCACGAATACCAATACGGGCCGCAAGTGCAGCATGATCGAACATATCATGCAATCCATGCAGTTCCCGGCGGAATTGATCGAAAAGGTTTGCGGTACAATTTAACCCTTGCATCAGAAGGACCAGGCAATGGCAAATCACAGCCGTGCAGGACAACCTGCACAACAACGCGATTTGATTAACGTCGCTCAACTGACCGCGCAGTACTACGTGCTGAAGCCGGTTGTGGGCAACGCAGAACACGCAGTGAAGTTTGGTACATCTGGCCACCGCGGCAGCGCGGCGCGCCACAGCTTTAACGAACCGCACATTCTGGCCATTGCTCAGGCCATCGCGGAAGAGCGCGCGAAAAATGGCGTCACCGGTCCGTGCTATGTTGGGAAAGATACCCACGCCCTGTCTGAACCTGCTTTTATCTCCGTGCTGGAAGTGCTGGCGGCAAACGGCGTAGACGTGATTGTTCAGGAGAACAACGGTTTCACGCCAACGCCTGCGGTGTCTAACGCTATTCTGGTACACAACAAAAAAGGGGGCGCGCAGGCTGACGGCATTGTGATCACCCCGTCCCACAACCCACCGGAAGATGGCGGCATTAAGTACAACCCACCTAACGGTGGCCCGGCAGATACCAACGTCACGAAAGTGGTGGAAGATCGCGCCAACGCATTGCTGGCTAATGGCCTGAACGGCGTGAAGCGTATCTCGCTGGATGAAGCCATGGCCTCCGGTCATGTGAAAGAGCAGGATCTGGTGCAGCCGTTTGTGGAAGGGCTGGCGGATATCGTCGATATGGCCGCGATTCAGAAAGCTGGCCTGAAGCTGGGCGTGGATCCGCTGGGCGGTTCCGGTATCGAATACTGGAAACGCATTGCCGAGCACTACAAGCTGGATCTGACCATCGTGAACGATCACGTCGATCAGACGTTCCGCTTTATGCACCTGGATAAAGACGGCGCGATCCGTATGGACTGCTCCTCTGAATGCGCAATGGCTGGCCTGCTGGCGCTGCGCGACAAGTTCGACCTGGCCTTTGCCAACGACCCGGACTACGACCGTCACGGTATCGTTACCCCGGCAGGGCTGATGAACCCGAACCACTACCTGGCCGTTGCCATCAACTACCTGTTCCAGCACCGTCCGCAGTGGGGCAAAGAGGTGGCGGTTGGTAAAACGTTGGTCTCTTCCGCCATGATTGACCGCGTGGTCGACGCACTGGGCCGTAAGCTGGTGGAAGTACCGGTGGGCTTCAAGTGGTTTGTTGACGGCCTGCACGACGGCAGCTTCGGTTTTGGCGGTGAAGAGAGCGCGGGTGCGTCCTTCCTGCGCTTTGACGGTACCCCATGGTCAACCGATAAAGACGGCATCATCATGTGCCTGCTGGCGGCGGAAATTACCGCGGTTACCGGTAAGAACCCGCAGGAACATTACAACGAGCTGGCGGAACGTTTTGGCGCGCCAAGCTATAACCGTATTCAGGCGGGCGCCACGTCTGCGCAAAAAGCAGCCCTGTCAAAACTGTCTCCGGAAATGGTCAGCGCCAGCACGCTGGCAGGTGATCCGATCACCGCGCGTCTGACGGCGGCACCGGGCAACGGCGCGGCCATCGGCGGCCTGAAGGTGATGACCGAAAACGGCTGGTTCGCGGCGCGTCCATCCGGTACGGAAGATGCGTACAAAATCTATTGTGAAAGCTTCCTCGGCGCTGAGCACCGTCAGCAGATTGAGAAAGAAGCAGTAGAGATTGTCAGCGAAGTGTTGAAAAACGCGTAAGTGCGGTTTGTGTGCCGGGCGGCACTGCGTTTGCCCGGCCTACAACAGCGATCGTAGGCCCGGTAAGCGTTGGCGCCACCGGGCTTTTTTTAGCTATGTTTGTTCTTCAGTTCAAATCTCGGCGACACCAGACCGTACAGCGTCCAGCCCATAAAGGTCACCATCGCGCCATACAGCATTGCTTCCTGGCCGGACGAGTAGAGCGCGTAGAAGCTATAAATTGCGCCAATCAGCGCCACGATATTGGCCGCCCGGGCTTTGCGCGGATCCACCTTCGCCACCTTCTGAATAATCACCAGCGCCGCCATCGACAGGATGTACGGAATGATGTTCGTCACCACCGCCAGGTTGACCAGCACGTTAAACTGGCTGTTCAGCGACGGGCTGATGGTCATGAGTGACAAACCGCTCTGGAAAATCACTATTGTCAGCATGCCCTGTACCGGCGCATCCGCTTTGGTGACGCGGGAGAAGATTTTCGGGAAATACCCTTCGTCAGCTGAGGATTTAAACACCTGAGCGATGGTGAACTGCCAGCCCAGCAGCGAGCCGCAGCAGGACATCACCATCAGCCCCATAATGACTTTCCCCACCTCCGGCGTAAACATCTGCGCAAACGCCAGCCCGAACGGTGCCGTGGAGTTAGCCAGATCCATGTTGGGCACAATCCCCGCAATCACGTTGGTCGAGATGATGTAGATCACCGCCGCGCCCAGCGTTCCGCCGAGAACCGCGATGGGTACGTTCTTCTCCGGATTTTCCACCACTTCCGCATTTGCGCAGGCCGATTCCAGTCCGAGGAAAGCCCAGAGCGTCATGGCGATGGACGAGCCCACGGCGGTGAAGAACGGCACGTGGTGCGGGTTCCAGGCGTTGGCGTACAGCGTCGGGCTGAACCAGAACCAGCCGATGATGCACAAACCGACCACCGGGATAATCACGCCCCAGACGGTGATGCTGCTGAGTTGTCCGGTGATGCGCGCGCCGCCAAAGTTGGCGACGGTACAGATCCACAGCACGCCGATGGTTGCCAGCCCAATCTGCACCGGGGCCAGCGTCGCGCCAAACAGCTCCGTGCCGTAACCGACAGCGGAAATGGCAATCGCCACGTTAGCGATCAGCAGCGACACGCCATAGGTGTAGTTCGCCATAAAGTTACCGGACTTACCGAACGCATATTCGGCATAGCCCCCCATCCCGCCTGACTTGCGGCTGAACATTCCGCACTTGGCAAACGCCCACGCCAGCGCCATCGAGCCCACGGCGGTCACGAGCCAGGAGATAATCGAAATGGTCCCTACCTCAGCAAGCTTGGTAGGGAGCATGATGATCCCGGAACCCATCATGTTCACCATGGTGAGAATAGTGAGTTGCACTACGCCCATCTTGTTGGCTTTACTCATAATTTTTCTCCTTTCAGCAGCGCTGGCTGAGCGGCAGGTTGTTTGATGACGTAGCAGCGCACCTCTTTGCGCCCGTCACGCTCCTCGACGTAAACCCCCTGTAACTCCGGCGCAAAGCCCGGCAGCAGGTTGATCCCGTCTTCCAGCGCGGCAAAGTAGCGCAGCACGGAACCGCCCCAGACTTCACCCGGCACCACGCACAGCACCCCCGGTGGGTAAGGCAGCGCACCTTCGGCGGCGATACGGCCTTGTGCATCGCGTAGGGATACCAGCTCGACCTCACCGCGCAGGTACGCGTAGTTCGCCTCCTGCGGGTTCATCATGACGCGCGGGAAGTGAGACTTACGGAACATCTCTTTTTGCAGTTGTTTCACATTGTGGCGGGCATAAAGGTCATGCATCTCCTGACAAATCTGGCGCAGGGTGTAATCTGCGTAACGATCCGGATGTTGCTTACAGAGAGAGGGCAGAACCTCTTTTAGCGGCACATCGCTCTGGAGCAGTTTTTCGAAGCGCACCAGTTGAGCGACGAGCTGCTGCAATTTGCCCATGTCCTCCGCCGGGGTGAGCAGGAAGAGTATGGAGTTGAGGTCGCATTTTTCCGGCACGATGCCGTTTTCACGCAGGAAGTTGGCAAGGATGGTGGCGGGCACGCCGAAATCATCGTACTCACCGGTACGGGCGTTGATGCCCGGCGTGGTCAGCAGCAGCTTGCACGGATCGATAAAATACTGATGCTCGGCATATCCCTCGAATGCGTGCCAGCGTTCGCCCGGAACGAAATGGAAGAAGCGCAGATCGGTGGCGATTTCCGCCGTATCCCAGCTTTCCCACGGACGGCCGTCCACCGTCTCCGGCACGAACGGGCGAATAAACTGACAGTTCTGAAGGATCAGTTTCCGCGCGTCGATACCCGTCACGACGCAGTCCATCCACATGTTGCGCCCACTTTGCCCCTCGTGCATGCGGGCGTTGATATCCAGGGCGGCAAACAGCGGATAAAACGGGCTGGTGGAGGCGTGCATCATGAAGGCGTTGTTGAGTCGCTTATGCGGGACATAGCGCGGCTGGCCTTTGATATGGCTGTCCTTCTTATGGATTTGCGAGGTTTGCGAGAAACCCGCCTGCTGCTTATGCACCGACTGGGTAACCAGAATGCCCGGATCGTTTTCGTTCAGCTCCAGCAGCAGCGGCGAGCAGTCGGCCATCATCGGGATAAACTGCTCGTAACCGACCCAGGCGGAGTCAAACAGAATGTAGTCACAGAGGTGACCAATCTTATCCACCACCTGACGGGCGTTATAGATGGTGCCGTCGTAGGTGCCCAGCTGGACCACCGCCTGGCGGAACGGACGTTCATCCCGCGCGCGGCCAGGCGCGACTTCTGACACCAGCTCCCGGAGGTAGCTCTCTTCAAAACAGTGCGCGTCGATACCGCCGATAAACCCGTACGGGTTGCGCGCCGTTTCGAGATAAACCGGCGTCGCTCCTGCCTGTAACAGCGCGCCGTGGTGATTAGATTTATGGTTATTGCGATCGAACAGCACCAGATCGCCCGGCGTGAGCAGCGCATTGAGCACCACCTTGTTGGATGAGGAGGTGCCGTTCAGCACGAAGTAGGTTTTATCGGCATTAAAGACCTTTGCCGCATGCTGCTGGGCGATGCAGGGCGCGCCCTCGTGGATCAGCAGATCGCCCATTGCCACGTCGGCGTTGCACAGATCGGCGCGGAATAGCGTTTCGCCAAAGAAATCAACAAACTGATTCCCCGCCGGATGGCGGCGGAAGAACTGGCCTCCCTGGTGCCCCGGGCAGTCAAACGCGCTGTTCCCCTGCTGGACGTAATCGACCAGCGCGCGGAAGAACGGCGGGCGAAGCTGGGTTTCGTACTTCTGCGCCGCCGCTTCAAGCTGGCGTCCGTAGAATTCATTGCTGGTGTCAGAGTACTCAAAAACGCCGTGAATACGGGACAAATATTCAGCCGGAACCCTTTCTTCTTTATGGGTGGCAATAAACACCGGAATACCAAATCCCGTGGCGTCTATTTCTTCTATGGCGCCGGTGAAAATATCGCTGACGGCCAGCACCACGGCTGCCACATCAATATAGTCCGATGCGCTGACATCCACAATTTCACGCGACGTGGTAAAGCATTCAGGACAGGCACGGCTGACGGCAATTTTTAACGTTTTCATCTTTTTCTCTTTATTTCAGGCAATGTGGGGCCCTCGACTTCTTGCAATAAAGAAATCGATTATTTCCGGGAAAAAAAAGCAAAGCGTGGCCGCTGATACGAAATCAGTTAATTGCTTTTTGCTGAGTAGAATTCAGTCTGCCCGGTTGCGGAGAATCTGAATTGCAGAAAGTAAGCGCAGGTGTTCACAGGCAAGTGCCTGTAAATAAGCAAGTTTCAGGAAGGCCTGTAAGCAGATGCGCCAGAAGTCGAAGGACTACCGGGCGTTGAAGAGATGAAAGTCAAAACAGTTACGGTGGGCAAACATCATGATATGTGTTGTCCGCCTTATATGGGGCATTAAACGATTATTGTTTTCCATGTTCAGTTTCCTTTCAGTAATTGAAAGCACGGTCATTTTATCCAGGAAAAAAGGTTTAACTGTGAATCAGATCACCATTAACCGATCATTTGAGAAATAATTAGTCATTTTTGATGAATAACGCAGATCAAAATGCTGTTTTGTTGGCTTGGTGTTAAATTGGTGTTTGAATTGTGTTTGGGAAGGGCGAATATAGCCATGAAAATAACCTCTGCATTATTTTCATGGCATATTCAGGTTGATGACTTTCTTTATTTAAGGTCGATTTGAATACTTATTCAGATCATAAACCGATAGCCAATACCGGTTTCTGTTAATAAATGACGCGGACGCGCGGGATCTGCTTCAAGTTTCTGGCGAAGGTGTCCCATATAAATGCGTAAATAGTGACTATGCTCAACAGCATTCGGCCCCCAGACCTGGTTTAGGAGCTGTCGCTGCGTTAGCACTTTTCCATGGTTGTTGAGCAGCACGGCCAGCAGACGAAATTCGATGGGCGTGAGGTGAACCTCTTCTTCTCCCCGCACAATGCGGCGGGCAGCAAGATCGACGCGGATATCGCCAAAGGTGTACACCGGATCAGAAGGGGTTATGGCACTGTGTCGGCGCAGCGCCACACGAAGCCGGGCCTGTAGCTCGCCAATGCCAAACGGTTTGATCAGATAATCATCCGCTCCGGCATCCAGCGCGGCGATTTTATCCGCCTCTTCGGTGCGGGCTGAAAGCACCAGAATCGGTATCTGGCTCCACTGACGCACTTCGCGAATAAAATCAATGCCGTCGCCATCCGGGAGCCCCAGATCCAGAATCACCAGGTCCGGCTTGCGGGTCGCGGCTTCGATTAACCCCCGTTGAAGCGTACCGGCTTCATGAACGCGCAAACCGTCGCCTTCCAGCGCGGTACGCAGAAATCGGCTGATAGCGAGCTCATCTTCAACAATCAGAACGTTAATCACATATCCTCTGGTAAATCATCAAGTTCTGGTGGAGTTTCAAGAGGAAGTGTAACACAAAAGCGTGCGCCACCTTCCGGGCGGTTCTCGGCTGAAATGGTGCCGCCATGCACGTCGACAATCGCCTGGCAGATCGCGAGCCCCAGCCCAACGCCCGGAATGGCGGATTCCTTATTGCCGCGCGCAAATTTTTCGAAAATGGCGCGCTCCTGACCCGCCGGAATACCCGGCCCGGTATCCCAGATCTCAAGCCGCAGCGTCTGCCTGGCTACCCCGGCGGTGATCCCAATCTGCGCTTTTGCTCCGGCGTATTTAGCCGCGTTTTCCAGAAGATTAATCAGGACGCGCTCAAACAGCGGGCCATCGACGTGAATCAGCGTCAGGGGTTCTGGCATGTTCAGCGCAATATGGCGTCCACCCAGACCCGGCTCCAGCATCTTCAGCGCGCTGCCGACCACCTCTTCAAGCGTAAGCCACTCTTTTTTGAGGTTAAAACCGCCGGACTGAATGCGCGCCATGTCCAGCAGGTTATTCACCAGGCGCGTGGTATTCAGCACGTGCTGGCGAATTTCGCTGGCCTGTACCGCATGCTTCGACCCTTCCGCCGCCAGATCCAGCGTGAGAATTTCGGACTGACCAAACAGTACGGTGAGCGGGGTGCGCAGGTCGTGGGAAAGCGCCGCCAGCAGCGAGTTGCGGATACTTTCACGCTCGCTTGCCAGCCGCGCCTGCTCTTCGCTGGCGGTAAGCGCCAGCCGCTCAAGGGCGCTGGCGACCAGCAGGGTGAAGGTTTCCAGCAGGCGCTGCTGCTCGGGGATCATCAGCTGGCGTTGGTTAGACGGCTCCACGATGACCAGTCCGTGGTTTTTATCCGCGCTGCGCAGCGGCAGGATCTGGTAAGGCACGCCGGGCAGGGTGTCGGTTCCGGCACCGGCGGGTAACCCTTTGTCGAAGCTCCAGCGGGCAATCGCTTCATCCCACGGCGTCATGCCCGAAGGCGAGGTAAGCGGGCGAAGATGTCCGTGCTCGTCGGGGAGTAAAATCAGGTTGCTGGCATGAAACGTTGAGCGGATAAACTGCTCGCTGGTCTGGACGATATCCTGCTGCGTGCGGCCGACCGCCAGCGATTTTGACATTTCGTAAAGATGTCGCGTGCGCTGCTCACGGTAGCGAGCAATGCGCGCCTGGTAGCGCACGCCCGCCGTCAGGTTCCCGATCACCAGCCCGACGGTAAGCATCACGGCAAAAGTCAGAATGTACTGCACGTCCGAGACGGCAAGCGTCCCGCGTGGCGCAATAAAGAACAGATCGAAGCTGACGACGTTGATCACCGTTGCCAGCACCGACGGCCAGCGGCCGTAAAAGAGGGCGACCACGACAACGCCCAGCAGATAAATCATGACCAGATTGGCGGCGTCGAAGGCGATGAGCCACTGGCTGGCAATCACCGTAATCAGGGCGCAGAGCACCACGGCCACCAGACAGCCGCGGATCTGCATGCGCCACTTATCGCCAAAAGCGCGGGCGTCCGGCGCGCGGTTGGGCAGGGGAGCGGGCTTGTCATCCAGCGCGACAATGACTAAATCGAGATCCGGCGCGCGGCGGGCCAGCCTGTCGGCGAAAGATTCCCGGCTAAACCAGCGGCGATGCTGACTACGCCCAATGACAATCTTGCCCAGGTTGTGCTCGCGCGCGTAGCGCAGAATGGCTTTGTCTTCCTGCGGATCGGAAAGGGTTGCGGTTTCCGCGCCCAGCTCCTGAGCCAGCCGCAGCGCGCTCAGAATGGCGCGGCGCTGATTCTCAGGCAGAGCGTGAAGCTGCGGCGTTTCGACGTATACCGCGTGCCACACGCTGCCAAACTTTGCCGCAAGCCGGGCGGCGGTGCGGACCAGCTTTTCATTGCCGCTGCCGTGGCCAATGCATAACAGAATGGCGTCCCGCGTGTGCCAGACGCGCTCTCGCCCCTGTAGGTCTCGCCAGGCGCGCATCTGATCATCAACGCGATCGGCCGTGCGGCGCAGGGCCAGCTCGCGCAGGGCAATCAGGTTTCCCTTGCGGAAGAAATGTTCGATGGCGCGTTCGGCCTGGCCGGCAATATACACTTTGCCTTCGTGCAGGCGCTGGCGCAGATCGTCCGGCGGCAGGTCAACCAGAACGACCTCATCGGCAGAATCAAAAAACGGATCGGGGACGGTTTCCCGCACCTGAATGCCGGTGACGCCGCTCACCACGTCGTTCAGGCTTTCCAGATGCTGAACATTCACCGTGGTAAAGACGTCGATGCCGGCTTCAAGCAGCTCCTCAACATCCTGCCAGCGCTTCGGATGACGCGAGCCCGGCGCGTTGCTGTGCGCCAGTTCGTCCATCAGAATGAGCGCAGGTCGGCGGGCGAGGGCGGCATCCAGATCGAACTCCGTGACCAGCCGCCCGCGATGGTTAATGCGCTGGGGCGGCTGCGTCGCCAGCCCCGTCAGCAGCGCCGCCGTCTCTTTACGGCCGTGGGTTTCCACCACGCCGATGAGAATATCAAGCCCCTGCGCCCGCAGCCGCTGGGCTTCCGTCAGCATGGCGAAGGTTTTCCCGACGCCCGCACAGGCACCGAAGAAAATTTTCAGCTTGCCACGATGGGCTTCCGCCGTCTGTTCAAGCAGCCTGTCCGGATCCGGGCGCATGGGCTCGTCGGTCATTTAGTTTTTCCTTAGCGCGTCCAGCGCCAGATTCAGCTCAATAATATTCACTACCGGCATGCCGATGAAGCTGACCAGCGGCTTTTGCGTGTGCTCTGCGACCAGCTTGCTCACCTGTTCGACGGTCAGCTGGCGGGCGGCGGCCACGCGTGGAATTTGCCATGCCGCCGCGTCCGGCGTCAGGCTGTAGTCCAGCCCGCTTGCCGACGCGGTGACCAGCTCAACCGGCACATCACGGCTGGCCTGCGGATTGGCGGCGCGCAGGGCGGCAACGCGTTCAGCGATGGTTTTATCCAGCGCGGGATTGCTGCCTGCCAGATTGCTGCCGCCGGACGCCATTGGATTATACGGGCTTTCCGCAGTGGAGGAAGGGCGTCCCTGGAAGTAGCCTGCGCCCGTGAAGTTCTGCCCAATCAGGCGCGAGCCCCGGTTTTCACCATTCTGGATAATCAGCGAGCCGTTGGCCTGGTCCTTAAACCACCACTGGCCGAGCGCCGTGGTCACCAGCGGGTAAAGCCCGCCGGTAATCAGAGACAGCAGAATAAACAACAGTATAGCGGGACGTAACATCGTCATTTGATTCACCTTTAAACCAGCCCAAACAGCGTTAACAGCACGTCGATAACTTTGATCCCGATAAAGGGCACCACCAGCCCACCCAGGCCGTAAATCCACAGGTTGCGGCGCAGCATGGCGGCGGCCGTCAGTGGCTTATAGCTCACCCCTTTCAGCGCCAGCGGGATGAGGAAGACAATGATCAGGGCGTTAAAAATCACCGCGCTCATGATGGCCGACGCCGGGGAGTGCAGGTGCATCACGTTCAGGGCGTTCAGCTGCGGATAGGTCGCCGCAAAGGCCGCCGGGATAATGGCGAAATACTTCGCCACGTCGTTGGCGATGCTGAATGTGGTCAGCGAGCCGCGCGTCATCAGCATCTGTTTGCCGATGTGCACCACTTCGATCAGCTTGGTCGGGTTCGAATCGAGGTCGACCATGTTGCCCGCCTCTTTTGCTGCCTGCGTACCGGAGTTCATCGCCACCGCCACGTCGGCCTGCGCCAGCGCCGGGGCGTCGTTAGTGCCATCGCCGGTCATCGCCACCAGACGGCCTTCCGCCTGATACTGGCGAATGAGTGCCAGCTTGGCTTCCGGTGTCGCTTCGGAGAGAAAATCATCCACGCCCGCTTCGGCGGCAATGGCGGCCGCGGTGAGGCGGTTATCCCCGGTGATCATCACCGTTTTGATGCCCATCTTGCGCATCTGGGCGAAACGCTCCTTGATACCGCCTTTAACGATATCCTTCAGGGCTATCACGCCCAGCACGCTTGCTCCTTCGGCCACTACCAGAGGTGTCGCCCCCTGACGCGCCACGTTTTCAACCAGCTTGTCCACCTCTGGCGGGAAGTGGCCATTGTTTGCCTCAATATGACGACGAATGGCGTCAACGGACCCTTTACGGATCATCCGGTCCTGAATGTTGATCCCACTCATCCGGGTTTGCGCGGTGAACGGCACGAAGGTGGCGTGCAGGCTCTGCACGTCGCGCTGGCGCAGGTTGAAGCGCTGCTTGGCCAGGATCACGATGCTGCGGCCTTCCGGCGTTTCATCGGCCAGAGAGGAGAGTTGGGCCGCGTCGGCCAGCGTTTTTTCATCCACGCCGGGAGCGGGTAAAAATTCAGATGCCTGACGATTCCCCAGGGTGATGGTCCCGGTTTTATCCAGCAGCAGCACGTCTACGTCACCCGCCGCCTCCACGGCGCGTCCGCTGGTGGCGATAACGTTCGCGCCCAGCATGCGGCTCATCCCCGCCACGCCGATCGCGGAAAGCAGGCCGCCGATCGTCGTGGGGATAAGGCACACCAGCAGGGCCACCAGCACGGTAACGCTGACCGCCGTACCGCCGTAGGCGGAGAACGGCCACAGCGTCGCCGTTGCCAGCAGGAAGACAAGGGTAAGCGCCACCAGCAGGATGGTCAGGGCAATTTCGTTCGGCGTTTTACGACGCTGTGCGCCTTCGACCATGGCAATCATCCGGTCGAGGAAAGTTTCACCCGGGTTAACGCTGCACTGGATCACCAGCCAGTCGGAAAGAATGCGGGTCCCGCCCGTTACGGAGGCGAAGTCGCCGCCGGACTCGCGGATCACCGGGGCGGATTCCCCGGTGATGGCGCTTTCATCCACCGATGCGCCGCCTTCAATGACCTCCCCGTCGCAGGGGATGATGTCGCCGGCTTCCACCAGCACCACGTCACCTTTACGCAGTTCATCCGCCGGAACGTGATCCATCTTCGCGCCATATTTAGGTTCACGTAATTTGCGTGCGAAAGCGGTCTTTTTTACCCCTTTCAGGCTGTTGGCCTGCGCTTTACTGCGGCCTTCTGCCAGCGCTTCGGCGAAGTTGGCGAACAGCACGGTAAACCACAGCCACAGGCTGATGGCGCCAGTAAAGGCTGCATTGCCCGCCAGGTGGCCCGTACCCATGGCAATCGCCAGCGCGGTGGTAAGTAAGCTCCCCATCCAGACGATAAACATCACCGGGTTGTGCCACTGCACGCGCGGGCTCAGTTTTTTTACCGCATCCATGAGGGCCTGACGAACTAAGGTCGGTTCGAGCAGGGCCAGTTGTTTACGACTCATGACAAATTCTCCGCAAAATCAGCGTAAAGAGAGATATTCCGCAACCGGGCCTAACGCGAGGGCGGGGATAAAGGTCAGGGCGCCCACCAGCAGGACGGTGCCAATCAGCAGGCCGACGAAAAGCGCGCCGTGAGTCGGTAACGTACCGGCGGTGGTCGGCTGGATTTTCTTATTCACCAGTGCTCCAGCGATTGCCATAACGGGAATAATCACGCCGAAACGACCAACGAACATGCAGAACGCCAGCAGACAGTTCCAGAACGGCGAGTTGGCGCTTAGCCCGGCAAAGGCGCTGCCGTTGTTGTTGGCGGCGGACGACACGGCATACAGCACTTCGCTAAAGCCGTGGATGCCCGGGTTAAAGATGCCGCTGCGGCCAGCCTCGGTCATCAGCGCCAGGGCGGTACCGAGCAGCACAAGGGCGGGGGTGACCAGGATTGCCAGCGCGGTTAACTTCATCTCGCGAACGTCGATTTTTTTACCGAGGTATTCCGGGGTGCGGCCAATCATCAGCCCGGCAATAAACACCGCCAGCAGAACGAACAGCAGCATGCCATACAGCCCCGAGCCGACCCCACCGAAGACCACTTCGCCAATCTGCATCAGCCACATGGGGATCATGCCGCCGAGCGCAGTGAAAGAGTCGTGCATGGCGTTCACCGCCCCGCAGGAGGCCGCCGTGGTGACCACCGCATAAAGGCTGCTGGCAAGAACGCCGAAGCGGTTCTCTTTGCCTTCCAGGTTAATATTGCTGTTGGCCCCGAGCTGCATGAAGTGGCTGTTGCCGTTCCATTCGGCCCACATCACCAGGGCTACGCAGACCACGAAGATGAGCGTCATCGCCCACAGCAGCGTGCGGCCCTGACGGCGATCGTTAACCACATCACCAAAGGCGAAACAGAGCGCGGTGGGGATCAGGAAGATCGCCAGCATCTGCACAAAATTGGTCAGTGCCGTTGGGTTTTCAAACGGATGTGATGAGTTGGCGTTGAAGAAGCCGCCGCCGTTGGTACCCAGCATCTTGATCGCTTCCTGCGATGCCACCGGCCCCATCGGCAGAAGTCCCCCGGTACCTTCAAGCGAGGTGTAAGGAGTATAAGGCAGCAGGTTTTGCAGGGTGCCTTGCTGGATAAAGAACAGGGCAATAAGCAGCGCTACAGGAACCAGGATCCAAAGGGTAATGCGCGTGACATCAACCCACGCGTTGCCGAGCGTGCTGACATTCTGGCGGGCAAACGCGCGCGTCAGGGCGAAGATCACCGCGATACCGCTGGCCGCAGACAGAAAGTTTTGCACGGTTAACCCGACCATCTGGCTGAAGTAGCTGAGCGTCGTTTCACCGGCGTAAGACTGCCAGTTAGTGTTGGTCACAAAGCTGACCGCCGTGTTCAGCGCCAGGTGCCAGGATAAACCCGGTAGCCGTTGCGGGTTCAACGGCAGGCTCCCCTGGAGCATGAGCATCGCAAAAAGAGCAATAAGCCCCACGATATTCAGCAGCAGTATCGCCATCAGATACTGACGCCAGTTCATTTCCTGGTCGTTTATACCTGAAACGCGCCAGATCACATTTTCAATCGTTCTCGTGCCCGGCAATGACGCGTTACCGATCAGCCGCGCCAGCACGGTTCCCAGCGGCCTGGAGAGCACAAACAGCACCAGTAAAAAGCTGGCAATAAGCAAAAACGCCTGAGCAGCCATCAGAATGCCTCCGCATTAATCAGGGCATAAATCAGATAAGCCATTAACAGGAACACCAGCACGATGCCGGCAATCAGACCTGCACTCACACTCCACCTCCGGGTGACATTTGTAATGGTGCTAACGGTAGGATTTACGGCGCAAAGATTTCGCAAAAATCGGGGGGAGGGGTGTAAAAAAAGTATAAAAATGGAAAGTCCACAATTTAACTATTGATAAGTAAATCGTTAACTTTTTTGTAACTTAGTTACGGCGTGAGTGTAAATATTCACTAAATGGATGAAAATAAGTGGTCGGATGAGTAGTAAAATTACACGCAAAGCGATATTATTTTATCCAGCTCACAAATTTTGAATTTTCCGGATGACGTTTCCGGCCAACTATAGGGGAGAAAATATGGATCTTTATAAAGAGTATCCGGCTCATATCGTGTTCATGCGTCGCACTTTCGCCGTAGTGGCTGGCGTACTGGCCCTGCCGGTGATGCTGTTCTGGAAAGATCGCGCGCGTTTTTACAGCTACCTGCACCGCGTCTGGGCGAAAACCAGCGAAAAGCCGGTGTGGATGGATCAGGCCGAGAAAGCAACCTGCGACTTCTATTAATACGACGCGACATCGTAGCCATAAAAAAACCGCCAATAACCATGTGGCGGTTTTTTTGTCCCTCGGGATGCGCGGTCCGTTGGGTAATCTTGCAGCCCCTACCCGGGATTTTTATCATACCCTTCTTTGAAAAGTTCGCAATCCACTTTACCTTTATAAATTCCTAATTTTATTGAAATAACTTACTTTTGGCGTTGGTGTTAATTATGATGCCACGTCCCTTTCCGCCATCTCGCAAATGGGCATCGGTCCTGGGAAAGGTGTATCCATAGCCGTAAAGCAGCCCGCCTACCCGGGCTTGTGTCCACCGATTTATCACCAGTGGTGATAGGTGGAGCGGTTAGCAGCAGGGACCGCATAGTGAAACGCTATTTATGCATTGCGTTCATTGTCGCCAGCGTACTCGTTGTAAAGAGTGATAAACCGGATGTGTTTGTTACCTTTACCTCGATAGCGCAGGACAAGTAGCGTTAAGGCCGCCTTGGGCGGCCTTTTTTATTTCATCCCGTCTACACTTCATGGCAAAGTAGTTCAATGCGTGCCTTTTTCCTTTTACGGCATGCCCTTACGGACATAATGGACAATTGCCAGGAGTTTTATGCCCACCCATCTGGTTTGGTTTCGCGCGGATTTACGCATTCACGACAACATCGCTCTCGCGGCGGCCTGCCGCGCTAAAGACGCGAATGTGCTGGCCCTGTTTATCGCCACGCCAGAGCAGTGGCAGCAGCATGACATGGCGCCCCGGCAAGCGGCTTTGCTCAGCGCGTATCTGAATGACCTGCAACATTCACTGGCCGAAAAAGGTATCCCGCTTATCTATGAAGAGGTGAACGATTTTGCCGCACAGCTTCAGACGGTGCAGGCAATCTGTAAGCAGCACGCGGTAACGCGTCTTTTTTACAACTACCAGTACGAATTTAACGAGCAGCAGCGCGACCGTCAGCTGGAGAAAACCCTTAAGGGCGTGGTCTGTGAAGGGTTCGATGACAGCGTGATGCTCGCGCCGGGCAGCGTGATGACCGGCAATCACGAGATGTATAAAGTTTTCACGCCGTTTAAAAATGCGTTTATCAAGCGCCTGAAAGAGGGGCTACCCGAGTGCGTTCCCGCGCCAGCCGTGAGAGGGGATACGATACCGGATCTGCCTGAAATCACACTGAATTATCCTCAGCAGTCGTTCGATGAAGCGTTATTCCCCGCCAGCGAGAAAGCGGCTATTGCCCAGTTGCGTCAGTTCTGCAAGCAGGGGGCGGCGGAATACGAGGCGCGTCGGGATTTTCCCGCGATTGAAGGCACCAGCCGCCTGTCGGCCTGTTTAGCGCTGGGCGTGCTCTCTCCGCGCCAGTGTTTGCATCGGCTGCTGGCGGAACAGCCTCAGGCGCTTGACGGGGGCGCGGGCGCTGTGTGGCTGAACGAACTGATCTGGCGTGAGTTTTACCGTCACCTGATGACGTATCATCCTGATTTATGTAAACATCGCCCCTTCATTCGTTGGACCGAACAGGTACAGTGGCAGTTGGATGATAAGCTCCTTCAGGCATGGCAGCGTGGACTCACTGGCTTCCCGATTGTTGATGCGGCTATGCGGCAGCTCAATGAAACCGGGTGGATGCATAACCGTCTGCGAATGATTACCGCCAGCTTCCTGGTGAAGGATCTGCTTATCGACTGGCGAACCGGAGAGCGTTATTTTATGTCTCAGCTGATCGATGGCGATCTGGCGGCGAATAACGGCGGCTGGCAGTGGGCGGCCTCCACCGGAACGGATGCGGCTCCCTATTTTCGGATCTTCAATCCGACCACGCAGGGACAACGATTTGATGCTGACGGCGAGTTTATCCGTCGCTGGCTACCTGAGCTTAAGGATGTTCCCGCCAAAGCCATTCATGAACCCTGGACATGGGCGGATAAACAGCGCGTTACCCTGAACTATCCCCGTCCGATTGTCGACCATAAACAGGCGCGCGTCGCCACGCTGGCGGCGTACGAAGCCGCCCGAAAAGCTTGAGAGAGTGATGATGAAAAACAGTGAACTGGAACGCCTGATTAACGAAAAACTTAACACCGCCTCGTTTAGCGACTACGGCCCGAATGGCTTGCAGGTAGAGGGACGCGACACGGTGCAAAAAATCATCACCGGCGTGACGGCAAGCCAGGCGCTGCTGGATGAGGCGGTGCGTCAGGAAGCCGATGCAGTGATCGTCCATCACGGTTACTTCTGGAAAAACGAATCGCCGATTATTCGCGGCATGAAGCGCAACCGCCTCAAAACGCTGCTGGCGAATGACATCAACCTGTACGGGTACCACCTGCCGCTCGACGCGCATCCTGAACTGGGTAATAACGTCCAGCTTGCGCAGCTGTTGGGGATTACCGTGATGGGGGAAATTGAACCCCTGATGCCGTGGGGCGAGCTGTCGATGCCGGTACCGGGGCTGGAGCTGGCCTCGTGGATCGAAGCGCGCCTGGGGCGTCGTCCGCTGTGGTGCGGCGACACCGGGCCGGACACCGTGAAGCGCGTGGCATGGTGCACCGGCGGCGGTCAGGGCTTTATTGACAGTGCGGCACGCTTCGGTGTCGATGCGTTCATTACCGGCGAAGTCTCCGAGCAGACCATTCATTCCGCACGTGAACAAGGCCTGCATTTTTACGCGGCAGGCCATCATGCCACCGAGCGTGGCGGCATCCGCGCCCTCAGCGAGTGGCTGACGGAAAATACCGATCTGGATGTGACGTTTATTGATATCCCTAATCCGGCCTGATGAGAGGTAGTTAAGTGCAGCGAGCGCGTTGTTATCTTCTGGGTGAAACCGCGGTAGTTCTGGAGCTTGAGCCTCCGGTGACGCTTGCCACGCAAAAGCGTATCTGGCGGCTTGCTCAGCGACTGCCCGAGCTACCCGGCGTGGTTGAAGCTATTCCGGGTATGAATAATATCACCGTGGTGCTACGCGATCCGCACACCGGGGCGCTGGATGCCATTGAGCGTCTGCAACGCTGGTGGGAGGAGAGCGAGGCGCTGGAGCCGGAATCGCGGGCGATTGAGATCCCGGTTGTCTATGGCGGCAAAGGTGGCCCTGACCTTGGCGTGGTGGCCGAACACTGTGGATTAACGGAAAAGCAGGTCGTCGAGCTGCACAGCTCAGTCGACTATGTTGTCTGGTTTTTAGGTTTCCAGCCGGGCTTCCCCTATCTTGGCGGGTTAGCGCCCCAGCTGCAAACCCCGCGCCGGGCTGAGCCGCGCCTGAGCGTACCGGCAGGCAGCGTGGCGATTGGTGGCGAACAAACGGGAATTTACCCGCTCGCTTCGCCGGGCGGCTGGCAGCTTATCGGGCACACGTCCACGCCGTTATTCGAACCCGGCCATGATGCGCCCATACTCCTGCGTCCGGGGGATACCCTGCGCTTTATCCCGCAGAAGGAGGGGGTATGTTAACGCTTATTCGTGCAGGGCTTTACACCTCGGTACAGGATGCCGGCCGTTTTGGCCTGCGTCAGTCCGGCGTGAGCTACTGCGGCGCGCTCGATCGTCCTTCGCTGGAGATTGCCAACCTGCTGGTAGGCAACCCAGGCAGCACGGCGGCGTTAGAAATTACGCTGGGCCAGTGCGTTATTGAGTTTGGTGAGGAAACCTGGTTTGCCTTAACCGGCGCGGGTTGTGACGCAACGCTGGACGGCAAAGCGGTGTGGACAGGCTGGCGATTGCGGGCGAAAGCCGGGCAGCGTCTGACGCTTAAGCGTCCTCTGCACGGCGTGCGCAGCTATCTTGCCGTGGCGGGGGGCATCGACGTGCCGGAGGTGTTGGGCTCATCCAGCACCGACCAGAAAGCGGGAATGGGCGGTCATGAAGGACGGCTGCTGCGCGACGGCGATCGTCTGGCGATTAAGTCCTCAGCGCGCCATTTCACCACCACGCAGGGCGTAAAGCAGCTGCTGTGGGGAAACGTGATCCGCGCCTTGCCGGGACCGGAATATCAGGAGTTTGATGAAGCCTCAAAAGAGTCTTTCTGGCGCTCGCCGTGGAAGATTAGCCCGCAGAGTAACCGTATGGGTTATCGGCTTCAGGGGCAACCGCTGACCCGCACGACTGACCGGGAGCTGCTGTCTCACGGGCTGCTGCCGGGGGTGATCCAGGTGCCGGGCAACGGGCAGCCCATCGTACTGATGAACGACGCGCAAACCACCGGCGGCTATCCGCGTATTGCCTGCATTATCGAAGCGGATCGCTACCATCTGGCGCAAATCCCTCTCGGCCAGCCGATTCATTTTGTGCAGTGTACGCTGGAAGAGGCGCTGAAGGCCCGGCAGGATCGGCAGCGCTATCTCGAACAGCTGGCGTGGAGGCTCGATGGTAAAGATTGATTTAAACGCCGATCTGGGGGAGGGCAGCAGCGCCGATGCGGAACTGATGACCCTGGTCTCCTCGGTCAACATCGCCTGCGGTTTTCACGCGGGCGATGCGCAGACCATGCTGGAAAGCGTACGCAATGCTATGAAAAACGGCGTGGCGATTGGCGCTCACCCGAGCTTCCCGGACCGGGAGAACTTTGGCCGCACGGCGATGGATCTCCCGCCGGAGACGGTCTACGCTCAGGTGCTCTACCAGATCGGCGCGCTGGAGGCGATAGTGCGCGCTGAGCATGGCGTGCTGCGTCACGTCAAGCCGCACGGCATGCTCTATAACCAGGCGGCGAAAGATCCGGCGCTGGCGGAGGCGATAGCCCGCGCGGTGCGGGACTGCAATCCGCAGCTGATTCTGGTGGGTCTGGCGGGTAGCGAGCTTATTCGTGCCGGAGAACGGCTGGGGCTGACGACGCGGCAGGAAGTCTTTGCCGATCGGGGATACATGCCGGACGGCAGCCTGGTGCCGCGCACGCAGGCCGGTGCGCTGATTACCGATGAAAATAAAGCGCTGGCGCAGACGCTGGAGATGGTGCGCGCCGGGCGGGTGAACGCCGTGGATGGAACATCTGCAAATGTTCAGGCCGATACGGTGTGTTTACACGGCGACGGGGAGCATGCGCTTTTGTTCGCGCGACGCCTGCGGGCGGCGTTCTCTGAAGAGGGCATTCTCGTCAGCGCAGATTGATGATAAAAGGACAATAACATGCCTGAAGGTCCGGAGATCCGCCGCGCGGCGGATAGCCTAGAGGCGGCGATAAAGGGCAAACCGCTGACCGATGTCTGGTTTGCCTTTCCTCAACTGAAACCGTTTGAAACAGCGCTGGTGGGACAGACGGTGACCCACATTGAAACGCGCGGCAAAGCGTTGCTCACTCACTTTTCCCATAACCTGACGTTATATAGCCATAATCAGCTTTACGGCGTCTGGCGCGTGGTGGAGGCGGACGAGCAGCCGCAAACGACGCGCGTGCTGCGCGTCCGGTTACAAACGGCGGACAGGGCGATCCTGCTCTACAGCGCCTCTGATATCGAAATGTTAACGCCGGAGCAGCTGCTGACGCATCCGTTCTTACAGCGCGTCGGACCGGACGTGCTGGATATGCGCCTGACGGCGAGCGATGTTCAAGCCCGGCTATTGTCTCCCCAGTTCCGCAACCGGCAGTTTTCCGGGCTGTTGCTCGATCAGGCGTTTCTTGCCGGGCTGGGAAACTACCTGCGGGTGGAGATCCTCTGGGAAGTGGGGCTGGCGCCACAGCGCAAGGCGTCGCAGCTGAGCGATGAAAAGCTGGAGGCGCTGTCGCACGCGCTGCTGGACATTCCGCGGCTGTCGTACAACACGCGCGGCCTGGTGGATGAGAACAAACATCACGGGGCGCTGTTCCGCTTTAAGGTGTTTCATCGGGCGGGGAAAAAGTGCGAGCGGTGCGGCGGAGTGATTGAGAAGGCTACGATCTCTTTCAGACCGTTTTACTGGTGTCCCCGGTGCCAGATGTAAAAAAGCCGGGTGGCGGAGGTAAAAGCAAAACGGCAACGAAAGTTGCCGTTTTTAATGTTTTCACCCTCTCCCTGTGGGAGAGGGCCGGGGTGAGGGCATCAGGCCGCACCCAACGTTTTTTAGCGCTTCAGGTCAGACTTAAAATCACGCTTCTCGTAGCCGGTGTACAGCTGACGAGGACGGGCGATTTTCATGCCTTCGCTGTGCATTTCGTTCCAGTGCGCAATCCAGCCCACGGTACGCGCCATGGCGAAGATCACGGTGAACATGGAAGACGGAATGCCCATCGCTTTCAGAATAATGCCAGAGTAGAAATCGACGTTCGGGTAGAGTTTCTTCTCGATGAAGTACGGGTCGTTCAGCGCGATGTGTTCCAGCTCCATCGCCACTTCCAGCAGATCGTCTTTGGTGCCCAGCTCTTTCAGCACTTCGTGGCAGGTCTCACGCATAACGGTTGCGCGCGGGTCGTAGTTTTTGTAAACACGGTGACCGAAGCCCATCAGGCGGAAGGAGTCATTCTTGTCTTTCGCACGACGTACGAACTCTGGAATGTGCTCCACGGTGCTGATCTCTTCCAGCATCTTCAGTGCCGCTTCGTTCGCGCCGCCGTGCGCCGGTCCCCACAGGGAGGCGATGCCCGCAGCGATACAGGCGAACGGGTTCGCGCCTGAAGAGCCTGCGGTACGAACGGTAGACGTTGACGCGTTCTGCTCGTGGTCAGCGTGCAGGATCAGAATACGGTCCATCGCGCGTTCCAGCACCGGATTCACTTCATACTCTTCGCACGGTGTGGAGAACATCATGCGCAGGAAGTTGCCGGCGTAGGAGAGGTCGTTACGCGGATACACAAACGGCTGGCCGATGGAGTATTTGTAACACATCGCCGCCATGGTCGGCATTTTGGAGAGCAGACGGAACGCCGCGATATCACGATGACGCGGGTTATTCACGTCCAGAGAATCGTGGTAGAACGCCGCCAGCGCACCGGTGATACCGCACATGACCGCCATCGGGTGAGAGTCACGACGGAACGCATGGAACAGACGGGTAATCTGCTCATGGATCATGGTGTGACGGGTCACGGTGGTTTTGAATTCATCGTACTGCGCCTGCGTCGGTTTTTCGCCGTTCAGCAGGATGTAGCACACTTCCAGATAGTTGGATTCGGTGGCTAACTGATCGATGGGGAAGCCGCGATGGAGCAGGATACCTTCGTCACCGTCAATGTAGGTGATTTTGGATTCGCAAGATGCGGTGGAGGTGAATCCAGGGTCAAAGGTGAATACCCCTTTGGAACCCAGCGTACGGATATCAATAACATCCTGACCGAGCGTGCCTTTTAGCACATCCAGTTCAATAGCATCATCACCATTTAGGGTGAGTTTTGCCTTTGTATCAGCCATTTACGGTCTCCTTAGCGCCTTATGCTTAAGACTGCTTTTCACCGGATTTGCCTTCAGCTGTTAATCATCGTTACCAGATTGTTATTTGGCTTACCGCTCAGCTCACGAGGAGAAACCAGGGTACAGAGCTATGGCGCCTTGCAGGTAAACGAATGAAATATCAGTGAAACAACAGCAAATCAGCGTTTTGCAGTCCGAATTATTCAAACCTGTATATCACTAATAACTGTCCTGATAACTTCGGTCAATACCATCACACTGTTACATAACTATTTGTCAGGTGAAAGAGAGACCTCATAACTTTTGCGCATTATATGCCTTTTCTGATGACGTTTGTAACAATATTGTTTAACATTTGTCAAATCAGATGATTAAAATTTAAAAAGATGTTGTTATCGTGACCCCGATCACTGTTCCAGAGAAAACCCAACAAACTGTATGTAGGTTAATTGTAATGATTTTGTGAACGGCCTATACTGCCGCCAGGTCTCCGGAACACCCTGCAATCCCGAGCCACCCAGCGTTGTAACGTGTCGTTTTAGCATTTGGAAGCAATGTTTTGCATGACGCGCAGTTATAGAAAAGGAACGCTGTCTGACCCGCATCGCAGTCCGGAGGAAGGAAACAATAAGAACAGCATGTGGGCGTTATTCATGATAAGAAATGTGAAAAAACAAAGACCTGTCAATCTGGATCTGAAAACGATCCGATTCCCTGTAACAGCAATAGCGTCCATTCTGCACCGCGTTTCTGGTGTGATTACGTTTGTGGCGGTCGGTATTTTGTTGTGGTTACTGGGAACCAGCCTCTCCTCTCCTGAAGGATTCCTCCAGGCCTCGGCCATCATGAACAGCTTCTTCGTGAAATTTATCATGTGGGGCATCCTGACCGCGCTGGCCTATCACGTTGTTGGCGGCGTACGCCATATGCTGATGGACTTTGGCTATCTGGAAGAGACGTTCGAGGCCGGTAAACGTACCGCGAACATTTCATTTGTGATCACTGTCGTGCTTTCACTTCTCGCAGGAGTTCTCGTATGGTAAGCAACGCCTCCGCATTAGGACGCAACGGCGTACATGACTTCATTCTGGTCCGCGCTACCGCCATCGTCCTCACGCTTTACATCATCTATATGATCGGTTTCTTCGCGACCAGCGGGACGCTGACGTGGGAAATCTGGAGTGGTTTCTTCGGATCGGCCTTCACCAAAGTGTTCACCCTGCTGGCCCTGTTCTCCATCCTTATTCATGCCTGGATCGGCATGTGGCAGGTGTTGACCGATTACGTTAAACCGCTGGCGATTCGCCTTCCTCTGCAACTGATTATTGTTGTTGCTCTGCTGGTTTACGTCATTTATGGATTTGTTGTGGTGTGGGGTGTGTAATGAAACTGCCAGTCAGAGAATTTGATGCTGTTGTGATTGGTGCGGGTGGCGCAGGTATGCGCGCCGCACTGCAAATTTCCCAGAGCGGCCAGACCTGTGCGCTGCTCTCTAAAGTATTCCCGACCCGTTCCCACACTGTGTCTGCGCAGGGCGGTATCACCGTAGCGCTGGGTAACTCCCATGAAGATAACTGGGAATGGCACATGTACGACACGGTAAAAGGTTCCGATTACATCGGCGACCAGGATGCCATCGAATATATGTGTAAAACCGGCCCGGAAGCGATTCTGGAGCTGGACCATATGGGTCTACCGTTCTCCCGTCTGGAAAACGGTACCATCTATCAGCGTCCGTTTGGCGGCCAGTCGAAAAACTTCGGCGGCGAGCAGGCGGCACGCACCGCGGCAGCGGCTGACCGTACCGGTCACGCGCTGCTGCACACGCTGTATCAGCAGAACCTGAAAAAACATACCACCATCTTCTCCGAGTGGTATGCGCTGGATCTGGTGAAAAACGCCGATGGCGCCGTGGTGGGGTGTACCGCACTGTGCATCGAAACCGGTGAAGTGGTTTACTTCAAAGCCCGCGCGACCGTGCTGGCGACCGGCGGCGCAGGCCGTATCTATCAGTCCACTACCAATGCCCATATCAACACCGGTGACGGCGTTGGGATGGCAATCCGCGCTGGCGTGCCGGTGCAGGACATGGAGATGTGGCAGTTCCACCCAACCGGTATTGCTGGCGCGGGCGTACTGGTCACCGAAGGCTGCCGCGGTGAAGGTGGCTACCTGCTGAACAAACACGGCGAGCGCTTCATGGAGCGTTATGCGCCAAACGCAAAAGACCTGGCGGGTCGCGACGTGGTGGCGCGTTCCATCATGATCGAAATCCGTGAAGGCCGTGGCTGTGACGGCCCATGGGGTCCACACGCGAAGCTGAAGCTCGACCATCTGGGTAAAGAGGTGCTGGAATCCCGTCTGCCGGGCATCCTGGAGCTGTCCCGCACCTTCGCCCACGTCGATCCGGTGAAAGAGCCAATTCCGGTTATCCCAACCTGCCACTACATGATGGGCGGTATCCCGACCAAAGTGACCGGTCAGGCGCTGACCGTGAACGAGCAGGGCGAAGACGTGGTCATTCCGGGCCTGTTCGCGGTAGGCGAAATTGCCTGCGTATCCGTTCACGGCGCAAACCGTCTGGGCGGCAACTCCCTGCTGGACCTGGTGGTATTTGGTCGTGCGGTGGGTCTACATCTTCAGGAGTCCATCGCCGAGCAGGGCGCGCTGCGTGATGCAACCGACGACGAAATCGACGCCTCTCTCGAACGCCTCAACCGCTGGAACGGCAACCGTAACGGCGAAGATCCGGTGGAAATCCGTAAAGCGTTGCAGGAATGTATGCAGCACAACTTCTCGGTATTCCGTGAAGGTGACGCAATGGCTAAAGGGCTTGAGCAACTGAAAGCGATTCGCGAGCGTCTGAAGAATGCCCGTCTGGACGACACCTCCAGCGAGTTTAACACCCAGCGCGTCGAATGCCTGGAGCTGGATAACCTGATGGAAACCGCATTCGCAACCGCCATGTCGGCAAACTTCCGTACCGAAAGCCGTGGCGCGCATAGCCGCTTCGACTTCCCGGATCGTGATGACGAAAACTGGCTGTGCCATTCCCTGTATCTGCCAGAGTCGGAAACCATGACGCGCCGTAGCGTTAACATGGAACCGAAACTGCGTCCGGCGTTCCCGCCGAAGATTCGTACTTACTAATGCGGAGACAGGATAATGAAACTCGAATTCTCAGTTTATCGTTATAACCCGGATGTAGACGATGCTCCGCGTATGCAGGATTACACCCTCGAAGCGGAAGAAGGTCGTGACATGATGCTGCTGGATGCGTTAATCCAGCTGAAAGAAAAAGATCCAACGCTGTCGTTCCGCCGCTCCTGCCGTGAAGGGGTATGTGGCTCTGACGGTGTGAACATGAACGGCAAAAACGGGCTGGCCTGCATCACGCCAATTTCAGCGCTAAACCGTCCTGGCCAGAAAATTGTTATCCGTCCTCTGCCTGGCCTGCCGGTCGTGCGTGATTTGGTGGTGGACATGGGACAATTCTATGCACAATATGAGAAGATTAAGCCTTACTTATTGAATAATGGGCAAAATCCACCCGCTCGTGAGCATTTACAGTCACCTGAGCAGCGTGAAAAACTCGATGGATTGTATGAGTGTATTCTCTGTGCATGTTGTTCAACGTCGTGTCCGTCATTCTGGTGGAACCCGGACAAATTTATCGGCCCTGCGGGTCTGCTGGCTGCCTACCGCTTCCTGATCGACAGCCGCGATACCGAAACCGAGAACCGTCTGGAAGGATTAAGTGACGCTTTCAGCGTATTCCGCTGCCATAGCATCATGAACTGCGTCAGTGTGTGTCCTAAGGGGCTGAACCCGACGCGCGCCATCGGCCATATTAAGTCGATGCTGTTGCAACGCAGTGCGTAAGTAGTGAGAGGGGAGCGCTGTTCCCCTCACCCTAACCCTCTCCCAAAGGGAGAGGGAATAAATTGCAGAAACCTTTAAAAACTGCCCTGAAGTTTAGACAGTTTCTAAAGGTTCCTTCGCGGGCCAAATGAAAAGAGCTCGCAGGTGAACCCCGGCACGTACACGGTGTGTACGTGGTAGTTTCTACGGCGAAAGTAAGCATAAAAATGCTTAAGGGATCACGATGCAGAACGGCGCAATGAAAGCCTGGCTGGACTCTTCTTACCTCTCTGGTTCGAACCAGAGCTGGATAGAACAGCTCTATGAAGACTTCTTAACCGATCCTGACTCAGTGGACGCAAACTGGCGTTCCATGTTCCAGCAGTTGCCTGGTACAGGGGTCAAACCGGATCAATTCCATTCAAAAACACGTGATTATTTCCGTCGTCTGGCGAAGGATGCCTCACGTTACTCTTCTGCGATTTCCGACCCTGACACCAATGCGAAGCAGGTAAAAGTCCTGCAACTTATCAACGCTTATCGCTTCCGTGGTCACCAGCATGCGAATCTCGATCCGCTGGGACTGTGGCAGCAGGAACGTGTGGCCGATCTCGATCCGGCCTATCACGATCTGACCGAGGCCGATTTCCAGGAAAGCTTTAACGTAGGTTCTTTTGCTATCGGCAAAGACACGATGAAGCTGGGCGATCTGATTGACGCGCTCAAGCAAACCTACTGCGGCTCCATCGGCGCGGAATATATGCACATTACCTCCACCGAAGAGAAACGCTGGATCCAGCAGCGTATCGAATCCGTGGCAGGCCACGCGAATTTCTCAGCAGATGAGAAAAAACGTTTCCTGAACGAACTGACCGCGGCAGAAGGCCTTGAGCGCTATCTGGGCGCGAAATTCCCGGGCGCAAAGCGCTTCTCACTGGAAGGCGGCGATGCGTTAGTCCCGATGCTGAAAGAGCTGATTCGTCATGCCGGCAAGAGCGGCACGCGCGAAGTGGTGCTGGGCATGGCGCACCGTGGTCGTCTGAACGTGCTGGTGAACGTGCTGGGTAAAAAACCGCAGGATCTGTTCGACGAGTTTGCGGGTAAACACAAAGAGCACCTCGGCACCGGTGACGTGAAGTACCACATGGGCTTCTCCTCGGATATCGAAACCGAGGGCGGTCAGGTTCATCTGGCGCTGGCGTTTAACCCGTCGCACCTGGAAATCGTCAGCCCGGTGGTTATCGGTTCCGTGCGCGCGCGTCTGGATCGTCTGGACGAGCCGAGCAGCAATAAAGTGCTGCCAATCACCATTCACGGTGATGCGGCGGTCACAGGGCAGGGCGTGGTTCAGGAAACCCTGAACATGTCGAAAGCGCGTGGTTATGAAGTGGGCGGTACCGTTCGCATCGTGATCAACAACCAGGTGGGCTTCACCACCTCTAACCCGCTGGATGCGCGTTCTACCCCGTACTGCACCGACATCGGTAAAATGGTTCAGGCACCCATTTTCCACGTTAACGCGGATGACCCGGAAGCCGTTGCTTTCGTTACCCGTCTGGCGCTGGACTTCCGTAACACCTTCAAGCGCGATGTGTTCATTGACCTCTTCTGCTACCGCCGTCACGGCCACAATGAAGCGGATGAGCCAAGTGCAACCCAGCCTCTGATGTATCAGAAAATCAAAAAACACCCGACGCCGCGTAAAATCTACGCTGACAAGCTGGAAAGCGAAAAAGTGGCGACGCTGGAAGATGCGACCGAGATGGTCAACCTCTACCGCGACGCGCTGGATGCGGGTGAATGCGTAGTGAAAGAGCTGCGTCCAATGAACATGCACTCCTTCACCTGGTCGCCGTACCTCAACCACGAGTGGGATGAGAGCTACCCGAACAAGGTCGAAATGAAGCGTTTGCAGGAGCTGGCTAAACGCATCAGCACCGTTCCGGAAGCGATCGAGATGCAGTCTCGCGTGGCCAAAATCTACGGCGACCGCCAGGCAATGGCGGCTGGCGAGAAGCTGTTCGACTGGGGCGGCGCGGAAACGCTGGCTTATGCAACGCTGGTAGACGAAGGCATTCCTGTTCGTCTGTCCGGTGAAGATGCAGGCCGCGGCACCTTCTTCCACCGTCACGCGGTGGTACACAATCAGTCTAACGGTTCAACCTATACCCCGCTTCAGCACGTACATAACGGTCAGGGCCAGTTTAAGGTCTGGGACTCCGTACTGTCAGAAGAAGCGGTTCTGGCCTTTGAATACGGCTATGCCACCGCAGAACCGCGCACCCTGACCATCTGGGAAGCGCAGTTCGGTGACTTCGCCAACGGCGCGCAGGTCGTTATCGACCAGTTCATCTCCTCCGGCGAGCAGAAGTGGGGCCGTATGTGCGGCCTGGTGATGCTGCTGCCGCACGGTTACGAAGGACAAGGACCGGAGCACTCCTCCGCGCGTCTGGAGCGTTACCTGCAACTCTGCGCCGAGCAGAACATGCAGGTTTGCGTGCCGTCCACCCCGGCTCAGGTCTACCACATGCTGCGTCGTCAGGCGCTGCGCGGTATGCGCCGTCCGCTGGTGGTCATGTCACCAAAATCACTGCTGCGCCATCCGCTGGCGGTCTCCAGCCTGGAAGAGCTGGCAAACGGCACCTTCCTGCCGGCCATCGGTGAGATTGACGAGCTTGATCCGCAGGCCGTTAAGCGTGTCGTAATGTGTTCTGGTAAGGTTTATTACGACCTGCTGGAACAGCGCCGTAAGAACGATCAGAAAGATGTCGCCATTGTGCGTATCGAACAGCTTTATCCGTTCCCGCATCAGGCGATGCAGGAAGTGCTGAAACAGTACGCTCACGTTCATGATTTTGTCTGGTGCCAGGAAGAGCCGCTTAACCAGGGCGCATGGTATTGCAGTCAGCATCATTTCCGTGAAGTGATTCCATTTGGGTCTGCTCTGCGTTATGCAGGTCGCCCGGCCTCCGCCTCTCCGGCGGTAGGGTATATGTCCGTTCACCAGAAGCAGCAACAAGATCTGGTCAATGACGCGCTGAACGTCGATTAATTAAAGGATACATAATGAGTAGCGTAGATATTCTTGTTCCCGACCTGCCTGAGTCCGTAGCAGATGCAACCGTCGCCACCTGGCACAAAAAACCAGGCGACGCGGTAACCCGCGACGAAGTGCTGGTAGAAATCGAAACTGACAAAGTGGTACTGGAAGTACCGGCTTCAGCGGATGGCATTCTGGATGCAGTCCTGGAAGATGAAGGTACGACCGTCACCTCTCGTCAGATCCTGGGTCGCCTGCGTGAAGGCAATAGCGCGGGCAAAGAGTCCAGCGCCAGGTCTGAAGAGAAAGCCTCTACGCCGGCCCAGCGCCAGCAGGCTTCTCTGGAAGAACAGTCTAACGACGCCCTCAGCCCGGCGATCCGTCGCCTGCTGGCTGAACACAGCCTTGACCCGGCAGCCATCAAAGGCACCGGTGTGGGCGGTCGTCTGACGCGTGAAGACATCGACAAGCATCTGGCTAAAGCGCCTTCTGAGGCGAAAGCCGAAGCCAAAGCGCCTGCGGCAGCGCCAGCGGCACAGCCTCAGCTTGGGGCACGTAGCGAAAAACGCGTGCCGATGACCCGTCTGCGCAAGCGCGTGGCCGAGCGTCTGCTGGAAGCGAAAAACTCCACCGCGATGCTGACCACCTTCAACGAAGTCAACATGAAACCTATCATGGACCTGCGCAAGCAGTACGGTGACGCGTTTGAAAAACGTCACGGTATCCGTCTGGGCTTCATGTCCTTCTACGTGAAGGCGGTGGTTGAAGCGCTGAAACGCTACCCGGAAGTGAACGCGTCTATTGACGGCGATGACGTGGTTTACCACAACTACTTCGACGTCAGCATGGCGGTTTCTACCCCGCGCGGCCTGGTAACGCCAGTTCTGCGTGATGTGGATACCCTGGGCATGGCTGACATCGAGAAGAAAATCAAAGAGCTGGCCGTGAAAGGCCGCGACGGCAAGCTGACCGTAGAAGACCTGACCGGCGGTAACTTCACCATTACCAACGGCGGTGTATTCGGCTCGCTGATGTCTACCCCGATCATCAACCCGCCGCAGAGCGCGATCCTGGGTATGCACGCCATTAAAGATCGCCCGATGGCGGTAGACGGTAAAGTGGAGATCCTGCCGATGATGTACCTGGCACTCTCTTACGATCACCGCCTGATCGATGGCCGCGAGTCCGTGGGCTTCCTGGTCGCGATTAAAGAGCTGCTGGAAGATCCAACGCGTCTGCTGCTGGACGTCTAGTAACTATTTAGCATCACCTGCCCTGTAGGCCGGATAAGCGTAGCGCTATCCGGCGCACAGACCGCGCCGGTCTACAGGTTTGAAGATAACGATTACCCTGAAGGATGGATAGAACACATGAACTTACATGAATATCAGGCCAAACAGCTGTTTGCCCGGTATGGCTTACCGGCTCCGGTGGGTTATGCCTGTACTACCCCGCGTGAAGCAGAAGAAGCCGCGTCTAAAATCGGTTCCGGCCCGTGGGTAGTTAAATGTCAGGTTCACGCTGGTGGCCGTGGTAAAGCGGGCGGTGTGAAGGTCGTTAAGAGTAAAGAAGAGATCCGTGCGTTTGCTGAACATTGGCTCGGCAAGCGTCTGGTCACCTACCAGACAGACGCGAACGGCCAGCCGGTTAACCAGATTCTGGTTGAAGCGGCGACCGATATCGCGAAAGAGCTGTACCTGGGCGCGGTGGTTGACCGTAGCTCCCGTCGCGTGGTGTTCATGGCGTCTACCGAAGGCGGCGTGGAAATTGAAAAAGTGGCGGAAGAAACCCCGCACCTGATCCATAAAGTGGCTATCGATCCGCTGGCGGGCCCAATGCCTTACCAGGGTCGCGAGCTGGCGTTTAAGCTGGGTCTGGAAGGTAAGCTGGTTCAGCAGTTCACCAAGATCTTCATGGGTCTGGCAACCATCTTCCTGGAGCGCGATCTGGCGCTGATCGAGATCAACCCGCTGGTGATCACCACCCAGGGCGACCTGATCTGCCTCGACGGCAAGCTGGGCGCTGACGGCAACGCGCTGTTCCGCCAGTCCGATCTGCGCGAAATGCGCGACCAGTCTCAGGAAGACCCGCGTGAAGCACAGGCTGCACAGTGGGAACTGAACTACGTGGCGCTGGACGGCAACATCGGCTGCATGGTTAACGGTGCGGGCCTGGCGATGGGCACCATGGACATCGTTAAGCTGCACGGCGGTGAGCCGGCGAACTTCCTCGACGTGGGCGGTGGCGCAACCAAAGAGCGCGTAACCGAAGCGTTCAAAATCATCCTCTCTGACGACAACGTTAAAGCGGTACTGGTTAACATCTTCGGCGGCATCGTTCGTTGTGACCTGATTGCTGACGGCATCATCGGTGCGGTAGAAGAAGTGGGTGTTAACGTTCCGGTGGTTGTGCGTCTGGAAGGTAACAACGCTGAACTCGGCGCGAAAAAACTGGCTGACAGCGGCCTGAATATTATTGCAGCGAAAAGTCTGACGGATGCAGCTCAGCAGGTTGTTGCCGCAGTGGAGGGGAAATAATGTCAGTTTTAATTAATAAAGATACCAAGGTTATCTGCCAGGGCTTCACCGGTAGCCAGGGGACTTTCCACTCCGAACAGGCGATTGCCTACGGCACGCAGATGGTTGGCGGCGTAACGCCAGGTAAAGGCGGCACCACGCACCTGGGCCTGCCGGTGTTTAACACCGTACGTGAAGCGGTAGAAGCGACCGGCGCAACCGCGACCGTGATCTACGTTCCGGCACCGTTCTGCAAAGACTCCATCCTGGAAGCGATCGACGCAGGCATCAAGCTGATCATCACCATCACCGAAGGCATCCCGACCCTGGATATGCTGACCGTGAAGGTGAAGCTGGACGAAGCAGGCGTGCGCATGATCGGCCCGAACTGCCCAGGCGTGATCACTCCGGGCGAATGCAAAATCGGCATCATGCCGGGCCACATTCACAAGCCGGGCAAAGTGGGCATCGTCTCCCGTTCCGGTACACTGACCTATGAAGCGGTTAAGCAGACCACCGACTACGGTTTCGGCCAGTCTACCTGTGTAGGCATCGGCGGTGACCCGATCCCGGGCTCAAACTTCATCGACATTCTGAAGCTGTTCCAGGAAGATCCGCAGACCGAAGCGATCGTGATGATCGGCGAGATCGGCGGTAGCGCCGAAGAAGAAGCGGCGGCTTATATCAAAGATCACGTCACCAAGCCGGTAGTGGGTTACATCGCGGGCGTGACCGCGCCGAAAGGCAAGCGTATGGGGCACGCGGGTGCGATCATCGCGGGCGGTAAAGGTACGGCGGATGAGAAGTTTGCCGCGCTGGAAGCCGCAGGCGTGAAGACCGTTCGCAGCCTGGCGGATATCGGCGAAGCGCTGAAATCCATCATTAAGTAAATCCTCTCTGCTCCCCGGATGGGGAGCGTTAAAGTATAAAAATGTCCGTTTCGACATGGTTGGCCGCTGTATAGCGGCCTTTTTTACATGACAACGCCGAACCGGCAAAGAGGGTGAATTTCGGCAGATTGCCCCGCAACCGTCCACTGCGGCTCGACAAAGGTGCTGACCACTTTCCTCCCACTCCCCAGGCGCGCCCGCCGCCAATGCCAACCGGAATGTAATAAGCATCCGACGCCCGATCCCAGGTCCAGATGCCCTAGCTGCGCAAGTACCAGCTGCCCTGAAAATTATAGATAGAGATCGGCTGAAACCTCGCGGTCTCTACGTCGTCGCTGGCGGAGCCCGCGGTGATGAGCGGTCCCACGACAATTTTCCCCCTTCCTGTTTGAGGAGGAAAATATCAAACACGTTGACAGAGGTTGTGTATGCTGGGGTTCAGCAGCTCAATGCTGTCCCGCACATTGAACTGCGGTAACCACATCATCATCTCGGACGGCGCCTCCGTACCGGGAACCAGCAGGTACTCAATGTCGATACCGTCTATGTTCATCCGGTCGCCGGATTAATTCACGATATACGCCAGAGCGATTAAGCTGTTTTTGCCGGTTGCCAGCGATTTACCCATGCCGGACATATAGAGCGCCCGGCGGCTCATCGCATTTCCCGCCAGCAGATTTTCGCTGATGGCTTCCTTCATGAAATCAATAGTCGGAAGATGCATTATTACAATTAACCAAGAAATGCAATGGCAAATAAATAAACGTCAGCGTTATCCTGACGCGAAGCTATTAGGACATCGCCTCTTAATGATGGCGCCGGGCAATTAAGGTGAAGCGATAGTCGTCGCTTTTAAAGCTGTTGCGGCTGTACTCAAACAGCGTCCCGTCATTAAGAAAGCCGCGGGAGATTTTTTCAAGAATCGGGCGGGAAGGATCGATTCCCAGTGCCTCGATGGTTTCTGGCGAAGGGTTTACCGCGACGATCTCCTGCTCGCTCCGGTCAATGACCATCTTCTTTATCTGTTCAATGTAGTGGTACTTGGAGTTTTCCATCACTTCCCAGGTGAGATCGGGAAAAAGCGCCAGCGGCATCCACGTCTCTTCCAGCGTAACCGGCTTTTGCTTGATAAAACGGACGCGCTTAACGTGCCAGACCTTATCTCCTTCGGCGAGCGCCATCGTTGCCGCCAGCGCCGCATCGGCTTTAATCACTTCGAACACCCGCACGTCGCTGTGGGTTTCCACACGTCTGTCCGCCAGCTTTTCGTAAAAGCTGGTGAGCTGGTAGATGTCGTAATTAACCCGTTCCTCTTTAACGTAGGTGCCGCTGCCCTGAACGCTCTCCACGATGCCCTGCTCGGTCAACAGCTTCAGGGCCTGCCGGACGGTTACGCGGCTCACGCCGTAAGTGGCCTGGAGCGCGGATTCGGTCGGCAGCGCATCCCCGGCGGTCAGCACACCCTGCTGGATCTGATCCCGCAGGGTATCCGCGATCTGACGATATTTCGGTTTTCCGCTCATGCACGCCCGTTGTCTTGTTTCGTTAATACCATTGATGACGATTATGCCTCGGCGAATGAAATTGTAAATAATACAAATTAAATACAAATAATCGATAAACATGAAAATGATCACATAATCGTCTTATTCGCTCTGAGATACTCTCGCCAGTCTGTTTACGGGAGTAAGAATAATGATGAACCTGACGGCGTTAACGCATCCAGATGCGCTCTGCCTGAACGCGCGATTCGGCAATCGCGATGAGGCCATAGAAGCACTGGCTGGCAGGCTGGCCCGGTGTGGCGCAGTCTCCGATTTGGCGCTTTTTTTGCGTGATGTCCACCAGCGTGAGGCCCAGGGGCCGACGGCGCTGGGGGAGGGGCTTGCCGTTCCGCACGGGAAATCGGTGGCCGTGAGCAGGGCTGCGTTTGCCGTGGCGACGCTCGCCGATCCGCTGGAGTGGGAGGGGGTGGATGGCCCCGAACGCGTGGAGCTGATTTTTCTCCTCGCCATCCCGCCAGCCGAAGCGGGATCGACGCACATGCAGCTATTAACCGCGCTCACCACCCGTCTGGCTGACGATGCGCTTCGCGCGCGCGTCATGAGCGCCACCACCGCGGACGCGCTGCTTACTGCCCTGGACGCTGCGCCGCAGCCTGAGGAAAGCGCGCTTTTGGCCGACGCCCCGACGGTTGTCTGCGTAACCGCCTGTCCGGCCGGGATCGCCCATACCTATATGGCCGCTGAATATCTCGAAAAAGCGGGACGTAAGCTCGGCGTCAATGTAGTAGTCGAAAAGCAGGGGGCGAACGGCATTGAGGGGCGCATCACCGCTCAGCAGCTGCGGGAGGCCAAAGCGTGTATCTTCGCGGCGGAAGTGGCGATCAAAGAGAGCGAACGCTTTCAGGGGATCCCGGCCATTTCCGTACCCGTGGCTGAACCCTTGCGCCATGCGGAAGCGCTCATTGAGCGCGCGCTGGCGCTAGGGCCAGTATCCGATGCGCACCCTGCGCATGTCGACACAGACACTAAAAAGCGCGTTAAAACCGAGCTTAAGCAGGCGCTTCTCAGCGGCATCTCCTTTGCGGTGCCGCTGATTGTCGCGGGCGGTACGGTGCTGGCCGTGTCGGTACTGCTGGCGCAGATCCTGGGGTTGCAGCATCTGTTCGATCAGGAAAACTCATGGCTGTGGATGTACCGCAAACTGGGCGGCGGGATGGTCGGCATTCTGATGGTTCCTGTTCTCGCGGCCTATACCGCTTACTCGCTGGCGGATAAACCTGCGCTTACGCCGGGTTTTGCTGCGGGTCTGGCCGCCAATATGATTGGTTCCGGTTTTCTGGGGGCCATCGTCGGCGGGCTGATTGCGGGTTACCTGATGCGCTGGGTGAAAAACCACATCCGGTTGAGCAGTCGCTACAACGGCTTTCTGACCTTTTATCTCTATCCGGTGATGGGCGTGCTGGGTGCAGGCAGCCTGATGCTGTTTGTAATTGGCGAACCGGTGGCCTGGATCAATAACGCCCTGACTGCCTGGCTTAACGGGCTGTCCGGCGCGAACGCACTGCTTCTGGGCGCGATTCTCGGCTTTATGTGCTCGTTCGATCTGGGCGGTCCGGTCAACAAAGCCTCTTACGCGTTCTGTCTCGGGGCGATGGCCAACGGCGTCTACGGACCTTATGCGATCTTTGCCTCCGTCAAAATGGTATCGGCCTTTACCGTGACGGCGTCAACGATGCTGGCCCCGAGCCTGTTTAAACAGTTCGAAATTGAGACCGGCAAATCCACCTGGCTGCTGGGGCTGGCGGGCATCACCGAGGGGGCAATTCCGATGGCTATCGAGGATCCGCTGCGGGTCATCGGCTCATTCGTTATGGGATCAATGGCGACCGGTGCGATTGTCGGGGCAATGGGTATTGGGCTTTCGACTCCGGGAGCGGGCATTTTCTCGCTCTTCTTACTGCATGATGCCGGGCTGGGTGGCGTGATGGCTGCTGCGGGCTGGTTTGGCGCCGCGCTGGTTGGCGCCGCCATCTCTACGCTCATGTTACTGCTCTGGCGACGTCACGCCGTGAAGCGCGGCACCTACGTGACTCAAGACATTACATCCTAAACACGCACCGACAGGAAACGAAGATGAAAGCTGTATCTCGCGTTCATATCACGCCACATATGCACTGGGACCGTGAGTGGTACTTCACCACCGAAGCGTCACGTATTCTTCTGGTCAATAATATGGAAGAGATCCTCACCCGTCTCGAACAGGATGCAGAGTACAAATACTACGTCCTCGACGGCCAGACGGCGGTGCTGGAAGATTATTTTGCCGTGAAGCCGGAAAGCAGGCCACGCGTGAAAGCGCTGGTGGAGGCCGGGAAGCTGATCGTGGGTCCGTGGTATACCCAGACGGATACCACCCTTGTCTCCGGCGAGTCGATTGTCCGCAATCTGATGTACGGCATGCGCGACTGCATGGCCTTTGGCGAGCCGATGAAAATTGGCTATCTGCCGGACTCCTTCGGCATGTCTTCCCAGCTGCCGCACATTTATAACGGTTTTGGCATCACGCGCACCATGTTCTGGCGCGGGTGCTCCGAGCGGCACGGAACCGATAAAACCGAATTTCTCTGGCAAAGCCAGGACGGCAGCGAAGTGACGGCACAGGTGCTGCCCTTGGGCTACGCGATTGGTAAGTACTTACCGGAGGATGAAGACGGGCTGCGGAAACGGCTCGACGCCTGGTTAGAGGTGCTCGAAAAAGCCTCCGTGACGAAAGAAATTTTGCTGCCTAACGGCCACGACCAGATGCCGCTCCAGCAGAACATTTTTGCGGTGATGGATAAGCTTCGCGAAATCTATCCGCAGCGTCAGTTTGTGATGAGCCGCTTCGAGGAGGTATTTGACCATATCGACGCGCACCGCGATGAACTGGCAACCCTCAAAGGGGAGTTTATTGACGGTAAATACATGCGGGTGCACCGGACCATCGGCTCTACGCGGATGGACATCAAAATCGCCCACGCCCGGATAGAAAACAAAATCGTCAACGTTCTTGAGCCGCTGGCCACGCTTGCCTGGACGCTGGGCTTTGAGTATCACCACGGCCTGCTGGAAAAAATGTGGAAAGAGATCCTCAAGAATCACGCCCACGACAGTATCGGCTGCTGCTGTAGTGACAAAGTGCATCGCGAGGTGATGTCCCGCTTCGAGCTGGCGGAAGACATGGCCGATAACCTGACGTGCTTCTATATGCGCAAGATTGTCGACAACATGCCGCAAAGCGATGAGGACAAACTGGTGATGTTTAACCTGACGCCCTGGCCGCGTGAGGAAGTGATTAACACCACGATACGTCTGCGCGCCAGCCAGTTCCGCCTGCTGGACGATAAGGGGAATGACATTCCTTATTACCTCCGCAGCGCGCGTGAGATCGACCCCGGCTTGATTGACCGGCAGATTGTGCATTACGGCAACTATGAGCCCTTTATGGAGTTCGACATCCAGTTCAACCAAATCCTGCCATCAATGGGTTACCGCACGCTGTTTATCGAGCCGCACGTGACCGGCAAGCTGCTGGCGCCAGTAAATGCGTCGGCGGCGCTGCTGGAAAATGCGTTCTGGGAAATTACGTTAAATGAAGACGGGTCGCTGCGCCTGCGCGACAAAGAGTCCGGGCTGATTTATGACCGCGCGCTGGAAATAGAAGAGAGCTCGGATGATGGCGACGAGTACGACTACTCGCCCTCTCGGGAAGAGTGGCGGCTCACTTCCGCGCAGGGCGAGCACGACGTTGAGGTGATCCACGAGGCATGGCAGAGCAGGGCGGTGATTCGGCATCGTATGGCGGTGCCGGCGAATCTCGCCGAACGTTCTGCGCGTCATCGGACGGGGATGCTTGAGGCAGAACTGACGGTCACGCTCAGCCATAACAGCCGGCGTATCGACGTTGAGGCCCGTCTTGGCAATCACGCGAATGACCATCGCGTGCGGGTGCTGATCCTGACGCCGTTCACCACGGAGGCAGTGCTGGCCGATACCCAGTTCGGTTCGCTGACGCGCCCCGTATGGGATGAAGCAATGGCGAACTGGCAGGAGGAAGGATGGAAGGAAGCGCCGCTGCCGGTGTGGAACCTGCTCAATTACGCGGTGCTCCAGGAACGGCGTAACGGGATGGCGCTGTTCACCGAAGGGTTGCGCGAATTTGAGGTGACCGGCGAGCGTCAAAAAACATTTGCCCTGACGTTGCTTCGCGGCGTGGGGCTGCTTGGAAAAGAGGATTTACTTTTGCGCCCGGGCAGGCCGTCCGGGATCAAAATGCTGGTGCCGGATTCGCAGGTGCGGGGCCAGCTACGCTGTCGCTTCAGCCTGTTCACGTTTACCGGCACACCCGTGAGTGCCGGCGTTGCGCAGCAGGCGAAATCATGGCTAACGGCGGTGCACTGCTATAACAAAATCCCCTGGGATGCGATGAAGCTTAACCGCACGGACTTCACTACCCCTGGCAGCTACAGCCTGCTAACGCTTTCGCCAAACGGATGCGTGCTCAGCGCGCTGAAGAAAGCAGAGGATCGTGACGAGATGATAGTGCGTCTCTACAACCCGTCCGAGACGCAATCCTGCGACGTCGCCCTGTCAGTGAACCGCGTGGTGCTGGCCTGTTGCGAAACGAACATGAATGAGATGCCCGACGCGGCAGGGGAGGAGAGTGCGGGCATTTCTGGTCCATTCCGTCCGTGCCAGTCCCGAACCTTTAGCGTCAGGATAGAGAGGTAATACCTGGCTTAACAAAAGGTCGCAGGGGATGCGGCCTTTTTTTTCATTAAAAAGTCACACAGGGGTGTTAATTTTAATGCTGCTAAAGGTGAATAAAATGTAATCATTTATTCTGATGGCAAAGTAATAAAAAAATACTGTGAAGCGGATAACAGAATATGTTTCGTCGTCCACTAAATACGATTTTCCTGTCACGTTAATAAAAATCACAACTGTTTATATTCTCTTCTGCCTTTTATAACGCTGCGCGCCTAAAAATATACATATCCATAACAAGGTCTTTACTATGTATACCACAAAGAAACATCGTTAACAGATGCCGGCGTTTTTGATTTAAATCAATGTTTAATCCTTGGAAAAAGGCTCCAAAAGGCGTTAAATTGTTCCCGATCAAAATGGCCGAAAAGTGGTAATTTTGCTATAAATTGATCGCCGTCGAAAAACGTAAATCTGTTCGAATAAAAACCTGTTTATTGTAAGGGTTTTGCAGCGTATTATATTTACGGGATCAATTTGGTTTTTTCTTAACGTATTTGTAACCTTTCATCGTTGCTTTTTCCCCCTACGGAGAATAAGCAACGAAGAAGGGGCGCAGATAACTTTGTATTGGGGCATGCGTGTGGATCCTTATCTAACGGGGTTCACTCTCGGAGTCTTCATGCGATGAGCAAGGAGTCATAATGTTAGACGTAGTCGAACTGTCGCGCTTACAGTTTGCCTTGACCGCGATGTACCACTTCCTGTTTGTGCCGCTGACGCTGGGTATGGCGTTCCTGCTGGCGATCATGGAAACGGTTTACGTCCTCTCCGGCAAACAGATTTATAAAGATATGACCAAGTTCTGGGGCAAGTTGTTTGGCATCAACTTTGCGCTGGGCGTGGCAACCGGTCTGACCATGGAGTTCCAGTTCGGGACTAACTGGTCTTACTATTCCCACTACGTTGGGGATATTTTTGGTGCGCCGCTGGCCATTGAAGGTCTGATGGCCTTCTTCCTCGAATCCACCTTTGTAGGTCTGTTCTTCTTCGGTTGGGACCGTCTGGGTAAAGTCCAGCATATGGCGGTAACCTGGCTGGTGGCATTAGGCTCCAACCTGTCCGCGCTGTGGATCCTGGTGGCGAACGGCTGGATGCAAAACCCCATCGCGTCTGATTTCAACTTCGAAACCATGCGTATGGAGATGGTCAGCTTCGCTGAACTCGTCCTGAACCCGGTTGCTCAGGTGAAATTCGTCCACACCGTGGCGTCTGGCTACGTCTGCGGCGCGATGTTCGTGCTGGGCATCAGCTCCTACTATATGCTGCGCGGCCGTGACTTCGCCTTTGCGAAACGCTCCTTTGCTATCGCAGCAAGCTTCGGCATGGCGGCGATTCTGTCCGTTATTGTTCTGGGTGATGAATCCGGTTACGAAATGGGCGACGTGCAGAAAACCAAGCTGGCCGCGATTGAAGCGGAATGGGAAACCCAGCCGGCGCCTGCCGCGTTTACCCTGTTCGGCGTGCCTGACCAGGATGCGCAGGAAAACCGCTTCGCCATTCAAATTCCTTACGCTCTGGGTATTATCGCCACGCGCTCCGTCGACAAACAGGTCACTGGCCTGAAAGATCTGATGGTGCAGCATGAAGAGCGTATCCGTAACGGGATGAAAGCCTACTCGCTGCTGGAACAGCTGCGCGCCGGTTCTACCGACCAGGCCGTTCGCGATCGCTTTAACGACGTGAAAAAAGACCTGGGCTACGGCCTGCTGCTGAAACGCTATACCCCGAACGTCTCCGACGCGACGGAAGAGCAGATTCAGATGGCAACCAAAGACTCCATTCCACGCGTTGCGCCGCTGTACTTTGCGTTCCGCATCATGGTCGGTTGCGGCATTATTATGCTGCTGATCATCGCGGCCTCGTTCTGGTCCGTCATCCGTAACCGCATCGGTGAGAAAAAATGGCTGCTGCGCACCGCGCTGTACGGTATTCCACTGCCGTGGATTGCAATCGAGTCCGGCTGGTTTGTCGCGGAGTATGGCCGTCAGCCGTGGGCGATTGGTGAGGTGCTGCCAACCGCGGTAGCGAACTCCTCCCTGACCGCAGGCGACCTGATCTTCTCCATGCTGCTCATTTGCGGTCTATACACCCTGTTCCTGGTGGCTGAACTGTTCCTGATGTTCAAGTTCGCGCGCCTTGGCCCAAGCAGCCTGAAAACCGGTCGCTACCACTACGAGCAGTCTGCTGTGACTACTCAGCCGGCACGCTAAGACAGGAGTCATCAAATGATCGATTATGAAGTATTGCGTTTTGTCTGGTGGCTGCTGATCGGCGTTCTGCTGATTGGATTTGCGGTCACCGATGGTTTCGACATGGGCGTGGGCATGCTCACCCGTTTCCTCGGTCGTAATGACACCGAGCGTCGAATCATGATTAACTCTATCGCCCCGCACTGGGACGGTAACCAGGTGTGGCTGATCACCGCAGGCGGCGCGCTGTTCGCTGCCTGGCCGATGGTCTACGCGGCTGCGTTCTCCGGCTTCTATGTAGCGATGATTCTGGTGCTGGCTTCTTTATTCTTCCGTCCGGTAGGTTTTGACTACCGTTCCAAGATTGAAGACACCCGCTGGCGTAACATGTGGGACTGGGGCATCTTCATTGGTAGCTTCGTTCCACCGCTGGTCATTGGTGTGGCGTTCGGTAACCTGTTGCAGGGCGTACCGTTCCACGTCGACGAATATATGCGTCTGTTCTACACCGGTAACTTCTTCCAGCTGCTGAATCCGTTTGGTCTGCTGGCGGGCGTGGTGAGCGTGGCGATGATTATCACCCAGGGCGCAACCTACCTTCAGATGCGTACCGTGGGTGAACTGCACCTGCGTTCCCGCGCAACCGCTCAGGTTGCAGCGCTGGTGACGCTGGTCTGCTTCGCTCTGGCAGGCGTGTGGGTGGTGTACGGTATTGATGGTTACGTGGTGACCTCCGCGATCAACCATACTGCACCGTCTAACCCGCTGACCAAAGAAGTGGCGCGTCAGGCTGGTGCATGGCTGGTGAACTTCAACACTACCCCTGCGCTGTGGGCTATCCCGGCTCTGGGTGTGCTGCTGCCGCTGCTGACCGTGCTGACGTCTCGTCTGGAGAAAGGCGCTCTGGCGTTCGTATTCTCCTCCCTGACGCTGGCGTGCATTATCCTGACCGCGGGTATTGCGATGTTCCCATTCGTGATGCCGTCCAGCACCATGATGAATGCTAGCCTGACCATGTGGGATGCAACGTCCAGCCAGCTGACGCTGAACCTGATGACGTATGTTGCTTGCGTATTCGTACCGATTATCCTGCTCTACACCAGCTGGTGTTACTGGAAAATGTTCGGTCGTATTACCAAAGAACATATCGAAAGCAACACCCACTCTATGTACTAAGTAAGGAGCTGAATATGTGGTATTTCGCATGGATTTTAGGGACGCTTCTTGCCTGTGCATTTGGTGTCATCACTGCCCTGGCGCTTGAGCATGTTGAAGCGTCCAAAGCAGGTGAAGAAAAGCACTAATGAACATTATCGCAACGTTATATGCGGTAATGGATAAGCGCCCCCTGAGGGCGCTTTCCCTCATTATGGCATTACTGCTGGCGGGCTGTATTTTCTGGGACCCGTCGCGCTTCGCGGCAAAAACCAGCGAGCTTGAGATCTGGCACGGCTTTCTGATTATGTGGGCGGTGTGTGCAGGGGTCATTCACGGCGTTGGCTTTCGTCCGAAAGCGCTTCACTGGCAGGGCATCTTCTGCCCGCTGATTGCCGATCTGGTTCTCCTCGCCGGTTTGATTTTCTTCTTCTTCTGAATAAGAAATGTCCGTTAACGATATGGGCTTACCCGAGCCCATAAAAATTTACTCTCCGTTTACTTTCCCCCATTCCAAACCATCATTCCCGCGCGTATAGTAGCGAAGTTTGAAAGCTCCAACTTTTCTTGTATTACCGGGATGTAAAGTGAATACAACGCTGTTTCGATGGCCGGTTCGTGTCTATTACGAAGATACCGATGCCGGTGGTGTGGTCTACCACGCCAGCTACGTTGCTTTTTATGAACGGGCACGCACAGAGATGCTGCGCCATCATCACTTTAGTCAACAGGTGCTGTTGGCTGAGCGAGTTGCCTTCGTGGTACGCAAGATGACGCTTGAGTATTTTGCGCCTGCCAGACTCGACGATATGCTCGAAGTCCAAACAGAAATTACATCAATGCGCGGAACTTCACTGGTTTTCACGCAGCGGATAGTCAATGCAGAGAACACGGTACTGAACTCAGCTGAAGTCCTGATTGTCTGTGTTGATCCAACCATAATGAAGCCTCGTGCGCTTCCTAAGTCTATTGTCGCGGAGTTTAAGCAGTGACTGACATGAATATCCTTGATTTGTTCCTGAAGGCAAGCCTTCTGGTTAAACTTATCATGTTGATTTTGATTGGTTTTTCAATCGCATCCTGGGCCATCATCATCCAGAGAACGCGTATCCTCAATGCCGCTGGCCGCGAAGCCGAAGCGTTTGAAGATAAGTTCTGGTCGGGTATCGAGCTTTCTCGTCTGTATCAGGAAAGCCAGGGACGCCGTGATAGCCTTTCAGGCTCCGAACAAATTTTCTATAGTGGTTTCAAAGAGTTCGCTCGCTTACACCGTGCTAACAGCCATGCGCCGGAAGCCGTAGTAGAAGGTGCGTCGCGTGCGATGCGCATCTCCATGAACCGCGAACTGGAAAATCTTGAAACGCATATTCCGTTCCTCGGCACCGTGGGTTCCATCAGCCCGTATATCGGCCTGTTTGGTACGGTGTGGGGGATCATGCACGCCTTTATCGCGCTGGGCGCGGTGAAGCAGGCGACGTTGCAGATGGTTGCACCGGGTATCGCAGAAGCACTGATCGCGACCGCAATCGGTCTGTTCGCCGCAATTCCGGCGGTGATGGCGTACAACCGTCTGAACCAGCGTGTGAACAAACTGGAACTGAACTACGACAACTTTATGGAAGAGTTCACCGCGATTCTGCATCGTCAGGCGTTTACCAGCACCGAGAGCAACAAGGGGTAAACCATGGCCAGATCGCGTGGACGAGGTCGTCGCGAGCTCAAGTCCGAAATCAATATCGTTCCGTTACTGGACGTGCTGCTGGTGCTGCTGCTGATCTTTATGGCCACAGCGCCCATCATCACCCAGAGCGTGGAAGTTGATCTGCCGGATGCGACAGAATCACAGGCGGTAAGCACCAATGACGATCCTCCGGTCATCATTGAGGTTTCCGGCGTAGGGCAGTACAGCGTGGTGGTGGAGAAGGATCGTATGGATCAGCTCCCGCCAGAGCAGGTTATTGCTGAAGCGCAACGACGCCTGGAGTCAAATCCGAAGACGGTCTTCTTAATCGGTGGTGCGAAAGACGTACCATATGATGAAATTATCAAAGCGCTGAACTTGCTACATAGCGCGGGCGTTAAGTCAGTTGGCTTAATGACTCAGCCTATTTGATCATCTGCGTAGTTTTTGGGAACCGATAGTGTCAAAGGCAACCGAACAGAACGACAAGCTTAAGCGAGCGATAATCGTCTCCGCAGTGCTGCACGTGATTCTTTTTGCAGCGCTGATCTGGAGTTCGTTCGATGAGCACATTGATGCATCGGGCGGTGGTGGAGGTTCATCCATCGACGCCGTCATGGTAGATCCCGGTGCGGTAGTGCAGAACTATAATCGTCAGCAACAGCAGCAGGCGAGCGCAAAGCGCGCGGAAGAACAGCGTGAAAAACAGGCGCAACAGCAGGCGGAAGAGTTGCGTGAAAAGCAGGCCGCCGAGCAGGAACGTCTGAAGCAGCTTGAGAAAGAACGTTTGCAGGCGCAGGAAGCGGCGAAAGAGCAGGCGGAGCAGCAGAAACAGGCTGAAGCCGCAGCGAAGCAAGCCCAGGAACAGCAGAAGCAGGCGGAAGAGGCGGCAGCCAAAGCCGCAGCAGACGCGAAGGCGAAGGCAGATGCTCAGGCTAAGTTAGCCGCAGACGCGGCGAAGAAAGCGGCTGCTGATGCTCAGAAGAAAGCGGAAGCGGAAGCGGCGAAGAAAGCGGCTGCTGACGCGAAGAAGAAAGCGGAAGCGGAAGCGGCGAAAAAAGCGGCTGCCGACGCACAGAAGAAAGCCGAAGCGGAAGCCGCGAAGAAAGCTGCCCAGGAAGCCGAGAAGAAAGCGGCTGCTGATGCTGCGAAAAAAGCGGCCGCCGCCGAGAAAGCTGCGGCAGAAAAAGCCGCCGCTGCGGAAAAAGCTGCCGCTGATAAAAAAGCAGCCGCTGAGAAAGCCGCTGCCGATAAAAAAGCGGCTGCCGAAAAAGCCGCGGCTAAAAAGGCCGCAGCCGCTGAGAAAGCTGCCGCTGCCGCCGGTGTGGACGACCTGCTGGGTGACCTGAGCTCCGGTAAGAATGCACCGAAAACGGGCGGTGGGGCCAAAGGAAATGGACAGCCGTCAAAAGACAGCGGTGCCTCCGGAGCCAACGGTGGGGCAACAGGTGCAGATATCAGCGCTTATGCCAAGCAGATCCAGGTTGCGATTCAGAGCCGACTCTTTGATGCAGGCCTGTATCAGGGCAAGCAGTGCGTACTGCACATCAATCTTGCGCCAGACGGCAGGTTGAAAAGCGTGACGTCTGAAGGGGGCGATCCTGCGCTCTGTCAGGCTGCGTTGGCCGCAGCCAGATCGGCGAACATTCCTAAACCGCCTAGCGAGGCTGTTTATGAAAAGATAAAAGATGCCAAACTGGACTTTAAGCTGTAATCAACTCTTCTAACGGAAGTCTGAAAAACAGTCTATGGTCGTAAACAGGATAAGTAGTTTTGTCTATTTGGGTTTGTTAACATTCTGCTAAATTATCGTGGGTAAGGTTACCCAGATAAGGGAGATATGATGAAGCAGGCATTACGTGTAGCAGTTAGTTTTTTAATGCTGTGGGCAGCTGTACTGCACGCAGAAGTACGCATTGAGATCACCCAGGGGGTGGACTCAGCGCGTCCAATCGGTGTCGTTCCATTCCAGTGGGCAGGCCCGGGCGCTGCGCCTGAAGATATTGGCGGCATTGTTGCAGCTGACCTGCGTAACAGCGGTAAATTTAACCCGTTAGATCGTTCTCGTCTGCCGCAGCAGCCGGGTACCGCGCAGGACGTTCAGCCTGCTGCATGGTCTGCGCTGGGTATTGATGCGGTGGTTGTCGGCCAGGTTACCCCTGCACCAGACGGCGGCTATAACGTTGCGTATCAGCTGGTGGATACCGGCGGTGCGCCGGGTACCGTTCTGGCTCAAAACACCTATAAAGTGAACAAGCAGTGGCTGCGTTATGCAGGCCACACGGCGAGTGACGAAGTGTTTGAGAAGCTGACCGGGATTAAAGGTGCGTTCCGTACCCGTATCGCGTACGTTGTGCAGACCAACGGCGGCCAGTTCCCTTATGAGCTGCGCGTCTCTGACTACGATGGTTACAACCAGTTCACCGTACACCGTTCTCCGCAGCCGCTGATGTCTCCGGCATGGTCTCCTGACGGCTCCAGGCTGGCGTACGTGACCTTCGAGAGCGGCCGTTCCGCGCTGGTTATCCAGACGCTGTCTAACGGTGCCGTGCGTCAGGTTGCGTCATTCCCGCGTCACAACGGTGCACCTGCGTTCTCTCCGGACGGGACTAAACTGGCGTTTGCCCTATCTAAAACCGGTAGCCTGAACCTGTACGTCATGGACATTGGCTCTGGCCAGATCCGCCAGGTAACCGATGGTCGTAGCAACAACACGGAGCCAACCTGGTTCCCGGACAGCCAGAATCTGGCCTTTACGTCTGACCAGGCCGGTCGTCCACAAGTTTATAAAGTGAATATCAACGGCGGAGCAGCGCAGCGCATTACCTGGGAAGGTTCTCAGAACCAGGATGCTGACGTCAGTGCCGATGGTAAAACAATGGTAATGGTCAGCACTGCGGGTGGTCAGCAGCACATTGCCAAACAAGATCTGGTAACGGGAGGCGTACAAATACTGTCGTCAACGTTCCTGGATGAAACGCCAAGTCTGGCACCTAACGGCACCATGGTAATCTACAGCTCTTCTCAGGGGATGGGATCCGTGCTGAATCTGGTTTCTACAGATGGGCGTTTCAAAGCGCGTCTTCCGGCAACTGATGGACAGGTAAAATCACCTGCCTGGTCGCCGTATCTGTAATAATAATTAATTGATTACTAAAGGAATCTTAGAAATGCAACTGAACAAAGTGCTGAAGGGGCTGATGATCGCTCTGCCTGTAATGGCAATCGCAGCGTGTTCTTCTAACAAGAACGCAAGCAATGACCAGAGCGGCGAAGGCATGATGGGTGCCGGCACCGGTATGGACGCTAACGGCAATGGCAATATGTCTTCTGAAGAGCAAGCGCGTCTTCAGATGCAGCAGTTACAGCAGAACAACATCGTTTACTTCGATCTGGATAAATACGACATTCGTTCTGACTTCGCTGCAATGCTGGATGCGCACGCAAACTTCCTGCGTAGCAACCCGTCTTACAAAGTCACCGTAGAAGGTCATGCGGACGAACGTGGTACCCCAGAGTACAACATCTCCCTGGGTGAACGTCGTGCAAACGCTGTTAAAATGTACCTCCAGGGTAAAGGCGTTTCTGCTGACCAGATCTCCATCGTTTCTTACGGTAAAGAAAAACCAGCAGTACTGGGTCACGACGAAGCGGCTTACTCCAAAAACCGTCGTGCCGTACTCGTTTACTAAGAGAATTGCATGAGCAGTAACTTCAGACATCATCTGATGAGTCTGTCGTTACTGGTTGGAATAGCGGCCCCCTGGGCCGCTTTTGCTCAGGCACCAATCAGTAGTGTCGGCTCAGGCTCGGTAGAAGACCGGGTCACTCAGCTCGAGCGTATTTCTAACGCTCACAGTCAGCTTTTAACTCAACTCCAGCAGCAACTTTCCGATAACCAGAACGATATCGATTCCCTTCGTGGTCAGATCCAGGAGAGTCAGTATCAGCTTAATCAGGTTGTGGAGCGCCAGAAGCAAATTTTGTCGCAGATGGATAGCCTGAGCAGCGGCGGTGCGGCTGCACAGCCCGCAGCAGGCGATCAAAGCGGTGCGGCGACGCCTGCTCCAGCGGCAGATGCCTCAGCGTCGTCTGGAGCGCCTGTACAGAGCGGTGACGCGAATACGGACTATAACGCGGCCATTGCCCTGGTGCAGGACAAATCGCGCCAGGACGATGCTATCGTTGCGTTTCAGAACTTCGTGAAGAAATACCCTGATTCCACTTACCAGCCCAATGCGAACTACTGGCTGGGTCAGTTGAATTACAACAAGGGTAAAAAGGATGATGCGGCGTTTTATTTTGCCTCTGTGGTGAAAAATTACCCGAAATCACCGAAAGCGCCGGATGCGATGTTTAAAGTTGGCGTGATCATGCAGGACAAAGGCGACACGGCTAAAGCCAAAGCGGTTTATCAGCAGGTGGTTGCTAAATTCCCGGGCACCGACGGCGCCAAACAAGCGCAAAAACGTTTAAGTTCGATGGGTTGATTACCGCATGACCAGAAATCGCGTTATTTCTGGTCGTGCAGCATGATTCCTAAGCAGTTAAGTGATCTTCATCGAAATTTTTGTTGCGCAGAATTCTTAAATCAGTAATATATGCCGCCGTTGCCACGGGATATCAAACAACGTGAAAGCAGCGCAAAAGTGGGTCGTTAGCTCAGTTGGTAGAGCAGTTGACTTTTAATCAATTGGTCGCAGGTTCGAATCCTGCACGACCCACCAATGTAAAAAGGCGCCCTAAAGGCGCCTTTTTGCTATCTGTCGTTCCCCAGTGCTTTGTAGGTCGGGTAAGGCGACGCCGCCACCCGACAAATGCTGCCGGCACCAATTCCCGATGACAATCCGCCTCAAATTCGCTATCTTGTTTAGTATATAAAACACCATTGCCGTCATTTTTGCTTTCTACCGCAAAACAAAGGCAATATTGTTAAGCCAGTCAAACGAGAAGCCAAAATGAGTGTGATGTTTGATCCCGAAGCCGCAATTTATCCCTTCCCGCCGAAGCCAGCGCCGCTAAGCCGGGATGAGAAGCAGTTCTATCGTGAGAAAATTAAGCGTCTTCTTAAAGCGCGTGATGCGGTGATGGTGGCGCATTACTACACTGACCCGGAAATTCAGCAGCTGGCAGAAGAGACGGGCGGCTGTATCTCAGACTCGCTGGAGATGGCGCGTTTCGGCGCTAAACATCCTGCCTCTACGCTTCTCGTTGCGGGCGTTCGTTTTATGGGCGAAACGGCAAAAATCCTCAGCCCGGAAAAAACGATTCTGATGCCGACGCTGAATGCCGAATGCTCCCTCGATCTCGGCTGCCCGATTGATGAGTTCACCGCCTTCTGTGATGCTCACCCCGACCGTACCGTCGTGGTTTACGCCAACACCTCCGCTGCCGTCAAAGCCCGGGCAGACTGGGTAGTGACGTCCAGTATCGCCGTTGAGCTGATTGAACATCTGGACAGCATGGGTGAAAAAATCATCTGGGCGCCCGATCGCCATCTGGGAAACTACGTGCAAAAACAGACCGGTGCGGATGTGCTGTGCTGGCAGGGTGCCTGTATCGTCCACGATGAGTTCAAGACCCAGGCGCTGACCCGGATGAAAGGCTTATACCCGCAGGCCGCGATTCTGGTGCACCCGGAATCCCCGCAGTCGATCGTCGAGATGGCGGACGCCGTCGGCTCAACCAGCCAGTTAATTAACGCGGCAAAAACGCTGCCACACAAGCAGCTCATCGTGGCGACCGATCGCGGTATCTTCTACAAAATGCAGCAGGCCGTGCCGGAAAAAGAGCTGCTTGAAGCGCCAACCGCCGGAGAAGGGGCGACCTGCCGTAGCTGCGCGCATTGCCCATGGATGGCGATGAATGGCCTCAAAGCCATTGCGGAGGGGCTGGAGAACGGTGGCGCTGCGCATGAGATCCACGTGGATGCTGCCCTGCGTGAAGGCGCGTTAATTCCGCTTAACCGCATGCTGGATTTTGCGGCTACACTACGTACTTAACTTATTACGCCCCGGAGAAAAAATGGATTTTTTTAGTACACAGAACATCCTGGTTCACATCCCCATCGGTGCGGGCGGCTATGACCTGTCGTGGATTGAAGCGGTAGGTACGCTGGCCGGTTTACTCTGTATCTGGCTGGCCAGCCTGGAGAAGATCAGCAACTATGCGTTTGGGCTGATTAACGTTACGCTGTTTGCGATCATCTTCTTCCAGATCCAGCTCTACGCCAGCCTGCTTCTACAGCTGTTCTTCTTCGCGGCCAACATCTACGGCTGGTATGCCTGGTCGCGGCAAAACAGTCAGCAGGAGGCGGAGCTGCAAATCCGCTGGCTGCCGTTGCCAAAAGCCCTCGCCTGGCTCGCGGCCTGCGTGGTGGCTATCGGCCTGATGACCGTCTTTATCGATCCGGTATTTGCCTTCCTGACGCGCGTGGCGGTCTCGGTGATGTCGGGGCTGGGATTGAACGTCACCCTGCCAGAGCTTCAGCCGGACGCCTTCCCGTTCTGGGATTCCTGCATGATGGTGCTGTCGATTGCGGCGATGATCCTGATGACGCGTAAATACGTTGAGAACTGGCTGTTGTGGGTGGTGATTAACGTGATTAGCGTGGTGATTTTTGCCCTTCAGGGCGTTTATGCCATGTCGCTGGAGTATATGCTCCTGACCTTCATTGCTCTCAACGGCAGCCGCATGTGGATTAACAGCGCGCGTGAGCGTGGCTCTCGCGCGCTTTCCCGTTAATGGTGATGTGCGTGTGAGTGGCCGGACTGCGCCTCGTTAAGGTGGCAGTCTGGCCCGCTGCAAGGCTGGTACTCCATCTGGATAGTGGAGTGCGCAATCTCATAGTGATGCTCAAGGAAATGCTGAATACGTTCAAGCAGCGCGTCGTGATCGTGGGGTGGAACAACCTGAACGTGCAGCGTCATAAGCGGTTTTTCCCCAACCAGCCAGACGTGAACGTGATGGACGTTACGAACCTCAGGAATGGAGCGACTCAGGCTGCGCTTCAGTTCGCCAATATCCAGTGATGTGGGCGCGCCTTCAAGTAGCTCATTTACGCTCTCCTTCAGTAGCCGCCAGGCGCTGCGCAATACCAGGCACGATACCAGCACGGAAAGAATCGGGTCGATAGGGGTCCAGCCCGTACCCATAATAATCAGCGCGGCCACAATCGCACCAACAGAACCCAGCAAATCACCGAGCACGTGCAGCGCTGCGGCCCGCACGTTCAGATTTTTTTCGCTGCTGCCGCGATGCAATATCCAGAACGCCAGAATATTGGCCACCAGGCCGGCAATGGCAATCACCATCATCGTTGTCCCGGCTACCGGTTGAGGATGCCGAAAGCGCTGAAAAGCCTCCCAGACGATGAGTATGGTAATCACCACTAAGGCAATCGCATTCACAAAAGCGGCAAGCGTGGTCAGCCTGAGCCAGCCAAACGTGTGGCGGGCATTGGGCGGGCGACGGGCAAACTGCACGGCCAGCAGCGCGAAGAGCAGCGCCGCGGCATCGGTAAGCATGTGTCCGGCATCGGCCAGCAGCGCCAGCGAGCCGGAAATAAGGCCACCGATGACCTCAATAACCATAAACGTGGCGGTGACCGCAAATGCCAGCAGAAGCCGTTTGGCGTTTTCATCGCCGGAAGAGGGAGAATGGGAGTGGGAATGCGCCATGATATCTTTCCTGATTTATTATTATTTTTAGTGTAGCGTTTTTAAGTGCTTAAATAAAAAAGGAGAGCATGCGCTCTCCTTATTTCTTCTTAGACAGGCTTACTGAGTGGTGCCGTCCGTTTTGGTATTGGCATCGCTACCCACTTTGTCATTGGGGTCCGGACATTTACCGTCTTTACACATCGAGTTTTTATGAACCTCATCGTTGGTCATGCCGTCGTGGTTCATGGTGCCGGTATTCGTACCGCCGGTGTTAGTATTGCCCGTGTTGATATTGCTGTTATCAACATTATTTGGCGCAATATTCTGTTTTGCATCCGGTGCAACCTGGCCTGCTTCGGCAGCAGCATTCGCGTCACCGTTGCTGCCGGATGAACCTGCATCGGCTGCCAGCACGCTGCCGCTTGCCAGGGTAAGGGTTGCCGTCAGGAAAAGCGTAGTCAGTTTCGTCATTTTCATCATGGTGCTCCTGTTCTTATCGTTACGCTGGATAACATTCTCCAACAGTGCATCTTGTTCAGTGGCGAAAGATCCCGGATTTCTGCGTAAGGGCAGAATGGAATCGCGTATAAATATTTAAATTCAGCTGTTACAAGTAAAAAGTTTAGGCCAGATCTCATTTTTCGCTATTTTGTGGTTAATTTTAGGCGAATTCCAGGAATTATCTGCGTGAAGTGTAAAATCCCGTTTACACTTCAAGGCCGACAAGTTAGATTGAAAGCATTGCTTTCATTACTAAAGATATGGCAGAGCCGGAAAGAAGATGAATTATCAGAACGACGATTTACGCATTAAAGAGATCAATGAGTTATTACCTCCCGTAGCGCTCCTTGAAAAATTCCCCGCCACTGAAAATGCCGCCAACACGGTGTCTCATGCCCGCAAGGCGATCCACAAGATCCTCAAAGGTAGCGACGATCGTCTTCTGGTGGTGATCGGGCCGTGCTCTATTCACGATCCTGCTGCGGCCAAAGAGTACGCGTCACGACTGCTCACCCTGCGTGAAGAGCTGAAGGACGAACTGGAAATCGTGATGCGCGTCTATTTCGAAAAACCGCGTACCACCGTGGGCTGGAAAGGGCTGATTAACGATCCGCACATGGACAATAGCTTCCAGATCAACGATGGCCTGCGCATTGCGCGTAAGCTGCTGCTGGAAATTAATGACAGCGGGCTGCCGGCGGCGGGAGAATTCCTGGATATGATCACGCCGCAGTATCTGGCTGACCTGATGAGCTGGGGCGCCATCGGCGCGCGCACCACGGAATCTCAGGTTCACCGCGAGCTGGCGTCTGGCCTCTCATGCCCGGTGGGCTTCAAAAACGGCACGGATGGCACCATCAAGGTCGCGATTGATGCCATCAATGCGGCTGGCGCGCCGCACTGCTTCCTGTCGGTGACCAAATGGGGCCACTCGGCTATCGTGAATACCAGCGGTAACGGCGACTGCCATATCATTCTGCGCGGCGGTAAAGAGCCTAACTACAGCGCAAAACACGTGGCGGAAGTGAAGGCGGGTCTGGAGAAAGCGGGACTGGCGCCGCAGGTGATGATCGATTTCAGCCATGCGAACTCCAGCAAACAGTTCAAAAAGCAGATGGAAGTCGGGGCGGATGTTTGTCAGCAAATCGCCAACGGTGAACGCGCGGTGATTGGGGTGATGATCGAGAGCCATCTGGTGGAAGGCAACCAGAATCCTGAGGGCAGCGAGCCGCTGGTCTACGGTAAGAGCGTGACGGATGCCTGTATTGGCTGGGAAGATACCGATGCGATCCTGCGCCAGCTGGCGGATGCGGTAAAAGCGCGTCGCGGCTAAGTTTGTCGCGGGCAATAAAAAAGCGTGGATTGCTCCACGCTTTTTTTATGTCCGGCGAAAATTACTTCGCTTTACCCTGGTTCGCCACTGCCGCCGCTTTTGCAGCGATTTCGTCGGCATTACCCAGATAGTAATGTTTAACAGGTTTGAAGTTCTCGTCGAACTCGTACACCAGCGGTACGCCGGTAGGGATGTTCAGCTCGAGGATCTCATCTTCACCCATGTTGTCCAGGTATTTCACCAGCGCGCGCAGGGAGTTACCGTGAGCAGCGATAATAACGCGCTCGCCGCTTTTCAGGCGTGGCAGAATGGTTTCGTTCCAGTAAGGCACCACGCGGTCAATGGTCAGCGCCAGGCTTTCGGTCTGTGGTAGTTCAGCCTCAGTCAGCTTCGCGTAGCGCGGATCGTGACCCGGGTAGCGCTCGTCATCTTTGCTCAGCTCTGGTGGCGTTACCGCGAAACCGCGACGCCACTGCTTAACCTGCTCGTCACCGTATTTCTCTGCGGTTTCCGCTTTGTTCAGACCTTGCAGCGCACCGTAGTGACGCTCGTTCAGCTTCCAGGATTTCTCAACCGGCAGCCAGGCCTGATCCAGCTCGTCCAGAACGTTCCACAGGGTATGGATGGCACGTTTCAGCACAGAGGTGTAAGCAAAGTCAAAGGTGAAGCCTTCTTCTTTCAGCAGTTTACCTGCCGCTTTTGCTTCGCTCACGCCTTTCTCGGACAGATCAACGTCATACCAGCCGGTGAAGCGGTTTTCATTGTTCCACTGGCTTTCGCCGTGGCGCACCAGGACAAGCTTAGTATTAGCCATTTCTTACTCCTCAAGCATTTTGAATGATAACAATTCTCATTATATTGCCGTGACTGTGCCAGCAGCAACGCTTAACCCTAACCATAGCGAAAATAGTTCGAGAGTGTAAGATGCATGTGAATCCAGGGTTATGATTTTGTCTGCGATCGCCGCTATTTTCAGCAAGCGGAGATAAAAAAGCCCTCGCGGTGAGGGCAGGCTTTTTTGCCGGACGGCGCTTCGCTTATCCGGCCTACATTCATAGGCCCGTGCAGGCGCAGCGCCGCCGGGCGTTAAGCGCGCGGAATGAAATGATACTCGGTAACGCTCGTGTACTCTTCACCCGGACGCAGTACGCAGTCCGGCTGCGGCCATTCTGGATGGTTAGGGCTGTCCGGCAGGAATTCGCTCTCCAGCGCCAGACCTTGCCAGGCGGCGTAGTCGTTATGTTCACGCGCCGTGGTGCCCTCCAGGTAGTTGCCGGAGTAGAACTGAAGGGCAGGGGCGGTGGTGTAGACCGTCATCTGTAACTTCTCATCCGCAGACCAGACCTGTGCGGCAGGTTGAGAAAGATCGCCTTTCGCCTGCAACAGGAAAGCGTGGTCGTAGCCCTTCACCTTGCGCTGATCGTCATCACTCAGAAAATCCTGGGCGATGGTTTTCGGCTGACGGAAATCAAAGCTATTGCCGCTTACCGGTTTCAGCCCCTGATACGGAATACCCATCTTATCGACCGGCAGATACGCGTCCGCCAGGATCTGGAGTTTGTGGTTACGGACATCGGTCTGGTTGCCGTCGAGATTGAAGTAAGCGTGGTTAGTCAGGTTGACCGGGCACGGCTTGTCGACCGTCGCGCGGTACTCAATGGCGATGCGATTATCCCCGGTCAGGGTGAAGCGCGCGGTTGCGGTCAGATTGCCCGGGAAGCCCTGGTCACCGTCGAGGGAGTCCAGAGAGAACCAGACCTCACCGTCATTTTGCTGCACAATCTTCCAGCGGCGTTTATCAAACCCTTCCGGACCGCCGTGCAGCTGATTTTCACCCTGGCTTGAAAGCAGGGAATATTCTACGCCGTCCAGCTCAAACCGGCTTCTGGCGATGCGGTTGGCGTAGCGGCCTATGGACGCGCCAAGAAAAGCCTTCTGCTCAATATACTGCTCGGGGGATGCGCAGCCGAGCAGGGTTTCGCGCACGCTGCCGTCAGGCATGGGGACGCGGGCAGAAAGTAGGGTTGCGCCCCAGTCCATCAGCGTAACCACCATCCCGGCGCTGTTGCGCAGGGTTAACAGGCGATACGGCAGACCATCCGGTGCGAGTGTAGGTATTTCGTTTAGCACTGTCCGGCTCCTTGTGATGCTTTGCAGACATAGAAAGTTTCTTTGATGCCCGTTTTGGCTTCGTACTGTTTCGCCACGGCGTCCTGAACGGCAGGGACCAGCTCTTCCGGCACCAGGGCGACGACGCAGCCGCCAAACCCACCGCCGGTCATACGCACGCCGCCTTTGTCGCCAATCGTGGCTTTTACAATTTCAACCAGGGTGTCGATTTGCGGCACGGTGATTTCGAAATCGTCGCGCATGGAGGCATGCGATTCTGCCATCAGTTCGCCCATGCGCTTCAGGTCACCTTTCGCCAGCGCGGAGGCGGCTTCTACGGTACGGGCATTTTCCGTCAGCACGTGACGCACGCGCTTCGTTACGACCGGATCCAGCTCGTGGGCAACCTTGTTAAATTCATCGAGAGAAACATCACGCAGGGCCGGCTGCTGGAAGAAGCGCGCGCCGGTTTCACACTGCTCGCGGCGGGTGTTGTACTCGCTGCCCACCAGGGTGCGTTTGAAGTTACTGTTGATGATCACCACCGCCGCACCTTTTGGCAGCGGAACCGCTTTGGTGCCGAGCGAGCGGCAGTCAATCAGCAACGCATGCTCTTTCTTGCCCAGCGCGGAAATAAGCTGATCCATAATGCCGCAGTTGCAGCCCACGAACTGGTTTTCCGCTTCCTGACCGTTGAGGGCGATCTGCGCGCCGTCCAGCGGCAGATGATAAAGCTGCTGGAAGACGGTGCCGACCGCCACTTCCAGCGATGCAGAAGAGCTTAATCCTGCTCCCTGCGGCACGTTGCCGCTGATAACCAGATCGGCCCCGCCGAAATCCTTGTTACGCTTCAGAAGATGCTTCACCACGCCGCGCACATAGTTCGACCACTGCTGGCTGTCGTGGGTCACGATCGGCGCGTCGAGGGAAAATTCGTCCATTTCGTTGCCGTAATCCGCGGCGATCACCCGCACCATACGATCTGAACGTTTCGCGCAGCCGATCACCGTCTGGTAGTCAATGGCACAGGGCAGCACAAAACCGTCGTTATAGTCGGTGTGCTCGCCAATTAAATTAACGCGGCCTGGCGCCTGAATAACGTGGGTGGCAGGGTAGCCAAATTTTTCAGCAAACAGGGATTGTGTTTTATCTTTCAGATTCATTTTTAGACTCCTGATTCGCGGTAATGGACGTCGCTAACGGCACGCAGACGTTCTGCCGCCTGTTCCGCCGTCAGGTCGCGCTGGGTTTCCGCCAGCATTTCATAGCCCACCATGAATTTACGTACCGTTGCTGAGCGCAGCAGCGGCGGGTAGAAATGCGCATGCAGCTGCCAGTGTTGATTCTCTTCGCCGTTGAACGGCGCGCCGTGCCAGCCCATGGAGTAGGGGAAGGAGCACTGGAAGAGGTTATCGTAACGGCTGGTCAGTTTTTTCAGCGCCAGGGCAAGGTCGTCTTTCTGCGCGTCGCTGAGGTCGGTAATGCGCTGGACGTGGGCTTTTGGCAGCAGCAGCGTTTCAAACGGCCACGCCGCCCAGTACGGCACCACGGCAAGCCAGTGCTCGGTTTCCACCACGGTGCGGCTGCCGTCCGCCAGCTCACGCTGGGTGTAATCCACTAGCATCGGTGAACCGTTCTCTGCAAAATAGGCTTTTTGCAGCCGGTCTTCACGTTCGGCTTCGTTCGGCAGGAAGCTGTTCGCCCAGATCTGGCCGTGCGGGTGCGGGTTAGAGCAGCCCATCGCCGCGCCTTTGTTTTCAAACACCTGCACCCACGGATAGGTCTGGCCCAGCTCCGCCGTTTGCGCCTGCCAGGTGCTGACAACCTCTTTCAGCGCCTCAACGCTCAGCTCCGGCAGCGTTTTGCTGTGGTCGGGAGAGAAGCAGATCACGCGGCTGGTGCCGCGGGCGCTTTCGCAGCGCATCAGCGGGTCGTGGTTTTCCGGCGCGTCCGGCGTGTCGGTCATCAGCGCCGCGAAATCGTTTGTGAAAACGAAGGTGCCCTTGTAGTCCGGGTTTATATCGCCCGTCACGCGCGTGTTGCCCGGACAGAGGAAGCAGTCCGGATCGTGCTGTGGCAGCGTCTGTTTTGCAGGCGTCTCTTGCGCCCCCTGCCAGGGGCGCTTGGCGCGATGCGGTGAAACTAAAATCCATTGCCCGCTGAGCGGGTTAAAACGACGATGCGGGTGATCGACGGGATTAAATTGCGTCATGACAAATCCTTAGTCCGGATAGCCCTGCGGATGGCGTGACTGCCAGTGCCAGGTATCCTGTGCCATTTCATCGAGCGTGCGGGTGACACGCCAGTTAAGCTCTTTATCCGCTTTGGAGGCATCGGCCCAGTAAGCCGGAAGATCGCCATCGCGGCGCGGCGCGAAGTGGTAGTTCACCGGCTTGCCGCAGGCTTTGCTGAAGGCATTCACCACATCCAGCACGCTGCTGCCGACGCCGGCGCCGAGGTTGTAAATATGCACGCCCGGTTTATCCGCCAGCTGCTGCATCGCCGCCACGTGGCCGTCGGCCAGATCCATCACGTGAATGTAATCGCGCACGCCGGTGCCGTCTTCGGTGGGATAATCGTTACCAAAAATCGCCAGGGAGTCGCGACGCCCTACGGCCACCTGCGCGATATACGGCATCAGGTTATTTGGAATGCCCTGCGGATCTTCGCCCATGTCGCCTGACGGATGCGCGCCAACCGGGTTGAAGTAGCGCAGCAGCGCGATGCTCCACTCAGGCTGGGCTTTTTGCAGGTCGGTCAGGATCTGCTCCACCATCAACTTGCTTTTGCCATACGGGCTTTGCGGCGTACCGGTCGGGAAGCTTTCAACGTAAGGAATTTTTGGCTGGTCGCCGTAGACGGTCGCGGAGGAGCTGAAGATAAAGTTTTTCACGTTTGCCGCACGCATGGCGGAGATCAGACGCAGGGTACCGTTGACGTTGTTGTCGTAGTACTCAAGCGGTTTTGCTACCGATTCGCCCACCGCTTTCAGGCCTGCGAAGTGGATAACGGTTTCAATCGCGTGATCGTGAAGGATTTCAGTCATCAATGCTTCATTGCGAATATCGCCTTCCACGAAAGTCGGCTGTTTTCCCGCAAGGCGTTCAATGACTGGCAGCACGCTGCGCTTACTGTTGCACAGGTTATCAAGAATGACGACGTCGTGACCGCTTTGCAGCAGTTGCACACAGGTATGACTACCTATGTAACCGCTACCACCTGTTACCAGAACTCGCATATTTCGCTCCATTAGGCTTATGGTATGAATTAACCATAGCATATCAGAGACGCGAAAAGTGTGACATGGGATAAAATAGTGGTATCGTTTACACAGGCTTTCACACGCGCTTTTTCACCTGCTTCGTGCATTTTAGATCAAAGAGATAGAGAAGTATTGTTGCGGGTTGTCTGAAAAGCGGAGGGCGGCGCCCTCCACGGGTTAATCGATTTTGCTCAGCAGGTAGCGGTAATGCTCGCCGTCAGGCACAAATTCCAGCCGATGGGTCATGCAGGACGGGGCGTCTTCAGCATGGTGGGAGACAAACAGCAGTTGGGTTTCACCTTCGCTAATCAGTACATCCACAAAGCGTCGGATCAGCTGTCGGTTAAGCGGATCCAGTCCCTGCAACGGTTCGTCCAGAATCAGCAGCGTAGGGTGTTTGACCAGCGCGCGGACGATCAATGCCAGCCGCTGCTGCCCCCACGACAGGCTGTGGAAGGGCGCATCAGCTACCCGATGGTCCATCCCCAGAATATCCAGCCACGCCTGCGCCAGCTTGTGCTGCTTGTCCGATACCGCCTGATAAATACCAATAGAATCAAAGAAGCCGGACAGGATCACGTTGCGCACCGTGGTGCTCACGCGGTAGTCCAGATGCAGGCTGCTGCTGACATAGCCGATGTGCTTTTTGATGTCCCAGATGGTTTCCCCGCTGCCGCGACGGCGACCGAAGAGGGTCAGATCGTTGCTGTATCCCTGCGGATGATCCCCGGTGATCAGGCTCAGCAGCGTGGATTTACCCGCCCCGTTGGGCCCGACGATCTGCCAGTGCTCACCGGGATTAACCGTCCAGCTGAGGTGATTAAGAACAGGGCGATCGTCGTAGGCAACCACGCCATCGCGCAGCACGATGCGCGGCTGATCGGGATCAAGTCCGTGTCGCGCCGATGGCGCATCCGGCTCCGGCAGGGCGATACCGTCCAGCTTTTCGCTGTGCGCCAGCTGCGCAATCAGCGCCTGCCGGAGCAGTCCGGCCTTCTCGCCGGTTTCGGTCAGGCTACAGTCAGCCAGCACGCCCGCATAATGGACGAAATCAGGGATCTCATCAAAGCGGTTAAGGACCAGCACAAGCGTGTATCCCTGCTGGTTAAGCGTCGTCAGCAACGCGGCCAGCTGCGCGCGGGACTGCACATCCAGCCCGTCAAACGGCTCATCCAGAATCAGGAGTTCCGGCTCGCTCATCAGCGCCTGGCACAGCAGCGTTTTGCGCGTCTCGCCGGTAGAAAGGTATTTGAAACGGCGGTTAAGCAGGGCGGTAATGCCAAATTGCTCCGCCAGCTGCTGGCAGCGGGCAGGGTCTTTGATTTCATCCTGGATAATCTCCGCCGTCGTGCGGCCGGTATCTTCTTCACCGGGGCTGAGCAAATCGGTATTGTTACGCTGCCACTCATCGCTGACCAGCTTTTGCAGCTGTTCGAAGGAAAGGCGCGTTAGCCGGGTAAACGTGCACCGACGCTCTCCCTCCAGCTGGGTTAATTCACCCGCCAGGGCGCGGGCCAGTGCCGATTTTCCGCTGCCGTTCGTGCCCACAAACGCCCAGCTTTCTCCGGCGCGCAAGGTTAACTCTGGCAGCGATAAGGTACGGGTATCGCTAAGACGAAACGTGCCTTGCGAAATATGCAATGATGACATGTGTTATCCCATTTTTTGCAGCAACAGATGTCAGGGATACCCAGAGTCGTCAGGGTTGTCAATGCGCTTAGCATAATGTGGCGATAATTACCCGGTCGGCATTGAAATATGCGGTCACCACAGCACCTTCGACTAATTCAGCCGCGTCGTTCACCGGAACGGTGGCGCAGAGCGACTGTCCATCCGGCAGGGTCATCAGCACTTCACTCTGTTCTGCGCCGCGTTCAATGTGGCTAATTTCACCGCGTAGCTGGTTGTCGGCCTCTGCGGCCTGCTCAGGGTTAAGCGCAATGCCGATCCAGGGCGCTTTAAGTAATACCAGCACCTCCTGACCTTCATTCAGCCCGAGGCGCTGACCGCTTTGCGCGGTGATGGCGGCTTTAAGGCGCGTCGTACCGTCCGCCAGCAGGATCTCAATATGCTCCTGCACCTGCGAATGGTCGCGTCCCGTCACCGTACCAAACCACTGGTTGCGGGCGCTGGTCTGTAATGAAAAACGGGAGATGGCGCCCAGCAGGCTGTCCAGCGGCAGATTGTCGTCATCGCTTAACACATCAAAGGCTTTTTGCTGGATCTGCGCCAGTAAATCGTAGAGCTGGATCAGACGTTGCCCGTAACGCGTCAACACGGCGCCGCCGCCGCCTTTTCCGCCTGTGGCGCGGTCAACCAGCGTTTGTTCGCTCAGAGTGTTCATGTCGTTAATCGCATCCCAGGCGCTTTTATAGCTGATGCCGGCGTTTTTGGCACCCTGGCTAATCGAGCCAGTTTGTTCTATTTGTTTTAACAGGGCGATGCGTCGCGGATCGGCGAAAAGCTTCTGCTGAAGGCGTAGGGTGAGGAGAATTTCAGCCTGCATAACGGGGTCCCGGCAAAAAGGCTATTGTGACCCAAATGCCCTGATGCGAAAAGCGCACCGCACAAAAGGGGATGTTTTTCTTACTTTTCAGGGTAGAATAAGCCGTTCACAAGATCTGGAGAAAACCATGTTAGAGTTGTTGAAAAGTCTGGTATTCGCGGTAATCATGGTGCCAGTAGTGATGGCTATCATCCTCGGTGCCATCTACGGCCTGGGTGAAGTGTTCAACGTCTTTTCGAACATTGGTCATCGTCGTGACCAGCCTAAAAAGCAGCAATGATTTCCTCCAAAACGCCCGGTCAGTCCGGGCGTTTTGCTCTCAAGTTTATTTCTCTCCCGCCGATATCTTTTACAACGTTCCTTGAGTTTACGCACTAATGGGTACGATTTAACGCTATGAACGCCTGTGATATATCGTTATATTTATTTGTATATAACGAAACGCACAGGAGCTTCAAATGGCACGTTCATGGGTACGCCTTTTCGCAGGGGCAACGCTGACACTCTCACTCACCGGCCACGCGCTGGCGGATGAAGGAAAAATCACGGTCTTTGCGGCGGCGTCGCTGACTAACGCGATGCAGGATATTGCTGCGGAATACAAAAAAGAGAAAAACGTCGAGGTTGTCTCGTCATTTGCCTCCTCTTCCACGCTGGCCCGCCAGATCGAAGCGGGGGCGCCTGCGGATCTGTTCATCTCTGCCGATCAGAAATGGATGGATTACGCGGTGGAGAAAAAGTCTGTTGAAACGGCTACCCGCGAAACGCTGTTGGGCAATAGCCTGGTGGTGGTCGCGCCCGCAAACAGCAAGCAGGGCGACATTGCCATTAACAAACAGACGGACTGGACCCGTCTGCTGAACGGTGGCCGTCTGGCGGTGGGCGATCCGGAGCATGTTCCTGCCGGAATTTATGCGAAGGAAGCGCTGCAAAAGCTGGGCGCATGGGAGACCTTATCGCCGAAGCTGGCACCCGCAGAAGATGTGCGTGGCGCGCTGGCGCTGGTGGAGCGTAACGAAGCCCCACTCGGGATTGTTTACGGCTCCGATGCCGTCGCCAGTAAAGGCGTGAAGGTAGTGGGTACCTTCCCGGAGGACTCGCATCAGAAAGTGGAATATCCTGTTGCGATAGTTGATGGACATAAAAATGCGACCGTGACGGCCTTCGTTGACTATCTGAAGGGGCCGGAAGCGTCCGCTATCTTTAAACGTTACGGATTTACGACTCACGAATGATATTGACCGAACCTGAATGGCAGGCCGTGCTGCTGAGCCTGAAAGTCTCTTCCCTGGCGGTTGCGCTGAGTTTGCCCTTTGGGGTGTTCTTTGCCTGGTTACTGGTTCGCGTGAAGTTTCCAGGCAAAGCCCTGCTCGACAGTGTTCTCCATCTTCCGCTCGTCTTGCCGCCTGTGGTGGTCGGCTATCTGCTGCTGATCTCCATGGGGCGACGCGGCGTTATCGGCGAGTGGCTGTACGACTGGTTTGGCCTAACCTTTGCTTTCAGCTGGCGCGGCGCGGTGCTTGCCGCGGCGGTGATGTCCTTCCCGCTGATGGTGCGCGCTATCCGTCTGGCGCTGGAAGCGGTGGATATCCGGCTGGAACAGGCCGCCCGCACGCTGGGCGCAGGCCGCTGGCGGGTATTTCTGACCATCACCCTGCCGCTCACGTTACCGGGCATTATCGTCGGTACGGTGCTGGCTTTCGCCCGCTCGCTGGGCGAGTTTGGTGCGACTATTACTTTTGTATCAAACATTCCGGGCGAGACGCGGACCATCCCGTCGGCGATGTATACCCTGATTCAGACGCCGGGCGGCGAAGGTGCGGCGGCCCGGCTGTGTATTATTTCGATTGTGCTCGCCCTGGTCTCGCTGCTGGTGTCGGAGTGGCTGGCGCGCCTCAGCCGTGAACGGATGAGGAAACCGTGATGCTGGAACTCAACTTTACGCAAACCCTGGGCAACCACACCCTGACGCTGAATGAAACGCTGCCTGCCAGCGGTATCACCGCGATTTTTGGCGTTTCCGGGGCGGGAAAAACGTCGCTGATAAATGCGATTAGCGGCCTGACGCGCCCCCAGTCTGGCCGCATTGTGTTAAATAATCGCGTCTTAAACGACGCGGAGAAAAAGATTTGCCTGTCACCGGACAAGCGCCGCATCGGCTATGTATTTCAGGATGCGCGCCTCTTTCCGCACTACAGCGTGCGCGGTAACCTGCGCTACGGCATGGCAAAAAGCATGGCCGGACAGTTCGATAAGCTGGTGGCGCTGCTGGGTATCGAATCGCTGCTGGATCGTCTGCCGCCTTCGCTGTCGGGGGGCGAAAAACAGCGCGTGGCGATTGGCCGCGCCCTGTTAACCGCGCCGGAACTGCTGCTGCTGGATGAGCCGCTGGCCTCGCTGGATATTCCGCGCAAGCGCGAGCTGCTGCCGTACCTGCAACGTCTGGCGCGGGAAATCAACGTACCCATGCTGTACGTCAGCCATTCGCTGGATGAGATCTTACATCTGGCCGATAAAGTGCTGGTGCTGGAAGCGGGGAGGGTGAAGGCCTTCGGTAATCTCGAAGAGGTGTGGGGCAGCAGCGTTATGCACCCGTGGCTGCCAAAGGAGCAGCAGAGCAGCATTCTGAAGGTGAGCGTACTGGAGCACCATCCGCACTATGCGATGACCGCCCTGGCGCTGGGCGATCAGCATCTGTGGGTTAACAAAATCGACACGCCGATTCAGTCGACGTTACGCATCCGCATTCAGGCGTCAGATGTCTCACTGGTCCTGCAACCGCCGCTGCAAACCAGTATCCGCAATGTGTTGCGCGCAAAAGTGGCGCAGTGTTTTGATGATAACGGCCAGGTAGAAGTACAGCTGGAAGTGGGCAGCAGAACGCTGTGGGCGCGCATCAGCCCGTGGGCCAGGGATGAGTTAGGCATCAGGCCTGGCCTGTGGCTTTACGCGCAAATCAAGAGCGTCTCCATCACCGCCTGATTACAGCAGGTGGGTGTAGATAAACTGCGCGATGCTGTCGGTGGTGTTATCGCCAATTACGACGTCAGCACGCGCTTTCACCGCGTCATCAGCGTTACCCATCGCCACGCCCGTGCCGGCGGCTTCCAGCATGCTGATGTCGTTATAGTTATCGCCAAAGGCAATCACGTCCCGCATCGATCCGCCCTGAGATTCAACGAACTGGGTCAGACGTTTGCCTTTGCTGTTGCCTTTGCGGGCGATATCCACCTGATCGTGCCAGGACCATTCACATTCCAGACCCAGCGTATGCTCAACATGCTTTGCGAAGGTATTGAGTTTGCTGGTGTCCTCATCGGTCAGGGCAAATTTCCAGATAGCCTCAACGTCTTCCGCCGCCCGGCGCAGGGAGGCAACCTGAGTGAACACCGGACGCTGCGCTTCCGGCAGGGACAGAGCCCAGTTGCTGGTGCGGATCACATGACCGGTAGGGCGTTCATACAGCATGGCGTTATCCACATACATCAGGCCATGAATTGCGTGCTCATCCAGTAAATCAATTAATTGCAGCGCCTGAGAAACAGGAAGCGGATCGGAGGTTAAAACCTTTTTTGCCTGATAATCATACAAATAGGTGCCATTACAACAAATTGCAGGTGTATCTAAGCCCAGTGCCTGATAAAAAGGATGAATGGCAACGTGATGTCGACCCGTTACGATGAGGAGTTGATACCCCGCTTCCTGGGCTCGTTTGAGGGCTTCAAGGGAAGAGGGGAGCAGGGTTTTCTGCGGGGTAAGCAGTGTTCCGTCTAAATCCAGTGCAATCACTCGCGAGGTCATTTTTTCTTCCGGGTTAACGTTGAATTTAAGGTCTGTCGGGATGGTACACCGAGAGCGGAACCCTGCAAAATCCCGGACTACAATTCAGCATTCACCGTTAAAAAATAATCAGGAGTATTCATGAAACAAACCGTTTATACCGCCAGTCCTGAAAGTCAGCAGATCCATGTCTGGCGTTTGAATACAGAAGGTTCGCTTACGCTGGTTCAGGTTGTTGATGTGCCAGGCCAGGTTCAGCCGATGGTCGTCAGCCCGGATAAACGTTTTCTGTATGTCGGCGTGCGCCCGGAATTCCGCGTGCTGGCCTACCGCATCTCCCCGGATGATGGCGCCCTGACCTATACCGCAGAAGCCCCGCTGCCGGGCAGCCCGACCCATATTTCTACCGACCACAAAGGCAACTTTATCTTCAGCGGCTCCTACAATGCAGGCTGCGTGAGCGTTACCCGCCTGGAAGACGGTATTCCCGTTGAAACCGTCGACGTGGTCGAAGGGCTCGAAGGATGCCACTCCGCCAACATCTCGCCGGATAACCGTACGCTGTGGGTGCCCGCGCTGAAGCAGGATCGCATCTGCCTGTTTACCCTGAGCGATGACGGCCATCTGGTCGCGCAAAGCCCGGCGGAAGTCACTACCGTGGAAGGTGCAGGCCCGCGCCACATGGTCTTCCACCCGAATCAGCAGTATGCCTATGTCGTTAACGAGCTGAACAGCTCGGTAGACGTGTGGGAACTGAAAGATCCTAACGGGCAGATCGAGTGCGTACAGACGCTGGATATGATGCCATCTGACTTCTCCGACACGCGTTGGGCGGCAGACATTCATATCACGCCGGATGGCCGTCACCTGTATGCCTGCGATCGTACCTCCAGCCTGATCACCGTGTTCAGCGTTTCAGAAGACGGCAGCGTCCTGGCAGTTGAAGGCTTCCAGCCGACAGAAACCCAGCCGCGCGGCTTTAACGTCGACCACAGCGGCAAATACCTGATTGCGGCGGGGCAGAAATCTCACCACATCGCGCTGTATGAAATCACAGGCGTGCAGGGGCTGCTGGAAGAGAAAGGCCGTTATGCGGTCGGACAAGGTCCAATGTGGGTTGTGATTAACGCGCACTGATCCGCAGACGAAAAAAAAACCTCGCCCATGCGAGGTTTTTTTATGTCTGGAGTAGGCCGGGTAAGGCGAAACCGCCACCCGGCAAAACAGCTTACTGCTTCGGCTCAGCAACCACTTTACTGCCCAGACCGCGGTTGTTGTATTCCCACATGCGGTTGAAGTTAGCGTCGTTCAGGTTGCGCTGCACGTTCTCTTTATCATCCACCGTGCCCGTGTTGCCGGAGAATGGACGTTTCGAGATCGCCGCATCCGCCCACGGTTTCGCCATGTTAAAGCCTTCATTAATCACGCTGTCGCGGATCACGACCTGGCCATTGGTGGCAGAGTCTACGTCCAGAGAGCGACCAAGCTGGGCAACGCCATCGCCAGCCGCAGTAAAGCGGCTATTCACGGCCAGGAAACCATAGAACAGGTTGGACTGCGTGGCCGGCGCGAACACGTAACCTTCCTGCTGAGTGCGAGAATTCACCACGCGGAAATCGGTGTTCTCAAACACCACCGCACCGCGGCCAGAGACCATATCCACGTCGCCTTCAACGTAGCTGTTGGTCACCAGAGTACGCGTCAGACGGTTGTTCTGAAGGGTGTTCTGCACGCCACTGTTGGTCACGAAGAAGGTGTTCTGGCGGCCCAGAATATTGACGTTGTTAATCTGTACCTTGTCGCCATCGCTGCGCAGCGCCACGGCCTGGTGATTACCCGCGTCAACGCTGTCCCCCAGGGTGTTCTGAATGGTCAGGTTCTGCAATTGCAGGCCGTTGTTCTGTGACCAGAATACCGCAGAGCACATCACGCCAATGGTGGCGGCACGCTTGCTCTGGCAGTTATCGAACATATACCACGCCGGCTTACCTGGCATGTATTTACCGGCCGGGTTCACCAGATGACGCCAGGTGGTACTGTCGATTTCGGAATCAATCGCCAGGCCAATTTTCACGTCGACCGCTTTTTCACCCAGGCCGTAAAGCGTAATGCTTCCCGGCGCGGCAGGAACGTAAACGGTTCCTTCGTATTCACCCGGCAGGATGGCAATGTACTGACGAGATGCGCTGTGCTTGGTGATGGCAGCATCCACGGCTGCCTGTATGGAGGTGTGCGTCACGCCCTGCGCCCCGGCCGGACCCACAACGAAGTCTGGCTGTTTCGGCAGATTAATAGAAGAAGGCGTCCACGGGGCTGCATTAGGATCCATCGCCGAGAAGTAGTGCGCACGGGTGAAGTTCTTCGCTTCATCCGCTGACAGGATCGGACGGGAAGCGGTGCCCGGAGCAACCTGCTCAGAAGGTTGCTGATCCGGTGGAGTTGAACTGCAAGCGGATAAAGTCACGCCAAAGGCAAGTGCCAACGCCAGACGGGAAATCCTGGATATAGTCAAGGTAATGCTCCTGGGTATGCAAGTCTTATCTGGATAGACGAAATAGCCTGCTTTTTTATACTAAGTTGAGCGAAACGGGAAGATAAAAAGGGCAAAAGTTGCATTTTTGCCCTGAGGTGACGGGAAAGTCATCACAAATAAATAACATTTTCCCACAAGGCGGTTGACAGCAGGCGACAGATGAAAATAAATGTCTATACAACCCATGACAAGTGGAAGGCACATGCAGCAGCTTCATCCCGACGATGTGATATGGCGAAATGCGCGACTGGCAACCCTGGCCGCAGGCGAGCCGGAACCCTATGGCCTGAAGGCGCATCATGCCCTCGTCGTGCGCGGCCAGACGATCCTGGCCGTTATCCCTGATTCAGAGGTTCCCTCCGGGCATTCCCAGTGTGTCGATCTCCATGGACGTCTGGTGACACCCGGCCTGATTGACTGCCACACCCATCTGGTGTTCGGCGGCGATCGCGCAGCGGAATGGGAGCAACGGCTTAACGGCGTGTCGTATCAGCGTATTAGCGAGCAGGGCGGCGGCATTAACGCCACGGTCACGGCCACCCGCAACAGTTCGCCGGAAACGCTGCTGACCGTGGCACAGCAGCGGCTCCAGCGGTTGATGAATGAAGGCGTAACGACCGTTGAAATCAAATCGGGATACGGACTGAATGCCGAAGCCGAAGAGAAAATGCTGCGGGTTGCCCGCCAGCTCAGCCTGAACAATCAGGTCGATATCAGCCCGACGCTGCTGGCCGCGCACGCCGTCCCCGCGGAGTACCGACAGGATCCGGATGCGTATCTGACGCTGGTCTGTGAGCAGATCGTGCCCGCCCTGTGGCAAAAAGAGTTGTTTGAAGCGGTGGACGTGTTTTGTGAAAACGTCGGCTTTACGCCGGCGCAAACCGAGCGTCTGTTCCGGGCCGCCACCGCGCTCGGTATTCCGGTAAAAGGGCATGTGGAGCAACTGTCGAATCTGGGCGGTGCGGCGCTGGTCAGCCAGTATAAAGGGCTGTCGGCCGATCATATTGAGTATCTCGATGACGCGGGTATTCAGGCAATGGCGCAAAGCGGTACGGTGGCGGTATTGCTCCCCGGCGCGTTCTATTTTCTTCAGGAGCGCCAGCGTCCACCGGTGGCGCAGCTCAGAAAGCAGGGCGTGCCGATGGCCGTCGCCACCGACTACAACCCGGGCACCAGTCCGTTTGCCAGCCTGCATCTGGCGATGAACATGGCCTGCGTCCAGTTTGGCCTCACGCCGGAAGAGGCCTGGGCTGGCGTGACGCGCCATGCGGCGCAGGCGTTAGGACGTGGTGAGACGCACGGGCAGTTAAGGGCGGGTTATGTGGCTGATTTCGTCGTCTGGGAGGCGGACCATCCGGTTGAGATGGTTTATGAGCCGGGGCGGAATCCTTTATATCAACGCGTGTTTCGGGGGCAGGTAGCATGAAATTGTGGCATCCCGTTTCCCCGCAGGTGTGGCAGGGACGTGACGACAGCGCCGAGTCCAGCACCGCAAAACGTCTCTTCCAGACCATACAGCAGCGCGAACGCTTTTCACCCGTACCGTCGGGCATCGCCCTGATGGGCTTTGAATGTGATGAAGGGGTTAAGCGTAACCAGGGCAGGCCCGGCGCTGCACGGGCGCCCGATGCGTTGCGCGGCGCGCTGGCGAATATGGCAAGCCATCAGGGACATGCGCGCCTTGTGGATATGGGCTCCATTTACGTTGAGGGTAACGCGCTGGAGGCGGCTCAGCAGGCGCTGAGCGAGGCCATAACCGCGTGCCAGCAATCCGGGATGCGTACTCTTGTTTTCGGCGGTGGACATGAAACCGCCTGGGCGCACGGGCGCGGCGTACTGGACGCTTTTCCACAGGATCGCGTTGCGGTGATTAACCTGGATGCGCACCTCGATTTGCGCCAGGCCGAGTGGGCCACCTCCGGCACGCCGTTCCGCCAGCTGGCGCAGTACTGCGCGTCGCAGTCGCGGGACTTTCTCTACGCCTGCCTGGGGGTCAGCCGCGCGGCGAATACCCAGACGCTGTGGGAGGAAGCCGGGCGGCTGAACGTTACGCTGGTTGAAGATCTTAATTTTCGCCGCGACGCGTTATCCGCGCTGGATACCGTGCTTGCGCAGGCAGATCGGGTTTATCTCACCGTTGACCTCGATGTGCTGCCCGCCGCAGAAATGCCCGCCGTGTCGGCCCCTGCGGCGTTGGGGATCCCGGCGCTGGATCTGTTACCGGTGATTGAGCGTATCTGCCGAAGCGGTAAACTACAGGCGGCGGATCTGGTGGAATATAATCCGCACTACGACCGGGACGGTCAGGGGGCGAAGCTTGCTGCCCGACTGGCCTGGCAAATTGCTCACTGGTGGGCATAACACATTACAGGAGTCAGCATGTTTTCACGCTCACCGCAGCAACCCTCCAGCCCACCCGCACCTTTTTATGAGAAGGTGAAAAAGGCGATCGGCGAAAAAATTGCTGCCGGCGTCTGGCGTCCGCACGATCGTATTCCCTCCGAAGCCGAGCTGGTCGCACAGTTTGGCTTTAGCCGGATGACCATCAACCGGGCGCTGCGGGAACTTACCGATGAGGGATTGCTGGTGCGTTTGCAGGGCGTCGGGACCTTCGTGGCCGAGCCCAAAGGGCAGTCAGCGCTGTTTGAAATCCGCAGCATTGCCGATGAAATTGCCGCCCGTAACCATCAGCACCACTGCGAGGTGCTGGTGCTTGAAGAGACGCAGGCCAGCGCCGAGCAGGCCATCGAGCTGAACGTTAAAGAGGGCACGCGAATTTTTCATTCGGTGATGGTGCATTATGAGAACGACATTCCGGTCCAGATTGAAGATCGCTGCGTCAACGCGGAGCGGATACCGGACTACCTGAATCAGGATTACACCCAAACCACGCCGCACGCGTATCTCTCGCTCGTCGCCCCGCTGACGGAGGGGGAGCATATCGTGGAGGCCGTGCGCGCGACCCCGCAGGAGTGCGGGCTGTTGCGCATTAAAGAGCACGATCCCTGCCTGCTGATCCGCCGTCGGACCTGGTCGTCCACGCACATTGTGTCGCATGCGAAGCTGCTGTTCCCGGGGGATCGCTACCGGTTACAGGGCTATTTTATGTCATAAGTTTTATAAGCGTGATCGCTAACGCAATATAACAAAATTGTATCTTTTTTGTTAAATCCGGCCTTGTGTGTGCTTGTCTATACAAGTATATCTAAATGCATCACCTGTCCCGAATGAGGAACACACAATGTCGTCAGATAAATACCGCAAGCAGGATGTCCGCGCCCCGCGCGGCACCACGCTCACCGCAAAAAGCTGGCTCACCGAAGCACCGCTGCGCATGTTGATGAACAACCTCGATCCTGAGGTGGCTGAAAATCCCCACGAGCTGGTGGTCTACGGCGGTATTGGCCGCGCCGCGCGCAACTGGGCGTGCTATGACGCCATTGTCGACTCTTTGACGAATCTCGAAAACGACGAAACGCTGCTGGTGCAGTCCGGTAAGCCGGTCGGCGTATTCAAAACCCATAAAAATGCGCCACGGGTGCTGATTGCCAACTCCAACCTGGTGCCGCACTGGGCGACATGGGAGCACTTTAACGAGCTGGACGCGAAAGGGCTGGCCATGTACGGCCAGATGACCGCTGGCAGCTGGATCTACATCGGCAGCCAGGGGATTGTGCAGGGCACCTATGAAACCTTCGTGGAAGCGGGTCGCCAGCACTACAGCGGCTCGCTGAAAGGCCGCTGGGTGCTTACCGCCGGACTGGGCGGCATGGGCGGTGCCCAGCCGCTGGCCGCTACGCTTGCGGGCGCGTGTTCGCTAAATATTGAGTGCCAGCAGAGCCGTATCGATTTCCGTCTGCGTACCCGTTACGTCGATGAACAGGCCGACAACCTCGATGACGCACTGGCGCGCATCAAACGCTACACCGCCGAAGGAAAAGCGGTGTCGGTTGCCCTGTGCGGCAATGCGGCGGATATCCTTCCTGAACTGGTCGCGCGCGGCGTGCGTCCGGATCTGGTTACCGACCAGACCAGCGCCCACGATCCGCTCCACGGCTATCTGCCAAAAGGCTGGACGTGGGAAGACTACCAGCAAAAAGCGGAAACCGACCCTGAAGGCACGGTGCTGGCGGCGAAGCGTTCGATGGCGGATCACGTCTCCGCTATGCTGGCCTTTAGCCAGAGGGGTATTCCAACCTTTGACTACGGCAACAACATCCGCCAGATGGCGAAAGAGATGGGTGTGAATAACGCCTTTGACTTCCCGGGATTCGTGCCCGCCTATATTCGTCCGCTGTTCTGCCGTGGCATCGGCCCGTTCCGCTGGGTTGCCCTGTCCGGTGATCCGGAAGATATTTACAAAACCGATGCCAAAGTGAAGGAAATTATTGCCGACGACGAACATCTGCACCGCTGGCTGGATATGGCGCGCGAGCGCATCAATTTCCAGGGTTTACCGGCGCGCATCTGCTGGGTCGGGCTGGAGTGGCGGCAAAAGCTGGGGCTGGCCTTCAACGAAATGGTGCGCAGCGGTGAAGTCTCCGCGCCTATCGTCATTGGCCGCGACCATCTGGACTCCGGCTCCGTCGCCAGCCCGAATCGTGAAACCGAAGCCATGCGCGACGGCTCGGATGCGGTCTCCGACTGGCCGCTGCTGAATGCTTTACTGAATACCGCCAGCGGTGCGACCTGGGTATCGCTACACCACGGCGGCGGCGTCGGGATGGGCTTCTCCCAGCACTCAGGGATGGTCATCGTCTGTGACGGAACCGATGAAGCGGCCGCGCGCATCGCCCGCGTGCTGCATAACGACCCGGCAACCGGCGTGATGCGCCATGCGGATGCGGGTTACGAGATTGCCATTGATTGTGCCAAAGAGCAGGGTCTGAACCTGCCGATGATCCACGCCACACAAGGAAAGCCTGCATGAACGCCTTAACACTCACTCCCGGCTCTCTGACGCTCAAACAGCTGCGTAACGTCTGGCGTAAGCCGGTTACGCTCTCCCTTGATGAAAGTGCCCACCGTGCCATTAACGACAGCGTGGCCTGCGTGGAGGCTATTGTGGCAGAGGGACGCACCGCCTACGGCATCAATACCGGGTTTGGCCTGCTGGCGCAAACCCGCATCGCTACCCACGATCTGGAGAATCTACAGCGCTCGCTGGTGCTGTCGCACGCGGCAGGGGTTGGCCAGCCGCTGGACGATGAGATCGTCCGCCTGATGATTGTTTTGAAAATCAATAGCCTGGCGCGCGGTTTTTCCGGCATTCGCCTGAGCGTGATCCAGGCGCTGATGGCGCTGGTCAATGCGGAAGTTTACCCGTGGATCCCGGCGAAAGGTTCTGTCGGGGCCTCCGGCGATCTGGCGCCGCTGGCGCATATGTCGCTGCTGCTGCTGGGTGAAGGCAAAGCGCGCTGGCAGGGCGAGTGGCTGCCTGCGAAAGAGGCGCTGGCAAAAGCCGGCTTAACCCCAATCACCCTCGCGGCAAAAGAGGGGCTGGCGCTGCTCAACGGCACGCAGGCGTCGACCGCTTTCGCGCTGCGCGGCCTGTTTGAAGCGGAAGATCTGTTCGCCTCCGCGGTGGTCTGCGGTGCGCTGACCACCGAAGCCGTGCTCGGCTCGCGTCGTCCGTTTGACGCGCGTATTCACGCGGTGCGCGGCCAGCGCGGGCAGATTGACGCCGCGGCGATGTACCGTCACCTGCTTACCGACACCAGCGATATTGCCGATTCGCATCACAACTGTGAGAAGGTACAGGATCCGTATTCTCTGCGCTGTCAGCCGCAGGTGATGGGCGCATGCCTGACGCAGCTGCGCCAGGCGGCAGAGGTGCTGCTGGTGGAGGCCAATGCGGTCTCCGACAACCCGCTGGTGTTTGCTCAGGAAAACGAGGTGGTTTCCGGCGGCAACTTCCACGCCGAGCCGGTGGCAATGGCGGCGGATAATATCGCGCTGGCGATTGCCGAAGTCGGCGCGTTGTCTGAACGTCGCATCGCGCTGATGATGGATAAACATATGTCCCAGTTGCCCCCATTCCTGGTGCGCAACGGTGGGGTGAACTCGGGCTTTATGATCGCCCAAGTGACCGCCGCGGCGCTGGCAAGCGAGAACAAAGCGCTGTCGCATCCGCACAGCGTGGATAGCCTGCCAACCTCCGCGAACCAGGAAGATCACGTGTCGATGGCCCCGGCGGCCGGGCGTCGACTGTGGGAGATGGCCTCCAACACCCGTGGCGTGCTGGCGGTAGAGTGGCTGGCGGCGTGTCAGGGTATCGATCTGCGCGAAGGGCTTAAATCCAGCCCGCTGCTGGAGCAGGCGCGTCATACGCTGCGCGAGCACGTTACGCATTACGATGATGACCGCTTCTTTGCGCCCGATATTGATAAGGCGATTCAGCTTCTGGAAGAAGGAACCCTTGCAGGACTGCTACCTTCCGTGCTGTGATTTTTTTGCCCGGTGGCGCTGCGCTTACCGGGCCTGCGAATGCGAAATATAGGCCGGGTAAGGCGTAGCCGCCACCCGGCTTTTTTTATGAATACATCGCCGTGATCGACGCGCTGCCCAGCGTATGGAAATGGACGTTGAAACCGACCATCGCGCCGCTTGCCTCTTCGTCGACCTCAATCTTGTCCACGTCCAGCGCGTGCACCGTGAAGATATAGCGGTGGGTTTCCCCTTTTGGCGGCGCCGCGCCGCCGTAGCCCGCTTTACCAAAGTCCGTGCGCGTCTGTATCGCGCCGTCCGGCAGGGCGACCAGGTCGGAGCCCGACCCCTGCGGCAGCACGCGCGTATCCGCGGGCAGGTTTGCCACCACCCAGTGCCACCAGCCGGAGCCGGTCGGGGCGTCCGGATCGTAGCAGGTCACCACAAAGCTTTTGGTTCCCGGCGGCACGTCGTCCCACGCCAGATGGGGAGAGATATTATCCCCCTGATAGCCCATCCCGTTAAACACGTGACGTTCCGGCAGCTTTTCACCGTCGCGCAAATCTTTACTGATGATTTTCATCCGATTTCCCTCGTTACTGACTCATTCAGAAAGTGTAACGCATGGGGCTAAATCGTGAAATGCGCTGGCATGTGAACGGCTTTGACCACTGCGTCGGTCAGCTTGCGTAACTGCTCCGGAGAAATGGTGTACGGCGGCATGAGGTAAATCAGCTTGCCGAAGGGCCGCACCCACACGCCCTGGTCAACGAAGAAGCGCTGCAATACGGCCATGTTTACCGGATGCGTTGTCTCGATCACGCCGATGGCGCCCAGCACGCGGACGTCCGCAACGTATTCCGCATCCGCCGCCGCGCTCAGCTGCTGCTTCAGCTGCGCCTCAATCGCCGCCACCTGCGCCTGCCACTTGCCGCTTTCCAGAATGGCGAGGCTTTCGCTTGCCACGGCGCAGGCCAGCGGGTTGCCCATAAACGTCGGGCCGTGCATAAAGCAGCCCGCGTCGCCGTCGCTAATGGTGTCGGCAACATGCCGGGTGGTGAGCGTGGCGGAGAGCGTCATGGTGCCGCCGGTCAGCGCTTTACCCAGGCACAAAATATCCGGTGCGATCCCCGCATGTTCGCAGGCGAAAAGCTTCCCGGTGCGGCCAAAGCCGGTGGCGATTTCATCGGCAATCAGCAGAATACCTTCGCGGTCGCACATCTTGCGAATGCGCTTCAGCCACTCGGGGTGGTACATCCGCATTCCGCCCGCGCCCTGCACAATCGGTTCGAGAATAACGGCGGCAATTTCATGGCGATGGGCCGCCAGCAGCCGCGCGAAGCCCACCATGTCCCTCTCGTCCCATTCGCCGTCAAAGCGGCTTTGCGGAGCCGGTGCAAACAGGTTTTCCGGCAGATAGCCTTTCCACAGGCTGTGCATGGAGTTGTCCGGATCGCACACCGACATCGCCCCGAAGGTGTCGCCGTGATAGCCGTTGCGGAAGGTGAGAAACCGCTGGCGCGTTTCGCCCTTCGCATGCCAGTACTGCAACGCCATTTTCATCGCCACCTCCACGGCCACCGAGCCGGAATCGGCAAGGAAGACGCACTCCAGCGATTCAGGCGTCATCGCCACCAGGCGGCGACATAGATCGACCGCAGGCTGATGGGTGATCCCGCCAAACATCACGTGTGACATCCGGTCAATCTGCGCCTTCATCGCCGCGTTCAGCCGCGGGTGGTTGTAGCCATGGATCGCCGCCCACCAGGAGGACATTCCGTCAACCAGCCGCTCGCCGCTGGCGAGATGCAGCTCGCAGCCGTGGGCTGAGGCCACCGGATAGACGGGAAGGGGGCGGGTCGTAGAGGTGTAAGGGTGCCAGATATGCTGCTTGTCGAAGGCGAGATCGTCCTGGGTCATAATCGACTTGTAAACCATTTTGAAAAGTTTTAGGTTTACAAGTATAAACCGAACCGACAATTAACAAAACCCTTTGGAGAAGCCCGATGGCTCACCACGCACGCTGGACGATGTCGCAAGTCACTGAATTATTCAATAAACCTTTCCTGGAGCTGATGTTTGAAGCGCAACAGGTGCACCGCCAGCACTTCGATCCTCGCCATGTGCAGGTCAGCACGCTGCTGTCGATCAAAACCGGGGCCTGCCCGGAAGACTGCAAATATTGCCCGCAAAGCGCGCGCTACAAAACCGGTCTCGAATCCGAACGCCTGATGGAAGTCGAGCAGGTACTCGACTCCGCGCGTAAGGCCAAAAACGCCGGCTCGACCCGCTTCTGCATGGGCGCCGCGTGGAAGAATCCACATGACCGCGACATGCCCTATCTGGAGCAGATGGTGAAGGGCGTGAAGGAGATGGGGCTTGAGGCCTGCATGACCCTCGGCACGCTGAACGAGGAGCAGGCGCAGCGCCTCTCGGCGGCGGGGCTGGATTACTACAACCACAACCTTGATACCTCGCCGGAATTTTACGGCAATATCATCACCACGCGCACCTATCAGGAGCGTCTGGACACGCTGGATAAAGTGCGCGATGCGGGGATCAAGGTCTGTTCCGGCGGTATCGTGGGGCTGGGCGAGACGGTAAAAGATCGTGCCGGCCTGCTGTTACAGCTGGCGAACCTGCCGACCCCGCCGGAAAGCGTGCCCATCAACATGCTGGTGAAGGTAAAAGGCACGCCGCTGGCGGATAACGAGGACGTGGATGCCTTCGATTTTATCCGCACCATCGCGGTGGCGCGCATCATGATGCCGACCTCCTACGTGCGCCTCTCTGCCGGTCGCGAGCAGATGAGCGAGCAGACCCAGGCGATGTGCTTTATGGCAGGGGCCAACTCTATTTTCTACGGCTGCAAGCTCCTGACCACGCCGAACCCGGTAGAGGACAAAGATGTTCAGCTGTTCCGCAAGCTGGGGCTGAACCCGCACCAGACAGAGGTGCTGGCGGGGGATAACGAGCAACAGCAGGAGCTGGAGCAGCAGATTTTCAACGCCGACACCGACCAGTTCTACAACGCGGCAGCCGTATGACCTGGCAGGCACGTATCAATTCCGCGCTCGACAAGCGTCGGGCAGCGGATGCGTTTCGGGTTCGCGGGGTAGTGGAAAACGGCGCGGGCCGTTTTCTCTCCCGGGAAGGCCGGCGGTTCTGTAATTTCTCCAGCAACGATTATCTTGGCCTGAGCCAGCACCCGCAGATCGTTCGCGCCTGGCAGCAGGGCGCGGAACGATACGGCGTGGGCAGCGGTGGATCCGGGCATGTCAGCGGCTACACCACGGCGCATCAGGCGCTGGAGGAGGCGCTGGCCGACTGGCTGGGTTACCCGCGAGCGCTGCTGTTTATCTCCGGTTTTGCCGCGAATCAGGCGGTCATTGCCGCCCTGATGGGCAAAGATGACCGGATTGTCGCGGACCGCCTGAGCCATGCGTCCCTGCTTGAAGCGGCACACCTCAGCCCGGCACAGCTGCGGCGTTTTGCCCATAACGATGCCGCTCAGCTGAACGTCCTGCTGGGAAAACCCTGCGCAGGCCTTCAGCTGGCGGTAACGGAAGGGATCTTCAGCATGGATGGCGACAGCGCGCCCCTTGCCGCGCTGCACGACGCCGCAAAGCAGCAGAACGCCTGGCTGCTGGTTGACGATGCACACGGCATTGGCGTTACCGGCGAGGAGGGGCGCGGAAGCGCTTATCAGCAGGGCGTCAGGCCGGAACTGCTGGTGGTCACCTTTGGAAAAGGCTTAGGCGTCAGCGGCGCCGCGGTGTTATGCAGCGAGCCGGTGGCCGACTACCTGATGCAGTTCGCCCGACACCTGATCTACAGCACCAGCATGCCCCCGGCGCAGGCCGTGGCGCTGTCTGCCTCGCTGGACGTGATCCGTGGCGAGGATGGCGCTGAACGCCGCGCGCGCCTGGCTGAACATATTCAGCGTTTTCGTCGGGGAGTCAGCGAGCTCTCTTTCCGGCTAACCGACTCCCGCAGCGCCATTCAGCCCGTGATTGTAGGTGAAAACCCGCGCGCGCTGGCGCTGGCACAGATGCTGCGAGAACGCGGGCAGTGGGTATCGGCGATCCGCCCGCCCACCGTGCCGCCGGGTACGGCGCGTTTGCGTCTGACGCTCACGGCAGCGCACGAGCCGCAGGATATCGATACGCTTCTGGAGGCTCTGCATGTCTCCTGTCAATAAACAGGCCGTTGCCGCCGCGTTTGGCCGGGCAGCGCAAAGCTATTCCCGGCACGATGAGCTGCAACGCCTGAGCGCGCGCGGGCTGCTGGCCGCGCTCGGTGAGAGCCGGTTTGCGCAGGTGCTGGACGCCGGCTGCGGGCCAGGAGGCAACAGCCGCTACTGGCGCGCAGCCGGCAGCCACGTGACGGCGCTGGATTTATCCGCGCAGATGCTGGATGAAGCCCGCCAGCAGCAGTCAGCAGACCGCTATCTGGTGGCCGACATCGAGGCCATTCCGCTGGGGGATGCCCAGTTTGACCTCGTCTGGAGCCATCTGGCGGTGCAGTGGTGCGCCAGCCTGCCGCAGGCGCTACGCGAGCTTTACCGCGTGGCGCGCCCCGGCGGAACGGTGGCCTTTACCACCCTGCTGGAAAGTTCGTTGCCGGAGCTGAATCAGGCGTGGAAGGCGGTGGACGAGCAGCCGCACGCCAACCGGTTTCTCGCTCACGAGCAGGTCATTCAGGCCCTGGCTGGCTGGCGCTATCGCAGCGTGGTCCAGACCGTCACCCTCGAATTTAGCGATGCGTTAAGCGCCATGCGCTCTCTTAAGGGCATAGGCGCTACGCACCTGCACGCCGGGCGGGAGAAGAAACCCTTAACCCGCGGGCAGCTCCAGCGTCTGGAGCTGGCCTGGCCGCAGGAACGGGGCCAGTTCCCGCTCTCTTATCATCTTTTTCATGGGATTATTGAACGTGACTGAACGTTATTTTGTTACCGGCACGGACACCGAAGTCGGTAAAACCGTTGCCAGCGCCGCGCTGTTACAGGCGGCGCGTCTGCTGGGGAAAACGACGGCGGGGTACAAGCCCGTGGCCTCTGGCAGCGAGATGACGCCGGAAGGCATACGCAATACCGATGCGCTGGCGCTACAGCGTAACAGCAGCCTTGCGCTGGCCTATTCTGCGGTAAACCCCTATACCTTTGCTGAACCCACTTCGCCGCACATCGTCAGCGCTGATGAAGATCGGCCGATTGATTTTTCGGTTCTCTCTTCCGGGTTACGCGCTCTGGAAACGCAGGCCAACTGGGTGCTGGTGGAAGGGGCCGGTGGCTGGTTCACCCCGCTGACTGACGAGCAGACGTTCGCTGACTGGGTGCAGGCCGAACAGCTTCCGGTCATTCTGGTGGTGGGCGTGAAGCTTGGCTGCATCAACCACGCCATGCTGACCGCGCAGGCGGTGCAGCAGGCCGGGTTGCGTCTGGCTGGGTGGATTGCCAACGACGTGGTTGCGCCGGGTAAACGTCATGCTGAGTATCTGGCGACGCTGAAGCGAATGTTGCCTGCGCCGTTCCTCGGGGAGATCCCGTGGCTTGCCGACGGCGCAGAGCAGGCGGAAACCGGACGCTATCTTGACCTCAGCGCCTTATGTCCCGCGCCATCCAGTGGGCAATAAGATCGTCATCCAGCTCGTTAACGTGGCCCTGCGCCACGTTACGCCCGCGATAAAGCATGCAGAAACGATCCGCGACCCGGCGGATGAACGACAGCTGTTGCTCCGCTAACAGCACCGTCATGCCCAGCTCCCGATTTAGCCGCACCAGCAGTTGCCCGAGCCTGCGGGCAAAACGTTGTCCTGCGCCATGCATAGGCTCGTCCAGGATCAGCACGCGCGGGCGATTAACCAGCGCGCTGGCGAGGGCGAGCTGATACTGGTCGTCAGGGGACAGCGTAGAGGCCCGGATCTGTCGCAGCGTATAAAGCTCCGGAAACAGGGCGTATACCTCATTTTTTAATGCCGGATCGGGTTTCCCCGTCGCCCGCATGGCGATATGCAAATTTTCATCGACGGTCAGTTGGGAAAATATCCGCCGGTCCTGCGGGACGTAGCCTATCGTTGGCCTCGCAGGAAATTCTGAGGCAGGGCTGAGCAAATTACGCGGCGGTGCACCGGCCTCGTGCCAGATGATGGTGCCGCTCTCGACGGGCACTTTCCCGGTAATGCAGTTCATGAGCGTGGATTTACCCATACCAGGCAGGCCAACTATGCCTGTACAGATGCCTTGCGGGAAATCGATATTCACGTTCCATAGCGTATGTTGGCTTCCGTAAAACTGATTTACAGCACGCAGACTCAACATCTTTCTCTCCTTAAAAATGTGTGGGGTGATGCTCAGATTGATATCTGCAAAACGCCTGCCAGGAACTTCATAATGATTAAAAAAAGGCCGTTTTTAGGAATAACTCACTGCTAAAAGCGCAACGTTTGTTCGAAATGCACGCTACCGGTGCCGTGCATGTCGGGTTGTGGTGCAGTGAAAAGGACGGAAATGTGATTAAGATCTCGCCAGGCGCTTATGAAAAAATGAACGTTTTCCAGGCAAAAAAGAGTGATAAAAATATTTTATTGCCGCTTCGTGGGAAAAACCGGGAATTTGCGGGAGTGCATGCTGTACGGGCTGGAGGCAGTTATCCACTATTCCTGTGGATAACCTTGTGCATTAGAGTTAGAAAACACGCGATAAGCGAGAGAATACGCGGGTTACGCCCAAATTGATGCGAAACGCGGCTTTAGGAAATAGTCTATATTTTTTAACGAATTAGATAAAAGCAATTCCCTCAATCCTGGCGAGACCTGTTGCCATAAAACTTTCATAACCGCCCTTGACAAATGTTAAAAAAGTAATAGTTCTGGGGATAACCCCCCTGAGGCTGGTGTTTTATAGGGTCACAGTCGAAATTTGGCTCGCGAACGCACTAATTCTCTCCGTGCTACGCTAAATATCCTTACACGCTACTGGTTTTTCATCCAGTGTTTTTTACTGGCAATCCTGGCCACAACGAGTAAAATTACTCACCTGCCGCTTATTCTGTCATCAGGTCGTCGCCAATGAGTAAACCGTTCAAACTGAATTCTGCTTTCCGTCCTTCCGGGGATCAGCCCGAGGCCATTCGTCGCCTGGAAGAGGGGCTGGAAGACGGGCTGGCGCACCAGACCCTGCTGGGGGTAACCGGTTCGGGTAAAACCTTCACCATTGCCAACGTCATCGCCGATCTCCAGCGTCCGACGATGGTCCTCGCGCCGAACAAAACGCTGGCGGCGCAGCTGTATGGTGAGATGAAAGAGTTCTTCCCGGAGAACGCGGTGGAATATTTCGTCTCTTACTACGACTACTACCAGCCGGAAGCCTACGTTCCCAGCTCTGACACGTTTATCGAGAAAGATGCCTCGGTGAACGAACATATCGAGCAGATGCGTTTGTCTGCGACCAAGGCGCTGCTTGAGCGTCGCGATGTGGTGGTGGTGGCCTCGGTGTCGGCGATCTACGGCCTGGGCGATCCGGATCTCTATCTCAAGATGATGCTGCACCTGACGCAGGGGATGATTATCGATCAGCGGGCGATTTTGCGCCGTCTGGCGGAGTTGCAGTACACCCGAAACGATCAGGCGTTCCAGCGCGGGACCTTCCGCGTGCGCGGTGAGGTGATTGATATCTTCCCTGCGGAATCGGACGACATGGCGCTGCGCGTTGAGCTGTTCGACGAAGAGGTTGAACGCCTGTCGCTGTTCGATCCGCTGACCGGCCACGTCGAGTCGGTGATCCAGCGCTTCACCATCTACCCCAAAACGCACTACGTGACGCCACGCGAGCGTATCGTGCAGGCGATGGAAGAGATCAAAGGCGAGCTGGCGGACCGCCGCAAAGTGCTGCTGGCGAACAATAAGCTGCTGGAAGAGCAGCGCCTGAGCCAGCGAACCCAGTTCGATCTGGAGATGATGAACGAGCTGGGCTACTGCTCCGGCATTGAAAACTACTCGCGCTACCTCTCCGGGCGCGGGCCAGGCGAAGCGCCGCCAACGTTGTTTGACTACCTTCCGGCGGACGGCCTGCTGGTGATCGACGAATCTCACGTTACGATCCCGCAGATCGGCGGGATGTATCGTGGTGACCGGGCGCGTAAAGAGACGCTCGTGGAGTACGGGTTCCGTCTGCCGTCGGCGCTGGACAACCGTCCGATGAAGTTTGAAGAATTTGAGGCGCTCGCCCCGCAGACCATCTACGTATCGGCAACGCCGGGCAACTACGAGCTGGAAAAATCCGGTGATGACGTGGTGGACCAGGTGGTGCGTCCGACCGGGCTGCTGGATCCGATTATCGAGGTGCGGCCCGTGGCGACGCAGGTGGACGATCTGCTCTCGGAAATCCGTGCCCGTTCCGCCATCAACGAGCGCGTGCTGGTGACCACGCTCACCAAACGTATGGCGGAAGATTTGACGGAGTATCTGGAAGAACACGGCGAGAAGGTGCGGTATCTGCACTCGGATATCGATACCGTGGAGCGTATGGAGATCATCCGCGACCTGCGCCTGGGCGAGTTCGACGTGCTGGTAGGTATCAACCTTCTGCGAGAAGGTCTGGATATGCCGGAAGTGTCGCTGGTGGCGATTCTGGACGCCGACAAAGAGGGCTTCCTGCGTTCTGAGCGCTCGCTGATCCAGACCATTGGCCGCGCCGCGCGTAACGTCAACGGGAAGGCGATTCTGTACGGGGATAAAATTACCCCGTCCATGGCCAAAGCCATTGGCGAAACGGAGCGCCGTCGCGAGAAGCAGCAGCGCTACAACGAAGAGCACGGCATTACGCCGCAAGGGCTGAACAAGAAGGTGGTGGATATCCTGGCGCTGGGTCAGAACATAGCGAAGACCAAAGCGAAAGGCCGCGGCAAGGCCCGTTCAGTGGTGGAAGAGGATACCGTTGCGCTGACGCCGAAAGCGTTGCAGCAGAAGATCCACGAGCTGGAAGGGCAGATGATGCAGCACGCGCAGAATCTGGAGTTCGAAGAGGCTGCGCAAATCCGCGATCAGCTGCATCAGCTGCGGGATCTGTTTATCGCGGCATCGTGAGTTTTTTGCCCGGTGGCGCTGCGCTTACCGGGCCTACAGGTTTAGCGTCTTTTGTAGCCCCGGTAAGCGCAGCGCCACCGGGGTTTTTGTTAACCCAATTCCTGAATCGCTTTCTCCAGCGCCTCGCGCAGCAGGTGGCGGTCGTGACGATATTTTATATCGCTGGCTTCCAGCGGCTCCTGCACCACCACGCGATCGCCAATCCCTGACACATCCACGTTCGGCCCAACCACGACGCCGTCGATAATTTTCTTACCGACGTACTGTTCCATCAGGTTCAGCTTGTCCGCCAGCGACAGGCTTGCCGCCGCCGGGCTAAGTTCGCGGCCTAAATTACCGATATAGACCATGGGTGCAGGCGTTCTGCGCAGCGCCTGCGCCAGCTCTTTGACCAGCAGAAGCGGCATCAGGCTGGTGTAAAAACTCCCCGGCCCAATCAGGATCAGATCGGCCTCGCCAATCGCTTCAACCGCTTCTCGCGTCGCGGGTACGCTGGGGTAGGTCATCAGCTCTTTTGGCGGCAGGAGAAGCTGGTCGATATTCACTTCACCATACACTTCGTGATCGTCGGCATCGATCGCCATCAAATCCACCGGCTGTTCGGACATCGGGATCAGAAACGCATCCACCTTAAGCAGGTTCCGAATTAAATTAATCGCTTCCAGAGGGCGCACGCTCAGGTGATCCAGCGCCTTTAACATCAGATTTCCAAGGTTATGGCCTGAAAGTTCGCCATTACCGCCAAAACGGTACTCAAACATCGCTGAAGCCACGCTGGGCTCCGTAATGAGCTGGTTAAGGCAGTTGCGCATGTCACCCCAGGCGATCCCGCCTTCAGCACGTCGGATCCGCCCGGTCGAGCCGCCGTTATCCGTTGTTGTCACAATGCCCGTCAGGCGTGAGCCCAGTGACGATAACGACGACATGACCCGTCCCAGACCGTGACCCCCGCCAAGAGCGACCACGCGGTCCAGATCCGCAAAAGTGCGATTGCGCATACCCATTCCTTATCCTGTTTAGCTTGCGTCACAGTAACGCAACTACTCCTAAAAGACGATGCCTCTCACAATCCATAATGACGTATATCAATGCGAAAGCGCGGTTTTTGCGTATTCTGTAGGGAAAATGCACGATAACACCGTTATGTATAAGATTATACAGCGAAAAAACGACAATGGCGAAGTGGCGATTTCCACGCTACTATCGCCATAACCACGTTTTCAAAACTGAAAACATACACTCTAGCCCTGGCGCCTGTGTCGAGAGATATGGCGTCCTGGCCGTGGCGGATTTGCCACCAGGGTACAGAAAGAAATGACTGTGCCTCCCGATCTGGAAAGGTGTACATGGCTTCACAACTTACTGATGCTTTCGCGCGTAAGTTTTTCTACTTACGTTTGTCGATTACCGACGTGTGCAACTTCCGTTGCACCTACTGCCTGCCCGATGGTTACAAGCCCGGCAGCGTCACCAATAACGGCTTTCTCTCCGTGGATGAAGTACGCCGCGTCACGCGTGCGTTCTCGGAACTCGGCACGGAAAAAGTGCGTCTGACCGGCGGAGAGCCTTCCCTGCGCCGTGATTTCCCTGACATCATCGCCGCCGTGCGTGAAAACGAACGTATCCGCCAGATTGCGGTGACCACCAACGGTTACCGCATGGCCCGTGACGTGGCGAACTGGCGCGATGCGGGTCTGACGGCGATTAACGTCAGCGTTGATAGCCTTGACGCCCGTCAGTTCCACGCGATTACCGGCCAGGACAAGTTCCGCCAGGTGATGGACGGCATCGATGCCGCGTTCACCGCCGGTTTCGATAAGGTCAAAGTCAATACCGTATTGATGCGTGATGTGAACCATCATCAGCTGGACACCTTCCTGGCGTGGATCAAACCACGCCGCATTCAACTGCGTTTTATTGAGCTGATGGAGACCGGTGAGGGCAGCGAACTGTTCCGTCGGCATCACATCTCCGGCATGGTGCTGCGCGACGAGCTGCTGAAACGCGGCTGGATCCACCAGATCCGCCAGCGCAGCGATGGCCCGGCGCAGGTCTTTTGTCACCCGGACTACGAAGGCGAAATCGGCCTGATCATGCCCTATGAGAAAGACTTCTGTGCCAGCTGCAACCGCCTGCGCGTCTCCTCCGTTGGCAAGCTGCACCTCTGCCTGTTCGGGGATGGTGGCGTAGAACTGCGCGATTTGCTGGAAGACGATGCCCAACAGGGCGCACTTGAAGCACGCATTTCCGAGGCGCTGACGCACAAAAAGCAGACCCATTTCCTGCATCAGGGCAACACCGGCATTACTCAGAACCTGTCATATATCGGCGGGTAATCAGGCTTTAGAAGGAACCAGAAGATGAGTCAGGTAAGCGCGGAATTTATCCCGACACGCATTGCTATTCTTACCGTTTCCGATCGTCGTGGTGAAGAGGATGATACCTCCGGCCACTGGCTGCGCGAGGCGGCACACGAAGCCGGACACCAGATTGTTGATAAAGCGATCGTCAAAGAGAACCGTTACGCCATTCGTGCGCAGGTTTCGCAGTGGATTGCGAGTGACGACGTCCAGGTGGTGCTGATCACTGGCGGCACCGGCTTTACCGCAGGCGACCAGGCGCCAGAAGCGCTGCTTCCGCTGTTCGATCGTGAAGTGGAAGGCTTCGGCGAAGTGTTCCGCATGCTCTCGTTTGAAGAGATTGGCACCTCTACGCTCCAGTCCCGTGCCGTAGCGGGGATGGCGAACAATACGCTGATTTTCGCCATGCCGGGATCGACTAAAGCCTGCCGTACCGCGTGGGAAAATATTATTGCCCCGCAGCTGGATGCCCGTACCCGTCCGTGTAATTTTCATCCCCATTTGAAGAAGTAAACTATGTCACAACTGACCCACATTAACGCCGCTGGCGAAGCGCATATGGTGGATGTCTCCGCCAAGGCCGAAACGGTGCGCGAGGCGCGTGCTGAAGCGTTCGTCACCATGCTGCCGGAGACGCTGGCGATGATTATCGACGGCAGCCATCACAAGGGTGATGTATTTGCGACCGCCCGCATCGCCGGTATTCAGGCCGCTAAGCGTACCTGGGACCTCATCCCGCTCTGTCATCCGCTGATGCTGAGCAAGGTGGAAGTGAATTTGCAGGCGCAGCCGGAGCATCACCGCGTGCGCATCGAGTCTCTGTGCCGCTTAACCGGGAAAACCGGCGTGGAGATGGAGGCGTTGACGGCTGCCTCCGTGGCGGCGCTGACCATCTACGACATGTGTAAAGCGGTACAGAAAGATATGGTGATTGGCCCGGTGCGTCTGCTGGCAAAAAGCGGCGGCAAATCCGGTGATTTTAAGGTGGAAAACCATGATTAAGGTGCTCTTTTTTGCCCAGGTCCGTGAGCTGGTCAATACTGACAGCCTGACGCTGGACGGCGCTTTTGCAGACGTCGCCGCCCTGCGCGCGCACCTGGCGGCGCAGGGCGACCGCTGGGCGCTGGCGCTGGATGAAGGCAAGCTGCTGGCAGCCGTGAATCAGACGCTGGTTGAATTTACGCACCCGCTGGCTGATGGCGATGAAGTGGCGTTCTTCCCGCCGGTCACAGGGGGTTAAGATGAGGGAAACCCGAATTCTGGTCGGCCCTGAGCGCTTTAGCGTCGGTACCGAATACAGCTGGCTGGCAGAGCGCGATGAAGACGGCGCGGTCGTGACGTTTACCGGAAAAGTGCGTAACCACAACCTCGGCGACAGCATAAAAGCGCTGACGCTGGAGCACTATCCGGGGATGACCGAAAAATCGCTGGCGGCCATTGTCGAAGAGGCGCGGGGACGCTGGCCGCTGGGGCGCGTTACGGTTATCCATCGCATCGGCGAAATGTGGCCCGGTGAAGAGATTGTGTTTGTCGGCGTCACCAGCGCGCACCGCACAAGCGCTTTTGCTGCGGGGGAGTTCATCATGGATTACCTCAAAACCAAAGCGCCGTTCTGGAAGCGTGAAGCGACGCCGGAAGGCGAGCGCTGGGTGGAATCGCGGGACAGCGACAAACAGGCTGCCAGCCGCTGGTAACAGGTTTATGAGGATGTGTTAGTCTTAACGTGTGTGTTTACTTAATCAGGAGTGAATCATGGACCGATTTCCGCGTTCCGATTCGATAGTACAGCAGACCCGTAGCGGGCTGCAAACCTACATGGCTCAGGTGTATGGCTGGATGACGGTCGGCTTGCTGCTTACCGCGTTTATCGCGTGGTATGCGGCAAACACGCCTGAACTGATGATGTTCATCTTCTCCAGCAAAATCACCTTCTTTGGGCTGATCATTGCGCAACTGGCGCTGGTGTTCGTTCTCTCCGGGCTGGTGCACAAGCTCAGCGCGGGCATGGCGACTACGCTGTTTATGCTCTATTCAGCGCTGACCGGGCTGACGCTCTCCAGTATTTTCATCGTCTACACCTACTCCTCCATTGCCAGCACGTTTGTGGTAACCGGCGGGATGTTTGGCGTGATGAGCCTGTACGGCTACACCACGAAACGCGACCTGAGCGGTTTCGGCAGCATGCTGTTCATGGGGCTGATCGGGATTGTGCTGGCGTCGCTGGTGAACCTGTGGCTGAAGAGTGAAGCGCTGATGTGGGCGGTGACCTATATCGGGGTGGTGATCTTCGTTGGCTTAACCGCCTACGACACCCAGAAGCTGAAAAACATTGGTGAACAAATTGATGTTCGCGACAGTTCAAACCTGCGCAAACACGCCATTCTGGGCGCGCTGACGCTTTATCTGGACTTCATCAACCTGTTCCTGATGCTGCTGCGTATTTTCGGTAACCGTCGCTGAGGTTGCTTTGCCGGGTGGCGGTGCGGTCTGGTGCCCTCACCCTGACCCTCTCCCACGGGAGAGGGAACAAACACTAAAAACGGCAACAAGGTTGCCGTTTTGCTTTTATTTCGCCATTGCCTTCTCATTTTTCGCCCGTAACTTCTTCGCCCGACTCTCCAGCACCAGATAACAGACCGTTGCCAGCGCCAGCGGCAGGAAATAGTAGATCATGCGGTACGCGAGCAGGGCGGCGATAATCGTTCCCTGAGAGACATGCTCACCTGCAAGCAGCGCGATAAACACCGCTTCCAGTACGCCAATCCCCGCCGGAATGTGCACAATCACGCCAGCAATACTGCTTACCAGCAGCACGCCCAGCACGAAGAAGTAATTCACATCTTCCCCAATCAGCAGCCAGATAATGGCCCCCATCGCCATCCAGTTGGCGCTGGATACCACCATTTGCAGAACGGCAAACTTCCATGAGGGCAGCACCAGCTTCTGACCTTTAATGGTCATATGGCGACGTTTAGCAAAGGCGCAGGCCCACAGGTAGGCCACAATAATCAACAGCAGCACGATGCCAAGAATGCGCAGCGTCGCTTCATCGATGTACCAGTGGGCAGGCAGCTGTACCACGCCAATAGTGAAAATCACTCCGCCCAGCAGGATATACCCCAGCCAGTTGGTGGTAATACTCAGCGAGAAAATGCGCGTGATGGTGCCGCCCGGCAATCCGAGGCGTGAGTACAGGCGATAGCGCATGCCAATCCCGCCCACCCAGGTGCTCAGCGTCAGGTTAAAGGCGTAGCAGATGAACGACACCAGCATCACCTGCCGCTTTGCCAGCTTGTGCCCGCAGTAGGCGCGCCCTAACAGGTCATAGCAGCCGTACATCAGGTAACTTACTATTACCAGCCCAATGGCGCCCAGCAGCACCGTCCGGTTGTAGTTGCGGATAACTTTCCACACCTCTTCCCAGTCAACCTTTTGCGCGTACACCACCAGGAGTACCGCGACGGCGATGAAGAACAGCCACGTCAGGATTTTTTTCGCCAGCCGCCAGCGAGGATGAGATTTTGACATCAGGTTTTCCCTCCATCTTCCGCCTCTACGCGGTCCTGGGTTTCCATTTCGGGTTGCACGGGTGGATCCACCAGCGCCAGTTTCGGCGTATGCGCCGGTAGCCAGCCCACCATGGCCGGGAAGTGGCGCAGGAAGTGGAACACCACCACGCCGATGCCCACGTTCCACCAGCTGCGTTTCGGCACCATGGACTCATCCACCCGCACGCAATCTTTATTGATCAGACCCTGAAGGTTATCGCGCAGGGTCTGATTAAACTGACGATCGTGGATAATCAGGTTCGCTTCCAGGTTGAGCGATAAGCTCAGTGGATCGAGGTTACTGGAGCCGACGGTCGCCCAGTGGTCATCCATCACCGCCACTTTGCCGTGCAGCGGGCGGCGGCGATATTCATAGATCTGCACGCCGCTTTTAACCAGATAGCGATAGAGCAGACGCGCGCCCACCTTCACAATCGGCATATCGGGCTCGCCCTGGACGATGAGCTTCACGCTCACGCCGCGTCGGGCCGCGTTGCGCATGGCGTGTAAAATCCGGTAGCCGGGGAAGAAATAGGCGTTGGCGATAATCACCTCGCGCTTCGCGTTCGCCAGCATCTTCAGGTAATGACGCTCGATATCGTCCCGGTGCTCCTCGTTGTCCCGCCAGACAAATAGCGCCTGCGCCTCGCCGGGCTTGCGGTTTTCTTCCGGGCGATGACGGCGTCGCCACCAGCGGCGAGCGGCCTCTTTGCCGGGTAAGTTTTCCAGCACGAACAGCTGGATGTCCTGTACCACCGGTCCCTCAATACGGATCGCATAATCCTGTTTGGCCTCAGGACCGTAATCCGACATATGCTCGGCGGAGTAGTTGATGCCGCCCACGAAGGCCACCGTTTCGTCCACTACCACAATTTTGCGGTGCATTCGGCGGAACAGGTTGGTGCGCATGCCGAACAGACGCGGGCCGGGATCGTAATAGCGGAACACCACCCCTGCGGCGGTGAGTTCGTTAACAAATTCATCGCTCAGATCCGGCGAACCATACCCGTCGAGCAGAACCTCAATTTTTATACCGCGACGGGCGGCATGCAGCAGCGCACTGTGCAACTGCCTGCCCACGTCGTCTTCAAACCAGATGAACGTTTCCAGGAATACTTTCTGCTGTGCGTGGCTAATCGCCTCAAAGACCGCGGGGTAAAAGTTATCGCCATTTTCCAGCAGCGTGATACGGTTACCTTCCTGCCATGTGCATTTCATAAGTGGATCTCCGCGCTGAGTGGGGCATGGTCGGAGAGATGTCGCCAGTTGAGCAAGGCCAGCGCCGTCGGGCTACTGGCGTGGGCATTTTTTACGTAGATGCGGTCAAGGCGCAGCAGGGGGAAGCGCACCGGAAACGTCCGCGCAGGGCGACCGCGGGCGCGGGTAAAAATCTCCTCCAGCCCCGCATTGATCTTCAGCGGATGGTTGGCGCGCTGACGCCAGTCGTTAAAATCACCGGCTACCACCACGGGTTCGCCCTCGGGCAGCGCATTCGTCCACTCGGCCAGCATCTGAAGCTGGGCCTGACGGTGGGCTTCACGCAGGCCAAGGTGAACGCAGCCTACGTGAATGGGAAAATCGAGATCCGGCGGCGCGATGCGGCAGTAAAGCAACCCGCGCTTTTCGCTCTCGCCGACCGACACGTCGCGATTTTCATAATGTTCAATCGGATAGCGCGACAGCACTGCGTTACCGTGATGCCCCTCCGGGTAGACCGCATTGCGCCCGTAGGCGTAATCGCTCCACATCGTGTCCGCCAGAAATTCGTAGTGTGGCGTGTCGGGCCAGTTTTCGAAATGCATCGGGTGCACCTCGTGTGCGCCCATGACCTCCTGAAGGCAGACAATATCGGCGCTGACGGTGCGTACCGCGTCGCGCAGCTCCGGTAAAATGAAGCGGCGGTTAAATGCTGTGAAGCCCTTATGAATGTTAATCGTCAGCACCTTGAGTGAGAAATGCTGCGTTTTTTTGCTCATAAACACCTTCCTGGGTGACTATCCCGATGAAAATAAAGTGTAGTAGGCGTCACAAAAAGATGCGGCGTTACGGAATTTTCCGTAAAGTGCGGTAGTCTGAACTAGCAGAGAAAAATCCTTCAGGAGAGAAGCCATGAAGTGGCAACAACGCGTTCGTGTCGCAACCGGTTTGAGTTGCTGGCAGATAATGTTGCATTTACTGGTCGTGGCCGTACTTGTAATGGGCTGGATGAGCGGCACGCTGGTGCGTGTGGGCTTAGGGCTATGTGTGCTTTACGGCGTGACCGTGCTGTCGATGCTGTTTTTACAGCGTCACCACGACGCGCGCTGGCGTGAAGTGGGTGATGTGCTCGAAGAGCTCACCACGACCTGGTATTTTGGTGCGGCAATGATCGTCCTGTGGCTGCTGTCACGCGTGCTGCAAAATAACCTGCTGCTGGCCCTGGCGGGTCTGGCTATCCTCGCAGGGCCGGCAGTGGTGTCGTTGCTCACCAAAGAGAAAAAGCTACGCGATGTTTCGTCTAAACATCGCATAGGCCACTGAGCCCGTTGTGGCCGCGATGACCAGTAGCGGCCACAAACTTCCCCACACAATATCCAGACTCGCATCCTTCAGATAGATTTGCTTGGTAATATCCGTGAAGTGACGAATCGGGTTTATCCACGTCAAATCCTGTAACCATACCGGCATGTTCTCAACAGGCGAAACGTACCCTGATAGCAAAATCGCCGGCATCATAAAGACAAACACCCCGATAAACGCCTGCTGCTGGGTTGAGCAGAGCGCGGAAATCAGCAGCCCAAACCCGACCAGCGACAGGCCGTAAATCACCATCGTGAAGTAAAACAGCGCCAGCGATCCGGCAAACGGGATCTGGTAGGCCCAAATCCCGACGCCCAGCACGATGGTGGCCTGGAAAGTGGCGACGATCAGCGCCGGCACTGCCTTGCCGACAAATATCTGCCAGGTGGCGAGCGGAGAGACCAGCAGCTGATCCAGCGTGCCCTGTTCACGTTCGCGCGCCACGGACAGTGAGGTGACGATCATCACGCCAATCGTGGTGATCATGGCAATAAGCGACGGGACCACAAACCACTTGTAGTCCAGATTCGGGTTGTACCAGTTGCGCACCACCAGTTCGCTGTTGTTGGGCTTCGGTTTACCCGTCATCAGCTCCTGCTGATAATCCTTCACCACCTGTTGCAGATAGTTCGCCGCAATCTGGGCGCTGTTGGAGTTACGCCCGTCGAGGATAAGCTGCATCGGCGCGGTCTGGAAGGTGTCCAGGTTCCGGGAGAAATCCGCCGGGAAGCGCACCAGCAGTAACGCTTTCTGCGTGTCGATGGTGGGCTGGATCGCCTGCGGGCTTTTCAGCAACAGGACATGGGTGAAGGCCTTAGCGCGGGCGAAACGCTGGGTCAGCTCAACGGAATGCTTGCCGTTGTCTTCGTTGTAAATCGCGATGGTGGCGTTTGTGACCTCCAGCGTGGCGGCAAACGGAAACAATACAACCTGAAGCAGCACCGGCAGCACAAGAATGGCGCGGGTCTGCGGCTCACGCAGCAGCGATTGCAGCTCTTTGCGGATCAATGTCCATAAACGGTGAAACATCGCGTCGTCCTCCTGTCGGGTGCGCTTGCGCTTACCCGACCTACAAAATCCGATGGCTAATCTAATCTTCTTTTCGTTTTCATCCACGTCAGGCCGATAAACATCACCGCCGACGCCAGCAAAAACAGGGTGTTGATAATCAGTACCACCGGGATATTCCCCGCCAGGAACAGGCTTTGCAGGGTGCTGACAAAGTAGCGCGCCGGAATGATGTAGGTCACGGCGCGGATCACCGCCGGCATGCTGTCTATCTGGAAGATAAACCCGGAGAGCATAATCGACGGCAGAAAAGCCGCGTTCAGCGCCACCTGCGCGGCGTTAAACTGGTTGCGGGTGATGGTGGAAATTAACAGTCCCATCCCCAGCGTGCTGAGTAAAAACAGGCTGGTAATAAAGAACAGCAGCACCAGCGAGCCGCGGTACGGCACGCCGAGGATAAAGACGGCGACCAGCATGCACAGCAGCATCGCCAGCATGCCGAGAAAGTAGTAGGGGATGAGCTTACAGAGCAAAAGCTCGACGCGCGTCACTTCGGTTGAAAGTAGCGCCTCCATGGTGCCGCGCTCCCACTCGCGGGCGATGACCAGCGAGGTCAGGATCGCGCCAATCACCGTCATGATGATGGTCACCGCCCCCGGGATAATAAAGTGCTGGCTGATGGCGGCGGGGTTAAACCAGTAGCGCGTCTGCACGTCAATCAGCGGTTCAAACGTCTCCCCCCGGTCTTCGGCGCGCTGCATCTGCCACAGCTGCCAGATCCCCTCCGCATAGCCCTGCACGAAGTTGGCGGTGTTCGGCTCGCTGCCGTCGGTAATTACCTGGATCGGCGCATCGGCGCCCGGGCGCGCCATGTTGGCGGCAAAATCCACCGGGATGACGATCAGGCCGCGAATTTTCCCGGCCTGCATTTTCTGGATCAGTTCCTGCCGGCTGTCGCTGATGGTGGCGTCGATGTAAGGCGAGCCGGTCATGGCGTGGGTGAAGTCCAGCGCCTCTTCGCTCTGCTGCTCCAGCAAAATCCCGACCCGCAGCTTGCTGGAGTCGAGGTTAATCCCATAGCCAAAGATAAACAGCAGCAGCAGGGGGATCACCACCGCAATCAGCCAGCTGCTGGGATCGCGCACGATCTGTCGCGTCTCTTTGATGCACAGGGCGCGCACCCGGCGCCAGGAAAGGGCGTTACTGCGCATGAGCATTCTCCTTATCCCAGTCGTGGATGAGGGTGATAAACGCCTGCTCCATGGTCGGGTCTGGCTGTGCGTCGGCGGCGGCCTGCGCTTTCAGATCATCCGGCGTGCCGTGGGCAATCAGCTTGCCGCGATAGACCAGCCCGATGCGGTCGCAGTATTCCGCCTCATCCATAAAGTGGGTGGTGACCATCACGGTCACGCCTTTTTCCACCATGCTGTTGATATGCAGCCAGAATTCACGGCGGGTGAGGGGGTCCACGCCTGACGTGGGTTCATCAAGAAACAGGATATCCGGCTCGTGCATCAGTGAGCAGGCCAGCGCCAGCCGCTGCTTAAAGCCAAGCGGCAGCGCGTCGGTAGCGTGTGACGCGATATCGGTCAGGCCGAAGGCCTCGCACATGCGGTCGATTTTCTCGTTCTGCGCCCGCCCCCGCAGGCCGTACACGCCGGAGAAAAATCGCAGGTTCTGCTCAACCGTCAGGTTGCCGTAGAGCGAAAATTTCTGTGCCATATAGCCCAGATGCTGGCGCGCCTTGCCGGAGCTGACTTTAAGATCCATGTCCAGCACCAGCGCCTTGCCGGACGTCGGCACCAGCAGGCCGCACATCATCTTAAAGGTGGTGGATTTTCCCGCGCCGTTTGGCCCGAGCAGGCCAAATATCTCGCCGCGCTTCACCGCAAAGTTGACGTTGTCGGTGGCGGCGAAGTCCCCGAATTTTTTGGTCAGCGATTTCGCCTCGATGACCGTTTCGCCCGGCGTGCCTTCCACCGTGTGCAGAATGGCGCCAAGGGGCGATTCCGACGTGCCTGCACCGCCCAGAAGGTCGATAAACGCATCTTCAAAGCGCGGGGCGGTCTCGTCCATTTCAATCTCAGGCATGCCCGGGGCATGACGAATATCGTCGACGGTGGCCTCTTTTTTGAGGATCACGCGCACCGAGCGGCCCTGAATCATGCCGTCGCTGATCTGCGGCAGCTTCAGCACCCGTTGCAGCAGCGTGCGGTTGGACTCCTGCGGACTATGCAGCAGAAAACTGCGCCCGGCCATGGTGTGCGTCAGCTCGGTGGGCTCGCCCTGATAGAGCAGTTCGCCTTCGTTCATCAGCAGCACGTCGCGGCACTGCTCCGCTTCATCAAGGTAAGAGGTGCTCCAGAGGATCAGCATGCCGTCACCCGCCAGCTCGTGCACCATCTGCCACAGCTCGCGGCGGGAAATCGGGTCCACGCCCACGCCGGGTTCATCCAGCAGCAGCACTTTTGGCTCGCCCACCAGCGTACAGGCCAGCCCCAGCTTCTGCTTCATCCCGCCGGAAAGCTTGCCCGCCAGCCGGTCGGTGAACGGGCCGAGGGAGGTAAATTCGAGCAGTCGGGCGAAGGTTTTCTGCCGGGTTTCACCGGTGACGCTGCGCAGGTCGGCGTACAGATTGAGGTTCTCCATCACCGTCAGATCTTCGTACAGGCCAAACTTCTGCGGCATATAGCCGAGCATGGCGTGGAGCGCGCCGTCGTCTTTTATCGGGTCAAGGCCAAGCACGCTGGCCGAGCCTTCATCCGGCTTCAGCAGCCCCGCCAGCATCCGCATCAGCGTGGTTTTACCCGCGCCGTCCGGACCCACCAGTCCGGTCACGTAGCCTTTTTGAATGGTGCAGTTCAGCGGCGCGACCGCCGGTTTATCCATTCCGGGGAAGCGTTTGACCAGATTATTGAGCTGGATAACCGCATCATTCATGTCGTTCCCCGTCGTTTAAGGTCACGGTAACAGGCATGCCCTGACGCAGCGCGCCGTCCGCGTCGGTGACGATGATGCGCAGACGGTACACGAGGTCGGTGCGCAGGTCCGGCGTTTCAACGGTCTTCGGCGTGAATTCGGCGGTAGGGGAGACGAAGCCCACTTTACCGTGATACGGCTTGTCCGGGCGACCGTCGGTATAGAGCAGCAGCTCGCGGCCCGGCTGCATCTGGCCGAGATTCGGTTCATCAATGTAGGCCCGCACCCAGACTGGACGGGTTAAGGACAGCGTCAACACGGTGCTGCCTGCGCTGAGCATGCTGCCCGGCTCCACCGCGCGGGTCATCAGCGTGCCGTCAGACGGGGCGGTTAAGATAGTGTCGTGCAGATCCAGCTCCGCCTGAGCCAGCTGTGCCTGCGCCTGCTCGAGGCTGGCCTTCGCCTGGGCGATGTCCTGCTCGCGGTTACCGGAGCGGTACTGGCTTAATTTATCCTGCGCGGATTTCAGCGTCGCCTGCGCCTGGTCGCGGGATGACCGCGCGTTTTCCAGATCGTTGGCGGAAATGGTGCGGCTTTTCCACAGCCCCTGCTGGCGGTTATAGAAGTTCTGCGCGTAGTCGTAGGCGGCTTTGGCCTGCTTAACGGCGGCAGCGGCCTGGGCAATCTCCTCATCGCGATAGCCCGCCAGCATCAGGTCATACTGCGCCTGGGCGACAGAGACGCCAGCTTTTGCCTGCATCAGCGCGTTCTCAAAGGGGGCTTTATCCAGCACGCCCAGCGTCTGCCCGGCTTTGATGGCGTCGCCCTCGTCAACGCTCAGCGAGGCGAGACGCCCGCCAACCCGGAAGCTCATATTCACGGTGCGGATATCCACGTTGCCGTACAGCGTCAGGCCGCGATCCTGCTGGCTCTGATACCACAGCCAGCCGCCGATTCCCGCAGCAAGCAAAACAACAACCACCAGTATGATGGCGACAGGTTTTTTCATGACTTATGGCTCCTTTGCGTTAAGCCTTGCAGGATGAGATCAACGTGACAGGTAATGACCTGGCTGATTTGCCCGGCTTTATCCTCATCGAACTGTGTCCAGCCCGTACGTAAGAGGATGGTCTCGCGCCCCAGACGGAAGGCGAGCACTTCGCCCAGCAGGGCGTGGGTATGCAAAATGGTGTCGGTATCGCCGGCGTCCCGTCCGGTATAGGCGGCGATCAGCCGGGTCAGATGGCTATGCATCGGGGCGATCACCTGATCGTGCACCAGCTGGTAGGCGGCAGTGGGGGAGAGCTGCTCGCGAGAGATAAATTTGCTCAGGTTCAGCGTATCGTCGTGCGTCAGCAGGCGGATCATATTGTGGCAGGCGTTAAGGATCAGCTGGCGGATGGCCGCCCGGTCCGGCTCTGGCTGGCTGAATAACGCGGTGGCCTCTTCCACGTGCGGACGAAAGCTGGTGTCGATAAAATCCGCGATCCACTGGGCGCAGGCGAGATATAAATCCTCTTTTGAACCAAAATAGTAGGTAATGGCCGCAATATTCTGCCCGGCCTGGGCGGCGATATCCCGCGTGGTGGCATGCAGGCCATACTCGCCAAACTGCGCCAGCGCGGCGGCGATAAGCTGGCTTTTGGCCTGTTCACCTTTGGTTGTCGTCGGTGTCGTATTCATGTCGGCATTAAAAATTAATCAATCGATTGATTAAAATTATACCTGAATCGCTAAATCGTCGAGGGATACGACAGGGATATTTTATGCGCCACGTCACAAAAGCTGCTACACTCCGCACCTTCGCGACATTGTGGTTTTTGTCCTTCTATTCGTGATATCTCCCTGAAAACTACACCTGTGATGGTCGGGGCGGTTCGGAGTTTTTATGTCTTTTGATTCCCTTGGCCTGAACCCGGAAATTCTGCGCGCGATCGCAGAGCAGGGCTACGTTGAGCCAACCCCTATCCAGCAGCAGGCTATTCCGGCCGTGCTTCAGGGCCGTGACCTGATGGCCAGCGCCCAGACCGGCACCGGTAAAACCGCGGGCTTTACCCTGCCGCTGTTAGAGCTGCTGGTAAAAAACCAGCCGCACGCCAAAGGCCGTCGTCCGGTGCGCGCGCTGATCCTCACCCCAACCCGCGAGCTGGCAGCCCAGATTGGCGAGAACGTGCGTGAGTACAGCCGCTACCTCAATATTCGCTCGCTGGTGGTGTTCGGCGGGGTGAGCATTAACCCACAGATGATGAAGCTGCGCGGCGGCGTGGACGTACTGGTGGCAACGCCGGGTCGTCTGCTGGATCTGGAGCACCAGAACGCGGTGAAGCTCGACAGCATTGAAATTCTGGTGCTGGACGAAGCCGACCGCATGCTGGATATGGGCTTTATTCACGACATTCGCCGCGTGCTGGCCAAGCTGCCGGCGCGTCGTCAGAACCTGCTTTTCTCCGCGACCTTCTCCGACGAGATCAAGGCGCTGGCGGAAAAGCTGCTGCATAACCCGCTGGAAGTGGAAGTGGCGCGCCGCAACACCGCCTCCGAACAGGTGACGCAGCACGTGCACTTCGTTGATAAGAAGCGCAAGCGGGAGCTGCTCTCCCAGATGATTGGTCAGGGCAACTGGCAGCAGGTGCTGGTCTTTACCCGCACCAAGCACGGCGCCAACCACCTGGCGGAACAGCTGAATAAAGACGGCATCCGCAGCGCGGCGATCCACGGTAACAAGAGCCAGGGCGCGCGTACCCGCGCGCTGGCGGACTTCAAGTCCGGCGACATCCGCGTGCTGGTGGCGACCGACATCGCTGCCCGTGGCCTCGATATTGAAGAGCTGCCGCACGTGGTGAACTACGAGCTGCCAAACGTCCCGGAAGATTACGTTCACCGTATCGGTCGTACCGGCCGTGCGGCAGCAACAGGTGAGGCGCTCTCTCTGGTCTGCGTGGACGAGCACAAGCTGCTGCGCGACATCGAACGCCTGCTGAAGAAAGAGATCCCGCGCATCGAAACCCCGGGCTATGAAGTGGACCCGTCCATCAAAGCCGAGCCGATTCAGAACGGTCGTCAGGGCGGCGGTCGCGGTCAGGGCGGCGGCGGTCGTGGCCAGCAGCCGCGTCGTTCCGAAGGCGGTGCGCCAAAATCCGCGGGCAAGCCGCCGCGTCGTAATAACGACGGCAAGCCGGCCGGTGAAAACCCGTGGCGCAGCGGTGAAGGCAAACCGGCAGGCGAGGGGCAGCGCCGACGCCGCCCGCGCAAGCCTGCTAACCCGCAGTAATCTGGAAGCCCGGCCGTAAAGCCGGGCTTTTCTTTTTGCGACGGCGAAGAGAAAGTGCCACAATAGTGGCTGTTTATACAGTATTTCAGGTTTTCCAATGGCTTTAACCGCGGCGCTGAAAGCGCAAATAGGCGCCTGGTATAAGGCGCTTCAGCAGCAGATCCCCGATTTTATCCCCCGAGCGCCGCAGCGGCAGATGATTGCCGACGTGGCAAAAACGCTCGCCGGGGACGACGGGCGACATCTGGCGATTGAAGCCCCGACCGGCGTCGGGAAAACCCTGTCGTATCTCATTCCCGGCATCGCCATCGCGCGGGAAGAGGACAAAACGCTGGTGGTCAGCACTGCGAACGTGGCCTTGCAGGATCAGATCTTCAGCAAAGATTTGCCGCTGCTGCGCAAAATTATCCCCGATCTCCGCTTCACCGCCGCCTTTGGGCGCGGGCGCTACGTCTGCCCGCGTAACCTGGCGGCGCTGGCCAGCAGCGAGCCCTCGCAGCAGGATCTGCTCGCCTTTCTTGATGACGAGCTGACGCCAAACAACAAGGCCGAGCAGGAGCAGTGCGCAAAGCTGAAAGCCGAGCTCGACGGCTATAAGTGGGACGGCCTGCGGGATCACACCAGCCTGGCAATTAGCGACGACCTGTGGCGCAGGCTCAGTACCGATAAAGCCAGCTGCCTGAACCGCAACTGTCACTACTACCGCGAGTGTCCGTTCTTCGTCGCCCGACGCGAGATCCAGGAGGCGGAGGTGGTTGTCGCCAACCACGCGCTGGTGATGGCCGCGCTGGAGAGCGAAGCGGTGCTGCCGGAGCCGAAAAACCTGCTGCTGGTGCTTGACGAAGGCCATCATCTGCCCGACGTGGCGCGCGACGCGCTGGAGATGAGCGCGGAAATCACCGCTCCGTGGTTCCGACTTCAGCTGGATCTGTTCTGCAAACTGGTGGCGACCTGCATGGAGCAGTTCCGCCCGAAAACCACGCCGCCGCTGGCGGTACCCGAGCGTCTGAGCGACCACTGCGAAGAGGTTTACAGCCTTATCTCGTCTCTGAACAACATCCTCAATCTTTATCTTCCGGCAGCCCAGGAGGCAGAACACCGCTTCGCGATGGGCGAGTTGCCGGAAGAGGTGATGGAGATCTGCCAGCAGCTGGCGAAGCATCTCGAAAAGCTGCGTGGGCTGGCGGAGATGTTCCTGAACGACCTCAGCGAGAAAACTGGCTCGCACGACGTGGTGCGGCTGCACCGCATCCTGCTGCAAATGAACCGCGCGCTGGGGATGTTTGAGGCGCAGAGCAAGCTCTGGCGGCTGGCCTCGATGGCGCAGGCGTCGGGCGCGCCGGTCACCAAATGGGCCACCCGCGAAGTGCGCGACGGGCAGGTGCACCTCTTTTTCCACTGCGTGGGCATCCGCGTGGCCGATCAGCTGGAAAAGCTGATCTGGCGCAGCGTGCCGCATGTGGTCGTCACCTCTGCGACGCTGCGCTCTCTGAACAGCTTTTCACGGTTGCAGGAGATGAGCGGCCTGAAGGAGAAAGCGGGCGATCGTTTTGTGGCGCTGGACTCGCCGTTCAACCACTGCGAGCAGGGCAAGCTGGTCATTCCACGCATGAAATACGAGCCGCTTATCGACAACGAAGAGCAGCACATTGCGGAGATGGCGGCTTACTTCCGCGAGCAGGTCGAAAGTAAAAAATACCCTGGCATGCTGGTGCTGTTTGCCAGCGGGCGGGCGATGCAGCGCTTCCTGGAGCACGTCACTGACCTGCGTTTACTCCTGCTGGTGCAGGGCGACCAGCCCCGTTACCGGCTGGTGGAAACGCACCGCAAACGTATTGATAACGGCGAGCGCAGCGTGCTGGTGGGGCTACAGTCCTTTGCCGAAGGGCTGGATTTGAAGGGGGATTACCTGACGCAGGTGCATATCCATAAGATCGCCTTCCCGCCTATCGACAGCCCGGTGGTGATCACAGAGGGCGAGTGGCTGAAAAGCCTCAACCGCTATCCGTTTGAGGTGCAGAGTTTGCCCGCAGCGTCGTTTAACCTGATTCAGCAGGTGGGGCGTCTGATTCGTAGCCACGGCTGTTGGGGTGAGGTAGTGATTTACGACAAGCGTTTGCTCACCAAAAATTACGGTCAGCGGCTACTGAACGCGCTGCCGATCTTTCCGATTGAGCAGCCGGAGGTGCCTGAAGTAAAAAAACGCCCGGCAAAACTGGCCGCCGGGCGCAGGAAAAGCATCCGTGCTAAGGGGCGCGGTCCTACTGGTAAGTAAAGGTCACCTGAATCACGCTGCTGAACGTGCCTGCGGAGACGGGCATAGACGTGGCGTAGTAGCGGGCGGAGAGCGGAAACGTGGCCGTGTGGTCAGCCGGGTTAATCGGCACGTTAAACGCCGCCTGCGGGGCGATCAGGATCTTGTCCTGTCGGTCGGCCAGCTCCAGCGCCAGCCCCTTCGCGCTGCCGGTGTTGGCGAATTTGGTCGGGTGCACGCTGTCTGCCTGGCCGTAGAAATAGGCCGTGGCAAGCGCCAGCGTGGCGGGACAGTGCGACACCGAGAGCGAAAAATCTTTCCACTCGCCGGTATCCCCTACATCTTTAAAATTACCTGATACCGCCTGACCTAAATCCACCGTCAGGTTGCGGCTGGCGCTGTCAATGACGCAGGTGTTGGCGTAAATATTCCCCGTCATCTGGATCTGAATATCATCGGCGTGGGCCTGGGCTATCAGGCCCAGCGCCAGCATCAGAGCTGTCTTTTTCATGAGCGTCACTTATAAGCGAGGGTAACGGTGGCGACGGTATTGGCGGGGCCTGGCGTCACGACATCACTGGTTTGTTCGTAGCGAACCTCGAACGGGATCGCCAGCGTCTGGTTGGCGATGGCCTGGCTTTGGGTGTTCACGTAGGTATCAAAGGTGGCAGGATGGTTGTCAAACAGCATTCTGACCCCGACGCCAGTTGCCATGCCGGGCTGCCGGGTGAGTTTGATCACCCCATCTGACCCCGGTTCATAACCATTTGAACTGGTGATCTTCACTTCAGGCTGCACGTTGCTGTTGCAGTTCACCGTCACGTCAAAGTTTTGCGCCGGGCTGGATAGCATCCCCACGCTGACAAAATCGCTGACCGGGAAGTTGCCCAGATTAATGGTCAGGTTTTTTGGGGAGACGGAGCAGGTGACGTTCTGGAAGTTAACGTTTCCTGCGTAGGCGATAACATTGGGTGAACCAATGCCGTCGTAGCCATATACGCCAATACCGAACTCTGTTTGCGCCTGAAGCAGCGTGCCGGACTGTACCACATCACTGGTTTTAACCAGCTCAAGCGTGACGTTAAAATCAAACGACAGGTATCCATCGGTCGAGACATAGCCGATGGGCGTACTGCGGGAATCGCAGGCGACTTTTCCCCCACCTGAAATGCGCTGGCCCTGGTCGTTCTTTAAGGCAATGCCGACTCCAGGCACGCCTGTGTCATAAACGCCGGTCAACCCGGGGAGCTCCGAACCACTTCCGTAATAGCAGGAGATGATTTCCAGCCCGCTCTCGTAAGGAGAGTTGCAGTTACCCGCGACGTGTACAGTCTGCTCCGTCCCGGGAATGGTAGCGCCTACTGCCAGCGTCGTCGGGACCGAAATGGTGGCAACGTTGATCATTTTCGGCATATCGGGCGTAGTGCAGCCAGCCTTCGCATGCGGCATAAATAACGCCGCGGTGCCCAGAATCAGTAAGAAAAAGCACTGTTTTATCATTTGCATAGTCGTTAGCCTGAAGGGTGAATCAATGACACTGCGCGGCAGCGTTAATGATGCTGGTTTTCTCTTTCTCATCCGTTAGCGCATAGTCAGCGATGCAGTGCTCGCTCGCGTCCTGTCCCCAGGAAACGGCGAGATGCCCCTGCTGCGGCAGACCCGAGAGATAGGTCTGGCCGTCATTACCCACAATAAACTCGCTGTCCTTATCCTCGGTGGTGACCGTCGCGCCGAACGGCAGCGGTTTGCCGTTGTGCGTCAGCGTCATCAGCACGCGGTTGCCCACGCGGGTGTTAAAGCTGGCGCGCACCACGGCCCCGCGAGTTGGGGTGACGACCTGCGCGGCGTGGGTGACGTCGGCATTGTCCGGCAGCGTTTCGGTATCCAGCGCAATGGTGTTGTGGCGATACGCGGTCACAAACGGGACGACGGTGTAGCCGCGGAAGTCGGTTTCAACCCCGGTCTGGTTAGTGATGTGCGTCCCGTGCGTGCCCGGGGCCTTCACCAGCGCGATAGTTTCACCGAGCGGCTGGCTCAGGGTTATCCCGTTAGCATGGGCCACCATGCCGCCCTGTAGTCCGATGTTCACGCTCTGCTGATATTTATCCTGACTGACGCCGCCGCTCAGTTCGCCGTAAGTTGCTTTATAATCGGCGTTGAGGCTGGTGGAGTTGCCGCTGCCGGTACTGCTCAGCCCCTCCTGAATATTCCAGTTCAGGTTGTCCTCTTTCAGGGCCGTACCGTTCAGACCGATGTTCTGCGTGGTGCCCTCTTTGGTATTGTTCAGGTTGTAGGTGGCCCAGGTGTTATGCATCCAGCGGTCGAGCGGAACCGAGATGCTTAGCGCGAACTGGTTATCGTTCGCCACCTCATTGCCGTCTTCGTCACTGTCGTTGGTGTTTTTGTTCATGCTGTAGCTGAGGCTGTAGCTCACGCCGTGCCAGCTGTTGTTGTAGCTGACGCTCACGGAGGTCATGTCCTGGCTCTGGGTCCAGTAGGTCTCTTTCACCAGGCTCAGGGTTACGGAACCCCAGCCTTCCGGCAGCGTCTGGTCGACGGTGGCTTCGGTACGGGCGCGGCGCTGCTGCGGTGCAGACCAGTCGTCAGAACGGGTATACGACTCCATGGTATCTTCCAGGGTGTAAAATCCTTTGCTGTTATAGCGGTAGCCGGCCAGTGAGAAGTTAGTGCCTGACTGGGCGATATCTTTGCTGTAGCGCACGCGCCACGACTGGCCTTTGCTGGCCTGCTGTTTTTTCAGCAGGGCTTTGGCGCGGGTGACGTCAATGGAGAAGGCGCCTAAATCGCCCATGTTTTTCCCAATGCCCATCGCCTCAGACTGATAATGGCTGCTCTGCTGAACGCCACCGTAGGCGGTGATGCCGTAGGGTAAACCGTAGATAGCACTCCCCTGGGCAAACGGGGTCTTTTCGACATCGTGGTCATAGGAACGATAACGCCCGGCGGTGACGCTGTAGCGCAGGTTTTTTTCACGCTGCAATACCGGTACGGAGGCAAACGGCACCACGAAATGGCTTTCGCTGCCGTCGGTCTCTTTCACGGTCACCTGGAGATCGCCGCTGCTTCCGGTGGGGTAAAGATCGTTAATTTCGAACGCGCCCGGCGCGACCGTATTTTGATAAATGACGTAGCCGTTCTGGCGAACCACCACCAGCGCGTTGCTGTGGGCGGTGCCGCGAATAATGGGCGCATAGCCTTTCTCGCTGTCCGGCAGCATGTCGTTGTCGGATTTCAGCTCCACGCCGGTGTAGGGGACGCTATCAAATACGTCGGCAGGCGATGAGCTCTGGCCGACGGTGACGTCGCTTTTCATGGCCACAATATCGCGTTGCGCATAGGTATAAACGGAGGTGAATTTCTGCTCCTCCTCATGGCCCGTGATGCTGCGATTCCAGGTGGAATAGTTGCGAATGCGCCATGCGCCAACGTTCAGGCCCGGGCGCAGGTTCACGTACTGGCTGCTGTTATCCTGCTCACCGTGCTGGCGTGCACGGCTGTGGCTGGCATTTGCGCTGTAGTTAAGCAGGCCCGCAGTGATGCCTTCGTCAAACGCTTTCGGGTCAATGTAACCGCGAGGCACCTGGCCCAGCGCCGTCTGGGGAATACTCAGCAATAGCTGTTGGTTACGAACGCGAAAGGTGGCGGATGCGGCAGGAATGACATGTAAATCGGCACACTGGCCTTTGGCCATCAGCTGCGGAAATTTTTTGGTCTTGATGCCGAGGCTTTTTAAATCGTCCAGGCTAAAACAAGGTTGCAGGGTGCCGTTGCCCTGCGGACCTTTCTCGAGCGTAAAGGTCACGTTGCGGGTATCAATTTTATTATTATTGATAAATACGGCGACCTGATATTTACCCGGCGCCTGACCTGGCCCTTTTTCATAGAAGGACAGATCGGTTTTACCCTGCTGGGGATTATCAATATCCAGCAGGGCAGGGTTAAAATAATCATCAGCCATAACCTGCTGGGCAAAGATCGCCATTGCCAGGCCACAAAGAATTACCAGCAATGATGAAATTCGGCAGGTGAACGGCTTTTTATCGCTGTACATGATTATTTTATTACCGGGGAAGTATTAATGAACGGATTTAGAGAACGTATGGCTGATGCTGCCGTAATCAGTAATAATGGAATACGTTACGTTCGCGCCCCCGACATTACCCGGTAAGGCAAAATGCGTTTCCGTTTTCGGAACGGCCCAGGTCGCTTTCGTGACTTTCTGACCGTTCAGCGTGACGGTCTGGAAATTCATATAGAAAGGCGTGGGGTTATTCACCACCAGGTCGTTGCCTTCGCGATGCCATTCAAGTTTATCCGCCACCTCTTCCGGTCGGCCTTTTACCGCAGACGGGCGATACAGCAATTTAATGCGGGTGTTGATTGCAATTTGCAGCGTATTCACGCCTTCAACGTGCTTTGAGGAAGGGATCGCTTTAATGTTCAACCAGTACAGGGATTCCCTGTCTTCCGGTAAATTTCCGCCCGTACGCACCACGCGCAGAACGTTATCTTCTTTTGCATCCAGACGGAAAAGCGGCGGGGTGATCAGGAACGGGGCTTTGGCCTGGTTTTTACCGCCGGAATCGACCCAGGACTGCACCAGATAATCCGTCGCATCTGGATTTGAAAGACCAAGAGAAGATTCCTTCTTATCTCCCTGATAGACCAGCCGGGTGCCATTAATAATGACGCCTGCATGTGCAGTGGCGGCTACCAGTAAAAGCGTGCTCAGTAAATAACCGTGGCGCATAAAGATTTCTCAATTAATAGAGGAGAGAGTCATGCTCGCAAAAGCATTACTCTCTCCGGATTGATAAGATCAGTTATAAATAACGGTGAAGGTCGATACAGAGTTAGCGGGGCCTGCGGTAATTGCCGCGCCGGTTTGAATATAACGCGCGCCGAACTCCAGATCGTTAACCGCCGTACCGGAGGTTAATTGATATTGCTGCGACGGCGTATACAGGCTGACCGGCTGCTCTGACGCATCCACCAGCTGAATCGCCACGCCCGTCGCCGCATCGGTATCTGGCGTTAAGGCAAGCGTTGAATTGTTATTCGCATCCGGCTTACCGCCGAAATTAATCGCAGCGGAGGTGACCGTGTCAGGGCAATTCGTTAACTTAATATCAAACCGCGTTAAGGTGCTGGTAGAGCCTGCACCGGTAAATACCGTTTTAGACACTTTACCCAACTGCACATTTAGTGGATTACTTAATCCATTAACGACCTGACAAGCAGAATCGATAATTTCACCGGTGAAGTTTATTTGCCCTTCACCGTTTGTTGCCGCAAACGTGGATGCAGAACATCCCACCGCTGCGGCGATGATTAAACCTAAAGCAACCTTGTTCATAGCAAATCCTGATATGTTTCTGGCGAGAACGTTGCCTGGACGTTTCACCGTTGACCCTTAATGACTTTCCGTGGGTTATTTAATCAAAAAATGTATGGTTATGAATTAGCCAAAGAAATCACAAATAATTGAAAAAAAGGTTGTGTTTATTTTTTATAATCAAAACAGAAGGTTGCCTTGACTGATAAAAAACTAACGGCCAGCCAGTCATCAGGGCTATATTGTTAACAAGATGATGCAGTCAGGAGAAATGTCGTGGATTACCGCAAAATTATCAAAGAGGTAGGGCGTGGAAAAAACCACGCTCGCGATCTGGACCAGGAAACAGCCCGTGCGTTATACACGCACATGCTGAATGGCGACGTGCCGGAACTGGAAATGGGCGGCATACTGATTGCGCTGCGTATTAAAGGGGAAGGTGAAGCGGAGATGCGCGGCTTTTATGAGGCTATGCAGTCGCAGACAATGCGCTTAACCCCGCCCGTCACTAAGCCGATGCCGATTGTGATCCCGACCTATAACGGCGCGCGTAAACAGGCAAACCTCACGCCGCTGCTGGCTATTCTGTTGCAGAAGCTCGGTTTCCCGGTGGTGGTCCATGGCGTGAGCGAAGATCCGACGCGCGTGCTGACAGAAACCATCCTTGAGCTGTTAGGTATCGAACCGACCTTCCATGCCGGTCAGGCGCAGGCAAAGCTGGAAGGGAACCAGCCGGTCTATATCCCCGTGAGTGCGCTCTGCCCGCCGCTGGAAAAGCAGCTGGACATGCGCTGGCGCATGGGCGTACGTAACAGCGCTCACACGCTGGCAAAGCTGGTGACGCCGTTTGCCGAAGACGCCGCGCTGCGTCTTTCCAGCGTCTCCCATCCGGAGTACGTGACGCGCGTCGGGCAATTCTTTGCCGAAATCGGTGGGCGCGCGCTGCTGATGCATGGAACAGAAGGTGAGGTTTACGCCAATCCCCAGCGTTGTCCGCAGATGATGCTCATTGAGCCTGCCGGGACCCGCGTTGTGCTTGAACGAGGGGAAGATAGCAGCGATGTCATTCTGCCTGAATCGAAGGATCCGCAGGTTACCGCGCACTGGATCGTGCAGTGTCTGGCCGGAAAGGTGCCGGTTCCGCAGTCGATCCGGCTGCAAATGGCCTGCTGCCTGCTGGCTACGGGAGAAGTGGAAACGGTGGAGGCCGGGATGCAGCGGGTGGCGCAGTCGTTTTAAATAAAAAAAAAGCCCGTCCAGTGGCGGACGGGCAAACAAAGGGTAACAACAACAGGGTCAATGAGGGTTGGAGCATCTCACCAGAGGGAGGGTGAGGGTGGAGCAAAATTCGTTCGATTATTTGTAGATAACCGCAGTACCGCTCAGTTTGTTATTACCGTTAGCGGAGGTAATGGTGTATCCACTTGCGCCGGCAGCCGCTGCTTTCTCAGCCAGTTTTGCTTCCAGACCGTCCAGCGTAGTTGCGCCTTCTGCACTCACTACACCGATTTTATTCAGATTCTGTGCCTGAGCAGAAGATACAGGCTCTACAGCGAAAGCGCCGAAAGAGAGGGCGGACAGGGCAACAGCAGCAACAGCATATTTGATCGTTTTCATGGCTAAATTCTCGCAGGTTATTCTGTTAAGGGGACGATGTTCCGTCGATGTGATAAGTATCACGCTTTTTTGCGAGAGATAAAATCGAAGAGAATTGACGTGGTTGCTCAAAAAATTTGAATGACAAATAACTTATTGATTATTAATAAATTCAGACACACGATTTACACTTCTTGCTGAAGCGCTTTACAGAACGGATGACAAGGGCACGTTTTGCTACGCGCTTCGCTAAAAGTCGTGAGCGTAAAGGAAGCGGCAAGTGGGGTTAGCTTCGGTAAAGGAAAGTCAACGTAACTGGCTGTCTTTCGATCCTCTGCGATTATATCCTGAATGTGAAGCGTTTTTTGAATCTTTCTCCTGCTGGCAGGCGATGCAAAGCCGTACGCCGGGAATGGCTTTACGCCGTGCCTCGGGAATGGGTTCCCCGCACTCTTCGCATTCCGTCAAACTTTCGCCGCGCGGAATTTCGCCGCGAGCACGCGCGACCGCATCTTCAATGGTACTGTTGATCTGTTCGTTAACGGCGTCGTCATTCGCCCAACCGGAAGCCATATCGTTCCCCTGAGTGGTTAAAGCCATATTATCAATATGGGGTTAAAAAACGCACAATCAAGGCGCGGAGAAAGAGAACTGCATCCGCAGGGCGGATGCAGTCCGGAAGGAGGTGGGTTATTTATAGATAGTCGCGGTGCCGTACATATGGTTATCGCCACCGGCCGCATTTACCACGAAGCCTTTAGCCCCTTCCTGACGGGCTTTTTCTGCCAGCTTGTCCTGAAGGTCATCAAGGTTGCTTGCCCGGCTGACGGAGACAGTCCCGGCAGCGCGTAGCTGGCCGATGTCGGTGTTGTCGGTCAAAGGCTGAACGGACCAGGCAGAGAACGATGCGCCTGCCAGCGCACCCGCAATAATAAAGGTCAGATACGTTTTCATCTTCACATCCTCAGGGAAACAACAGGTGATTCCTTTTTAGTTTAGAAGCCTGACGAGTGTGATTTAACGCAAAAATTTGATGATGATCTGCGTGTTTTTTGAACGATAAATACTGACAATTTGCTGACAGATCATAGACATACAGGTGGCTGATTTTTGTTGTTTTTTTGTGCGACTCAGAGAGATATTTACCCTCGCGCCGTCACAGGGTATCTTACGCGGCTGTTTAAAGGAGAATGCCATGACTTCCCAAAAGCCGGGATTGCACCCGCGTAACCGCCACCGTAGCCGCTACGACATGAAAGCCCTGTGCCAGAGCTGCCCTGAGTTGCAGGATTTTATCGTTCAGACCCCAGCCGGTGAACCGTCGGTCAACTTCGCCGATCCGCTGGCGGTTAAAACGCTGAACAAAGCGCTGCTGGCCCATTTTTATGGCGTTACGCACTGGGACATCCCTGAAGGCTTTCTCTGCCCGCCGGTGCCGGGGCGTGCGGATTACGTCCACCACCTTGCCGATCTGCTGGCGGAGGACCACGATGGCGTAGTGCCGAAACAGGCTACCGTTCTTGATATCGGTACCGGCGCGAACCTGATTTATCCACTCATAGGCGCGCATGAGTACCAGTGGCGATTTACCGGCAGCGAGATCGGTAACGAAGCGTTCGCCAGCGCGCAGGCCATTATTAACGCTAACCCGGGGTTAAGCCGAGCCGTTCGCCTGCGTCGTCAGAAGGATGCGTCTGCTATTTTCAACGGCATTATTCACAAGAACGAAAATTATGATGCCACCCTGTGCAACCCGCCGTTCCACGACTCCGCCGCCTCTGCACGGGCGGGGAGCGAACGCAAGCGGCGTAACCTGGGTCAGGCTGAAGATGGCGCGCTGAACTTTGGCGGCCAGCAGCAGGAGCTGTGGTGCGAGGGCGGGGAAGTGGCATTCATTCTGCGTATGATTGCCGAGAGTAAAGGCTTCGGTCGCCAGGTGAAATGGTTTACCACGCTGGTCTCCCGTGGCGATAACCTGCCGCCGCTGTACCGTGCGCTCACCGACGTCGGTGCGGTGAAGGTCGTCAAAAAAGAGATGGCGCAGGGCCAGAAGCAGAGCCGCTTTATCGCCTGGACCTTTATGGACGATAACAAACGCCGCAAATAGCACCCCATCGTAGGCCGGGTAAGGCGAAGCCGCCACCCGGCTCGGTTACAGCGTCGGCTCCTGCGGAGGGAGCGGCGAAGCGGGCGGCGGCAATACCTGATACGTCTGCACCGGCGCTCTCACGTTCGCCAGATCGAAGTGTTTTTTCACCATGCTGTCGAGGGCAAAGCGCACCGTCCACTGTTTTAGCGGCTGGGTGGTAAACGACACGCGCAGGGTAAAGGCGGTGTTCGTCAGCCCGACGATGCCCGCGAACGACGGCTCGCCAATCACCAGTCCGCGAATATCTTCCATCTCCATCAGCTCGCTTACCGCATCCCGCAGCGCCTGCTTCGCCTTATCGGCATCTTCGTGACGATCAACGTCGTAATTTGCCACCACCGAACCAATGCCGCGCACAAAGTTGGCAAAAGTGGTGATCGATGACCACGGAATAATGTGGTACGCCCCGGTATCCTGACGCACGCCTACCGAACGAATGGACATCCGCTCCACCGTGCCGGTGAGCGGTCCGATGGTCACCAGATCACCGGTGTTCATCCCGTTCTCAAACTGGATGAAAACGCCGGTGATAATATCTTTAACCAGCGTCTGTGAACCGAAGGAGATCGCCAGCCCCAGCGCACCGGCACCTGCCAGCAGCGGGGCGATATTGACCCCGATTTCTGACAGCACAATCATGATGGTGATGGTACTGATGATCACCGCCAGCGCGTTGCGGCACAGGGTCAGCAGCGTGCGGGCGCGGGCGCTCGGCAGCGGCCTGCCGTGAACATCCGACACCAGCCTGTTCTCAATAAGGCTTGCCAGCAGCGTCCAGCCCACGGCGGAGAAGAACAGGATCAGCGAGATACGAATAAGAATATCGACGGTTTTTTCCCCCGCGCCGTTATGCAGCCAGTTCCAGAAGTCAAACAGGCCCCACGCGTTCAGCAGCAGCATGATGGCCACGCAGACGGTCAGAATGCGCGCCACCTTCAGCGACACCGACGTCCAGCCATTAACCCGTTTTTGCAGCTCCGGGTAATTCCGCTGAACCTGCGGCGACAGGGTGATGGTTTTCGACAGCCAGCGGGAAAGCAGGCCAGAAACAAACGCCGCTATGCCGATAATCGCCAGGCTTTTGAACGTCGCCCCCATCATAAATTTCAGGCTGTTGCCCGGATCGAACAGGGAGAAGAAGCACAGCACGATAAAATAGGCGCTGGCTAGCCAGTGCCACACCAGCGCAAAGGCACGAATAAACAGGCTGAAAAAGGAGAGGGAGCGATCGGCCAGGTTCAGCAGGCTGTCGGTGATGGCCTTTTTATTGTGGAAGATGAGGTACAGCGCCCAGACGGTAATGCAGAGCATGATCAACACGTTCGCCAGCGCGCCGAACTGCACGTTCACCTGGTTGGAGATAATCGGCACGGCGACCAGCAGGCCGTAGCCGATCAATCCGCTCAGCACGCTCAGCCGCACCGCCCAGTATTTGGCGCTCCGATCCTGAATGGCGAAGGGGCGAAGGTCCGGCACGTTCGGGCAGAATATTAGCCGCAGCAGCGCCTTAAAGAACTCGATCAGGGCAAAGGCGTTCAGGAACAGCCCCTGCTGGAAGGCGATGGTTTTATTTCCGGTATTAAGACGGTCGGCCAGCAGCTGACCGACAAACAGCGTCAGCGCCAGCAGCAGCAAATCGATGATAAAGGCCCCGGTAATCATGGCCGGGAGATGCAGCCAGCTGCTTTTATGCTGATTCTTTTTACGCCCCCACTGGCCCATCTTCCGGTAGAGCGGCCAGACGCACAGGCGCAGCAGCCAGTAAAAGATAAATACCGCACCCGCCAGAATAGAAAACTGCGTGGCGGCTGCGGAGAAGGTGTGGGGGTTAAAAGGCTTATGCGAGGTGCCAATTAGGTTGCGATAGAGCTGGGCAAAACGCGACGACAGGGCCTCCCCGTAGCGGCGGCTGATGTCGGTGACGTTTTCCAGCACCGTCTTTTCTTCTTCGGCTTCCGGCGGCGCAATGGTCGGAACCGGATCCTGAGGCGGCGTGGCGGCCACCTTCCTCAACTGATCGATCAGCTCCTGCCGGGACGTGTCGTTCTCAAGCACGTCGGCAAGCGCGCTGTAGGCGGCTTTTTTCTTTTCAGCGTCCGGTTCTGGGGCCGCATTTTGCTGGGTGGCGGTGGCTCCGGTGGTGACGCCGGGAATGGTTACAGCGAGCGATGGCGCGCTAAACAGGCTAAACAGGAGTAACAGGATCCACGGCACGGCGTCCTCCGACAAAAATATCGTGCAAAATGATAAGTATAGAGGGCGAGACGCGGAGGGGAGTTTTTGGGAACAATCCGGCGTAAAAAAGCCGGGCATGCCCGGCTCAGTGTGTGGCTATCAGGAGACGTGTTGCAGGAATTCCTGGAGACGCTGGCTCGGTGGGTTCGCAATCAGCGCCTGCGGATTGCCGTCCTCCGCGATGCGGCCCTTATCAATGAAGATCAGACGAGACGCCACTTTTTCGGCAAAGCCGATTTCGTGGGTCACAATCACCATCGTCATGCCTTCTTCCGCCAGATCCTGCATCACTTTCAGCACCTCGTGACGCAGCTCCGGGTCGAGCGCGGACGTGGGCTCATCAAACAGCATCATCTTTGGCTTCACCGCCAGCGCACGGGCAATGGCCACGCGCTGCTGCTGGCCGCCGGACAGCTCTGACGGGTAGTGGTGGGCACGCTCTGCCAGACCCACTTTCGCCAGCAGATCTTTGGCCAGCGTTTCCGCCGCCGCTTTGCTGGCCCCGCGCACGCGCAGGGGGCCAAACATGACGTTTTCCAGCGCCGTCAGGTGCGGGAACAGGTAAAACTGCTGGAACACCATGCCCGCTTCCTGGCGGATCAGGCGCTCGTCCACTTTCGGATCGTTAACCTTCAGGCCATCGACGATCAGATCGCCGCTGGTGATCTCCTCGAGCTTGTTAATGCAGCGCAGCAGGGTGGATTTACCGGAACCGGACGGCCCGATGATCACCACCACTTCGCCCTGCCTGATGTTCAAATCGATATTGTGCAGCACCTGGGTTGGGCCGAAGTGCTTGGAAACGTTTTTAAATTCAATCACAGGATTTTCATCCTTCTTTCAAGACGACGCAGAACAAAGCTCAGGACAAGCGTGATAATCAGGTAGACAACGGCGACCGCACTCCAGATTTCCAGGGCGCGGAAGTTACCCGCGATGATCTCCTGGCCCTGACGGGTCAGCTCGGCCACGCCGATAACAATAAACAGCGAGGTGTCTTTAATGCTGATGATCCACTGGTTACCCAGCGGCGGCAGCATGCGGCGCAGCGCCAGCGGCAGTATCACGTGACGGATGGTTTCGCGACGGGAAAGGCCTAACGCCAGACCGGCTTCGCTGAAGCCTTTATGAATCGACAGCACCGCGCCGCGGGTGATTTCCGCAATGTAAGCGCCGGAGTTGATCATGATGGTGACAACGGCTGCGCTGAACGGGTCAATGCGCAGGTCGGTGAAGGCCATCGGCAGGGCGAAGTAGATGAACATGACCTGCACCACAATGGGGGTGCCGCGGATCACTTCGATGAAAACCAGTGCGATGTGGTTTGCAATCCAGCCGCCGTAGGTACGAGCGAAACCGGCCACCAGACCGATAATCAACCCGCCAACCAGACCGAGGACCGAAATCCACAGGGTCATTTTAGCGCCTTCAAGCAAGAGAGGAATGGCAGGCCAGATGGCGCTCCAGTCAAACTGCATGATGTATTCCTGTATACCGTGGTGAAAAACGAAAAACGTAGGCCCGGCGCGCGTGAGCGCCACCGGGCGTTACAAACCTGAGTTCAGGTGAAGTTATTTAGGCTCGGTACCGAACCATTTTTTGTAGATTTCGTTATAGGTGCCGTTCTCTTTCAGGGTTTTCAGCGCGCCGTTCACTTTATTACGCAGGTCGTCGCTGCCTTTCGGGAACGCAATACCGTACTGCTGTGCTTCCAGAGAATCGCCTACCGCTTTGAACTTGCCGTTCCCTGCGGTTTTGATGAAGTACAGGATGTTAGGCGTGTCGTGCAGCACCGCGTCAGCGCGGTTGGTGCCCAGTTCCATATACGCGTTGTCGATGTTCGGGAACTGACGCAGGTCTTTGGTTTTGATGTTGGCTTTCGCGTAATCCACGGAACCGGTGCCGCTCTTCACGGCGACCACTTTACCGTCGAGATCTTTCACGCTTTTAACGTCGTTGTTATCCGCTTTTACCATCACCAGCAGGCCGCTTTTGTAGTAGCCGTCAGAGAAGTCGATCGCTTTTTTACGTTCTTCGGTGATGGTGATGCCCGCCAGCGCCAGGTCAACGTTTTTGGTTTGCAGCGCCGGGATGATACCGCTGAAGTCCATTGGCTTCAGGGTGTAATCCAGCTTAAGTTCTTTTGCGACAGCGGCCCACAGATCGACGTCAAAACCAACGTATTTATCACCCTGTTTGAATTCAAACGGTACAAACGCCGTGTCAGTCGCCACAACCAGTTTGTCGGCGGCCTGCGAGGACACCGCAAACGCCAGGGTAAGTGCAGCCAGTGAAACTTTTAATACAGACTTCATAGCATTTCCTTTTATATCCACGGGGCGATCCCCTGCGAGAACCTCTGGCACAATGAAAAAATCATGCCAGTTTTACAAGCTGTTGTTTTGCAAAGGGGATGATGTCACGCATTGCACAAAAAGCGTGGCAATCCTGTCATATTGCACCATCATAGAGCACCGTTTTGGTGCGCTTCGTTAAGGTCGTCTGACAGGGGGATATTTAGCGCAGAATTTGACGAAAAAACAATCTTCTGTTAACGGTTGTGTGAGGTGATTATTACATTTTATTCACTTTTGCGGCCGTTGCGGGCAAAAGTGCGCACCATAAATGTGCAAAACCCCCGCCGGGGGGCGAGGGTTATTCAGACAATTCGCAGGAATTATTCGATGTTGGACTCGATAAACCACAGGAACTGGTCCAGGTCGCGAGAGGCAGCGGTGAAGATATCCGCAGTGTCTTCGTCTTTCGCTTCGCCAATTGCTTTACGCACGTCGTTCGCGACGATCGCGTAACGGTCCGCCAGCTCTTTCAGGTGATCCTGAACGGTATGGATATCCAGCGGATAGCTTTTCAGTGGCGTTTTGCTGTTGATCACCTGTGTGGTACCCAGTGCCACACCGCCCAGCTGTACGGCGCGTTCGGCCATGGTGTCCAGGTGAGTTACCAGTGCTGTGCGGAAGCCATCCAGCATTTCATGAACGGCAATAAAGTTTGCACCGCGCATATTCCAGTGGGCCTGCTTGGTGATCAGCGAAAGATCGATGAACTGGACCACCTGGCGATTCAGCAACTCAATGGTCGCTTTTTTATCGCTATCCGATACATCGTTACGGGTATAAAGCAGATTAGACGCTTTCGTTTTCACCAGTTTAGCGGTACTCATAATCTCATATCCTCTTGATGTTTGTGTCCCAGGTAATTACGGGGTTAAGTATAGCACCGGATTTTTTCCCTGCGGTTTGGCTCTGCCTATTGGTTTAATAGCGAAAGGTTGGTTGAAGTTTTAAATTGCTGAATTTTATGTGTTTTATTTAAATTGATGCAGATCAAACTTAATTCTTTCCCAGACAAGGCGGGCAGCTGAAATATTTTGGCAATATAAGGAAGTTTGTAAGAAATTATTTGAAGCGCGGACGAGACCTCTATTCTGCATGGCCGGTAAGCCATGCAGAATTTAAGGGCTAGTTGAGGTCAATTTTTTCAACTTTTGGTTCCGGGCGCATGGTCAGCGTGGAGCCCATTGACGCCGCGATAATCGAACAGAGCGCCAGCGTCTGTACCAGCGTCAGGGTTTCGCCGAGGAAAATCATGCCAGAGATAGCGGCCAGCGCGGGCTCCATGCTCATGAGCGTACCAAAAATGCGCGTAGGCAGCCGCGTCAGGGCGATCATCTCCAGAGAGTAGGGAAGCGCCGTGGAGAGAATGGCGACCGCCAGCCCAACCGGCAGGATGGACCATTGCCAGATCGAATCCGTGGCCTGCGCCATGCCGATCGGGACAAAGATGATGGCGGCAATCAGCGAGCCCAGGGCGACCGTCGCAGGGCCATGCTCTTCCCCCGCACGCTGGCCAGTGAGAATATACACCGCCCAGCAAGCCCCCGCGCCCAGCGCCAGAGCAGCCCCCGTCAGATCGATCTGTGAAACGCTTTGACCGAGCGGCAGCAGGAACCAGAGCCCCAGCACGGCCAGTATGACCCAGATAAAGTCCACCGGACGACGAGAAGAGAAAAGGGCAACCGCCAGCGGGCCGGTAAATTCAAGCGCAACCGCGATCCCCAGCGGGATAGTCTGAATAGAGAGGTAGAACATGTAGTTCATCCCTCCCAGCGCCAGCCCATAGAAGAGCAGGGGAAGTCGCTGCTCCTTTTTAAAACGTAGCCGCCAGGGCTTAAAGATCACCACGAGGATAAGGGTGCCTAACGCGATACGCAGCGCCGTAACGCCCGGCGCACCAACCAGCGGAAAGAGCGATTTTGCCAGCGACGCGCCGCTTTGAATGGACATCATCGCGATAAGTATAACGACTACCGGCATCCAGACCGACGATTTACGGGGTAAACCAGGCATCCTTTCTCCTGTCAATTTTTGTCAAAAGAGGTAAAAGTGGCAGTGTAATGGAAATAAGCTGCGACGGTTGAGCTACTGTTGAAAAAAATCCAGGGAAAATCCGTAAAATGAGGAAAGGTTGATGCTTTTATCGCCTTAAAGATTAGGAATAATCTGGATGAACTTTCTGGCGATGACGCGCACTATTAGCGTTTGAAGGTGAAAATCTGGAGTTATTTGAACAAGATAGCTGGTGCTGGAAATGTTCTGTTACAGGAAAGGTCGCATTAGACATCGTGAATGACAAAGAGTTTCACAGATTTTTTTGATATATTTAAAACTTACGGACTTACTTGAAGCACATTTGAGGTGGTTATGAAAAAAATTGCATGTCTTTCAGCACTGGCAGCTGTTCTGGCTGTTTCCGCAGGTACCGCTGTAGCGGCAACTTCTACTGTAACTGGTGGTTACGCTCAGAGCGATATGCAGGGCGTGATGAACAAAACCAACGGTTTCAACCTGAAGTACCGTTACGAGCAAGACAACAACCCGCTGGGTGTGATCGGTTCTTTCACTTACACCGAGAAAGATCGTACTGAAAATGGCTCTTACAATAAAGGTCAGTACTACGGCATTACCGCGGGTCCTGCTTACCGTCTGAATGACTGGGCAAGCATCTACGGTGTTGTAGGTGTTGGCTACGGTAAATTCCAGCAGACCGAAAACCAGGGTCTGAACCGTACTGCTAGCAACAGCGACTACGGTTTCTCCTATGGCGCAGGTATGCAGTTCAACCCAATCGAAAACGTTGCTCTGGACTTCTCCTATGAGCAGAGCCGTATCCGCAACGTTGACGTTGGCACCTGGATTGCGGGCGTAGGTTACCGCTTCTAATCACTTCGGTGAGCCAGTAAAAAATCCGCCCTTTGAGGCGGATTTTTTTTATGGAAGATAAAGCAAAACGGCAACCAGAGGTTGCCGTTTTTAGTGTTTGTGCCTCTTCCGGTGGGAGAGGCCAGCGTAAAGGCATCAGTCCGCACGAGACGGCAGAGATCACTTACTCTTAATATCGAAAATATCCGTTCCCAGATGGTTATAGTCAACTTTCTGTAACTTAAAGTTGGTAATGTACACTGGCGGGCCCTTCTTCCCGGAGATAAACGGGTAATCATTTTTTATCTCTTTCGCCTTAATCCCCGTCCACTGGGAGAAGAATTTCAGGAAATCGTTCGCGGAACGACGCGCTTTGATGATGCGATGCGTTTTGTCATCACTCGACAGCACCATAAACGGTACCTGGAAGTTCTGCTGGAATTTGTCATCGTGGGCCAGATACTGCACCTCTTTTCCGCGCTCCTTAAACGCCAGACCGTGGTCAGAGAAATAGACCATCGAGAAGCTGTCGCCGCTGTTGCGCAGCTGTGCATACAGCTTGCTGAGCAGATCGTCGGTTTGCGTCATGGTGTAGAGGTAGCAGGAGGTCTCTTTCGACTGCACGAAATCAGCGTATTTTCCCTTCGTGCGGTCGCAGGCCTGCGGATGGGAACCCATCAGGTGCAGAACAATCAGCTGCGGCTGGGTGCGCTGGGTGGCAAAAACCTGCGCGGTCATTTTCAACAGCGCTTCATCTTGCGTATTTTTGTCCGCTTCAAAGTCACCGCTTTTCAGGAACTGTACCTCGTCGGCACGCTTCGCGATGCTGGCAATGGCGGTATCATATTCGCCAATCTGCCCCTGGTTGGAGAACCACCACGTCTGAAAACCGGCCCGGTTGGCCAGGGTGACAAAATTATCCTGAAACTGCGGTTTTCCATCCACGACGCGGTTGAGCGTCAGACCGAGAGATTTTTGCGTTGAGCCGCTGGCCGCCACGTAGTCGGTAAACAGCGTACCGTTGACGGCGCTCGCAAACGGCGTGTTATCCCAGTGACCGCCAAACGCGCCGAGCGCATCGCGACGCGCGCTTTCACCGATCACCACCACGTAGGTGTGATACTTCGGTTTTACCGCCAGCACGTTCCAGGTGTCTTTCATTGTGGAAAGCTCGGCCATACGCGCCTGCTCGTCGAGCACTTCCTTGTTATTCTCCACCACGTCTTTAACGAAGCGAAACACCGGATAACCGGTATCTTTCAGCTTAAATACGCCGCCCCAGGCCAGGTTTTGTACCGGCGCGACAAAAAACGTCACCACGCTAAAGGCCAGGCACAGGCTTTCAATTTTACCCCACCGCTTTTTCTCAACGGGCTTACGACGAACCGCCATCACGCCCAGGGCAAAAATGAAAAGGCCAACCACGTAGTTGTACCACGGGAAGATCGTCAGGATCTCCGTGGACTCTTCCATATTGGTGGAGTGTAAAGCCAGCAGGGTATTAAAGTTCGGCGCGCCATAGGCCTGGCCAAACGGGAAATAGGCGGCAGCAACCAGAGAACAGATCCCGATAAGCACTTTTTGCACGCGCGGTGCGCTTTGCCACAGCAGGTGAAGGATGCAGGTGAATCCGACGGCATAAAGCAGGCTGAACGGGTAGCCAAGGGCAAAGTTAATCAGCAGCGATTGCAAAAAATAGAATCCCGTCCACGGGCTTAAGGCCCGGCTGCGGGTAACAAGTGTATCAATCAGGGTTACGTTCATAGATCGCTATCACGAAAACGCCATGTGCTCACCCTGGCGCCAAGGGTCAAAGCCTGCCTGACTGTGCGTGAAAAGGGAATGAGGGGTCCGCTTCAGCGAGCCGCAAAGGATGCAGGGCTGCAAGAAGATAGTGCGAGCGTGAAGTAAGGTCAACAGTTGCTAAACAGATGTTTTGCGAAGGGGGCTGCAAATCCGCAAAAATAATCGGGAAAAGGACAGTGTGCCGGGGAAAAGTGACGGGAAAATGAAGCGGCGTACCGCGACGCCGCTTAGTGGGAAGATTTGTCGTCCTGCTGCGGTTTGGTGGTAAACATATCGCACAGCATGTTCACCAGCATCAGGCGCACTTTAAAAGGAGAGTGGGTAAACACGTTCATACACCTCTTGAATTCATTCATAAGACCTCCTGATTCATGATCCCTTCGATCCGTGAAGGGTGACTGCATTACATACAGATATAGCACAGGCTATATTCTATAGCTATGGCTAATTCGTTAATTTTTTGTGCTTGTAGAGCTATGGTTTACAATGTGCGCTCCGTTACAGGGCGCTGGAAGCGTCAACCCCATTGAGGAAGCACAATGAACCGTCGCGCAGGTAAGCCAACAACAAAAAAAACGACGCAACTGGTGAACGTTGAAGAGCATGTGGAAGGCTTCCGTCAGGTGCGTGAGGCGCACCGCCGGGAACTGATTGATGATTATGTTGAGCTGATCTCCGACCTGATCCGTGAAGTGGGCGAAGCGCGTCAGGTCGATATGGCCGCACGGCTGGGGGTATCTCAGCCAACGGTGGCCAAAATGTTAAAACGTCTGGCGTCGGTAGGGCTGATCGAAATGATCCCCTGGCGCGGGGTGTTTCTTACCGCTGAAGGCGAAAAGCTGGCGCAGGAGAGCCGCGAGCGCCATCAGATCGTCGAGAACTTTTTACTGGTGCTGGGCGTCAGCCCGGACATTGCCCGTCGGGACGCCGAAGGGATGGAGCACCACGTCAGCGAAGAGACGCTGGTGAAGTTCCGTGAATTTACGCTCAAATACGGTCCCTCCGCTGAATGAACATTCCCGGTTTGCAGGCCCTGAAACGCGATCGCTTTTTCCATCTTTTACTCATCATTGGCGTTGGGCTCAGCGTCTTTGTGCCCTTCAGGCCGCAGGCCTGGCCCGCGGCAATAGACTGGCGCACCATTATTACCCTGAGCGGTTTGATGATGCTCACCAAAGGCGTTGAGCTGAGCGGCTATTTTGACGTGCTGGGGCGCAAAATGGTGCGCCGCTTTGCCACCGAGCGCAAGCTGGCCCTGTTCATGGTCTTTTCGGCGGCGCTGCTGTCGACCTTTCTCACTAACGACGTGGCGCTGTTCATTGTGGTGCCGCTGACGCTTACGCTGCGTAAGCTGTGCGAAATACCGGTTACCCGCCTGATTATTTTTGAAGCGCTGGCCGTCAATGCGGGTTCGCTGCTTACGCCAATCGGTAACCCGCAGAATATTCTGCTGTGGGGTCGCTCGGGCCTGTCGTTTACCGCGTTTACCGGGCAGATGGCGCCGCTGGCGCTGGCGATCGTGGCGACGCTGCTGGTGGTCTGCTGGTTTGCTTTCCCGAATAAAACGTTGCAGTACCACAGCGGTTCAACCGGCCCCCAGTGGCAGCCGCGTCTCGTCTGGAGCTGCCTGGGGCTGTATATCGTTTTCCTCACCGCGCTGGAGCTAAACCAGGCGCTGGCGGGCGCGCTGCTGGTGGCGTGCGGTTTCCTGTTCCTCGCCCGGCGGGTGCTGGCGAGCGTCGACTGGACGCTGCTGCTGGTGTTTATGGCGATGTTTATTGACGTGCATCTGCTGGTTCAGCTCCCGGCATTGCAGAACGTTCTCCAGAGCGTTAGCGGCCTGTCGCAGCCGGGATTATGGCTGACGGCGATTGGTCTTTCGCAGGTTATCAGTAACGTGCCGTCCACCATTTTACTGCTTAACTATGTTCCCCCTACGGTGCTGCTGGCGTGGGCGGTCAACGTTGGTGGCTTTGGGCTGCTGCCCGGCTCGCTGGCAAACCTTATCGCCCTGCGCATGGCCAACGATCGCCGTCTCTGGTGGCGCTTCCATCTATGGTCAATCCCGATGCTGCTCTGGTCAGCGGCGATCGGTTTCGGACTATTCCTTCTCATATAGTGCGCAATTTGTCAGTTTTTCCTGGCAAATGTATAGCAACGTCCTAGCTTTAGTGAACGGCATAGTGTGATGCCGCTCACTGACAGGACCGTTGCTGAACTATGGCAGAAGAACAAAATCCACCTGCTGACGAGCAGGATAAAAACAATAACGAGCGCAAGCGCCCGGGCAAAAAACCGTTAATTATCCTCGGCATCGTGGTCATCGTGATGGTGATCGTGGCGCTGGTCTGGTGGTTTTTAACCCGCAACGAAGAAACCACCGACGACGCCTTTACCGACGGCGACGTGGTGACCATTGCCCCCAAAACGGCGGGCTACGTTACCGAGCTTCGCGTGCGGGATAACCAGCGCGTGAAGAAAGGGGACGTGCTGGTGGTGATCGATCCTCGCGATACCACCGCCCAGCGCGATCAGGCTCAGGCTCAGCTTGGGCTGGCTATCGCGCAGCTGCATCAGGCTCAGGCGCAGCTGGCGCTCTCAAAAGTGCAGTATCCCGCCCAGCGTGACGAAGCCAAAGCGCAGGTGCTGAAAGCGCAGGCCGATCTGGCGAACGCGCAGGCGGAGTACCGGCGCCAGCGCGGCGTCGACCCGCGCGCGACCACCCAGCAAAGTATTGATTCTGCGAACGCTCAGCTGCGCAGCGCTCAGGCTGGCCTTGCCAGCGCACAGGCGCAGCTGGAAGTGGCGGAGCAGGTACAGCTGCAAATCCGCCAGCAGGAGACCAACGTCGAAGCCCGCGAGCGTCAGGTCGAACAGGCCAAAGCGCAGCTGGAAACCGCGAACCTGAACCTCTCTTACACCGAAGTCCGCGCCCCGTTCGACGGCTTTGTCACCAAACGCAACGTGCAGCCCGGCACGCTGGTTCAGGCGGGCACCGCGCTGTTCTCGCTGGTCTCCCCGCACGTGTGGGTGGTGGCGAACTTTAAAGAGTCCCAGCTTGAGCGCATGAAGCCCGGCGATAAGGTTAGCGTCTCCGTGGATGCCTGGCCGGATATGGAGCTTGAAGGCCATATCGACAGTATCCAGCAGGGCAGCGGCTCGCGCTTCTCCGCCTTCCCGTCGGAAAACGCCACCGGTAACTTCGTGAAGATTGTTCAGCGCGTACCGGTAAAAATCGTCATTGATAAAGGTCTGGATCCGAACAAGCCGCTGCCGCTGGGGCTGTCGGTTGAACCGAAGGTCACCGTGGAATGACGGATCATAGCCACGATAACTGGAAGCCCGCCAGTAACCCGTGGGCGGTGGCGATTGTCGTCACCCTGGCGGTGTTCATGGAAATTCTGGACACCACCATCGTCAACGTCGCGCTGCCGCACGTGGCGGGGTCGCTCTCGGCCAGCTACGACGAATCCACCTGGGTACTGACAAGCTACCTGGTGGCGAACGGCATCGTGCTGCCCATCTCGGCGTTCCTGAGCCGGCTGTTTGGCCGCAAGCAGTTCTTCCTCATTTGCATCGTGATGTTCACCATCTGCTCGTTTCTGTGCGGCATCGCCACCGAGCTGTGGCAAATCATCCTGTTCCGCGTGATGCAGGGCTTCTTTGGCGGCGGGTTACAGCCCACCCAGCAGTCGGTGCTGCTTGATTACTTCAAGCCGGAGGACAGGGGCAAAGCGTTTGGGCTTTCCTCCATTGCGATTATCGTCGCGCCGGTGCTCGGCCCGACGCTGGGGGGCTGGATCACCGACAACTACTCCTGGCGCTGGGTGTTCTTTATCAACATCCCGGTGGGGATTGTGACGGTGCTGGCGATCTACCAGCTGCTGGAAGATCCGCCGTGGGAGAGCAAATCAAAAGAGAAGCTGACCATCGACTGGACGGGGATCGGCCTGATCGCCCTCGGTCTGGGTTGTTTGCAGGTGATGCTCGACCGGGGCGAGGATGACGACTGGTTCTACTCGAACTTTATCCGCACCTTCGCGGTGCTGACGCTGGTCGGCATTATCGGCGCAATCTACTGGCTGATGTATGCCAAAAAGCCGGTGGTGGATCTGCACTGCATGAAGGACCGCAACTTCGCGATCTCCAGCCTGCTGATGGCGGGGATGGCGATGATCCTCTACGGCAGCTCGGTGGTGATCCCGCAGCTTGCGCAGCAGGATTTGGGCTATACCGCCACCTGGTCCGGGCTGGTGCTCTCGCCCGGGGCGGTGCTGATTGTGCTGACTATTCCGCTGGTGCTGAAGCTGATGCCGGTGGTGCAGACGCGCTGGATCATCGCCTTTGGCTTTACCTGCCTGGCGGTGTCGTTCTTCTGGTCCCGCACTCTGACCCCGGACATCGATTTCGAGACGCTGGTTCTGTTCCGCAGCGCCCAGTCGATTGGGCTGGGGTTCCTGTTTGTGCCGCTTACCACCATCGCCTTTATTTCGATCCCAAGGCGGCTCAACGCCGACGCGGCGGCGCTGTTTACCATGTTCCGCAACGTGGCCGGCTCGATTGGTATTTCGCTGTCGACGGCGGCAATCACCGAGCGCTCGCAGGCGCACAGCGCGCACCTGGCCTACCACGCTTCGCCGTTTAACGAGCAGTTCCAGCTGGCAATACGCGAAAGCGCGCAGGCGATCCAGAACTTCACCACTCAGGTGGGTGACCCGACCGGCATTGCCACCGGGCGGATGTACCAGACGATGATCGAGCAGTCGCGCTTCCTGGCCTACATCGACGTCTTCACCATTCTGAGCGCGGTGGCCTTCTTACTGATTCCGTTTTGTTTGTTGCTCTCGCCGGTTAAGAGCGAGGGGAGTGCAGGAGCACACTGATGATACACATACGTTTACACCCCCTGATGATAATGATGCTGCTGGTGGGCTGCGCCGTCGGGCCGGACTACCAGCCGCCCGCGCCGCCCGACACCACGCACTGGAACGATAAGGGCGATAGCGCGGTAAAATCGCAAATCACCTCCACCGCGACCAATCCGCGCTGGTGGAAAACCTTCGGCTCGCCGCAGCTCGACAGCCTGGTTGAGCGCGCCATCGCCGGGAATCTGACGCTACAGCAAACGGTATTGCGCATTGCCGGCGCGCGCGAACAGATTAACCAGGCGGGCGGGGCATTTTTCCCGTCGGTGAATGGCAATGTGCAGGCGACGCGCCAGCAGCTTGGGCTGGAAGGGGAGCTAAAATCCCACGGCGTGTACGACCAGCTGGATAATGTCGATCCGCAGCTGCGAAGCGCGTTAGGCCCGCTGACGCAGCCGATCAATCTTTACCAGGGCAGCTTTGACGCCCAGTGGGAAATCGATCTCTGGGGCAAGGTTCGCCGTCAGGTGGAAGTCGCCGAAGCGCAGCAGAAGGCCGCCATCGAACAGCGTAACGATGCGCTGGTGTCGCTGGAGGCCGAAGTGGCGCGGGCGTGGCTACAGCTGCGCGGGGCGCAGAGCATCATCGCCACGCTCAATACGCAAATTGAGAGCGCGCAGCAGACGCTGGATCTGACCGAAAGCCGCCAGCGCGGCGGGCTGTCGCCGCAGATGGACGTGGAAAACGCCCGGGCGCAGCTGGGTAATCTTGAAGCCCAGCTACCGCAGTATCAGGCCCAGGAACGCCAGGCGATGAACGGGCTGGCGATCCTGCTTGGTAAACCGCCGGGAGCGCTGGACGCCGAGCTCCAATCGGTGCAGCCGATGCCCGCGCTGCCGGATATCGTGCAGACCGGCATTCCATCGACGCTGGCCCGCCGCCGTCCGGACGTGCGCGAAGCGGAGGCGAACCTCCACGCCGCCACGGCGCAGATTGGCGTCTCGGTGGCTGAACTGTTCCCGAGCTTCACCCTCTCCGGACAGTTTGGCCTGCGCAACAGCGAATCCGGCTGGCTAACCGACTGGAGCAGCCACTTCTACAGCTTCGGCCCGCAGGTTTCCATTCCGATTTTCCAGGGGGGGCGGCTGGTCTCCAGCGTCAAGGTGGCGCGCGCGCAGCAGGGCGCTGCGGTACTGGACTATCGCCAGACGGTGCTCACCGCGCTTGGCGATGTCGAAAATGCGCTGGTGAGCTATCGCACCGACCAGCAGCGTGAGGCGGGTCTCGCGAAAACCATCGACGCACTGCAAAACGCCTTTGATCTTGCCAGCGACAGTTACCGGCAGGGGATCGCCAGCTTTATCGACGTGCTGGACGCCCAGCGTCAGCTGGCTCAGGCCGAGCAGCAGCGCGCGCAGGCGCAGGTGCAAAGCGCGCTTGACCTGGTGGCGCTTTACAAAGCCCTCGGCGGCGGCTGGGAGCCGTATCAGCAGGTGCGACTGCCGGATTATGCTGTCTTTGGCGACGCTCCGCGCGGATAAATTCAGAGAAATGGGCAAGAAACGGGCAGGAACGCCACATTCGCGATGGCTGAGGGGCGGGTATAACTATCGGGTACCCAAACGACATGCGAGGAATGACTTATGCGTTATCAAAAACTGGGCAATACCGGGCTGTTTGTTTCTGAACTCTGCCTCGGCACCATGACCTTCGGGGGTGAAGGCGGCATGTGGGGCAAGATTGGTCAGCTACAGCAGAGTGAGGCCGAGCAGCTGGTGGGCCGCGCGCTGGATGCCGGGATTAACTTCATCGACACCGCCGACGTTTACTCGGAAGGGCGTTCGGAGGAGATTACCGGGCAGGCGCTGAAGAACCTGAAAATTCCGCGCGAAAACGTGGTGGTTGCGACTAAGGTATTTGGCGAAACCGGGACGGCAGGAGTGAACTCGCGCGGCAGCTCGCGCTATCACATCATCAGCAGCGTGAAGGAGAGCCTGCGTCGCTTGCAGCTGGATCATATTGATCTTTATCAGCTCCACGGCTTTGACCCGGCAACGCCTGTTGAAGAGACGCTCTACGCACTGGATAACCTGGTGCAGCATGGTCACGTGCGCTACATCGGCGTCTCGAACTGGGCGGCATGGCAGATTGCCAAAGCGCTGGGCATTTCCGAGCGACTCGGGCTGGCGCGTTTCGCATCCCTCCAGGCGTATTACACCATCGCCGGACGCGACCTTGAGCGCGAGCTGGTACCCATGATGCAGAGCGAAGGCGTCGGGCTGATGGTCTGGAGCCCTCTGGCGGGCGGCCTGCTGAGCGGAAAATACGATCGCGACGGGCAGAGCGAAGCCGGTAGCCGCCGTCTGGCGTTCGACTTCCCGCCGGTGAACAAAGATCGCGCCTTTGACTGCGTGGACGTTATGCGCAAGATTGCCGAGAGCAAGGGCGTCTCCGTCGCACAAATCGCCCTGGCGTGGCTGCTGCACCAGAAAGCGGTGACCAGCGTTATTATTGGTGCGAAACGCGTCGATCAGCTTGACGATAACATTGCCGCCACCGGGATCCGCTTAAGCGAAGACGAACTTAAGCAGCTGGATGCCGTCAGCGCGCTGCCGCGTGAATATCCGGGCTGGATGCTGGAGCGGCAGGGGGAGTATCGTCGCAATCAGCTCGCGCAACAATAATCCTCCTCATCCCCGGCGGTGCTTCGCCTGCCGGGGATGATATCGAAGAAAATAACGACAAGCTGCTTTTGCCGATTCAACGGCGGGCTCTGCCGTGAATCAGCAACCGTCTTTGCAGGTTGCCGCTGGGTTTTGCTCAAGGATCCTTACCAGCAGGGCTCGGGGTTCTCTTATTACATCTGTTCCAATTGCCAGTACTTTGCCGTCCCGTTCTGCTGAATACTTCGCGACAACATCACCGAATGCATTTCGCTGGAGGGCAACCTGTTGTCCTGCTTTGACCGTATCGCCGGGTTTAACGAAAACTTCCGCAAACCCCCCCGTGGTTGCGCGTATTGAACTGATAGCATTACCAATATACGTTTTATTGCTGCTGGCGGTTGCGCCGATTTTGCCTTCAATAATCCTGTAATGGATCAGGACATTGAGGGCGCCTTCTAAACCCCGGGCAATCATATCCTGCTGGTAAATCCTCGGCTCTCCCGTCTCGGCTGTTATCGCCGGGATACCATTTTGAATAAAGGTTGTTTCCACTGAGCCTGCTTCGCCGGGATCTTTCTTAATTTGATCTGCCGGAAAAAGTTCCGCAATAGTCCGGGCATCTGCATTTCGATAGTCGGCATAAATGAACAGAGGATAAGCCGTTCCGGTAGACTGGGTGTGATAGTCAATCGCCAGGTCGACATTTCCCTTGTAAACCTTGTTCCACATCATCCATGCCTGACGCTCAGGAGGGTTACCCGTTTCTTTTCCAGGATGCACGCGGTTGTAGTCGATCGTCTCACCCCCATCTGTTGAAACAGACCATGTCCGGGAGACCCTTTCAAGACCAGAACGGTTTGGGCCAATAATGCCAATAACGCTTCCTTTCATTTTCGCGGGGTCCAGTTGTTCCATCACTTTTTGTACGATGCGCACGCCATTTAGTTCATCCCCGTGGACGCCCGCCTGAAGTAGAACCTTCTTCCCGTCCGTTTTCCCTTTTGCCACCATGATGGGTACATACCAGCGCTGTCCCGTTCCTGTCTCAACCCCCTCGAACATGAAGCGATGTTGTCCGGCTGGCAGGTCTGATACATCCAGCGTAGAGATGACCGGCACTCCCTGTACTTTATCACCCGTAAACACTGTTGCCGCGTGAGCCATTGAGCCTGGCAACGCTAAGCTGAGAGCGAATGCGATACGGCGAGTAAATATCTTCATGAGCGTCATTTTCCATTTGATAGGGTTGAGATTTTTATTTTTTGGCCTGGGCCGTGGTTCGTGCGCATTAAGTTAATAATGATTTTACGAGGCGAGCCAGTGGCAAGGGTGGGAAATGTGATTCTGCATAGGCTAATGCTCAGGCCTGAATAACAGGATTTCGCTATTCATTTTTCCTGCACAGCGCTTCTTTCCGACATTCCTCACAAAAAACGATCCTCCCCTTTGATCGAAATTTCATCTTCGCCTATATGACTAGTCATGAGATTTTAAATGACTAGTCATATAGGGAGAGAGCATGAACAATTCACTGCCGGCCAACTTTTTATGGGGCAACTCGGTGTCCAGCATGCAGACGGAAGGGGCCTGGAACGAGGGTGGGAAGGGGATGTCGGTGTACGACATTCGTGAAGCCGGAGAAAACGTCTCCGACTGGAAGGTGGCGACCGACTCCTACCACCGCTACCGGGAAGATTTCGACCTGATGCAGGATCTGGGCATGAACTGCTACCGCTTCCAGATCTCCTGGAGCCGCGTCTGCCCGCAGGGCGACGGCGCGTTCAACGACGAGGGCATCGCCTTTTACGACCGCTTTATTGACGATCTCATCGCCCGCGGCATCGAGCCGATGGTCTGCCTCTACCACTTCGACATGCCGCTGGCGCTGGCGCAGGAGTACAACGGCTTCAACGATCGCCGCGTGGTGGAGGCTTTTATCCGCTACGGCAAAAAGATGATCGACTGCTTCGGCGACCGGGTAAAGTACTGGCTGACCTTTAACGAGCAGAACATCTTCCATATGCCGGAAGCGTTCCGCATTTCCGGCTATATGAAAGGCGAGAAAACCCTGCGCGAGCTGTATGAGCTTCAGCACCATGCGATGGTGGCGCACATGTCGCTGACCGAGTATCTGCACCAGACAAAACCGGGCCAGCTAATGGGCGGCATGCTGGCGCACCAGCTGATCTATCCGGCCACCTGCAAGCCGCGCGATATCTTCTGCGCCCAGCAGTATGACGAATTCCTCAACCAGAACCTGCTGCGCGTCTTCGCAGGCCAGGGCTACAGCCCGGCGGTGATGGCGGTGGTGGAGCAGGAGGGCTTTGGTGATATCTATCGCGCCGACGATCTCGCTCTGTTTGCCCGCACGAAAAACGACTTTATGGCCTTCAGCTACTACGCCAGCAAAACGCTGGACAGCGATGCAATCCCGGAAGGCACGCCGGTCAACGATTACCTGCTGTACGGCGAGAAAAATAACCCGTACCTGAAGGCCACCGAGTGGAACTGGCAGATCGACCCGCTCGGTTTTCGCACCATAATCATGCGTTATGCCAACGACTGGCGCATGCCGGTCTTCCCGATTGAAAACGGTATAGGGGTGATTGAGTCCTGGGACGGGGTCAACCCGATTGAGGACACCTACCGCATCGACTACCACCGGGCGCATATCGAGGCCATGAAAGACGCGATGTTCGAGGATGGCGCAGAGGTCATTGGCTATCTCGGCTGGGGACTGATTGACATTCTCAGCTCGCAGGGCGACATGCGCAAGCGCTACGGCGTGGTCTACGTCAACCGCGAGAATCACGACCTGAAAGACCTGAAGCGCGTGCCGAAGAAGAGTTACGCGTGGTTAAAACAGGTTATCCATACCAACGGACGCGAGATGTAAGCCGTACGCTGCCGGGCCGTTTTTGTGACTGATTGATGGGAACACTCCGCTATGTCTGAAACAAAAATCACACCGCACATGCAGTCCTTTGTCGATAAATTTGTTGAGTTCTCGGCGCGCCTGGCAAACCAGGTGCACCTGCGCTCCCTGCGTGATGCTTTCGCCACAGTGATGCCGATTTTCATCCTCGCCGGTCTGGCGGTGCTGGTGAACAACGTGGTGTTCCCGTGGATTTTTGAGGGCGACACGCTCGCGCATTTTAAGGTGTGGGGGGAGGCGATCGTCAACGGCACGCTGAACATCGCCGCGCTGCTGCTGGCGCCGATGATCGCCTGGTCGCTGGCGCGCAACAAAGATTTCGACAATCCGGTCTCGGCAGTGGTTATCGCCGTCAGCAGCTTTATCATCATGATGCCGATGCGCTTACAGGTTACGCCCGTTGGCAGCGACGCTGCGGTCAGCGTGACGCAGGTACTGACGTTCGCCAATATCGGCTCCACCGGGATTTTCGCCGGGGTGCTGATTGGGCTGCTCTCCACCGAGCTGTTCATCGCCATTTCGCGGCTGAAGGCGCTGCACATTTCGCTGGGGGAAAACGTGCCCCCGGCGGTTAGCAAATCCTTTACCGCGCTGATCCCGACCATTCTCACGCTCTCCCTGTTCGCGGTGCTGGCGGCGCTGCTGGCGAACGTGCTGCATACGGATCTGATCCATCTCATCACGACCTTTATCCAGCAGCCGCTGCGGCTGATCAACACCAGCCTGCCGGGGACGATTTTCATCTACAGCTTCGGCAACTTCCTGTTCACGCTCGGCATTCATCAGTCGGTGGTCAACAGCGTGGTGCTGGAGCCGTTTCTGCTGATTAACACCAACGAGAACATGCTGGCCTTCGCCAACGGACAGCCCATCCCGCACATCATCAACAATATTTTCGTGCCGACGTTTGGCATGGTGGGCGGCACGGGCAGCACGATCTCGCTGCTGATCGCCATCTTTATCTTCTCGCGGCAACAATCGGCGAAGCAGGTGGCGCGTCTGTCGCTGGCACCTGGCTTATTCAACATCAACGAGCCGGTGATTTTCGGCCTGCCGATCGTCTTTAACCTGCCACTGATGATCCCGTTTGTGCTGCTGCCCGCCATCGGCATTTACTTCGCCTGGCTCTGCACCACGCTGGGGTTTATGTCCCGCTGCGTGGTGATGATCCCGTGGACCACGCCGCCGATCCTCAGCGCCTGGCTGGCGACGGCGGGGGACTGGCGCGCCGTGGTGGTCCAGTTGGCAATCATCGTATTTGGTGTATTCTTCTACCTGCCTTTCCTCAAAATTGCCGAGCGAGTGGCCTTGAAAAACAGCGGGATAGAAAACTAACAGAAAGGAAGGACGATGGCGGCGAAGTACATCACCATAGCGCGGGAAATTAAGAAACGCATTATCAGCCAGCAGTACGCCGCCAACGAACCCCTGCCGGACCAGTTTGCACTGGCGGCGGAGTTCAGTACCAGCAGGATGACCATTCAGCAGGCGATGCGCCAGCTGATCGTCGAAGGGCTGGTCTATACGCGTCAGGGGCAGGGCACCTTCATTCGCAAAAACTTTCTCCAGCTATCGCAGTGGGATCTCTCCGGCAGCGACTACTTTGGCGCGACTAAAACTTGGGAGCATTTAGGCACGGTGACGAGCCAGGTGGTGCATTTCGAACTGCGCTTCCCGAACGAAAAAGAGCAGGCGTCGCTGATGCTAAATCCGGATGCGCCGATCTACGACTTCATCCGCCTGCGCTTGCTGAACGGTGAGCCCATGTCTCTGGACGCCACGGTGATGCCGCTCAATCTGGTGCCCGGCCTGAACAAAGCCCATCTTGAAAGTTCGGTGTTCCAGTACGTTCAGGAGACGCTGGGGCTGAAGATCATGGGGTCGTATCGGGTGGTGCGGGCGCTGAAGCCCAGTGCGCTGGATATGCAGCATCTGATCTGCGAGCAAACCGATCCGGTGCTGGAGGTGGAGCAGGTAATCTATCTCGAGGACGGCACGCCGTTGGAGTACGCCCACTGCCATTATCGCTACGATCATGGCGGCATCGTTATCGTAAATAACGGATAAAAAAAAGCGGGCTCCGTGGCCCGCTTTTTTGACGTTTCGCAATCAGTTCAGACGTACCGGCATACCGGAACGGTTCTGAATCGCCTGGTCAACGACGGTCGTTTCAACATCCGCCTGAGAGGTCACGGCCTGCACCGCGCTGGTCAGCTTAATTGGCACGATTTCATTGTTATTGATCTGATCTTCGCTGGTGGACAGCGGGTTGTGCACTTCAATGTAACGGCTACCGTCCGGCTCGGAGGTCGCTTTTACCGGTTCGTTGATGAACTGCACGCGCGTGCCGACCGGCACGTTTTCAAACAGGAACTTGATGTCGTCGTTACGCAGACGCACGCAGCCGTGGCTTACGCGCAGGCCGATACCGAAGTTAGCGTTGGTGCCGTGGATGGCATACAGACGGCCAATGTACAGCGCGTACAGACCCATCGGGTTATCCGGGCCGGCAGGTACAACGGCGGGCAGCGGCTCGCCCGCGGCGATGTATTCCGCGTGCATTTTGGCGGTCGGCGTCCAGGTTGGGCCCGCTTTCTTACGCTCAACTTTGGTGGTCCAGTTCAGCGGGGTATCTTTGCCCAGCTGGCCGATGCCGATAGGCAGCACGATCACCGTGTTGGTGCCTTTCGGGTAGTAATACAGACGCATTTCGGCGCTGTTGATCACGATACCTTCGTGAACGGTATCTGGCAGGATCAGCTGCTGCGGAATGTTAAGCACCGTGCCCGCTTTTGGCAGGTACGGGTCAACGCCCGGGTTAGCTTCCAGCATGTTAGACAGGCCGAGCTGGTACTGCGCCGCAAAGTATTCCAGCGGCTGGGTGTTACCTTCCGGAACCGTCACCACCTGGTTTTCACCCACCAGACGGCTTCCGTCTGTCGGCAGGGGATACGTCACCGCAGACGCGGTCTTACAAAAACCTACTACGGCTAACGCCGCCGCAAAAAGCGTTGTTAATTTCATGTTCATGTTATGCGAGGTATCTAAGCCATTCTGGCGATGAGTTGATAAGACTGAATCTGTAATGGGAGCGCATTATATGTGCATTCCCGTTAACTGGGAATTCAGATGTGTACGAAATCACATTTTTTTCGATTTTGTTAAAGTTTAGTGGATTACCGCAACACGGGATCTCAATTCGGAATTGTGGCATAATGCCGTGTTTATCACACTTTTCGCAGGAATCTCTCCGTGTTAGTTACCAGCAACGTCACTATGCAGTTTGGCAGTAAGCCGCTGTTCGAAAATATTTCCGTCAAATTTGGCGGCGGCAACCGTTACGGCCTGATTGGTGCCAACGGTAGCGGAAAATCCACCTTTATGAAGATCCTCGGCGGCGATTTAGAGCCGACGCTGGGCAACGTGTCGCTCGATCCGAACGAGCGTATCGGTAAGCTGCGTCAGGATCAGTTCGCCTTCGAAGAGTTCACCGTGCTCGACACCGTGATCATGGGGCACGCGGAGCTGTGGGAAGTGAAGCAGGAGCGCGATCGTATCTACGGTCTCGCCGAAATGAGCGAAGAAGACGGTTATAAAGTGGCCGACCTGGAAACGCAGTACGGCGAAATGGACGGCTACTCTGCGGAAGCGCGTGCGGGCGAGCTGCTGCTGGGCGTCGGTATTCCGGTAGAACAGCATTACGGCCCGATGAGCGAAGTCGCGCCAGGCTGGAAGCTGCGCGTGCTGCTGGCACAGGCGCTGTTCTCTAACCCGGACATCCTGCTTCTCGACGAACCGACGAACAACCTGGACATCGACACCATCCGCTGGCTGGAGCAGACGCTGAACGATCGCGACAGCACCATGATCATCATCTCGCACGACCGTCACTTCCTGAACATGGTTTGTACGCACATGGCGGATCTGGACTACGGCGAGCTGCGCGTTTATCCGGGCAACTACGATGAGTACATGACGGCGGCAACTCAGGCGCGTGAACGTCTGCTTGCCGACAACGCCAAGAAGAAAGCGCAGATTGCGGACCTGCAATCCTTCGTGAGCCGCTTCAGCGCTAACGCCTCTAAATCCCGTCAGGCAACATCGCGTGCCCGTCAGATCGATAAAATCAAGCTGGAAGAAGTGAAAGCCTCCAGCCGTCAGAACCCGTTCATTCGCTTCGAGCAGGACAAGAAACTGTTCCGTAACGCGCTGGAAGTTGAGGCGCTGACCAAAGGCTTTGATGAAGGCCCGTTGTTTAAAAACTTCAACCTGCTGCTGGAAGTGGGCGAAAAGATTGCCATTCTGGGCGCCAACGGCGTGGGTAAATCCACCCTGTTGAAAACCCTGGTAGGCGAACTGCAACCGGACAACGGTACCGTGAAATGGTCTGAAAACGCGCAGATCGGTTACTACGCGCAGGACCATGAATATGAGTTCGAAAACGACCTGACAGTCTTCGACTGGATGAGCCAGTGGAAGCAGGAAGGGGACGACGAACAGGCGGTACGCAGCATTCTGGGGCGTCTGTTGTTCAGCCAGGACGACATCAAAAAGCCCGCCAAAGTGCTCTCCGGTGGTGAAAAGGGCCGTATGCTGTTCGGCAAGCTGATGATGGAAAAACCGAATATCCTGGTGATGGACGAACCAACCAACCACCTGGATATGGAATCTATCGAATCTCTGAACATGGCGCTGGAGATGTATCAGGGCACCCTGATCTTCGTTTCTCACGACCGTGAGTTCGTCAGCTCCCTGGCGACCCGCGTGATCGAAATTACGCCAGAGCGCGTAGTGGACTTCACCGGTAACTACGAAGATTACCTGCGCAGTAAAGGTATCGACGGCTAAAAAAAAGCCGGGTGGCGGCTTCGCCTTACCCGGCCTACGTTCTATCCCCTCTCCCTGTGGGAGAGGGCTAGGGTGAGGGCATCAGGCCGTACTACACCACCCACTCGCTCCCTTCAGCCCCGTTCACCCGCAGCGTACGTTTTTCCCCCGCCGGTAACGACACCTTCAGCGCCTTCCACGCCGGACGATAATCCCCGCGCGCGTTGACCTTCAGGTTGATGGTTGCGCCATCACACTCCATTTCCCATTCCACCCACAGCGCGTTGCCGTTCCGGTAGCCCCAGCTTTCGCCGTCGTCCTCAAACAGCAGACCGGCGGTGGTGCCGACGCCTTTCACCGGGAACAGCTTCAGCTCACGGGTATCGTCTTTATCGGTACTCACGTGACGGATGCGCTCGCTGAGCGGCAAACCGGCCCCGGCGCGCACCAGCAGCGGCAGTTTTTCCAGCGGCGCGTCGCAGGTGATCCACTGTCCGCCGGAGAACCACGCGTGGGTGTAAAAATCGTACCAGCCGGTGTCGTTGTCCGGTAGCCAGACGCGGCGCTCGCGCTGCCCGGCTTCGACGACGCTTGCCACCAGCAGGTCGCGGCCCAGCAGGAAGTCATCGCACTCTTCAAACGTCTGCGCGTCGTGCTCGTGATCGAGGAAGGTCGGGCGCAGCATCGGCTCGTCGTCTGCGTGCGCCTGCCAAAGCAGGGTGTAGAGATACGGCAGCAGGCGATAGCGCAGTTCAATGGCGCTGCGGATCGCAGGGGTCACGCCCGGGTACATCCACGGCTCGTTCACGGTGCGATCGTCATTCCAGGAATGGATGGTGAAGCGCGGATGCATCACGCCGTTCTGCACCCAGCGCACGAACAGCTCGGCGTCCGGCTTATCACCAGAGAAACCGCCCACGTCGTGACCAACGTTGAACAGCCCGGACAGGCTCATGCCCAGCCCCATGCGGATGTTATAGCGCAGCGTGTCCCAGTTGGTGCGGTTGTCGCCGCTCCAGGTCTGAACGTAGCGCTGCATCCCGGCGCAGCCGGAGCGGGAGATCAGATACGGACGCTTCTCCGGCGCAAAACGCTGCTGCGCTTCCAGCGAGGCGCGCATCATCAGCAGCGGCATCACCGGGCGAATGTGCTTGATGGGGATCTCCTTGCCGAAACCATAGCAGCGCGCCTCCCCGTCCCACACTTCGTACTCGTTGTTGTCGTTCCAGGTGGAGTCGATGCCCATCTCCAGCAGCTGCGTGGTCACGCCGTTCTGCCACCACTGCACCGTCTGCGGGTTGGTGAAGTCGAGGTGCGAGCCTTCGTCATCCCAGAAGCTTGAACGTTCAGGCGCATCGGTTTCTGAATCACGAATGAACAGGCCGCGTTCCGCCACTTCGCCGTAGCGGGGATGATCCTGCAACAGGCACGGCTTGATGTTGGCCGCAAGCTTCAGCCCCGCATCGTGAAATGCCCGGCTCATCACCTTCGGCTGCGGCACCTTATCGTCGTTCCAGTTGAAGACGTAGCGCTTGCCGTTAATCGAGGTATAGCCGGAGGAGAGCTGGAACGAGTCGCACGGAATGGCATGCTCGTCGCACAGGCGGATGAAGTTCATCAGCTGGTTCTGGGCGTCCGGCGCGTCGGTGTAGTGCATGGTCGAGCCGCTGTAGCCCAGGCTCCATTTCGGCCCGAACAGCGTTTTCCCGGTCAGGCGCACGAAGGCTTTGGTGACGTCCAGCGCGCGCTTGCCGGTAAAGATGTAGTAGTCGATGTCGCCCGCTTCCGCCTGCCAGCGGCGATAGGCGGTATGATAGTTGTCGATCTCATTACCCAGATCCAGCCAGCAGCTGCTCAGGTTGTCGTAGAACAGGCCGTAGCTCACGTCATCGCGGCGGGTGAGGGTGAACGGGATGTGCTTGTACAGCGGATCGGTGCTGGCGGCGTTGTAGCCCATCGCGTCCAGGTTACGCATCTCATAGCGTTTGCCGTTGCGCTGTAAATCGCCCGCTTTCTCGCCCAGCCCGTAGAAACGCTCGTCCTTGCGGCGGCTGAGATAGTGCGCCACGCCGTCGCCGTGGGCGTTCAGCAGGTAGGCGCTGGTCGGGCGATCCTGGACCAGCGGCTGCCATTCGCCCGCGTCATTACGGTAGTGCCACTCCAGCCACAGGGGTTGGTGGACGGTTACGCGCAGCTGCTCGGTTGCCACCGTCACTGCGTTATCCTGCTGCGTCAGTGTCCAGGCCGGGCAGGAGAAACCGCTTATGTCATCACGACGGCGGCCTTCCCACGGCACGTCTTGTTCCGGGGCGATACTCCAGGTGCGGTCCAGCGCCAGCTCGCCTTTGCGTTTGATCAGCACGCGGAACAGGTTCTGTTCCAGCACGTACAGGCACAGGCGGTGCTGGTTATCTACCAGCAGTTCCAGATGATTCGCAGACTGCTTATCGACGATCCAGTTTTTCAGGGTTTTCATATGCAATACATCCACTATCAGGCGCGCTTGGCGCGACGTTCAGCAATAAATGCCACCAGGAAGAGAGCGCCAATCAGGTCAAAGAACCCCATGGCGATAAAGAGCGGGTTGAAGCCGATTTTGTCGGCGGTCACCCCGATTAATAGCGAGAACAGGAAGCTGGCGATCCACGCCGCCGAGCCGCGCATGCCGTTGACGGTCGCCATCTGGCCTTTGTCGAAGGACTCCACCACCAGCGCGCTCAGCATGCAGGAGATAATCTGGTGCCCGAAGCCGCCGATGGAGATCAGCACGATGGTGATATACGGGTCGCGGGTTACGGCGACGACCGCCAGTGAAATCATCAGAAACGCGCCTGTGACGGAGCTGGCCACCACCGAGTTCACGCGGGTGCAGCCGAACCAGCGGGTGTAGAGCCGAGTGAGGTAGCCGCTCGCCACGCTGCCGAGGTCGGCGGCGAGGAACGGCAGCCAGGCGAACATCGCGATCTGCTTTAAATCCATGCCGTGCTCTTTAGCGAGGTACAGCGGCACCCAGAAGCTCAGCACTGCCCAGGCCGGTTCCGCCATAAAGGCCGGAATTGCTATCCCGTAAAAACGTTTGTTCTTCGAGACGGTTTTCAGCGCGGTCAGAAAGGGCATTTTGACCGGTGCGGGTTCGTTATCCTGTTTGATAAACGCCAGCTCGTCGCGGCTCAGGTTCGGGTGCTGTTCCGGGTTGTGGTAGAACGCCCACCAGAGGATCACCCACAGCAGCGCCAGCACGCCGGTAAACATAAACGCGCCCTGCCAGCCAAACGAGGCGTGGGCAAAGTAGATGATAGGCGGGGCCAGCATGGCGCCAATGGAGAAGCCCACGCCCGCCCAGCCGGCGGCAACGGGACGCTCTGATTTCGGGAACCATTCACCGATGGTTTTGGCGTTCGCTGGCGTGGCGGCAGCCTCAGAAGCACCCATAAAGAAGCGCAGGATCGCGAGATGCAGCCAGCTTCCGGCGCCCGCGTGGAAAATGCACATCAGCGCCCAGATCCCGGCGCAGACCATAAAGCCAATCTTCAGGCCGATAACGTCGATCAGCCAGCCGCACAGGGGCTGGAAAATGGTGTAGGCAATCTGGAATGCGCCGACGATCCAGGAGTATTGCTCGGTGGTGATACCAAGGCTCTCCTTCAGCTCAGGGGCGAGAATACCTAACGAGTTACGGGTTATGTAGTTAACGGTCACGCCAAGAAGAAACAGCACCAGTACGTACCAGCGCAGGTTCTTAATGACGCGACGGGTTTTGCTTGTCGCAACGGTGTTATTGATGTCCTGACTCATTTTCTTCTCCACAAGACGGACGGTAGGGGACGTGGGTTCAGGTGTCACACAGCGTTATGCGTTTGAAAGTTATCTGTTTTAAAGTGTTAAGCTGCTATACAACTAGTATGGAAGTTGTGTGACAGGTTCACCTTAAGAGAGAAAATGAGCAGGGAATAGTGGATTTTGTGCAAACTTTCTCATAACTGAGGTTAGTTTTTCGGCATTATGGCGTTCAGCTAAGTTATTACCTGATAAAGATGCTGTGAAAATTTTTTCATTTCACATCTGGAGCCAGATCACAAAATGGATAAAAGGCTTAAAATCACCGAAATTGCCGCCCGTACCCAGCTCTCCATCAGCACCGTTTCTCGCGTGCTGGCGGGGAAGGCAAACACCAGCGAAAAGGCGCGGGCGAAGGTGCTGGCATGCGCGCGGGAACTGGGGGTAATGGACGGTATGGCCGCGGGGCGTCTGCTGTTAAATAGCCTGGTGGTTTTTGCCCCTCAGCGGGCGTTTGACGAGCGGTCCGACATCTTTTACTACCGCGTCATCCAGAGCGTCGGTAAAGGCCTGGCTTCGCACGAGGTTCGCCTGCGCTACTGCGCGCTGGAGGAGAACGACAGCGACGCGCAGCTGTTTCTGGCCCGGATGAACGAGCCGGATACCCAGGCGGCCATTCTGCTTGGTATCGACGATCCGCATATCCACGATCTGGCGGTTGACGTGGGTAAGCCCTGCATGCTGATTAACTGCCGGGACCGCCACATGCGCCTGCCTGCCGTTGCGCCGGATCATCGCGCCATTGGCGAGCGGGCGGCGGAGTACCTGTTCGAGAGGGGGCATCGCGAGGTGATGAACGTGCTCTGCCTGCGCCGGTACACCATGGAGCTGCGCCTGTCGGGGATCCGCGACGCGTGGCACGCCCATAACCTCAGGTTTAACGACAGGCGCGACCTGCTGGTGGTGCCGAGCTTTAGCGCCAGAGAGACCGAACAGCTGGTGAGCGAGTGGCTTCACCAGCAGACAGGGAAAGATCTGCCGACCGCGTTTCTGGTGGGCGGCGATTTTATGGCGGCAGGCACCATCAGCGCGCTGCAAAATCATGGTCTGCGCGTGCCGCAGGACGTCTCGGTGATGAGCATTGACGGTTTTAATCTGGCGGCGATTCAGGATGTGCCCTTAACGGCGGTGCATGTCCCGCGCGATGAGCTGGGAACCGAAGCGGTGCATATGCTCCAGCAGCGGCTGATGCGCCCGGACGCGCCGGTCGGAACATTATTGTTGAACGGCACGCTGGCCGTGCGGGAATCGGTACGGCGGATACGTCAGGGAAAACGACGAACCGCCGTTGAGCGGGAAGGGCTGTACGACAGTTAAGCCATGCCCAGCGCGCGCTTGCCGTGGACGTTCAGATCGTTCACGGTGAAACGGTCCTGCCAGCTTTTCTCATAATCCTCGCGCGGGAAATCGCCCGGTGACGCGCCGGTTTCCAGCGCTTCCTTGACCTTTTTCGCGTAGGCAAGGTTTTTCTCGCACATCGGCGCGGCAGGAATATACATCACGTTGCCCCAGCCCTGCTGATTGTCCACCGGCGCGACGGAGTGGATCACGTCGCAGTGCCACCAGACAGAATCACCGGCCTCCAGCGCCGGAATGCTGGACAATGCTTCGATCAGCAGCGGGTGCCACTTCTCAGAAATCGGCAGCACGCGCCCCGGCGCCACGCCGCAAAGCTCGTCTTCCGGCACGTCATCCAGCAGCGGACGCAGCAGAATGTACGCCATCGCTTCCGGGATCGGCACTACGTGCAGCAGCCCCTGTCCCGGGATCATGTCCGACAGCGCCGTCCAGCCCTGGAAGGTGCGGAACACCGAGCATTTGGTGGTGTTATCCACGGTGTACTCTTCCACTTCGGTACGGTGTGCGGCGTTCCACGGATCGTATTTCTCGACGTTGCCTTCAAACACGCGGGCAAAGACCTGCTGATAAGCGGGCAGCAGCCAGCGCTCCAGCGCGCCGGAATCGGTATGCGCACCCAGCCCTTTGGAGGTGGTTCCCGGCGGACGGCGGCGAATACGGTCCGGGTAAATCACGCTGACGTCAGGGTTAAACCACTGCTTGCCGTTGCTCTCGAATGTCCATAAACGGTTCAGGAACGACTGCACCTGCGCCATCTCTTCACTCTGGCGCGCCTGCATTTGCGCCTGGGACCAGTAGATCGGGTAAATCTCTGGACGGGAGGCGGTTAAGGTGCCGAAGAAGTTGTCGCCCGGTCCTTTGTACACCTCGTCAAATTTGTTCAGATCGAGGTAGTCGAGCATCGACTGATCCCATGCCAGCGCCTGCTCCCGCGGGAAGTGGCCTTTGATCACCGCGCAGCCGCGGCGTTTAACGGCTTCGCGCTGGGCGTCGGTAATCGTGCCGTTTTTCACATCTGCAAAGGGAATTACTGGCCAGACGGTTTCGCCTTTATTTTTCAGGGCGTTGATCTCCGCCACGCGGGTGGCGATTTTATCGCTGAGCTTGTCGAACACCGCCTGCACGTCGCCGATCTGCGCGCGTAACTCACGTTTTAACTGACGGATTGCCGCTTTGTGGTCCGCCGGCAAGGTTTCACTGGAAAAGGTCATAACTGCCTCGCGTCTTTCATTCGAAAGTAAAAGTGTCTACAAGTGATACTTTAAGTTAAAAATAAGTTAATGCAAGTTTAAAAACTTGACGCAAGCCACAGGACGGGAAAAGAGTGAGGAGCCGGAGCGAGGCTCCGGCGAGGAAAGGATCAGACGTCGAAAGGAGAGTGGTTGTCGAGCACGGCCTGAATCACGTTCAGCGCCCCCTGATGGTTGTTATCATCGGTACTGTAGCGGCTAATGTCTTTAATGCTCTGTGCCGCGTTGCCCATCGCAAAAGCGTATTTCACCAGCTTCAGCATTTCCGCATCGTTGCCGCTGTCGCCAATAGCCACGCACTCCTGCGGGGATATTTTCCAGCGTTTCAGCAGGCGGCTGATGCCGTTAGCTTTGTGCAGGCCGGGGATAATCAAATCGACAAAACCGAAGCCGCTGGTGACGGGCTTCATGATGCCGTCCAGCGAGACATGCAGTTTATCGACCAGGTTCGGGATATCGCTGTCCGGCAGGTTCAGGGAGAACTTAAATAGCACGTCGTCGATTTCGCGGTAATCGCTGATGCGCTTTAAGCGGTGATAATGCTTTGACATCAGCGCCACGAAGGCGTCCGGGGCTTTGTCGCTGACGTAGGCGCTCTCCAGCCCGCAGGCTACAAAGTTCAGCCCTTTATCCTTCAACAGTTCGCCAATAACGATCTGCGACTCATGGCGCGTCAGTTCGCCGTGGAAAATTTGCTCACCGTGATCGAAGACCAGCGCGCCGTTTTCCGCCACGAAGGAGATCTGCTCTTTCAGCTCCGGAAAGAAGGAGATGAGCTGGTAATACTGGTTGCCGCTGGCGACAACAAATTCAATATTGCGGGCGTTAAGCTGCTCAAACTGTGCCTGGAAGCGGTCACGATCGTACTGCTTGGCATCATCAAGGAAAGTTCCGTCCATATCGGTGACGATAACTTTAACGGTCATACTGTGCTCCTGGGTCACTGCGTTTTGAAACATTCTAATAACAAGGTGACGGGGAGCACAAATTTAATTTCGAATGAAAGTCAGAAAGCCGGGTGGCGGCTTCGCCTTACCCGGCCTACGGGGAGACTCTGTAGGCCCGGTAAGCGCAGCGCCACCGGGCGTTTTCTTACAGCGTATGCTCAGTACGGGCAATAATATCGTCCTGCGCATCCGGGGACAGGGCGGTGAAGAACGCCGAATATCCCGCTACGCGCACTACCAGGTCGCGGTACTGGTCAGGGTGTTTCTTCGCTTCCAGCAGCGTTTCGCGCGAGACGATGTTGTACTGAATATGCCAGCCTTTGTGTACCTCGAAGAAGGTGCGCAGCAGTACCATCAGCTTCTGACGGTCGCTGTCGTTTTCCAGCGTTGAGGGGTTCAGCTTCTGGTTAAGCAGCACCCCGCCGAGGATCGCTTCCGTAGGCAGTTTACCCACGGAGCCGATAACCGCCGTCGGGCCGAGGTGGTCCGTACCGGAGGCCGGGCTTGCCCCTTCCGCTAGCGGGGTGTGCGCTTTGCGTCCGTCCGGCGTCGCCATCGTCGCCGCGCCAAACGGCACGTTCGCGGAGATAGACGACGTGCCCGCGTAGTAGTTGCCGCCAATCGGGCCGCGGCCGTAGCGCGGGTTGTGGTACCGCTTCAGCTCTTCAATGTAGGTTTCGTAAGCACGGGTCAGCAGCATGTCCACGCTGTCGTCGTCGTTGCCGTACTTCGGCGCGCCGTTGATCAGGCGCTGGCGCAGCTGTTCATGGGTCAGCCCGTCGAAATCATCCGCCAGCGCCGCCGCCAGCTGCTGCTGCCCGATTACGCCCTGGTCAAACACCAGCTTCTTCACCGCCGCAAGGCTGTTGCCAAGGTTGGCGATCCCCACCTGTAGGCCGGAAACCCAGTCATACTTCGCGCCGCCCTGCTTGATGCTTTTCGCGCGTTCGATGCAGTCATCCACCAGCGCCGAGCAGAGAATATCGTGGACGTTCTCTTCCAGCATGGTGTCCACCACGTACTCAATCTCAATGGATTTACGGGTGTAGTAGCGGATCTGGTTATCCCACGCCGCCATCACCTCATCGAAATTGTCAAAGTTCCCGGCAGAGAGGGCTTTCTCCTGCGGCAGGAATACCTTGCCGCTGGTGGCGTCGCGACCGCCTTCCAGCGCCGCCAGCATCACGCGGGCAAAGTTGATAAAGCTCATGCCGGTGCAGCGGTAGCCCCATTTTCCGCCCACCGCGGTTTCGATGCAGCCAATTGCGGCGTAGTCATACGCATCGTCGCGCTCCACGCCAAGCTTGATAAATTCCGGGATCACGATTTCATCGTTGTTAAACGCCGGCATACCGAAGCCGCAGCGGATCACCTGCACGCAGGCGTCGAGGAAGTCGTTGCTCATGCCGGCGTGGTAGCGCACGCTCAGGTTTGGCTGGGTGGAGCGCAGACGGCCGCAGGATTCCAGAATGGCGTAAGAGAGCGGGTTTACCGCGTCCATCGGCTCGCCGTTAACCAGCTTCTGGCCGCCAATAGTGACGTTCTGATACAGCGGGCTGCCCGCCGAGGCTTTGGAGTGCGAGCCGGAGCGGATCTTGTTCACTTCCAGCAGCTTCAGCCAGCAGCTGTGCAGCAGCTCAATGGCGTGCTCGCGATCCAGGCTCTGGTCCAGCTCCACGTCGCGGCGATAGTACGGGTAAAGGTACTGGTCCATACGGGCGAAGGAAACGGAGTGACCGTTGGACTCAATTTGCAGGATCAACTGAATGAAGTAGCACAGCTGAAGCGCCTGCCAGAAGGTTTTTGGCGGTTCGTGGGCGATGACGTCGCAGTTTTCCGCTATCGCCAGCAGCTCGTCGCGGCGGCTGGCGCGGGTTTCCGTGGCAGCCATTTCACGCGCCAGATCGGCGAAGCGCGTGATGTGCAGGCTTACGGCTTCCAGCACGATATCAATCGCCTTCAGGAACTGGTCGCCGTGCAGATCGTCCAGCACCGTCAGGTTGATGCGCGAGCGGCGCTCGGCCACTTTCGCACGCAGCCCGTCGAGCCCTTTCTCCAGCACCAGCGGGAAATTCACCGCCAGGTGCGCGTCACCGGAGGTCATGTTGCCTTCCGCTTTGATGATGCCGGTTTCCAGCAGGCCTTTCTGCTCGTCGGTGAACATGCCGTAGCAGCGATCCTGCACCGTCTGGCCGCGCCACCACGGGCAGATCTCATGCAGAACACGTTTATTCTCTTCGCTCACCGCAAAACCAGCACCCGGACGGTCCGCCAGATCGTCAATCTCTTTCTCGATCCAGGAGACGGTATATTCCGGGAAGATCGGCGCGGCGCGGACTTCGCTGGCCTGGTTCCCGATAATCAGCTCGTCGTGCTTGATCCAGATGGTGCGTTTTGCCAGATGGTGGGCCAGGGCCAACGCACGACGTACCGGGATCGGCTTGTCCATGTGCTGCTGATACATTTCGGTGTAATGCTGCGCGCGCTCGGTACAGACCGGCGGCTTAACGATATGCACCAGCGCCGTTTTGTGCGCCTTGATGCGCTCGCTGAGGGTGTTGAGATTCAGGGTGGTCATAAGTTTATCCTCGTAAGGTCGCGGTTAACCCTTTCTGGCAGGCATACTGCTGTGCGAAGTCCAGTAGCGCAGGGTTATCCAGCGGTTTGTCAGGGGCAGAGTAGGGTTGGCCGAGCAGGGTGTATTTGTTCATGCCCAGCGTGTGATACGGCAGAAAATGAATATCCTCGACGCCGAGTTCGTCGGCGGCGAAATTGGTGATGGCGGTAACAGACGCTTCATCGGCGTTGAAGCCCTGAATCAGCGGCACGCGAATGGTGATGTTTTTCCCGGCGGCGGCCAGGCGCTTCAGGTTGTCCAGGATCCGTTTGGCCGAACCGTTGGTCCATTGTTTAAACACCTCGCTATCAACATGCTTGAGGTCGGCGAGGAACAGATCGACGAAGGGCAATGACGGTTCGAGGTAATGCCACGGTACGTGAAGGCAGGTTTCAACGGCGGTGTGGATCCCCTGCTCATGGCTGGCCTTAAGCAGGGCGTGCGCCAGGTCAGGATTCATAAACGGCTCGCCGCCGGAAAGGGTGATCCCGCCGCCGCTGCGGTCGTAGAAGGGCTTGTCGCGCAGCACGGTGGCCATGATCTCTTCCACCTGCTTGTCTTCCCCGCAGACGGTGAGCGCCTGGGGCGGACAGCAGTCGGTGAGGGCAGTGAGCGTCTCTTCGCTTAATTTTTCACGATGGATGACCAGTCCGTTCTGCGCACGTTCAATACACCCTGGCGCGGCCTGCTGGCACAGGTCACAACCGTCCAGGCACAGCCGTGCGTCAAACAGTACGTCCCGCGTGCGGGAGCGGCTTTCCGGGTTCTGGCACCAGCGACAGCCCAGCGAGCAGCCTTTCAGGAATACCACGGTTCGAATACCGGGGCCGTCGTGGGTGGAGTAACGCTGTACATTGAAGATCATTTTTTTGCCCTCTAATTACATATGAAGATTAAATTACTTTCGAATGAAAGTTATCTTGATGTGGGTCAATTCCTGAGCAGGTTTTCTCGTGATAGGGTAAGTGCAGGCTAATTTTGAGGGTGACATCATGGAACTTTATCTCGACACATCTGACGTTGCGGCAGTCAAAAAGCTGGCGCGCATCTTTCCGCTGGCAGGCGTGACCACCAATCCAAGCATTGTGGCGGCAGGGAAAACGCCCCTGGAAGAGCTGTTGCCCGCGCTGCACGACGCGCTGGGCGGCAAGGGCCGTCTGTTTGCTCAGGTAATGGCGACCACCGCCGAAGGGATGGTGGAAGACGCACGTAAGCTGCGCGCGATTGTTAACGACCTGGTGGTAAAAGTGCCCGTTACCGCTGAAGGTCTGGCGGCAATCAAAATGCTGAAAGTAGAAGGGATCCCGACGCTGGGTACCGCGGTATACGGCGCAGCGCAGGGGATGCTCTCCGCGCTGGCGGGAGCTGAGTATGTGGCTCCTTACGTGAACCGCGTGGACGCGCAGGGCGGGGACGGGATCCAGACGGTGGTCGAACTGCAACAGCTGCTGGCCCTGCACGCGCCGCAGTCAAAAGTGCTCGCCGCGAGCTTCAAAACGCCACGTCAGGCGCTGGACTGCCTGCTGGCGGGGTGCGAATCCATCACGCTACCGCTGGACGTGGCGCAGCAGTTTATTACCTCTCCGGCGGTGGACGCGGCGGTTGTGAAGTTTGAGCAGGACTGGCAGGGGGCGTTTGGACGGACGTCTATTTGATGCTGTTGCCGGGTGGCGCCGTTCGAGCCGTTGTAGGTCGGGTAAGGCGAAGCCGCCACCCGACTTTTTACTGACTACACACCTCACATCCCGGATTGCGCATCAGCTTCATCTCACGGAACTGGCAGGTCATCGCGTCGTACATAACGATTTTACCCGCTGCCGGGGTGCCGTAATGCGTCAGCACCTTAATCGCCTCCATCGCCTGCAACGAACCAATCACGCCGACGAGCGGCGCCATCACGCCCGCCTCGACGCAGGTCAGCGCATTCTCGCCAAACAGACGGCTCAGGCAGCGGTAGCAGGGCGCTCCCTCAGCGTAGGTGAAAACGCTAATCTGCCCCTCCATGCGGATGGCCGCGCCGGAAATCAGCGGCGTTTTATGGGCAAAGCAGCCCGCATTGAGCTGGTTGCGAATGGCGACGTTATCGGTGCAGTCCAGCACCAGGTCATGCTGTGCAATCTGCGCAAACAGCGCGTCTTCATCCAGCAGGGCGTCAATCAGGGTGAACTGAACGTTGGGATTGATGCGCGCCAGCGCCGTGCGTGCAGATTCCACTTTTGGCTGACCAACCGTCGCGTCGCAATGCAGCGTCTGGCGTTGCAGGTTGGACACCGACACGGTATCGAAGTCCAGCAGCGTCATGCGGCCGACACCCGTAGCAGCCAGGTATTGCGCCGCCGCGCAGCCAAGCCCCCCAAGGCCCACAACCAGCACGCTGGCCGCCTTGAGCGCCTCCTGCCCCTCGAAATCAAACCCGCGCAGCACAATCTGGCGGTTGTAGCGCATCATCTCCGTGTCGCTCAGCTCCACCGTCATGTCAGCCTCCGAACAGGTGGTTAAAGCGTTCCACTTCAACCCATTCGCCCGCCTCGACGTGGCCGCGCTCGCGCTCCAGCACGATAAAGCAGTTTCCCTGGCTGAAGGAGCTAAAGATATGCGAACCCTGATGCCCGGTGGTGCTCACTTCCAGATCACCGTCGGCGTTGCGCGCCAGAATACCGCGCTGGAAATCGAGACGACCCGGTGATTTTTTCAGGCGCGTTGCCGCCCGCACGCGCAGACGTTCCGGCAGCGGGCTGGCATTGTTGCCCGACAGCTTCGCCAGCAGAGGGATCACCAGCTGGTAGAAGGTCAGCGCGGCGGAGACCGGGTTACCCGGCAGGCCGCAGAACCAACTGTGCGGAAGCTTGCCAAACGCGAACGGTTTGCCCGGTTTAATCGCCAGCTTCCAGAAGGCGATTTCGCCCAGCTCTTCAAGCAGGGTTTTGGTGTAATCCGCTTCGCCAACCGATACGCCGCCGGAGCTGATGACCACGTCGGCGGATTTGTCCGCCTCGATAAACGCCGCGCGCAGTTTTTCCGGGTCGTCGGGAATGATGCCGAGGTTAATCACCTCGCAGCCCAGTTGCTCCAGCATCAGGTGTACCGCCAGACGGTTAGTGTCGTAAATCTGCCCCTCGTGCAGCGGCTGGCCCGGAAGCTGAAGCTCGTCTCCCGTGGAGAACACCGCCACGCGCACTTTGCGGACAACGTCAATTTCCGCGATGCCAAGCGATGCCAGCACCGGCAGCTCAGCGACCGTCAGTTTTTTCCCGGCGGCAAAGACCGTCGCGCCGAGGGTAATGTCTTCCCCGGTACGGCGTATATGCTGTCCGGCTTTGACGCTGGCGGTAAAACGCACGCCGTCTTCCGTTTGTTCGGTCTCTTCCTGCATCACCACCGCTTCACAGCCCTTTGGCACCGGCGCGCCGGTCATGATGCGCACGCAGGTGCCTGCTGGCCATTCGCCGTTGAACGGCTGCCCGGCAAACGCTTTACCCGCCACCGGCAGCGGCTGACCCGTTTGCAGATCCGCCAGACGTACGGCATAGCCGTCCATCGCCGCGTTATCGAACCCCGGCACGTTCATCGGCGAGACGATATCGCGCGCGGCAATACGGCCAAAACAGCGCACAAGCGGCAGCGTCTCAACGTCGTGCAGTGGGGTAATGCGGTCAAGCATCTGCGAGAGTGCCGTCTCAAGCGGCATCAGTCCGGCGGTCAAATCCATGGTGGGCTCCTGCGGAGTAACAACGAAAGCGCTCATTATGGCAGAAAAGTGCGGCTAACTGTATGACCCGATGGGTGTACGCTTTACATCACAGTTGCGTCTTTCTATATTCAAAAATCATCTGAAGATTCGTCGACGATAATGATATTTATAGAAAAAGCAGCCAGCCAGGCTGATGGGTGATGCGAAATGAGTAAAGCGGTTATCGCAATTCATGGCGGTGCCGGGGCAATCACCCGTGCACAGCTCAGTCCCGAGCAGGAGAAGCGTTACATTGATGCGCTGAACGCCATCGTGGAAACAGGCCAGCGCATGCTGGAAGCGGGCGACAGCGCGCTGGATGTGGTCACCGAGGCCGTGCGCCTGCTGGAAGAGTGTCCGCTCTTTAATGCCGGAATAGGTTCGGTCTTTACCCGGAATGAAACCCACGAGCTGGATGCCTGCGTGATGGACGGCGTCACCCTGAAAGCGGGGGCGGTGGCGGGCGTGAGTCGCCTGCGCAATCCCGTGCTGGCGGCGCGTCTGGTGATGGATCACAGCCCGCACGTTCTGCTGGCGGGCGCTGGGGCGGAAAAATTTGCCGTTGAGCACGGAATGGAACCGGTCTCGCCCGATCTTTTTTCCACCGAGGAGCGTTACCGACAGCTGCTGGAGGCCCGCACTGCGGGGATGACGCAGCTGGACCATGCCGCGCCGCTCGATGAGCGCAGCAAAATGGGCACGGTTGGCGCGGTGGCCCTGGATAAAGCCGGCAACCTCGCTGCCGCGACGTCAACGGGCGGCATGACCAACAAACTTCCCGGACGCGTGGGCGACAGCCCGCTGCCGGGGGCAGGGTGCTACGCCAATAACGCTACCGCGGCGGTGTCGTGCACCGGCACCGGCGAAGTGTTTATCCGCGCGCTGGCGGCCTACGACATTACCGCGCTGATGGATTACGGTGGCTTAAGCCTGAGCGAGGCCTGCGAGCGGGTGGTGATGGAAAAGCTACCGGCGCTGGGCGGGGAAGGTGGCTTAATTGCCGTGGATCGGGAGGGTAACGTGGCGCTGCCATTCAACAGTGAAGGGATGTACCGGGCGTGGGGATATGCCGGCGATGCGCCCAGCACAGGCATCTATCGTGAATAAGGGGGCATTGCGTGCCGCACAGTGAAGAGCTGGACAGCCGGGAAGTGTTGGCTGTTCATCAGCTGAATATTGCCTTTCAGGAAGAGCGGCAGATTATCCCGGCAGTCCAGAATTTATCGTTTTCGCTCAATCGCGGCGAAACGCTGGCGATTGTCGGCGAGTCCGGTTCCGGTAAATCCGTCACCGCACTGGCGCTGATGCGTCTGCTTGAGCAGACGGGCGGGCAAATCACCAGCAAGCAGATGCTGTTGCGCCGCCGCAACCGTCAGGTTATCGATCTTAACGAGCTGAGCGCGTCCCAGATGCAGGGCGTGCGCGGGGCGGATATCGCGATGATCTTCCAGGAGCCGATGACCTCGCTGAACCCGGTCTTCCCGGTGGGCGAGCAGATTGCCGAGTCGATTCGTCTGCATCAGGGGCTGAACGGCGATGAGGCGCTCGGCGAAGCAAAACGGATGCTGGAGCTGGTACGGATCCCCGAGGCGCATACGATGTTGTCCCGTTATCCGCATCAGCTCTCGGGCGGCATGCGCCAGCGGGTAATGATTGCGATGGCGCTGTCGTGTCGTCCGGCGGTGCTTATTGCGGACGAACCGACCACGGCGCTGGATGTCACCATTCAGGCCCAGATCCTGCAACTGATCAAGGTGTTGCAGCAGGAGATGGAGATGGGGGTGATATTCATCACTCACGATATGGGGGTGGTAGCGGATATTGCCGATCGGGTGCTGGTGATGCATCAGGGCAATGCCGTAGAAACCGGCACGGTGGAGCAGGTCTTTCATGCGCCGGTGCATCCCTATACCAAAGCGCTGCTGGCGGCGGTCCCGCGTCTGGGCGCGATGAATGGCAGTGATTATCCGCGCCGTTTTCCGCTGATGTCACAGACCGAGCCGGGCCAGCAGGAAGACGAAACCGAGCAGAATACGGTGGTTCCCGGCAGGCCGATCCTTGAAGTGCGTGACCTGGTGACCCGTTTCCCGCTGCGCAGCGGCATCCTTAATCGCGTGAAGCGAGAAGTGCATGCGGTTGAAAACGTCAGTTTTGACCTCTGGCCGGGCGAAACGCTGGCGCTGGTGGGGGAGTCCGGCTGCGGTAAATCCACCACCGGGCGGGCGCTGCTCAGGCTGGTTGAGTCGCAGGAGGGGAGCATCACCTTCAACGGTGAGCGTATCGATACTCTCCCCAACGGTAAATTGCAGGCAGTGCGGCGGGATATTCAGTTTATTTTCCAGGATCCGTATGCGTCGCTCGATCCGCGCCATACGGTGGGGTACTCGATTATGGAGCCGCTGCGGGTGCACAACCTGCTCGACGGTGAAGCCGCGCAGCGCCGCGTCGCGTGGCTGCTGGAGCGCGTGGGCCTGAAGCCGGAGCATGCCTGGCGTTATCCCCACGAATTTTCCGGCGGTCAGCGACAGCGTATCTGCATCGCGCGGGCGCTGGCGCTGAATCCAAAAGTGGTGATTGCGGATGAGTCCGTTTCGGCGCTGGATGTCTCTATCCGCGCGCAAATCATCAATCTCCTGCTCGATTTACAGCGGGATTTAGGCATTGCGTTTCTGTTTATTTCCCACGATATGGCGGTGGTTGAGCGGATCAGCCATCGCGTGGCGGTGATGTACATGGGACAAATTGTTGAAATCGGCCCCCGTCGGGCGGTGTTTGAAAACCCGCAGCACCCGTACACCCGCAAGCTGATGGCCGCCGTACCGGTTGCCGATCCTGAGCATCGTCACGCCCAGCGCGTGCTGTTGCAGGACGACATGCCGAGCAATATTCGTAAACGGGGCGAAACCCTGGAGCGCGTGGCGCTGCGTGAGGTGGGTCCCGGTCATTTTGTCGCACCACCGCGTCAGGGCAATGCATTCTCGCGGTTATAACTTACAACAGGCAGGAGAACACAATGGTTCCTTTTGTTGCTCGTAAATGGCTGCTGGCCGCGAGCGTGACGGCTGCGCTGGCCGCCGCTCCCGCGTTCGCGGCGAAAGACGTGGTGGTGGCGGTGGGGTCTAACTTCACGACGCTGGATCCGTATGACGCTAACGACACCCTTTCCCAGGCGGTGGCAAAATCCTTCTATCAGGGACTGTTCGGCCTGGACCGGGAGATGAAGCTGAAAAACGTGCTGGCGGAAGAGTATACCGTGTCGGACGATGGGCTGGTCTATACCGTTAAGCTCCGCACCGGCGTGAAGTTCCAGGACGGCACCGACTTCAACGCCGAGGCGGTTAAGATCAACCTGGACCGTGCCAGCAATCCGGAGAACGGTCTTAAGCGCTACAACCTGTATAAAAATATCGCCAGCACCGAGGCGGTTGACCCGACGACGGTGAAGATCACCCTGAAAGAGCCGTTCTCGGCGTTTATCAATATCCTTGCTCATCCCGCGACGGCGATGATTTCGCCCGCCGCCCTGAAAAAATACGGCAAAGAGATTGGCTTCCACCCGGTGGGAACCGGGCCGTACGAACTGCTCACCTGGAACCAGACCGATTTTGTGAAGGTGAAAAAATTCGCCGGATACTGGCAGCAGGGGCTGCCGAAGCTGGATACCATCACCTGGCGTCCGGTCGTGGACAACAATACCCGTGCCGCGATGCTGCAAACCGGCGAAGCGCAGTTTGCCTTCCCGATCCCTTACGAACAGGCGGCGCTGCTGGCGAAAAACAGCAAGCTGGAGCTGGTGGCCAGCCCGTCGATAATGCAGCGCTACATCAGCATGAACGTCACGCAGAAACCGTTCGATAACCCGAAGGTGCGCGAAGCCATCAACTACGCCATTAACCGTCAGGCTCTGGTGAAGGTGGCCTTTGCCGGTTACGCCACTCCCGCGACGGGCGTGATGCCGCCAGCCATCGAGTATGCGCAGAGCTACCAGCCGTGGCCGTACGATCCGGCGAAAGCGCGGGAGCTGCTGAAAGAGGCGGGCTATCCGAACGGCTTTAGCACCACGCTGTGGTCGTCGCATAACCACAGTACCGCGCAGAAGGTGCTGCAATTTACCCAGCAGCAGCTGGCGCAGGTGGGCATTAAAGCCAGGGTCACGGCGATGGATGCCGGACAGCGAGCGGCGGAAGTAGAAGGCAAAGGGCAGAAAGAGAGCGGCGTGCGGATGTTCTACACCGGCTGGACGGCTTCAACCGGCGAAGCGGACTGGTCCCTGTCGCCGCTGTTCGCTTCTCAGAACTGGCCGCCAACGCTGTTCAACACCGCGTTCTACAGTAATCCGCAGGTGGATAAGGATCTGGCCGATGCCCTGAAAACCACCAAACCGGAAGAGAAAGCGCGCCTGTACAAAGAGGCACAGGACATTATCTGGAAAGAGTCGCCGTGGGTGCCGCTGGTGGTGGAAAAACTGGTCTCAGCCCACAATAAAGCGCTGACCGGTTTTTACATCATGCCGGATACGGGCTTTAGCTTTGACGACGCGGATCTAAAATAAAACTCATGCTGAATTATGTTTGTAAACGCCTGCTGGGGCTTATCCCGACGCTGCTGATTGTGGCCGTGCTGGTGTTTTTGTTTGTCCACATGCTGCCCGGCGATCCGGCGCGGTTGATTGCCGGACCGGAAGCGGATGCCACGGTTATCGAACTGGTACGTAAACAGCTCGGTCTTGACCAGCCGCTGTACAGGCAATTTCTGCGCTACATGGGCAACGTCCTGCAAGGCGACTTTGGCATCTCAATGGTGTCGCGTCGTCCGGTGTCCGAAGAGATAGCCAGCCGCTTTATGCCGACGTTCTGGCTCACCCTCGCCAGCATGGGGTGGGCGGTGATATTTGGCCTGGGCGCCGGGATTATCGCCGCCGTCTGGCGTAACCGCTGGCCGGATAAGCTCGGGATGGCGCTGGCGGTCACCGGCATCTCTTTCCCGGCGTTTGCGTTGGGCATGCTGCTGATGCAGATTTTCTCCGTTGAGCTGGGCTGGCTGCCGACCGTTGGGGCCGACACCTGGAAGCACTACATTTTACCCTCCATGACGCTTGGCGCAGCCGTTGCGGCGGTCATGGCCCGGTTTACCCGCGCCTCGTTTGTGGACGTGCTGAGCGAAGATTACATTCGCACTGCGCGGGCAAAAGGGGTCAGCGAGAAATGGGTTATTCTGAAGCACGGTTTTCGTAACGCGATGATCCCGGTGGTGACGATGATGGGGCTACAGTTCGGCTTTCTGCTGGGCGGCTCTATCGTGGTTGAGAAGGTCTTCAACTGGCCGGGGCTGGGGCGCCTGCTGGTCGACTCGGTCGATATGCGCGACTATCCGGTGATTCAGGCTGAAGTCCTGCTTTTCTCGCTGGAGTTTATTCTTATCAACTTAGTGGTGGATGTGCTCTACGCCGCCATTAACCCGGCCATCAGGTATAAGTAAGATGCGATTACTGAACTGGCGTCGCCAGGCCATTTTTAACGCTATGCCGGGGATCAGACCGGATCATATTCGTACGCCGTGGGGGGAGTTCTGCCGGCGATTCCGTCGTCAGCCCGTTGCGATGGTTGCCGGGTTGTTTGTGTTACTGCTGATCCTGGTGGCGATCGTCGCCCCCTGGATAGCCCCGTTTGATGCGGAAAACTACTTCGACTACGACCGTCTGAACGATGGTCCGTCGATGATGCACTGGTTTGGCGTGGACTCGCTCGGGCGCGATATTTTCAGCCGCGTGCTGGTTGGGGCGCAGATCTCGCTGGCGGCCGGGGTCTTCGCGGTGCTGATGGGCGCCGTGATTGGCACCGTGCTGGGGCTGGTGGCCGGGTACTACGAAGGCTGGTGGGACCGCATCATCATGCGCATCTGCGACGTGCTGTTTGCCTTTCCCGGTATTTTGCTGGCGATTGCCGTGGTGGCGGTCATGGGCAGCGGCATGGCGAACGTTATCATTGCCGTGGCGGTATTCTCGATTCCCGCTTTCGCTCGCCTGGTGCGTGGCAACACGCTGGTGCTTAAGCAGCAGACTTTTATCGAGTCGGCGCGCAGCATGGGGGCCAGCGATGCTACTATCCTCTTCAGCCATATACTGCCGGGCACGGTATCGTCCATCGTGGTCTATTTCACCATGCGCATCGGCGTGTCGATTATCTCGGCGGCCAGCCTGTCGTTTCTGGGGTTAGGTGCGCAGCCGCCGACGCCGGAGTGGGGCGCGATGCTGAACGAGGCGCGGGCCGATATGGTGATTGCGCCGCACGTGGCGATCTTCCCGAGCCTGGCCATTTTCCTGACCGTGCTGGCGTTTAACCTGCTGGGCGATGGGCTGCGCGACGCGCTGGATCCGAGGATTAAGGGGTAGTGCTGTGGAATGTGCCGGGTGGCGGCTACGCCTTACCCGGCCTGCAAAAGAGGTGTGGGGAAATTAAACCCGGCTGCCCCACAAATCATACTCGTCGGCGTTTTCGACCTTCACGCGAATAATATCGCCCGGCTTGACGTTGGTTTCCCCGTTCAGGTACACCGCGCCGTCGATTTCAGGCGCATCCGCCATGCTACGGCCAATCGCGCCTTCTTCGTCCACTTCGTCGATAATGACCAGAATTTCGCGGCCCACTTTCTCCTGCAAGCGTTCAGCAGAAATCTGCTGTTGCAGCTGCATAAAACGGTTCCAGCGCTCCTCTTTGACCTCTTCCGGTACCTGGTCTGCCAGCTCGTTGGCCGTTGCGCCTTCAACCGGGCTGTACTTGAAGCAGCCCACGCGGTCCAGACGCGCTTCTTTCAGGAAGTCGAGCAGCATCTGGAAATCGTCTTCGGTTTCACCCGGGAAGCCGACAATAAAGGTAGAACGCAGGGTCAGATCCGGGCAGATCTCACGCCACTGCTTGATGCGCGCCAGCTGGCGGTCAACGGAGCCAGGACGCTTCATCAGCTTCAGAATGCGCGGGCTGGCGTGCTGTAGCGGGATATCCAGATACGGCAGGATTTTGCCTTCCGCCATCAGCGGGATCACATCGTCAACGTGTGGGTAAGGGTAGACGTAGTGCAGGCGCGTCCAGATCCCGAGCTTAGCCAGCTGCTCGCACAGGCCGACCATGCTGGTTTTCACTGGCTCGCCGTTGTGGAAACCGGAGCGGTGTTTGACGTCCACGCCGTAGGCGGAGGTATCCTGGGAGATGACCAGCAGCTCCTTCACGCCCGCGTCGGCCAGGCGTTTGGCTTCGGCCAGCACCTCGCCAATCGGACGGCTGACCAGATCGCCACGCATCGACGGGATGATGCAGAAGGTGCAGCGGTGGTTGCAGCCTTCGGAAATTTTCAGGTAGGCGTAGTGGCGCGGCGTCAGCTTCACGCCCTGTTCTGGCACCAGGCTCAGGAACGGGTTGTGCTTTGGCTTTGGCACGTAGTGATGAACATGTTCCAGCACCTGCTCGTAGCTGTGCGGGCCGGTGATCTCCAGCACTTTCGGGTGCACTTCGCGGATCTGATCCACTTTCGCGCCCAGACAGCCGGTCACGATGACTTTGCCGTTTTCCGTCAGGGCTTCGCCAATGGCTTCCAGTGACTCCTGGACCGCGCTGTCGATAAACCCGCAGGTGTTCACGATCACCATGTCGGCGTTGTCGTAGCTTGGCACCACGTCATAGCCTTCGGTGCGCAGTTCAGTCAGGATGCGTTCGGAATCCACCAGGTTCTTCGGGCAGCCCAGGGAGACAAAGCCGATTTTCGGCGGGTGCGTAACATTGCTCATAGGTTAAAAATTCATCAATTATGGAGTTATCAGGGCGGGATTTTACAGCGTATCGCGGGGGATTTATACACTCTTGATGGCGCAGTTGAGTCGGGCAATCGTTGTAACATTGTAAAGAATGTTAACTAGTTATCGTTTATTGATCTCAGGCATTACACTGTACAAAAAATAACCTTACCCTTAACAGGGTAACAAGGCTGACAGAGGAGGTAATAGCATGTCCGTTGACAGACTGAAACGCGATCTGCTTAACAAGCTGATCAACGCCCGAATCGACCTGGCCGCCTACCTGCAACTCCGCAAGACGAAAGGGTATATGTCAGTCAGCGAAAGCGAAAATCTGCGTGATAACGTCTTTGAACTTTGCAATTTCATGCGTGAAAAAGCACCTGTCCTGAAAGCGCATTACGCTGAAAGCGAGCTGGCGGTAATGCGCCGCGCCGCCGAGGTGCTCTCCATCGCCGGGGTCTGTTTGATGAACGGACGTCACGACTGCCCGAATTTTATTGCCGTTAACGCGGAAAAGCTTGAAAACTGCCTGACCACGCTCTCTCTTTGCATCATGTGTCTGAACAAGCCTGAAACGCTTGCCCGCTACTGAACCCGGGGGAGGCAACTCCCCCTATTGATTAAGCTTTTGTAAAAGTGCTAACGCGCCCGGACGAAGTGGCTAATCTTTAAGCCATAAGCCGACAAAGGAGCGTGTTATGCCTCGATCTTCGCTGATTTTCCTGCCTGCATTGTTCTTTCCCGTTTCGCTGCTTGCCGCCACCGAGCCGGTAAAAGTGGAGGTTTTACAGACAAAACTGGATCACCCCTGGTCGCTGGCGTTTCTGCCCGACAATAAGGGGCTGCTGGTCACGCTAAAAGACGGGCAGCTTAAGCACTGGCAGGCAGGGAAAGGGCTCTCCGATCCGATTGTTGGCGTGCCGAAGGTCTGGGCGAGCGGCCAGGGCGGATTGCTGGACGTGGTGCTGGCCCCGGATTTTGAACAGTCACGGCGGATCTGGCTAAGCTTCGCCGAGGCAGGTAATGATGGAAAAGCGGGCACCGCGGTGGGCTACGGGCGGCTGAGCGATGACCTGTCGCGCATCGAAGGCTTCCAGGTGGTGTTCCGCCAGATGCCGAAGCTCTCTACTGGCAACCACTTTGGCGGACGGCTGGTGTTTGACGGTAAAGGTCATCTGTTTATTGGTCTGGGTGAAAACAACCAGCGCCCGACGGCGCAGGATCTGGATAAGCTTCAGGGCAAGGTGGTGCGCCTGACCGAAGACGGGAAAGTGCCGTCGGATAATCCGTTTGTGAATACCGCCGGTGCGCGCCCTGAAATCTGGTCCTATGGCATTCGTAACCCGCAGGGGATGGCGATGAACCCGTGGAGCGATGCGCTGTGGCTCAACGAACACGGACCTCGCGGCGGGGATGAAATCAATATCCCTGAGAAAGGCAAAAACTACGGCTGGCCTTTGGCGACGCACGGGATCAACTATAGCGGCCTGAAAATCCCGGAAGCGAAAGGCGAGCATGTTGAAGGCACCGAAAAGCCGCTGTTTGTCTGGAAAGTGTCGCCCGCCGTCAGCGGCATGGCGTTCTACAATAGCGACGTCTTCCCGCAGTGGAAAAACAAGCTGTTTATCGGCGCGCTGAAGGAGAAAGACGTCATCGTCCTGAACGTGGAGGGCAACACCGTGACGGAGGACGGGCGCATTCTTGGCGATAAAAATCAGCGTATCCGCGACGTGCGCGTCGGGCCGGATGGCTATCTGTATGTGCTGACCGACGAGTCGGACGGGCAGCTGTTGAAGGTCAGCCCGTCCGGTACGTAATCAGGTCACCGGGATCATCACCACGTTGCGATACGCCGGGCGCTCGCTTAGCTGCTGGGTCCAGCGCTCAAGGTGCGGGCGCGGGGTCCAGTTAAGCCCCATATTGGTCAGGTTCCAGACGAAGGGGGCGACAGCAATATCACCCACGCCAAACGCGTCGCCGGAGAACCAGGTATGCTTCGCCAGCTCGTCGTCCATCATTGCAAACAGCGACTCGCAGGCGTCCTGGGCGGCATGAATGGCGGGATAATCACGATCGGCTTCCGGCGTGCGGATAAGCCCCATCAGGATCACCCGGTGCGTTGGGGAAAGCGTCTGGTTTGCCCAGTCCATCCATTTTTCGCCCTGCGCGCGCTGGGCCGGATTTTCTACCCACAGCCGACCCTGACCGTACTGTGCGGCGAGGTAACGCACGATGGTGTTGGACTCCCACAGCGTGGCGTCTGTCTCATCATCGCGCAGCAGCGGCACCAGCCCGTTTGGGTTCATCGCCAGGTAGTCCGCGTCTTTATTCACGCCAAACTCCAGGCCCGCCATAACCTGCTTAAATGGTAAATCCAGCTCTTCCAGCGTCCACAGCACTTTTTTCACGTTGGTCGAATTGTTCCTGCCCCACAGCGTAATCATATTTACTCCCGATGAGATGTGAATCCGAGTCAGCTTTTCGCCATGGTGAGATAAACCTAACAATTACGCAACAGATGCTAAAAAAATCGCCGCAATCAAAGCGTATCTGAATGTTATTGCATAAACTTTAAAAACTTTACCTGGAACAGGTTTCTTTGAACGCTGTAGTGCGCTATTACTCATCGCTTCTTGCGACACGGTGATTGTGACGTGATTTTTAGAATGGACACTCGGGTGGCATTTATGACGCAAAAAACTTCCTCTCTGCGCAGCCTGGCGGCAGGCTCGGCGCTGCTTTTCCTTTTTGCCCCAACGCTCCACGCGGCGGAACAGACGGCGCCCGAAGCGCCGCCTGTCGATGCGCGCGCCTGGATCCTGATGGATTACGCCAGCGGGAAAGTGCTGGCGGAAGGTAACGCTGACGAAAAACTTGACCCGGCGAGCCTGACGAAAATTATGACCAGCTATGTGGTAGGCCAGGCGCTTAAAGCGGGCAAAATCAAGCTGGACGACATGGTCACCGTCGGGAAAGATGCCTGGGCGACCGGTAACCCGGCGCTGCGCGGCTCGTCCGTTATGTTCCTGAAGCCTGGCGATCGGGTTTCCGTTTCCGATCTGAATAAAGGGATAATTATTCAGTCAGGAAATGACGCCTGCATCGCGCTGGCCGATTACGTGGCGGGCAGTCAGGACTCTTTCATTGGTTTGATGAATGGCTACGCGCAAAAGCTGGGCCTGACCAACACCACCTTTAAAACCGTTCACGGCCTGGATGCGCCGGGTCAGTTCAGCACCGCGCGTGATATGGCGCTGCTGGGCAAAGCGTTGATCCACGACGTGCCGGATGAGTACGCCATTCATAAAGAGAAAGAGTTCACCTTCAACAATATCCGCCAGCCTAACCGTAACCGTCTGCTGTGGAGCAGCAACGTTAACGTGGACGGCATGAAAACCGGGACAACCGCAGGCGCGGGCTATAACCTGGTGGCTTCCGCAACCCAGGGCGACATGCGCCTGATTTCGGTGGTGCTGGGGACGAAAACCGACCGCATTCGGTTTAACGAATCAGAAAAACTGCTGACCTGGGGTTTCCGCTTCTTTGAAACCGTCACGCCGATTAAGCCGGATGCCACCTTCGTGAGCCAGCGCGTCTGGTTTGGGGATAAAAGTGAAGTGAACCTGGGCGCGGGTGAAGCCGGTTCCGTGACCATTCCACGCGGTCAGCTGAAAAACCTGAAAGCCAGCTATACCCTGACCGATCCACAGCTCACCGCGCCGCTGAAAAAAGGCCAGGTGGTCGGGACGATTGATTTCCAGCTTAACGGTAAATCCATTGAGCAGCGTCCGCTGGTAGTCATGGAAGCGGTAGAAGAGGGCGGCTTCTTTAGCCGGATGTGGGACTTTGTGCTGATGAAATTCCACGGCTGGTTTGGCAGCTGGTTTAGTTAAATTTTTGCCGGGTGGCGGCTTCGCCTTACCCGGCACAACCTCAATACATCAACTTCACCTGCTGCGCCTTTGCATACGACACCAGCTCTTCATCCGGGCGGCAATCGCTGACGATGGCGTCAAAGCGCGACAGTTCTCCCATCCTTGCCGGACGGACCTTGCCAAACTTGCTGTGATCAACCACCAGCACATGCTGCTGCGCGGCGTTGAGCGCCCAGTGTTTCACCGGCAGCTCTTCAAGATTAAAGCAGGTTGCGCCCTGCTGCACGTTCACGCCCGCCGCAGAATAGAAGGCGATGTCGGGGCATACATTGCTCAGCGTGTCCTGAATATTCAGCGGCTTAAAGATGGCATTGCTGGCATGAAACTCACCGCCACACAAAATCACCCGGCACGCCGGTTTTTCCTGCAAGGCCAGGAAGGTATTCAGGGAATAACAGACGGCGGTAAAAGGAACGCTGCTGTCGATGGCCTCGATGATCCACGGGGTTGTCGTCCCGCAGTCAAAAAACAGCGTTTGATGCGGCTGCACCAGCGAGGCGGCGAGCCGCGCGGCTTTGCGCTTCTCTTCCACCAGACGCGTTTTTTGATCGCTTAACAGGTAATGGCTGGCGCTGCGCGGCTCCAGGACAATGTATCCGCCAAGCAGCACAACGGGGGCGCTGTCGCTGTTCAGATCGCGACGAATGGTCATTTCAGACACGCCAAGCAGGGTAGCGGCTTCCTTGAGATGCAGCTTGTCGCTGCGCTTCAGCGCCTGAAGCAGCTGAGCAATGCGGTCATCGCGACGTGTTTCCATAGATCCTCGGGCTAAAAAAGTGAGCCCCCGCAGGGCGGGGGCTCAAGTGTAACCTGACGGACCGGGGTTAGTCACGTATCCATCCTTTGCGGATCGGGAGGGCAAACAGAACGCGATAGGCCTGCGATAATCCCCGGTAAAGCGCTGGACCAAAAAGGCTCCACATAATGGCTGCGCTGACGCAGCCCATCAGCCCCACCAGGAAACCGCCTACCATGTCCAGCGGCCAGTGCACGCCCAGATACACGCGGGACCAGGCGATGGCGACGGCGACCCCCATCAGCACCACGCCGGACCACAGGCGATGCCAGAACAGGAAGGCCAGCGCGAAGGTGAAGATCACCGTGCCGTGATCGCTCGGGAACGAGTCATCCGGCGCGTGGTGCAGGAAGTTATAGCCAACGTGCTCGACAAACGGCCGATCGTGCGGGAAGGCGAGCCCCAGCACATAGCTTGCCAGCACGCTGACGCCGATGGCCATCGCCATTTTAATCACCAGGTGGCGCTGGGCGGTGACCTGATTGCGCGGGCCCCATAGCCAGAGGATCGCGGCCAGCGCCGGCACGATGCTGATCAAATCCTTAGCAATGAAGGTGGCGAGATCAATCATCCATTCCGGCGACGCTGGCGTGGCGTTGAGCAGGTAAAACAGTCCGTAGTTCAGATTCTCTAGCATCGTATCGTTACTCTTTAGCAAACCAGGTAGAAACCAGCCCGTAAACCAGCACCTGGGAAAACCAGACCCACCACCCGGCCCACAGGTTGTGAGAGAAAAAATGCGCGCCGCGCATGACCTGTCCGAAGCCCATCAGCAGCCCCAGAGCGGCCCCCAACGCGACAAAGGTCCAGGCCAGGCGCGGACGTTCACGCCAGAAGGCAAAAAACAGCCCCATGACCATAAATCCGCTCGAGGCGTGGCCGCCGGGAAAGCAGCGTCCCGGTCCGCTGTCGGCCGGAATGGCGCTGAACAGGGGATACGAGACGGCTTTGCCGCCATACTCCACCAGATCCCACGGACAGCTGTGGTGGCTCATGCTTTTCAGGGCGCCTACAACGAGCGCGCCCAGACCCATCAGAAGCGCGGCCGTCACCAGCCGGGCATTGCGTCTGTAAGCCCCGTAAACCAGCGCGATGACGGCCAGGGCAATGGCCACATATTTCGCCAGCCGATGGTTCAGCAGATCCAGCAGCGGATTTTGCTGTAGCGGAAAATGGTGCGTCGCGGCGTCATACCAGAAGCCGGTTAGCCATCGGTCGAGCGATTCATCGCGAGAAAGCCAGGTAAAAAGCACCGCGAGGGCGATCAGCACGAAAAGTTGATAACCATAAAAGCGGGCGGGCAACCGGTAAAGGCGTTTTGTCTTATTTATCGGTAAGGTAGATAATTCTGAAGGGCTGACGGCGTGTGTCATAATTTCGGTCAATAACGTGAAATAGCGCTATCTTAACGAGGGCAACTTAAGGAAACCTTAAACAACAACGATAAGTGCGTTATTTCTGTTTTCTCACGTTATTGTGCTATCTCAGACAGCAGCAATTCATTACACTCATCGCGATTTTTTCATATTAAAGAGATTGCATGATAAACCGTTCTTCTTCCGGTAATCGTCTGGGCCGTCAGGCGTTACTTTTTCCTCTGTGTCTGGTGCTTTACGAATTCTCTACCTACATCGGCAACGATATGATCCAGCCGGGCATGCTGGCCGTGGTTGAGCAGTACAACGCAGGTATTGAATGGGTGCCAACATCCATGACAGCCTATCTCGCGGGCGGCATGTTTTTACAGTGGCTGTTAGGGCCGCTGTCGGATCGTATTGGCCGCCGTCCGGTGATGCTGACGGGCGTGGTGTGGTTTATCGTCACCTGTCTCGCCACGCTGCTGGCGCAGAACATTGAACAATTTACGCTGCTGCGCTTCCTTCAGGGCGTGAGCCTGTGCTTTATCGGCGCCGTGGGCTATGCCGCCATTCAGGAGTCGTTTGAGGAGGCGGTGTGTATCAAGATCACCGCGCTGATGGCGAACGTGGCGCTGATTGCACCGCTGCTGGGGCCGCTGGTGGGGGCCGCATGGGTGCACGTTGCGCCGTGGGAAGGGATGTTCGTCCTCTTTGCTGTGCTTGCGGCTATCTCTTTTTTTGGCCTGCACCGCGCGATGCCGGAGACCGCGACGCGTCTGGGAGAAAAGCTCTCGCTTAAAGAGCTGGGCCGTGATTATAACGCGGTGCTGAAAAACGGTCGTTTTGTCGCGGGCGCGCTGGCGACGGGGTTTGTCAGCCTGCCGCTGCTGGCGTGGATTGCCCAGTCGCCGGTCATTATCATCAGCGGCGAGCAGCTTAGCAGCTATGAGTATGGCCTGTTACAGGTGCCGATTTTTGGCGCGCTGATTATCGGAAACCTGGTGCTGGCGCGTCTGACGGCACGCCGTACCGTGCGTTCATTGATAATTATGGGCGGCTGGCCGATTGCGGCAGGGCTGATCGTTGCGGCGGTGGCGACCGTTGCTTCGTCGCATGCGTACCTGTGGATGACCGCGGGGCTGAGCGTTTACGCGTTTGGTATTGGCGTGGCGAATGCCGGTCTGGTGCGCCTCACGCTGTTTGCCAGCGAAATGAGTAAAGGCACGGTGTCCGCCGCGATGGGGATGCTGCAAATGCTGATTTTTACCGTCGGTATTGAGGTGAGCAAGCATGCTTACGCGTTTGGCGGTAACGGGCTCTTCAGCCTGTTTAACCTAGCCAACGGTGTGCTGTGGGTAGGGCTTCTAGTGGTGTTCCTGAAGGACAAACGCGTCGGAAGCACACTGCAACCCTAATCCTTATTCCCTCTCTTTGCGGGGTGAGGGCATCAGGCCGCAGTAAATGTCACCCGGTGGCGCTGCGCTGACCGGGCCTACGGGCTGGGTGTTTTCCCTCTCCCTGTGGAGCGCACGGAATCAATTAAACGGTGCCTTCCCATCCAGCACCTTATCAATCACGTCCAGTACGCCTTCGTCATTATTGTTCGGCGCTTCATAGCTGGCCACCGCCTTAATGTGCGGTTTGGCATTGGCCATCGCGAAGCCATACCCTGCCTGGCGCAACATTTCCACGTCGTTACCGCTGTCGCCAAAGGCCACTACTTCGCTGTCTTCAATGCCCCAGCGTGCCTGAAGGATCCGCAGGCCGTTAGCTTTATGCACGCCGGGGATGATCAGGTCGATACTGCCGTGTCCGGTGGTCACCGGCACCATGATGTCGCCGAGCTTTTCGTGCAGCAGCGCCTGAATACGCGGGATCTCTTCGTCAGAGACGTTAAGCCCGAACTTGAAGAAAATATCGTTGAGATGGTCAAAGCTGCTGACGCTTTCAAGGCGGTGATAGTACTTTGCGGCGACCGCTTTGAAGAGGTCGTCATAGGTTTGCAGCGTGTAGGCGCTGTTTTTACCGCAGGCGATAATTTCTATGCCGGGCACCTCGTTCAGCAGGGTGGCGACGGTCTGGAAGTGCGCTTTCGACAGTTCGCCGTTAAACACGTCTTCGCCGGCATCCACCACCCAGCCGCCGTTTTCGGCCACGAACGCGATTTCATGGGCGATCTCCGGGAAAAACGAGATCAGCTGGTAGTACTGGTTTCCGCTGGCAACCACAAAACGGATGCCTTGCTCTTTCATACGCGCGTACTGAGCCAGAAAACGCGCCCGATTATAGGTTTTCGCATCGCTCAGGAAAGAGCCATCCATGTCGACTGCAATCAGTTTAACGCTCATATCCCTTCTCCATTGACGTTGATTCTGCTTCCGGTTTTGCCACCGCACGTGCCACCAGTGCGGCAATAATAACTAACCCTAATACCACCAGCATCGCACTGCGTAATCCGTAGTGCTCACCAAGGAACCCAAGCAGCGGCGGCCCCACCAGGAAAGCGAGGTAGCCGGTGGTTGCCACCACGCTCACGCGCGTCGGCGCATCCGGGCCAGTATCGCTGGCAGCAGAAATGGTTAGCGGGAAGCCAAGGGAGGCGCCAAGTCCCCACAGGATCACCGACACGCCGGCAATCCAGTCAACATCCACAAAGATGATCATCGCGATGCCCAGCCCGCCCAGCAGAGCGCTGGCACGCACCACCGCCACGCGGCTGTAGCGGTCGATAAACCAGCCGCCGGTGAAGCGCCCGACGGTCATGCCGAGCGTAAACCCGGCGTAGATCAGCGAGCCGGAGGTGGGGCTAAAGCCGTGTCCGTCCACCATCAGCAACGGAAGCCAGTCGTTGGCGGAGCCTTCTGCAAACGCCATCGCCAGCACGACCACGCCAATCAGCATCAGCTGGAAGTCACGGTAGAAGGGCAACCCTTTTGCCGCGGACTTCTGTTCATCCGAGGCGTTTTGTCCCGTACCGGCGGGAATAGCCCTGATGCCGGTGAGGACAGGGATAATGCAGACCAGCGCCGCCAGCAAAATATGCACGTTAGCCGCAATGCCCAGCGCCGTCAGCGCCATCCCCACGCCCGCGCCCGCCAGCGTGCCGAGGCTGTAAAAGCCATGCATCATCGGCAGCACCGTTTTGTTCATCTCCTTCTCGACGGCGGCGCCTTCAACGTTAATGGCGACTTCTGCCGCACCAAAGCTCCCGCCGAACACCATCAGCCCGAGGGCGAACATCAGGGGCGAGGCAAACCACAGCGCCACGCTCAGCGCGATCATTCCGACCACGGCGAAGCACATGGTAGTGCGGATCACCGTACGGGTGCCAAAGCGCTTCACCAGCCAGGCCGAGCACAGGATGCCGCTCATCGAGCCAATCGACAGACCAAACAGCACAATCCCCATCTCTGCCGTCGAGACGGATAGCGTATCGCGGATGGCCGGGGTGCGCGTCGCCCAGGAGGCCATCAGCAGCCCGGGTATGAAGAAGAACATAAACAGCGCCCACATGCGCAGATGCAGGGCTTTGCGAGGAGAAGATAACGTCATTGGGATCAGCACCAGAAGAACAACAATAGCGACAACACTAGCAACTTTGTGTACATTTGTACACAAACCGGATGAGGAATTTATGAGCAGACCACCGAATGACCCTAACCGTCGGGAGAAGATACTTCAGGCGACACTGGACACCATTGCAGAGCACGGTATTCATGCCGTCACGCACCGCAAGATTGCCACCTGCGCAGGCGTACCGCTGGGGTCGATGACCTACTATTTCGACGGGATGGAGTCGCTGCTGGAAGAGGCATTCACGTGGTTTACGCAGCAGATGTCCCGGCAGTACCGGGATTTCTTCGCGGAGGTTACCGGGCGGCAGAGGGCGTGCGAGGCCATTACCACACTGATCCACAGCTCAGCCGTGACCACGCCACACAATATGGCGCTAATGTATCAGCTGTACGCCTTTATGCACCGCAGCGCCGCGCTGAAAACGGTCATGCAGGACTGGATGAAGATGAGCCAGACCACGCTTGAACAGTGGTTCGATCCGTCGACCGCCCGCGCGCTGGACGCGTTTATCGAAGGGATGACGCTGCACTTCGTGACCGACCGCGCGCCGCTAACCCGGGAGGAGATTCGGGCGATGGTGGGACGCATCGCGCAGGAGCAGGTGCCCTGCGATTAACCGCAGGGTAACCGCGACGTTATCGTCCCTGAATTTTTTTTCCGGAAGCGTCTACAACCGCTTCGCCATCCTCTTTGGTGAACGCCCCTTTTTGTGCGTCGGGCAGAATATCCAGCACGCGCTCCGACGGACGACACAGCCTCGTCCCCAGCGGAGTAACGACAATCGGGCGATTGATCAGAATTGGATAGTGCAGCATGTAGTCAACGAGCTGGCAGTCGCTAAACCTGTCTTCCGCCAGGCCAAGGTTTTCGTAAGGCTCCACGTTTTTTCGCAGCAGATCGCGGGGTGAAATGCCCATCTCAGCCAGCAGCTTCACCAGTTCGTCGCGAGACGGCGGCGTCTCCAGATACAAAATAATCTCGGGTTCGGTGCCGCTGTTGCGGATCATCTCCAGCGTATTGCGCGACGTGCCGCAGGCGGGGTTGTGGTAAATGGTAATGTTGCTCATATCAGTTACTCACTACAGTGTGACGGAGAGACGTAACGCCAGTGCGGCAAGCGTTACAAACAGGACCGGCAGCGTCATTATCAAGCCCGTCCGGAAATAGTAGCCCCAGGAAACAATCATGTTTTTCTGCGCCAGTACATGGAGCCAGAGCAGGGTGGCCAGGCTACCGATAGGGGTGATTTTCGGCCCCAGATCGCAGCCAATCACGTTCGCGTAAATCATCGCCTCTTTAATCAAACCTGTTGCCGAACTGCCATCAATCGAGAGCGCGCCAATCAGTACCGTTGGCATATTGTTCATTATGGATGACAGGAAGGCGGTGATGAATCCGGTGCCCAGCGTGGTGGCCCAGAGTCCATAACCGGCTAAGCGATCCAGAACGTCTGAGAGATGCTCCGTCAGCCCGGCGTTGCGCAGGCCATACACCACCAGATACATCCCCAGCGAGAAGATAACGATCTGCCACGGTGCGCCGCGAAGCACTTTTCCGGTATTGATAGCGTGCCCGCGTTTTGCGACGGCAAACAAAATCAGCGCGCCCACGCTCGCGATGGCGCTGACGGGAATGCCGAGAGGCTCAAGCACAAAGAATCCGACGAGAAGTAGCAGCAGCACGATCCAGCCCGCCCTGAAGGTTGGCAGATCGTTAATGGCCCGTGCCGGCTCTCGGAGTTTCGCCAGTTCGTACGTCGGAGGAATTTCCCTGCGAAAGAACAGGTGCAGCACGATGAGCGTTGCGGCAATCGCGGCGATATCAACCGGGATCATCACCGAGGCGTACTCGCTGAACCCCAGCGAGAAGAAGTCTGCCGACACAATGTTGACCAGGTTGGAGACAATCAGCGGCAGGCTGGCGGTATCGGCGATAAAGCCTGCCGCCATCACAAACGCCAGCGTGGCTTGTTGACTAAACCCGAGTGCCAGCAGCATGGCGATAACGATAGGCGTGAGGATCAGCGCCGCACCGTCATTGGCGAACAGCGCCGCAACGGCCGCACCCAGCAGCACGATCCAGGTAAACAGCACTCGCCCCCGACCGTTCCCCCAGCGGGCAACGTGCAGCGCCGCCCACTCGAAAAAACCGGACTCATCCAGCAGCAGGCTGATAACGATCACCGCGATAAACGTGGCCGTGGCGTTCCAGACAATATTCCAGACCACCGGAATATCGTTAATATGAATAACGCCGCTCGCCAGCGCCAGCGCGGCGCCAATGGTCGCGCTCCAGCCGATGCTAAGCCCTCTGGGTTGCCAGATGACCAGCACCAGCGTGAATAAAAAAATCGCTCCTGCCAGAAACATTGCTTACTCCATTATATCTGATTTTGTGAATATGTTTTACTTAGCACGCACCTTGAACTTTACCTTTCAGCTTCAGGCGGGTGTCTTCACGCAGGCAGTTCCAGCTGTTATCGATAATGGACGCTGCCCACGCGGGCATGTTCGGAGATAAACGGTAATGGACCCATTTCCCTTCACGTCGGTCTATGACCAGCCCGGAATCCCGGAGCAGTGCCATATGGCGGGAGACTTTCGGCTGTGGCTCGTTGGTGGCGGCGCAGAGATCGCAGACGCACAGTTCCCCCGCTTCACGCAGCAGCATGACGATGGCGAGCCGCGTTTCGTCGGAGAGGGTTTTGAAAAGCTGAAGGGGGTGAAGCATTTGGTCATCCTGAGGGTATCTCATTCATATTCATTAAATCATATATGTATATGGCGGGCGAGGGAAGGGGGATAAGGGCAAATAGATGCCCTTAAAGAATTGCTGTTATTTTACGCCGTCGCGCGTTCATTCCAGGCGTCGCTGTGCTGAATGTTCCCATCAACAATGCGCCAGGTGATCTTCTCATACTGTAAGCTGACGCTTTCGACGTGGTTAATTTTATCGTTGGCTGCGATTTTCACGTTAGGCACGCTACAGTTAACCCCGGTCACCTTCACGTTCTCCATAAAGACGGTGTAATAGCAGACCTCCTGACCAGCATCGTTAATATGATAAAACTTTATTTCTGCGCTTTTCAGCGCTTGGCCATTGGCGGCTGCTTTATAAGGATAAGGGGTAGAGCTATCCACCTCTTTTTCGATCCTCATGGAAGAGTGCTGACGTGTGCCGGTAATCGCTCCGTTTGCGCTGTTTACCGGAAGATTGATACCGTGACTTAAACCGATTATCTCAATGCTTCCTTCGCGGTCCTGGACATCTACTGAGCCTTTGATATCCGCGCCGCCGTCGTCTTTGAGCCACATATAGGGAGGGATTGGCATGTTATTTGTTCCTTTTTTTGTTAAATAACTTCATTGTTAAGAAATAGAAGACCGTTGTGAGAGTAACCAGGATTAAAATATCGGCGTTTATATATGTTTCGTACATTGTCTCCGCATTCACATCATCATAGATGTATTCGCAAATAGCAGTCGCAACGTCATGATTAATGTAAGCTGTTGAAGGACCCAGGGTGCGACCTACCAGGAAGCTAATTAAAACAAACCAGACGGCCTTTAACAGCCTTGAGGCCCATTTACGGGCAGGCGTAGCTATATCCACTGTCAATAACCTCAATGCAACCGCGAGCCATGAGTGAACGCATACACGGGACTTGAATAAGCTCTGTATTCATCAAAGCGCTATGAATCGCTGCATAATCGGAGTTATGAGCGATTGTTATACATCCTTCTGACACTGTACCCGGATGGAGTCTGAACAGCCCGCGATAGACGTGTTCAACCCATGTTCCATCGTCGATCCCCCAATCATCCCTATATAAAGCAAACCACTCATCACGGCCAAATTCCGCACCGGATCTTATTTTGTTCCACTGGTCCTGAACATGAGCCTTTATTGAAGATAAGAAACCGCCTGAACCTCGATCGACAATCCAATATTTACCTGGGGGAATTGGGCCTGCACCTTAAATTGCGCCGCAGGCTCCTTGATTACGGTAAGCTCCCTGACCGGAATGTGCCATAAAGATGCCAACCCCATATAAATTAAATGGGGCGTAGTCAGCACCGTTTAGCGTCATTGTTCCATTTATAGCCATACATATCTGCCTTTCGTTTTAGCGGCGGATATGATGTCTGGCATGTACTGCGCCTTTTTATCAGGGCTCAAACAAGTGTATGGGGCGATTGATGTTACCTCCGCTATTGACATTACTGCGCTTAAAAACTCCATTCCTTTCCCTGCCATCAGGTGGTTTATTCGTTCCAGCTTAAGCCCGCTACCTGTATGGAAGGTCAAACCCGATCATGTTTACGCTCAATCGGTGTTCTTTTAAGATATTGACCAGGCAAATTTTAACCGCATGAGACGATCAGCGATGCCGCCACGCTTTCGCCATGGGCATAAAGGTAGGGTTATAAGCAACGGATTGGAAAGAGGGGTAAATCTCAGGCAACAAAAAACCCATCAACCTTGAACCAAAATGGCGGGGTTGATGGGCTCCACAAATTGGGGACATCAAAGAAAAGCAGTGGCAATAGTTATGACTGTGACCTGTGTAAAAAGTTCTGCGCGTAACGAAAATTTTTTCAGCCACGCGCAAACTTAAGATTTATCCGAGTCCGGGCCAGATAATGACGATCAGCGTACCTGCCAGCGTCAACAGCACGTTTGCGATCGCGTACGTGCCTGCATAGCCCAGCGCCGGAATATTGCTGCGCGCGGTGTCGCTGATGATTTCCATCGCCGGTGCGCAGGTACGTGCGCCCATCATCGCGCCGAAGAGCAGGGCGCGGTTCATGCGTAGCACGTAGGCGCCGAACAGGAAGCAGATCACCACCGGCACCAGGCTGACAACAAGTCCGGAAAGCAACATTTGCCAGCCGACAGCGCCCAGTCCGTTGCCAATGCCGCTCCCGGCGCTTAAGCCGACACCCGCCATAAAGACCATCAGGCCGAACTCTTTCACCATGTTCAGCGCCCCCTGAGGGATATAGCCGAAGGTCGGATGGTTCGCTCGCAGGAAGCCCAGCATGATCCCGGCGAACAGCAGGCCGGCAGCGTTACCGATGCCGAAGCTAAAGTTGCTAAACTGGAAGGTGATCATCCCAATCATCAGACCGACAATGAAGAAGGCGCAGAAAGCTAACAGGTCCGTCACCTGGCTGTGAATGGAGATAAAGCCGATACGGTCGGCAACGGTTTTCACACGTCGGGCATCGCCGCTGACCTGCAACACATCGCCTTTGTTGAGCACCACGTTATCGTCGATAGGCATTTCAATCTGGCTGCGGATCACGCGGTTGAGGAAACAGCCGTGGTCGGTCAGCTTCAGCTGTGCCAGTCGGCGGCCCACGGCGTTATGGTTTTTCACCACAATCTCTTCAGTGACGATACGCATGTCCAGCAGGTCGCGGTCGAACACCTCTTTCCCGTTGCGGAAGCTGGGATCGAGACGCGCGTGGGCGTCCGGGTAGCCGACAAGGGCGATGTCATCGCCCATCTGGAGCACCGCGTCACCGTCCGGGTTAGCCAGAATACCGTTACGACGAATTCGTTCGATGTAGCAGCCGGTCTGACGGTAGATCCCAAGTTCGCGCAGGTTTTTCCCGTCGGTCCAGGCAACCAGCTCCGGGCCGACCCGGTACGCGCGGATCACCGGCAGGTAAACCTTACGTTTGGAGTCCGTGTCCAGGCCGCGCTCGCGGGCAATGGTCTGGGCGCTGGTCTGGAGATCCTGATGCTGAAGTTTCGGCAGATAGCGCGCGCCAACAATCAGGCTTACCAGACCAATCAGATAGGTCAGGGCATAGCCCAGGCTCAGGTTGTCCAGCGCGACGGAAAGCGGCGTGCCTGCCATGCCAGAATGACGAAGCGTATCCCCGGCACCCACAAGCACCGGCGTGGAGGTCATCGAGCCGGCCAGCATACCGGCCGTTAAGCCGATGTCCCAGCCAAACAGTTTGCCCAGCCCTAACGCAATCAGCAGCGCGCTGCCGACCATCACCAGCGCCAGCATCAGATAATTTTTGCCGTCACGGAAGAAAATCGAAAAAAAGTTCGGGCCGGCTTCCACGCCTACGCAAAAAATAAACAGCATGAAACCTAAGTTAAGCGCGTCCGTGTTAATACTGAAATGTTGCTGACCTAATAACAGCGAGACGACTAAAACGCCAATGGAATTACCAAGTTGAACTGAACCCAGGCGCAATTTACCCAGACAAAGGCCCAGTGCCAGTACCACAAATAATAACAGGATGTAATTCCCATTTAACAAGTCTGCGACGTTTATATTCACGGAGGCTAACTTCTTGTTTACCAGTAAGTTGTTGAATGAAAGGACTATTTGGGCTACTGTTTTCAGAGTCAGGGAATCACTGAGACTCTCCCTGCTTCCTGATAAATACCCTAAACACTAGCAGGCGGTTAGTTTAATCGTAATAGCCACCGACAGCCACCTATTATCGCACGACTTCCGTGCGTGTTTTGGCAAGGATTGCCGCAATGCTTTATCTGACCGGGCGTCCACCGGACGATTTTTGTATTTGATAGAGATAAGTCAGGAGGATAGTTTGAACTTTAAACGAAACTGGGCTGGCGTAATCAGCTGTTTTTTGCTGTTTACGGTCGTTTGCATGTCGCTTGCATTTAACGTGAAGGGCGCCTTCAGAGCGTCCGGTCATCCGGAGCTGGGCCTGCTGTTTTTCATTCTGCCGGGGGCAGTGGCCAGTTTTCTCTCGCGCAAAGGCGAGGTGGTGATGCCGCTTCTGGGAGCAATCCTTGCGGCACCCATCTGCTTGCTTCTGATGCGCGTGCTGTTTCTCTCGTCGAGGAGCGTCTGGCAGGAAGTGGCGTGGTTGTTGAGCGGCGTTTTCTGGTGTGCGCTGGGCGCGCTGTGTTTCTTATTTACGCGTAGCCTGCTGCAACAGCGGAAACACCGTAAATAAAAACGCCCTCAGGGTGAGGGCGTCTTCAGATTGCCTTACTGAGCGGCAAACAGGCCAAGGTGCTCTTTGGCGTAGGCTTCAAAATCGGTGCAGCCGCCGATGTGTTTCTGATCGAGGAAGATCTGCGGCACGGTTTCAACCGGTTTACCCACGGTTTTTTCCAGATCGGCTTTGCTGATGCCTTCCGCGTGGATATCCACGTAGCGGAAGTTAAAATCATCACGTTCTTCAGTCAGTTTCTCTGCCAGCTCTTTCGCGCGCACACAGTAAGGGCATCCTGGACGACCAAAAATTACTGCAAACATTTCTCTCTCCTCAAAAAACAAGCCTGACGGCGAATAATGCCTATAGTGCACGATAACCTGTCGTCATGGAAAGAAGGTTTCACCTGTCACTTTGATACAGTCAGGCTATGTTTCGCCAATTACATCATGGGGATCATTGCCTATACTGGCTGCCATACGTTTTACGCAATACAAAGAGAGACAAAATGACGCCAACCATTGACCTGCTTCGTTCCCACCGTTCCATTCGCCATTTTACCGATGAGCCGATTACTCAGGCACAGCGGGAAGCGATCATCGACAGCGCGCGCGGCACCTCCAGCTCCAGCTTTTTGCAGTGCAGCTCGATTATCCGCATCACCGATCCGGCGATGCGTGAACAACTGGTGACGCTCACGGGCGGACAAAAGCACGTTGCCCAGGCGGCCGAGTTCTGGGTGTTCTGCGCCGATTTTAACCGTCACCTGCAAATCTGCCCTGAGGCGGAGCTGGGGTTGGCGGAACAGCTGCTGCTGGGCGTGGTCGATACGGCGCTGATGGCGCAAAACGCCTTCACGGCGGCGGAATCGCTGGGGCTTGGCGGGGTGTATATCGGCGGGCTGCGCAACAACATCGAAAGCGTGACCGAGCTGCTGAAGCTGCCGAAACACGTGCTGCCGCTGTTTGGCCTGTGCCTCGGCTGGCCGGCGGATAACCCGGATCTGAAGCCGCGTATTCCTGCCGCGATGCTGGTGCATGAAAACCACTACCAGCCGGTCGACCAGGACGTTCTGAATCAATACGACGAAGAGCTGGCGAACTACTACCTGACGCGCGACAGCAACAACCGTCGCGACACCTGGAGCGACCATATTCGTCGCACCATTATCAAGGAGAGCCGCCCGTTCATTCTTGATTACCTGCACAAGCAGGGCTGGGCAACGCGGTAGTCCATTCCTCCCGCGCCTCGTGTATGATAGGCAGGCTTTTACCATGTCTTTAGAGAGGTGCAGGGTGAAGATTGCCATATTGTCCCGGGATGGAACGCTCTATTCATGTAAACGTCTGCGAGAAGCGGCGGCGAAGCGCGGGCATCAGATTGAGATCCTCGATCCGATGTCCTGCTATATGAACATCGATCCTGCGGCGTCGTCGATTCACTACAAGGGCCGCAAGCTGCCGCACTTCGATGCGGTGATCCCCCGCATTGGCTCCCAGATCACCTATTACGGCACGGCTGCGCTGCGCCAGTTTGAAATGCTGGGAAGCTATCCGCTCAACGAGTCCGTGGCGATTTCCCGCGCCCGCGATAAACTGCGCTCGTTACAGCTGCTGGCGCGCCAGGGAATCGATCTGCCCGTCACCGGGATTGCCCACTCCCCGGACGACACCAGCGATTTGATCGACATGGTGGGCGGTGCGCCGCTGGTCATAAAGCTGGTGGAAGGCACGCAGGGAATCGGGGTGGTACTGGCGGAGACGCGTCAGGCGGCTGAAAGCGTGATCGACGCGTTTCGCGGTCTGAATGCCCATATTCTGGTGCAGGAATATATTAAAGAGGCCAAAGGGTGCGATATCCGCTGCTTTGTGGTGGGCGATGAAGTGGTGGCTGCCATTGAGCGGCAGGCGAAAGAGGGCGACTTCCGCTCAAACCTACACCGCGGCGGTGTTGCGCGGGTGACCATTATCAGCGAGCGCGAGCGCGCGATTGCGGTGAAAGCCGCACAGACGTTAGGCCTGGACGTTGCGGGGGTCGATCTGCTGCGCGCCGAGCGCGGGCCGCTGGTGATGGAGGTCAACGCCTCGCCGGGGCTGGAAGGGGTGGAAAAAACCACGGGCGTCGATATTGCAGGTAAAATGATCGCGTGGATTGAACGTCACGCGACGCCGGGATTTTGCCTGAAAACGGGCGGTTAAATGGATCGGCGCGCACTTTTTGCGTAATCTGGACAACGTTTTTATTTAAGAGGCTGCACAGCGATGGATTTACAGGTCGTACCTACACTGGATACGTTACGTCAATGGCTTGATGATGCCGGTATTACTTTCTTCGAATGCGACTCCTGCCAGGCGCTGCATCTGCCTCACATGCAAAATTTCGACGGCATTTTCGATGCCAAAATCGATCTGATTAACGACGTCATTCTTTTCTCGGCGCTGGCCGAAGTGAAGCCTTCTGCGCTGCTGGCGCTGGCGTCCGATCTGTCTGCAATTAACGCCAGCTCTCTGACGGTCAAAGCGTTTCTCGACATACAGGATGATAACCTACCGAAGCTGGTGGTTTGCCAGTCTTTATTCTCCGGCGCCGGGCTCTCCTTCAAGCAGTTCGCCTGGTTTATGCGCCTGAGCGAAGAGCAGATTTCCATGGTAATGATGGAAGCCAACGCACACCACCTGCTGTACAGCGCGGAAGATGATGCTGAGAATAATGATGCATCTCCCAATTTTCTCCACTAAGGCCGTCTGACTTTTTGCGCAGTCGCTGCCAGAGCGGCTGCATAACACCGTTTTTTCTGCTGCTTTTAACCTTTATTTAAAGAATTTTTCACCTCCTCTCAGGCCGTTTCGGCTTATCACGTAGACATAATCTGCATAAAAAATTGATAAAAGGCGTTTTTTCGTCTGGGCTATAGCCGGAGACACGGGCTACAGTTATTCTTGCGATGCTTAAAAAAGCGAGCGGATCCTGCCGGAAAAAGGGGGGTATATTTATTTCGGGCAGAGCGACAAACTATGCATGATTATTGCATATCTTCAGGCTGCACAGTTTTGGTTCGTTTGTTAACGAGCTTTCAGAAGGAATAACAATATGATCGCCTTGAATAAAAAATGGTTATCGGGTCTGGTTGCGGGTGCTCTGATGGCCGTCTCTGCCGGCACGCTCGCTGCGGAACAAAAAACGCTGCACGTCTATAACTGGTCTGACTATATTGCGCCGGACACCGTCGCCAATTTTGAAAAAGAGACCGGGATTAAAGTGGTCTACGACGTATTCGATTCCAACGAAGTGCTGGAAGGTAAACTGATGGCGGGCAGTACCGGCTTTGATCTGGTTGTGCCGTCGGCAAGTTTCCTTGAGCGTCAGTTGACTGCCGGCGTTTTCCAGCCGCTGGATAAGAGCAAATTACCAAACTGGAAAAACCTCGACCCGGAGGTGCTGAAACTGGTGGCTAAGCACGATCCGGAGAATAAATACGCGATGCCATACCTGTGGGCGACCACCGGCATCGGCTTTAACGTGGATAAGGTCAAAGCCGCGCTGGGCCCGGACGTTAAGCTGGACAGCTGGGACGTGGTGCTGAAGCCGGAAAATCTCGAGAAACTCAAAAGCTGCGGCGTCTCTTTCCTCGATGCGCCTGAAGAAATCTTTGCCACCGTGCTTAACTACCTCGGCAAAGATCCCAACAGCAGCAAGGCCGACGACTACACCGGTCCGGCAACCGACCTGCTGCTAAAGCTGCGTCCGAATATTCGCTACTTCCACTCCTCTCAGTACATCAACGACCTGGCGAACGGCGATATCTGCGTGGCGATCGGCTGGGCGGGTGACGTCTGGCAGGCGGCGAACCGTGCGAAAGAGGCGAAAAACGGCGTGAATGTTTCCTACTTCATTCCAAAAGAGGGCGCGCTGGCGTTCTTCGACGTCTTCGCCATGCCGGCTGATGCAAAAAACAAAGAGGAAGCGTATCAGTTCCTCAACTACCTGATGCGTCCGGAAGTGATTGCCCACATTAGCGACCACGTTTACTACGCTAACGGTAACAAGGCCTCCGTGCCGATGGTCAGCGAGGAGATCCGCAATAACCCGGCAATCTATCCGCCAGCGGACGTCTTTGCCAGGCTGTTCACCCTGAAGGTGCAGGAGCCTAAGATCGACCGCGTGCGTACCCGCGCGTGGACGAAGGTGAAAAGCGGTAAGTAACGGCGTTTGATATCGTTGCCCGGTGGCGCTAACGCTTACCGGGCCGACACAACCCGTAGGCCGGGCAAGCGTTAGCGCCGCCCGGCGATGCGCACCCTGACGGTGCGTTTGCACCAGTGTTGATCTATGCCGGAGAGCACCCCGTGAATGACGCGATCCCCCGCCCGCAGGCGAAAGTCCGTAAAGCGCTGACCCCGCTTCTTGAAATTCGTAACCTCACCAAATCCTTCGACGGCCAGCATGCCGTGGACGACGTTAGCCTGACGATCTACAAAGGCGAAATATTCGCTCTGCTCGGCGCATCGGGCTGCGGTAAGTCCACGCTGCTGCGCATGCTCGCCGGGTTTGAACAGCCGACCGCCGGGCAGATAGTGCTGGACGGCGTTGATCTCTCCAGCGTGCCGCCGTACCAGCGGCCCATAAACATGATGTTTCAGTCCTACGCGCTGTTTCCGCACATGACCGTCGAGCAGAATATCGCCTTCGGCCTGAAGCAGGACAAGCTGCCAAAAGCCGAAATCACCGCGCGCGTGGCAGAGATGCTGAGCCTGGTGCACATGCAGGAGTTCGCGAAGCGCAAGCCGCACCAGCTTTCCGGCGGCCAGCGTCAGCGCGTGGCGCTGGCAAGAAGCCTGGCGAAGCGTCCGAAGCTGCTGCTGCTCGACGAGCCGATGGGCGCTCTGGATAAAAAGCTGCGCGACCGGATGCAGCTGGAAGTGGTGGATATCCTCGAGCGCGTGGGCGTGACCTGCGTGATGGTGACCCACGACCAGGAAGAGGCGATGACCATGGCCGGGCGCATTGCGATCATGAATCGCGGTAAGTTCGTGCAGATTGGCGAGCCGGAAGAGATTTACGAGCACCCGACCACCCGCTACAGCGCGGAGTTTATCGGCTCGGTGAACGTCTTCGAAGGGCTGCTGAAGGAGCGTCAGGACGATGGCCTGGTGATTGAATCGCCGGGGCTGGTGCACCCGCTGAAGGTTGACTCTGACAACTCCGTAGTAGACAACGTGCCGGTCTACGTGGCCCTGCGCCCGGAAAAAATCATGCTTTGCGATGAGCCGCCCACCGATGGCTATAACTTTGCCGTGGGCGAAGTGGTGCACATTGCCTATCTCGGCGACCTGTCGATTTATCACGTCCGCCTGAAAAGCGGGCAGATGCTCAGCGCCCAGCTACAGAACGAGCACCGGTATCGCAAGGGACAGCCAACCTGGGGCGACGAAGTGAGCCTGTGCTGGGATGCGGACAGCTGCGTCGTACTGACGGTATAAGGAGCGGCCATGAGTACACTTGAACCTCCAGCCCGCGTCAAAACACCGGGCGTCTTCGCGCGCTGGCTGGCGCGCGTGCAGATGGCGCATGGCCGCAAGCTGGTCATCGCCATGCCGTATATCTGGCTGACCCTGCTGTTTCTGCTGCCGTTCCTGATAGTCTTTAAGATCAGCCTGGCGGAGATGGCGCGGGCGATCCCGCCGTACACCGATCTGTGGGAGTGGGCCGACGGGCAGCTGACGCTGACGCTAAATCTGGGCAACTTCCTCCAGCTCACCGAGGATCCGCTCTATTTCGAAGCCTATTTACAGTCGTTACAGGTGGCTGCCGTCTCGACGATCTGCTGTCTGCTGATGGGCTACCCGCTGGCGTGGGCGGTGGCGCACAGCAAGCCGTCAACGCGAAACATTTTGCTGCTGCTGGTGATTTTACCGTCGTGGACGTCGTTCCTGATCCGCGTATACGCCTGGATGGGGATCCTGAAAAATAATGGCATCCTGAATAACTTTCTGCTGTGGCTTGGCGTCATCGACCAGCCGTTGACCATCCTGCATACTAACCTCGCGGTGTATATCGGGATTGTTTACGCCTACCTGCCGTTTATGGTGCTACCGATTTACACCGCCCTGACGCGCATTGACTACTCGCTGGTGGAAGCCTCACTGGATCTCGGCGCGCGGCCACTGAAGACCTTCTTCAGCGTGATCGTGCCGCTGACCAAAGGCGGGATCATTGCCGGGTCGATGCTGGTGTTTATCCCGGCGGTCGGGGAGTTTGTGATCCCGGAACTGCTCGGCGGTCCGGATAGCATCATGATTGGCCGCGTGCTGTGGCAGGAGTTCTTCAATAACCGCGACTGGCCGGTGGCCTCGGCGGTGGCGATCGTCATGTTGCTGCTGCTGATCGTGCCGATCATGTGGTTCCACAAGCATCAGCAGAAACAGATGGGAGATCGCGGATGAACAACTTGCCGGTAGTACGCTCTCCGTGGCGCATTCTGATCCTCGTGATTGGCTTCACCTTCCTGTATGCGCCGATGCTGATGCTGGTGATCTACTCGTTCAACAGTTCAAAGCTGGTAACCGTCTGGGCGGGCTGGTCAACGCGCTGGTATAGCGCGCTGTTCCACGACGAGGCGATGATGAGCGCGGTCGGATTAAGCCTGACCATTGCAGCGCTGGCGGCGACGATGGCCTGCGTGCTGGGCACGATTGCCGCGCTGGTGATGGTGCGCTTTGGCCGCTTCCGCGGGGCCAACGGCTTTGCGTTTATGATCACCGCGCCGCTGGTGATGCCGGACGTGATCACCGGCCTGTCGCTGCTGCTGCTGTTTGTGGCGCTGGCGCACGCCATCGGCTGGCCGGCGGATCGCGGGATGCTCACCATCTGGCTGGCGCACGTGACCTTCTGTACGGCGTACGTGGCGGTGGTGATCTCTTCGCGTCTGCGCGAGCTGGACCGCTCCATTGAAGAGGCGGCGATGGATCTCGGTGCCACGCCGCTGAAGGTTTTCTTCATCATCACGCTGCCGATGATTATGCCGGCGGTCATCTCCGGCTGGCTGCTGGCGTTCACGCTCTCGCTCGACGATCTGGTTATCGCCAGCTTTGTCTCGGGGCCGGGCGCGACGACGCTGCCGATGCTGGTCTTCTCCAGCGTGCGCATGGGGGTGAATCCGGAGATTAACGCCCTGGCGTCTATCATTCTCGGCGTGGTCGGAATTGTCGGATTTATCGCCTGGTATTTGATGGCGCGCGCGGAAAAGCAGCGCGTTCGCGATATCCAGCGTGCAAGACGCGGCTGAAGGAATTATTATTTCCAGTGATGTGCCGCGCATGACGCGGCACTGTTTTTCAGGGAAGTAAAAACATTGGGATTCTTGCAAAAAACACGTCATTCGCACGCCCGTCCGAACGTCCCTGCGCTGGTTCAGGTGGCGGCGCTCGCCATTATTATGATCCGCTGCCTGGATGTGCTGATGATTATGAACACGCTGGGCCCGCGGGGCATGGGGGAGTTCATTCATCGCAGCGCGCAGACGTGGAATCTGACGCTGGTGTTTCTTAGCAGCCTGATGCTGGTGTTTATTGAGATCTACTGCGCGTTCTCGCTGGTAAAGGGGCGCAACTGGGCGCGCTGGGTCTATTTTCTTACGCAGATCACCGCCGCCAGCTATCTGTGGGCCGCCTCGCTGGGCTACGGCTATCCGGAGCTGTTCAGCATTCCCGGCGGCTCCCGCCGCGAGATTTTCCATTCCTTAGTTATGCAGAAATTGCCGGACATGCTGGTGCTCTGCCTGCTCTATGTTCCCGCCTCCAGTCGGCGGTTCTTCCGCCTGCAATAATGTGTATAATCGCAGCCCTCGTTTTCCTTGAGGTTTTCATATGCAGTGCGCACTCTATGACGCCGGTCGCTGCCGCTCCTGTCAGTGGATAGAGCAGCCGGTCTCTCAACAACTCACCGCCAAAATGGCCGATTTACAGCAGCTGCTTGCCGGTCACGCGGTGGGCGAGTGGTGCGAACCCGTCAGCGGGCCGGAGCAGGGCTTTCGTAATAAAGCCAAAATGGTGGTCAGCGGCAGCGTCGAAAAGCCGCTGCTGGGCATGCTGCACCGTGACGGCACGCCGGAAGACCTCACCGCCTGCCCGCTGTATCCCGCTTCGTTTGAACCGGTGTTTGCCGCACTGAAGCCGTTTATCGCCCGCGCGGGGTTAACGCCCTATAACGTTGCCCGCAGGCGCGGCGAACTGAAATACCTCCTGTTGACCGAAAGCCAGATGGACGGCGGCATGATGCTGCGCTTCGTGCTGCGCTCCGAGAGCAAGCTGGAGCAGCTACGCGCAGCGCTTCCGGCATTGCAGGCCCAGCTTCCACAGTTGCGGGTGATTACGGCCAACATTCAGCCGGTGCACATGGCGATCATGGAAGGGGAGAAAGAGATTTTCTTCACCGAACAGCATGCGCTGGCGGAGAACTTCAACGGCGTGCCGTTGTGGATCCGTCCGCAAAGTTTCTTCCAGACTAACCCCACCGTCGCCAGCGCGCTGTACGCCACCGCGCGCAACTGGGTGCGCGCGTTACAGGTTCATCATATGTGGGATCTGTTCTGCGGCGTCGGCGGCTTTGGTCTGCACTGCGCCACGCCTGAGATGCAGCTCACCGGCATTGAGATCTCCGCCGAAGCGATTGCCTGCGCAAAGCAGTCCGCCGCTGAACTGGGGTTAACCAATCTGCACTTCCAGGCGCTGGACTCCACGCAGTTCGCGACCGGCCAGGGCAACGTGCCGGAGCTGGTGCTGGTGAATCCGCCGCGACGGGGTATCGGCCAGGCACTTTGCGACTACCTGAGCCAGATGGCACCTAAGTACATCGTTTATTCCAGCTGTAACGCACAGACCATGGCGAAAGATATCGCCAGCCTGCCGGGTTACCGCATTGAGCGCGTTCAGCTCTTTGATATGTTCCCGCACACCGCGCATTACGAAGTGCTGACGTTGCTCGTGAAATCTTAAACAAAATGTGAACTCTTCATCCCTGCGAAATCAGGTAAGCTTACGTCATAAAAATTGAATAAAGGCTTACCGATGAAGCAGATCCTGCTGGTGGAAGATGACCACGATATTGCGGCGCTCCTGCGCCTCAACTTAGAAGACGAAGGCTACACCATTACCCACGAGCCGGATGGGGGAAAGGCGTTACCGCTTCTGGAAAAACAGCCGTGGGACGCGGTGATCCTCGATCTGATGCTGCCGAACGTCGACGGCCTGGAAATTTGCCGCCGTATCCGCCAGATGACCCGCTACCTGCCCATTATCATCATTAGCGCCCGCAGCAGTGAAACCGATCGTATTACCGGCCTGGAAACCGGGGCGGATGATTATCTGGCAAAACCGTTCTCGGTGCAGGAGCTGATTGCCCGCATTAAGGCGCTGTTCCGCCGTCAGCAGGCGATGGGGCAGGCGCAGACGGACGGCATTATCCATGCGCACGGCCTGACTATCGATCCGCTGGCGCGCAGCGTGCGTCTCAACGGGCAACACGTCGATCTCACCCCGCGCGAATTTGAGCTGCTCTATTTCTTTGCCCGCCATCCCGGCGAGGTCTTCTCGCGGCTGGCGCTGCTGGAGCAGGTGTGGGGCTATCAGCACGAAGGCTACGAACACACCGTCAATACCCACATCAATCGCCTGCGCATCAAAATTGAGAAAGATGCCGCCGAGCCGGAAATCATTCGCACCGTCTGGGGCAAAGGCTATAAGTTTGCGGAGCGTAACCATGATGCGTCGCTTTAGCCTGAGCCAGCGCCTGACGCTGCTGTTTACGGCATTATTGCTGCTCTGCGCTACCGTTGCCTGTGCGGTGCAGCTCTACAGCAGCATGCAGTACGGCAACGCCATGGTGCAGCGGCTATCCGGCGGGCTGGCGCAGCAGATCGTCCAGCGGGAACCGATTCTGGACGCGCAGGGCAGGGTGGATCGCAGTGCCTTAAAGCCCCTGTTCGACCGGCTGATGACCTTTAATCCGAGCGTCGAGCTGTATGTTGTCTCCCCGGATGGCGAAATCCTGGCCGATGCCGCCCCGCCGGGCCACATCCAGCGGCAAAAAATTGACCTTGCGCCGATTCAAAATTTCCTGAGCGGGACGGTGATGCCGGTGCTGGGCGACGACCCCCGCAGTCAGAATAAAAAGATCTTCAGCGCCACGCCGCTGCGTCAGGACGGCGAGCTGAAGGGCTATCTGTACATTATTTTGCAGGGGGAAGAGTTCAACGCGCTGGCGGAGTTGGCCTGGCACAAAGCGCTCTGGAGTACGGCGCTGTGGTCCATGCTGCTGGTGGCGCTGTTTGGCCTGCTGGCGGGGCTGCTCATCTGGTACTGGGTGACGCGTCCGGTCAAACAGCTCACGATGGACGTGGCCGGGCTGGAGCAGGACAGCATCAGCGCGATCAAGCAGCTGGCGGCCCAGCCGCTGGCGCCTGCCGGCCAGGATGAAGTGGCGATCCTGCGCAATACCTTTATTGAGCTGGCGCGCAAAATCACCTCTCAGTGGGATCGGCTGGCCGACAGCGACCGTCAGCGCCGCGAATTTATCGCCAATATTTCACATGATTTGCGTACGCCGCTGACCTCGCTGCTGGGGTATCTGGAAACGCTGTCGCTGAAATCCGCGACGCTGACGCCGCAGGAGCACCAGCAGTATCTCGCCACCGCGCTGCGTCAGGGGCAAAAGGTGCGCCATCTGTCGCAGCAGCTGTTTGAGCTGGCGCGTCTTGAGCACGGCGGCATCAAGCCCCAGCGCGAGCGTTTTGCCATGGCCGAGCTGATTTCCGACGTGGCGCAGAAGTTTGAGCTGGCCGCCCGCACGCGGGAGTTAAATCTGCATATTGATGTGCCGGGTCCGCTGCCGCTGGTGAACGCCGACGTCTCCATGATTGAACGGGTGGTGACGAATCTGCTGGATAACGCCATACGCCATACGCCACCGGGCGGAGACATTCGTCTGGCGGTGTGGCAGGAGAACGACCGGTTGCAGGTTGAAGTGGAAGATAACGGCGCGGGCGTCGATGCGGCCTTGCGGGACGATCTGTTCCAGCGGCCTTCAGCGTTAAATCCTCAGGCGTCGCGGGACAACCGGGGCGGATTAGGGCTGTTGATTGTGAAAAGAATGCTGGAGCTGCACGGCGGGGGGATCCGGCTGATGGAGTCCGTGAGCGGGGCGCGGTTCAGGTTCTTTGTGCCGTTGTGAGAAATTGCCGGGTGGCGCTGCGCTTACCCGGCCTACAGACCACCCCCGTAGGCCAGACCACCCGGCAAAAAGAGATTACTGCGGGAACCACTGCTCGCTGATTTTCTGGTACGTACCATCAGCCTTGATCGCTTTCAGCGCGCCGTTCAGTTTCTCCAGCAGGGCTTTGTTATCCGGGCGTACCGCGATGCCGAGGCCAGTGCCGAAGTACTGCGGATCGGTCACTTTCTCGGTCGCCGTCCCCAGCTGCGGGTTGGTTTTCAGCCATTCGTTCACCACGGCGGTGTCGCCGAATACGCCGTCAATACGGCCATTTTTCAGGTCGATAATCGCGTTCTGGTAGCTGTCATAGGCCACGTTTTTGACTTCAGGATGCTTGTCCTGGAGATATTTCTGGTGCGTGGTGCCGTTTTCCATGCCGATGCGCTTGCCTTTCAGCTGGTCAAAGGAGGTGTACGCGCCTTTCTTCGCAATCACCACCGCAGAGTTCGCGTAGTACGGGTCGGTGAACGCAACCTGCTTGCTGCGCTCTGGCGTGATATCCATACCGGAGATCACCGCATCATATTTTTTGAACTTGAGGGACGGGATCAGGCTGTCAAACGCGTGGTTAGTAAAGGTGCAGTCGGCCTGCATCTGCTTGCACAGCGCTTTCGCCAGGTCGATGTCAAAGCCGACGATCTGGTTGCTGGCATCCAGCGATTCAAACGGCGGATAGGTGGCAGAAACGCCGAAATTGATTTTATCTGCGGCTGACGCGCCAGCGGCGAAGGTTGCCAGTAATGCGGCCAGAACTAACTTTTTCATTGTGTTGCTCCCGTCTGTAGGTCTTATGAACGTACAATGCCATTTAATGAATTTATATGCAATATAAATGATTATATATCAGGTGGTGGACAAAAAAAAACGGATAACCAAAAGGTTATCCGTCACGTGTATTCACGATTATGCATTTCATGCCGGGCGGCGCTGCGCTTGCCTGACCTACGATCTCCGCTCGAATGCCAGCGCCTTACGCTCGATCAGGCGCATCATCAGCGTCAGCAGGCCGTTGACCACCAGATACACAAGCCCGGCCGCACCGAACACCATCACGTCGTAGGTGCGTCCATACAGCAGCTGCCCGTGACCCATCACTTCCATCAGGGTGATGGTGTAGGCCAGAGAGGTACTTTTGAACACCAGAACGACTTCGTTGGAATAGGAAGAGAGCGCGCGCTTAAAGGCGTACGGCAGCAGGATCGCCAGCGTGTCCTTCTTGCTCATGCCCAGCGCGCCGCAGGACTGCCACTGGCCTTCCGGGATCGCGCGGATCGCACCGTAAAACAGCTGCGTGGTGTAGGCGGCGCTATTCAGCGAGAGGGCAATCAGGGCGCATAGCCACGGCTCAGAGAGCAGGTGCCAGATCACCGGGTATTTCTGCAACGACGGGAACTGCCCCGGGCCGTAGTAAATCAGGAAGATTTGCACCAGCAGCGGCGTACCGGTAAACAGCGTAATGTAACCGCGTACAATCCACACCAGCACCGGCGTTTTCAGCGTCAGGACGATGGTGAAGATCAGCGCCAGAATCAGCGCCACGATGATGGACGCCACGGTCAGCGTCAGGCTGGTGTGCAGCCCTTTCATCAGTTCGGGTAAATAGTCCAGCATCAGCCTGGTCTCCGTTCAAAACGCGTTGCACGCAGATCAATACGCTTAAGAACGTACTGGCTCAGCAACGTGATCGCCAGGTAGATCGCTGCCGCCACAATGTACCAGGTAAAAGGCTCCTGCGTACGGGTGGCGATACTTTTGGTTTGCAGCATCAAATCGTTCACGCTGATCAGGCTCACCAGCGCGGTATCTTTCAACAGGACCAGCCACTGATTACCCAGCCCTGGCAGGGCATGACGCCACATTTGCGGCATCACCAGGCGGAAGAAGATCGCCGCTTTCGACAGGCCCAGCGCCTGGCCGGATTCCCACTGACCCTGCGGTACTGCCTTCAGCGCGCCACGCAGCGTTTGTGACGCATAGGCCGAATAGAGCAGGGAGAGCGCAATCACGCCGCACAGGAACGGGCTGACGTCGAAGTTCTCGATCTGCATCTGCACCGGGATCTGCGCAACGCCGAGGTTAAGGGTAAAGCCGTCCGACAGCGTGAGCAGCAGCTGTGAGGAACCGAAATAGATAAACAGGACCACCAGAATTTCTGGCAACCCGCGCAGCACAGTCACCAGCGCTGAACCGAGCCATGCGACAGGGCGCCACTTAACGGACTCCCACACCGCAAAGAACATCGCAAGTACCAGGCCGATAATCAGTGCACAAACGGCAAGGCCGACGGTCATCCCGGCGGCGCTTGCTAAAGGAAAAATTTCATTCATCAGGAATTACTTCTGGAACCATTTTTTGTAGATGGTTTCGTAGGTGCCGTCTTTCTTCACTTTTTCCAGCGCAGCGTTGAATTTCTGCTGCAACTCGGTGTTGCCCTGACGTACAGCAATACCCAGACCTGTACCGAAGTAGTCTTTATCGGTCACCTTGTCACCCACGGCGGCCAGCTTGTCGTTCGCTTTCAGCCATTCAGTCACGACAGCCGTGTCCCCGAAGACCGCATCGATACGACCGTTTTGCAGGTCCAGCTTCGCGTTCTGGTAGCTGTCATACGGCACGGTGGTGATTTCCGGATGCTTATCCATGATGAATTTCTGGTGCGTGGTGCCGTTTTGAACGCCCACCTTCTTGCCTTTCAGCAGATCGACAGAAGCGTATTTGCCTTTCTGACCGATGAACAGGGCAGAGTTGTCATAGTAAGGCGCAGTGAACAGAACCTGCTTTTCACGCTCCGGGGTGATGTCCATGCCGGCCATCACCGCGTCGATGCGGCGGAACTTCAGGCTCGGGATCAGGCTGTCGAACGACTGGTTGCTGAAGGTGCAGGTCGCGTCGATCTCTTTACACAGGGCGTTGGCCAGGTCCACGTCGAAGCCAACAATTTTGTTGTTCGCATCGATGGATTCAAACGGAGGATAAGACGCTTCGGTGGCGAAACGGATGGTCTGGGCTGCGGTAGCGGAAAGGCTGACGCTAGCGAGCAGCGCGGCAATCAATACTTTTTTCATTATAATTTCCCTAACACGTCAGTGAGATAAGTAATTTTTGAAGGCATCGGTTTGCGGGTTAGTGAAGCAGCTCGCGTCACCTTGCTCAACGATATACCCGTTTTCCATGTAGACCACGCGGCTGGCGGTTTTGCGCGCCACTTCCACCTCGTGGGTCACGATGACCTGGGTAATGTTGGTTTCCGCCAGCTCGCGAATAATACTTACGATCTGGGCAGTAATTTCCGGATCCAGCGCCGCAGTCGGCTCATCAAACAGCAGCACCGCCGGCTCCATCATCAGCGCACGGGCAATCGCCACACGCTGCTGCTGACCACCGGAGAGGTGAAGCGGATAGCGGTCGCTGTAGGGCTTCAGGCGCAGACGTTCCAGCAACTTGTCGGCACGCGCCATCGCCCGATCTTTGCTTAAGCCGAGCACGCGACACGGGGCTTCAATCAGGTTTTGTACCACGGTCAGGTGCGGCCAGAGATTGTATTGCTGAAAAACCATACCCACGTTTTGACGCAGTTCACGAATCGCTTTATCAGAAGGGGTTTTCGCAAAATCAAAATGGTTACCGGCAATGGCCAGCGTGCCCGAGCGGGGCATTTCAAGCAGATTCAGAACGCGCAGAAGGGAGCTTTTTCCCGCGCCGCTTGGGCCGAGCAAAACCAGCGTTTCGCCCTCCGGGCAGCTCAGCGTAATGTCGAACAGCGCCTGGTGTGCGCCGTAGAAGCAGTTAATGCCGTTTAGTTTAATACTCATCGGGGCAGTCTTTACTCATCCAGGCAATCTATAGCAATTGAGGCCGCAGATAGTACCGTTGACAGAATAGTTATGCAATATTTCTGCGTTAAAAGTTAAATATAACCCGTGTTTCTACTTAAACATAGCACAAAATAGCGAAGGGGGAGGGGGGCGAGAATAAATGTCGGCATTCCGCCTGAAATGCCGGACATTTTACGGGGTTAACGTTTATTTCACCGCTGCGTTAGCGGTTTTCAACGGACTGGCGCAGTGTGCCAGCCGGGGCATGAACGCTGCCGCCAATGTAGCGAACATCATCAATGGCCCAGCACTGCCCTTCACGGATCATCAGCACTTCATCCTGCCAGGTCTGGGTGCCCTGCGTCAGTTTCACGCGCAGCGGGATATTGCGCGCGTCGGTGTTCGGAATGGTTGACGCGCTGGCAACCTCGGCGCTGTCGGGCAGCGTCGCGCGGCTGGAGAACGGATCGGCAGACAGCAGCGCGTTATGCTGCGGATCGCGCGAGGCGTCGTTAAGCAGTTTCGCCAGGTTATCGCTCAGGTACGGGCGCAGGGCGGTGAGGTCATTACCGCGATGCTGAATGCGATAATCATAGAACTGTTGCGCCACGGCATCCGGGCCGCCCTCGATGCAGGGGCCGCTGCGGGAACCGATATCCTTAAAGGCTGGCGTGACCGGCGTAGTGCAGGCGCTGAGCACCAGCGCGCAGGGCACTAAAAGCGTTAAAGCAGAGTAGCGCATGTTGATTTCCTTATTTATTAACTATCCTTTCAATCATAGCGTAACGAACCGATAATGCAGTTGCTAACGCATTGAACGCTAAAGAAGGAGAGAAAGTATGCAGTTTTCAACGACCCCAACCCTGGAAGGGCAACCGATCACCGAGTACTGCGGCGTGGTCACCGGCGAGGCGATCCTTGGCGCCAACGTCTTCCGCGACTTTTTTGCCGGCATTCGCGACATCGTCGGCGGGCGCTCCGGCGCGTATGAAAAAGAGCTGCGTAAAGCGCGAGAGATTGCGTTTAAGGAGCTGGGCGAGCAGGCCAAGGCGCTGGGCGCGGATGCGGTGGTGGGCATTGATATCGACTACGAAACGGTCGGTAAAGATGCCAGCATGCTGATGGTGAGCGTAAGCGGCACGGCGGTGAAGATCCGTTGATGAAGCGTTCGCTCTCAGCCGTCCTGCTGGCGCTGCTGCTGGCAGGATGCGCCGCAGAAAAAGGCATTGTTGATATGGGCGCTTACGAGCTGGATACCCGCCATCAGGCGCAGGCGGCCTACCCGCGTATAAAGGTGCTGGTTATTCACTACACCGCAGACGATTTTGACACCTCGCTTGCAACCCTGACCGATAAAAACGTCAGCTCGCATTATCTCATCCCCGCCAGGCCCCCCGCGCCAGACGGCAAACCGCGTATCTGGCAGCTGGTGCCGGAGAGTGAGCTTGCCTGGCATGCGGGTATCAGCTTCTGGCGCGGCACCAACCGCATCAACGATACCTCCGTGGGAATTGAGCTGGAGAACCGCGGCTGGCAGAAAGTTGGAGGGGTAAAAACCTTCGTGCCTTTCGAACCGGCACAAATCGCGGCGCTGATCCCTCTCGCCAAAGACATCATTGCCCGCTACGACATCAAACCGCAGAACGTGGTGGCCCATGCCGATATTGCCCCGCAGCGTAAGGACGATCCCGGCCCGCTGTTCCCGTGGCGCGAGCTGGCGCAGCAGGGGATAGGCGCCTGGCCCGATCCGGCGCGCGTGGCGTTCTATATGAACGGGCGATCGCGTTATGAGCCGGTGGATACCGCGGCGCTGCTCGATCTGCTGGCCCGCTACGGCTACGAGGTGCCCGAAGACAGCACCCCCGCGCAGCAAAAACGCATTATCATGGCGTTCCAGATGCATTTCCGCCCGCAGCTGTGGAACGGCGTAGCCGACGTTGAATCCCTGGCTATCGCCGAAGCGCTGTTAGAAAAATACGGACAGGGGTAATTCTTCGGAATACCCCCGAATAGGTAAATTCCCCTTACTTGTCATAAGATTAATCTTAAGTACATCGTCAATTAACTTTTAGTAAATTGACTTAAAATTATCCGGATTTAAGATAGACACATAGCTTGCTAACTAAATTGGCAAATAAATATAAGCATTATTCCTTCTTTTTTTTTCTTGAGAAGATCATCAGGACTCATATTCAGGATCCGGCATCAGTCCGGGGCCATTATTAATCATTAAAATCTTAAATCGGGTATAACAATGCTAAGCATCTACGCAAAAAAATTACGACCGCAGCCTGAAATGGAAAAAATTATTGCTGCCACTTCCGGCGTTGAGGAAAAAACGCTAAAGAAATGGCAAAAAATTTCTACGGCTGATTCCGAATATATCCATATTATCGTTAGCGGAGAGGTAGAGTTTCGCCGCGAGTCTGACGAACTGTGCATGTTCACCGTAACGGGATACTGCATATTTGGCCTCTCATCAATGTACTACCAGTCCGCCCATATGTACGGCCTCGTGCGGGCCAATACCGTGGTTCGCTCAGTTAAGAAAGAGGATTTCGCCCGGCTGATGACCGAGAAAAACCTGTGGCCTGAACTGACGAAGGTGCTTTCCTGGTATATCTGCATGCTGAGCAAACGCGATGATGTTCTGGTTGCCCGCAGCGCGTATTCCGTTGTCCGCGAATTTTTATATGAAATAAACGATCTGATTGTCCAGCATCAACGCGATATCAACGTTTATGATTACATTCAGGAATACACTAACCTGGCGCGCAGCACCATTATCAAAATTCTCTCCGACCTTAAAAAAGGCCAGTATATTGTGGTGGAAAAAGGTCGTCTGCTTAATCTCACCTCACTGCCTGAAAAATATTAATGCTGCTCCCGCCGGTCTCCTGATTCATCTGACGGAGGCCGGCTATTATCGCTCTGTTTTACGCTTGCCTGTGTATTATCCTGCGTTTCGTCTACCGGCGGCGCGGGTATTTTTCCCTGCGAATAATCCTGCTCCTGTTCTTTTAACGCCTGCTTAAGTAATTCTTCCAGCGACGCATCGTTGCTGCCTGCGGTGGCAGGCGTGACGTCGCGCTCGTGCGCCTCGGTTCCCGGTAGCGTATCCCGCGACGTGTCCTGCGGCACCGCGCCGTCGGGCGCCTGCTGCCAGTCGGCATCATCGCTGTTTATGGGCAGATCCTGCATGAGCGGAACATCAGCATGCACCGGAGCAGCTTTAGGCTGCGGATGCGGGAACGGTTTGCTCACATACACATAATGCATATCCGAAAGCTGCGTTTCCGGCTTCGCCACGCTGGCTTTGAACGGTTCGGGCGTCGGGTGGCGGAGGTGCCAGTACACATGTGCATACAGGCCGGCAACCAGCATGGCGCAAAGCCCGAACGCCCATAACACCGTTTTGCCGAATACGTTTTTCAGGCTGGGGAGGCGGTACGAGAACCAGACCGCCTCTCCGGTTGAGTAACTGCGCTGGGCCGCAAGACAGATGGTCGACATTAGGCTTTTTTCTCCTGCGTTTTCGCGTTCGCGGTGGTGCGGGCGGCCTGAATCAGTACGCTCGGCGTGCTATTAGTCACGCGCATTAATTGCATCAGCGTATCTTCTCCCGGGATACCGTCCACGTGCAGTTTCATTTGTTGCTGGAACTCGCGGGTGCGTTTCATCATCTCTGCGGTCCAGATCCGGGCGTGCGTTTCCGGCTTGCTGAGCGCGAGGCTTAACTGCTGATCGAGCCAGGTCATGTCTTTACCGTCGCTGGCGGCGCCGATCGCGTCCTGGCCTTCCGGCGTCAGGCGGTGCAGCTGGGTGAAATTGCCGGTCGCATGCTGGTTAAACCAGCTGCGGCTCACCTGCCAGGTGCGGTTATTCATGAGCAGGTCAATCGACGTGTCACCGACCCGGGCGACAACCGCATAGTTAAGGTGGCCGCCGGTTTTGAGCTCGCTGACCCACGGATACCCCTCCCGCGCCAGCGCATCCGGCGAAGCGTTCCCCTGCTTACACATCAGGTTCACCTTCGCCGCGTTATGGCACAGGGCCTCTTCTGCCGAGGCGTCATACCCCCACATCAGATAAAGCTGGTGCATCGCATCCGGCTGATTCACCACTTCGTTGTCGATAACCGGCACCATGGCTGCATCAGGTTTTGGCGTCTGCTGTTTCCAGCTGACGGGGACCGGCAGCGGGATGGGAAGGTGCGCGCTGATCGACGAGGTCAGATACCAGCCGCAGGCCGCAAACAGCACCGACGCGAACAGCCCCACGGTCGCCAGGCGTTTACCCTGTTTTTTGGCGGGCAGGATCTCTCCCGCCGCCAGGCGTAAATGAAGCGGGCTGACCTGCGCCGCGCGTTCCGTCCAGGCGGCGAGCATTGACAGGTGTGCCAGAGCATTGAGCTGGCTGATGTTGCCCTTGGTCAGCGCGTGCATTTTGCGCACGCGGGCCGGCGTTAACGGCGAATTTTCACAGCCGTGTTCTTCGCACTGCGCCTGAACGTAGCTCAGGTATTCGCGGCAGGTCAGGGGGCGCAGAACGTGATGGGTGTGCATATATTCGCGCAGTTCAGGTTGCTTAATCAGGCTTTCCCGATCCGCTGCGCCCGTTAACACCACGGACAGGCGGACGTTCAGCTCCTGGGCACGCGTGAGCAGCGTACCCAGGACTTCCAGACAGCTCTCTTTCATGGCTTCGGAGTGGGCGATGGTCAGCACTCTGGATTTCGCTTTCCCCTCCTGCCACTGGCGCAGTACGGCATCCACCGCCTGCATACGGTTGCCGATCGCTTTCGTTCCCGGGTTGAGCTTGTACAGCAGGCTACTGGCACTCAATTTCGGAAACGCGTTGATGGCAAGTACGTTGCCGCTGCTGGTTTTCAGCGCATCGCTGAAGTGAGCCAAAAGCGGCGCGTCGTCGCTAAAGAGCCCGATAATGCCCGCCTGTTGGGTTTTCTCTTTCAGCAGGTTAAAGACATCCTGATGATAAGGCACCAGAAAATCCCCGGATAAACGGGCGATCGTCCTGAATGGCGGGTTTTTAAAATTAAAGTGGCTCTGATACATAACGACTTACCGTCTCTGATTAGGAATAGCAACTGCACCAGAAAGTAAGTTAATGCTCATGAGTGGTCAATTTGCAAACAGGGTAAAAATATCCTGCTGGCAGTGTCTAACATCTGGATTTTATACGGTCAATATTTTTCTTTATGAAAGTTAGCGGCAAAGTCAGTGGTCGCATTTGCAACAGCTTATTACTATTTTCATCCATATTGGCGCAGTATGACGCTGCTTATTTTTGCTTTGCTATAGGCCGGATAAAAAATGAGGTTCTCATTTCTGTCACGGTGGATAACGCCTTGTATTATGTTTGTGCTGCTGATTTTTTGCGGCCAGCAAGGGTATCTCACCTTTAAAGATTATAAAAAAGTTACGAATAAGTTGGCTAATTCTGACGAGCAGCCGCTGAAAACCTTGCGTGAGGAAAAAGTTTTCACGCTATTCACCGCGGCCGTGCGTCAGGATAACGTGCCCGCGGCGGTAAAAGCCCCGCTGGCGGCGGAAATCGAGGGCATCGTGAGCAGCGATGACGCCTGGCTCTCCTTCGCCGTCATCAAGACGCCGGGCGGTCAGAAAAGCTACCGCGAGGGCGAACCGCTCACCGGCTTTAACGACGCATTTATTCAGGAAATTAATAAAGACAATGTGGTGGTTAATTATGAAGGTGCTACGCAGGTACTGGCATTAAATAAGCCGGACTATTTTAAGGGCGGCACAGAAAGCGGCCCGGTGACCAAATCGACAAAAGATCCCGGTGCAGACAGTTTGCATCTGGATGATTATCTGGTGTTAAAGCCGTTAATAGAAAAGGGCCAGCTGGAAGGCTACAGGATCAACCCACGGAATGCCTCCTCGTTCTACAGCCAGTCTGGTCTGGAAAAAGGGGATGTGGCGGTAAAAGTTAATTCTGTCGATATGACTGACGAAGCATAAGCGAAAAGCATTATTGCTAACTGGTCGAAAATGAAAGAGGCGGAGGTCGTGGTTCGGCGTCACGCTCACCTTGAAAATATTCGGGTCAATGTTCTAAACAATTAACAAGTGTACAGACATGAAGAAATTTCCATGGGCGTGCGTGGCGCTGACCGCATTGTCGTTATATTCCAGTTCGCTGCTTGCAGCTAACTTTAGCGCGAGTTTTAAAAATACCGATATTCGCGAGTTTATCGATACGGTAGGCCGCAATCTCAACAAAACCATCCTGGTCGATCCGTCCGTCCAGGGCACCGTCTCGGTCAGAACCTACAACGTGCTGACGGAAGATGAATATTACCAGTTCTTCCTGAGCGTGCTGGACCTGTACGGTCTGTCGGTGATCCCGATGGACAACGGCATGGTCAAAGTGGTGCGCTCCAGCGTGGCGCGTACCGCCGGTGCGCCGCTGGCGGACAGCAAAAACCCGGGCAAAGGCGATGAGATCATCACCCGCGTCGTGCGGATGGAAAACGTGCCGGTGCGCGAGCTGGCCCCGCTGCTGCGCCAGCTGAACGATGCCACCGGCATCGGTAACGTGGTGCATTTTGAACCGTCCAACGTGATGCTGTTAACCGGTAAGGCCTCGGTGGTGAACCGCCTGGTGGATCTGGTGCAGCGCGTTGACAGAGAGGGCGTTCAGCGCCGCGAAATCGTGCCGCTGCGCTTTGCCTCCGCTAAAGAGCTCTCCGACATGTTGAACAACCTCAACAATGAAGAGCAGAAGGGGCAGAACGCGCCGCAGCTCGCCACCAAGGTGGTGGCAGATGACGAAACCAACAGCCTGGTGATCAGCGGTTCGGAAGATGCACGCATGCGCACCCGCTCCCTGATTCACCAGCTCGATCGCGAGCAGAATAACGAGGGGAATACCCGCGTCTTCTACCTCAAGTATGCCAGCGCCACTAAAGTGGTTCCGGTGCTGACCGGTATCGGCGAGCAGCTGAAAGACAAACCGGGTGCGGCCAAAGCGAAAACCGCGAGCGCCGCGACGGATCTGAATATTACCGCCGACGAGTCAACCAACTCGCTGGTGATCACCGCCCAGCCTAACGTGATGAACTCCCTGGAGAAGGTGATCGACAAGCTCGATATTCGCCGTCCGCAGGTGCTGGTGGAAGCGATCATTGCGGAAGTGCAGGACGGTAACGGCATGGATCTCGGCGTGCAGTGGACCGGCAAGCACGGCGGCGTGCAGTTCGGCGCCACCGGCTTACCGATTAGCCAGATCAAGAACGGCACCATGAAGGGGACGAGCTTCACCGGCCTGGCGACCGGCTTCTTTAACGGCGACTTCGGCGCCCTGGTGACCGCGCTCTCCACCGACGGCAAAAACGACATCCTCTCCACGCCGAGCGTGGTCACGCTGGATAACAAAGAAGCGTCGTTTAACGTGGGTCAGGACGTGCCGGTCCTTTCCGGCTCGCAGACCACCAGCGGCGACAACGTCTTCAACTCTGTTGAGCGCAAGACTGTGGGTACCAAGCTGAAAATTGTGCCGCAGATTAACGACGGCGACATGATCCACCTGAAGATTGAGCAGGAAGTCTCCAGCGTTGACAACAGCGCGACGGAAGACGCCAGCCTTGGCCCGACCTTTAACACCCGCACCATCAATAATGAAGTGATGGTCCACAGCGGCCAGACGGTGGTGCTCGGCGGCCTGATGGAAAACGTCACTAAGCAGTCGGTCTCTAAGGTGCCGCTGCTCGGCGATATTCCGCTGGTGGGCCAGCTGTTCCGCTACACCTCGCAGGATACGTCCAAGCGCAACCTGATGGTGTTTATTCATACCACCGTCCTGCGTGACGACGACAACTACAGCGCGGCGTCGAAGGAGAAATATGATCAGATCCGGGTGCGCCAGATGCAGCGGCTGGAAGAGAAAAAGCTCGGCATCATTGCGCCGAGCGACAATGCCGTCCTGCCCGCGTTTCCTGTCGACGCCAGCGCCGCGCCGGTGAAATCCAGCGCCACGCGCAATCCGTTCAAACACTAAGGCGGAGGGGGCAACGTGGACGAACTGAGTAAAGCGCTGTGCAGCAGTAGCTACGCAAAGGATAACGGCGTTCTGTTTTACAACAACGAGGTCTTTATCCGTGAGGACACCCCGGCGTATGCACTGCTGGAGGTGCGCCGTGTGCTGGGACGTGCGTTCGTTCCGGTCACCCTGACGCCGGAAGCCTTCGATGAGCTGCTGGCCAAAATCTGGCAGCAGAGCAGCGGCGTTTCGCAGCAGCTGGTGGACGATATGGACGCGGATATCGACCTGATGGCGCTAACCGAGGAGATCCCGGATAACGAAGATCTGCTCGATAACGACGAAAACTCGCCGGTGATCCGCCTGATCAACGCCATTCTCAGCGAGGCGGTGAAGGACGGCGCGTCGGATATTCATATCGAAACCTTCGAGCGCACGCTGAGTATTCGCTTCCGCGTCGACGGCGTATTGCGCCCGGTGCTACAGCCGGCGCGTAAGCTCGCCCCGCTGCTGGTGTCGCGCATCAAGGTAATGTCGAAGCTGGACATCGCCGAGAAGCGCCTGCCGCAGGATGGCCGTATCTCTCTGCGCATCGGCCGCAAGGCGATCGACGTGCGTGTGTCGACCATTCCGTCCCAGTACGGCGAGCGCGTGGTCATGCGCCTGCTCGATAAAAGCAACCTGAAGCCCGACATCAACAAGCTCGGGCTGATTGATGAAGAGCTGGAGAAGCTGAAGGGGCTTATCGACCGCCCGCACGGGATCATCCTCGTTACCGGCCCGACGGGTTCCGGTAAAAGTACCACCCTGTACGCCATTCTCTCGGCGCTGAACGGTCATGAACGCAACATCCTGACCGTGGAAGACCCGATTGAATACGAGCTGGAAGGGGTGGGGCAGACACAGGTTAACCCCCGCGTGGACATGACCTTTGCCCGCGGGCTGCGCGCGATTTTGCGTCAGGACCCGGACGTGGTGATGATCGGGGAAATTCGCGACGGGGAGACCGCGCAGATTGCGGTGCAGGCGTCGCTCACCGGTCACCTGGTGATGTCGACGCTGCACACCAACAGCGCAGCCGGGGCGATAACCCGCCTGCGGGATATGGGGCTGGAGTCGTTCTTAATCGGTTCATCGCTGCTCGGCGTCATTGCCCAGCGTCTGGTGCGTCGGCTGTGCACACACTGCCGGACCACCAGTCCGCTGGACGCCAATGAAAAAGCGCTGTTCAGCTTTATGGACGCGCCGCCAAAAGCGATCTACCGCGCGGTAGGCTGTGAACACTGCCGCCAGAGCGGCTATCAGGGCCGCGCCGGTATTCATGAATTTCTGGTGGTGGACAGCACCATGCGCCGCGCCATTCATGAAGATAAGGACGAAATGTCCATCGAAACGCAGCTGTTTAAGCAGGCCTACAGCCTGCGCGAAAACGGGCTGCTGAAGGTGATTAGCGGCGTGACGTCTCTGGAAGAGGTCATGCGCGTTACCGCCGAGCGTGGGGGGGATGCGTAATGGCCTTCTACGCCTGGACAGCGACGGATGCTGCCGGAAAAACCCAGCGCGGGACGCTACAGGCCGAGGGGCAAAAGCAGGTTCGCCAGACGTTGCGCGAACAAAAGCTGATGCCCGTAAGCATCACCGAAACCCGCGAGGCGGCGGCAGCCGGAAAAGCACAAACCGGGGCGAAGCTCTCCACGCCAGTGCTGTCGATGTTTACCCGCCAGCTCTCGACGCTGGTAAACGCCGCGCTGCCGCTGGAGAGCGCGCTGAAGGCCATCTCAAAGCAGACGGAAGACAAAAAGCTGGCGGCGATGGTGGTGGAGATCCGCGAGAAGGTGGTGGAAGGGCATACGCTGTTCGACGCCTTCAGCCAGTTTCCGCGCACTTTCGACAAGCTCTACTGCACGCTGGTGATGGCCGGTGAAAAAACCGGTCACCTGGGCGACGTGCTGGAAAAGCTGGCGGAGTACAACGAGCAGCGCCAGAAGATGAAAAGCAAGTTGACGCAGGCGATGGTCTACCCGATTACCCTCACCGTGGTCGCCATCGCGGTCATCAGCATTCTGCTGGTGGCAGTGGTGCCGCAGGTGATTGAGCAGTTTACCCACATGAAGCAGCAGCTGCCGATCACCACCCGCACGCTGATTGCGGTCAGTGATTTCCTGCAAGCCTGGGGCATCTATATTGCCGGCAGCCTGGCGGGGGCGTTCGTCGGCTTTAAGACCTGGGTGCGAAACGTGAAAAACCGTTTTCGCTGGCACAGCTGGCTGGTGAACGGCTCGCCGATTAAAAAGCTGGTGTGCGCCATCAACAGCGCCCGCTATATCCGTACCCTGAGCATTTTGCAGGCCAGCAGCGTGCCGCTGCTGGAGGGGATGTACATCGCGATGGACGGTATCGAAAACCTCTATGCCCGGCAGGTGCTGGAGCAGGCCGCCGACACCGTGCGCCAGGGGGCGTCGCTGTATGCCGCGCTGGAACAGGCGAAATTATTCCCGCCGACCATGCTGTATATGATTGCCTCCGGCGAAGAGAGCGGGGAATTAGGCAATTTAATGGACCGCGCGGCGGAAAACCAGGAATCGGCATTGCAGCATCGAATTACATTAACGCTGTCGGTATTTGAACCGGCGCTGGTGGTATCCATGGCGACGATTGTTTTATTCATCGTGCTGTCAATATTACAACCGCTTCTGCAACTTAATAATATGGTAGGTTAAATCATGGCTTTAAAACGTAAAAACCTGGCTCGCCAGGCGGGTTTCACCTTGCTCGAATTAATGGTGGTCATTGTTATTCTCGGCGTACTGGCGAGCATGGTGGTGCCAAACTTAATGGGCAATAAAGAAAAAGCAGATACGCAAAAAGCAACCAGCGATATTGTCGCGCTCGAAGGTTCGCTGGATATGTATAAGCTGGATAACCACCGCTACCCGACAACCGAGCAGGGTTTACAGGCGCTGGTAACCAAGCCTGAAATCGCGCCAATCCCGAACGGCTACCGTGCTGATGGCTATATCCGCCGCCTGCCGCAGGACCCGTGGGGCGGTGATTATATTCTGGTTAGCCCGGGTGAACACGGCGCGGTGGACGTTTTCTCCGCCGGTCCGGACGGCGAAGCGAATACCGCCGATGACATTACCAACTGGTCTCTGGATAAGAAAGAGAAATAATGAAAAATCAACGCGGCTTTACGTTGCTGGAAATTATTCTGGCGCTGGTGATATTTGCCAGTTGCGCCATGATGGTGGTGTCAACCATACCTTCACGCAGCGGTGCGGATATATTTGGCCAGCAATTAAAAGCCCTCGTTGATTATGGTTCAGATCGAGCGGTCATGGACGGAAATATTGTCGGGCTGGTGATGACCCCGGATAAATATCAGCTGGTGACGATCGACGATAAAAATGGCGAGCGTCACTGGGTGCCATTATCCGCCGGACGTATTACCACCAAAGGTCATTTCCCGGAAGAGATGCACGTGTCGCTCTCGCCGCAGCGCCTGGCCGCGACGGTGACGTCCGAGCCGCAGGTGATCTTTTTACCGGACGGTGAAATCAGCCGCTTTACGCTGATGCTGCAAAGTGACGACAAACAGCACCATTTCCGCGTGGTGTCGCAGGGTGCGGCACCGGTATCGGTAGAAAACGATGACTAAGGGCAACAAAAAGCAAAAGGGGATGACGCTGCTGGAGGTGATGGTTGCCCTGGTGATTTTCTCCACTGCCGCGCTGGCGCTGATGAACTCGGTCTCCCTCAACGTGCGGTTTACCCATGGTCTGGCCGATACCTTGCAGGCCAGTTGGGTGGCGGAAAACCAGCTGGCGGAAGCACAGCTCGCCAAAACCGACTTCCCGGATGCCGAGCAGCAGGGGACGGAGATGATGGGCGGGCGCAGCTGGAACTGGCGCAAGCAGCGGGTGAAAACCGCCGACAACGTCTGGGCGAATGCCATTCGCGTTTATGCGGAAGGCGACGAGAGCCAGCCGGTCATCTCCCTGCACGTCATTCCGCCGGGAGAGAGCAAGTGAAAAAAACGCGACGCCAGCGCGGGTTTACCCTGCTGGAGATCATGATTGCGCTGACCATCTTCGCGGTGATCAGCACCCTGGCCTGGCAAATTCTGGACGGCGCGATGCGTACCAGCTCGGCGACGGATGCCAGCGCCGCCGGTCTCAACCAGCTTCAGCGCGCCTGGAGTCTGATGGAGCGTGATTTTTTCCAGCTCCAGGCGCGTGCCCCGCGCAATGAGCCGGAGCTGTTTCGTCAGGAGGGTGATGCCCTTGAGCTAACCACCCTGAACAGCGTGAGCGGAACGGTTCAGCTTGAGCGCGTCCGCTGGCGGCTGGAGGAGGGGCGGCTGTATCGCGACGTCTGGCCGGTGATTGACGGTCCGGCAGACGCGAAGCCCGACGATGTGCCGATTGTCAGCGGGGTGAAAGCGTTACAGTGGCAGTTTTACCGTCAGGGCTGGCTGAAGTCCTGGCCCGACGCCACCCATCTGCCGGACGGCGTGGAGGCCACGCTGACGATGGATAACGGGGAGACCTGGCGCTGGGTGTTTACCACGCCGGGCGATATGCCGGAAGTCGCCGCTGCCGCAGCGCCTGAGAAGGCCGCCGACGCGCCGGCGGCGACCCCGGATGCTGCCCCTTTGCCGGAGGCAAAACCATGAGCCGGATCCGTCAACAAAAGGGCGTTGCCCTGCTGGTGGTGCTGATTTTGCTGGTGATGATGTCCGCCCTGGCCGCCAAAATCAGCCAGCAGTTCTGCCGAAATTTGCAGAAAACCCATTATCAGGTAAGCCAGCAGCAGCTGCGCTGGGCGATGCAGGCCCAGGAAAAAGTGATAAAGGACCGGTTGCAGACTGACGCCAGCGGTGAAAGCAAGCCGCTGGCGCTGGATGGCGACTGGCATCAGCCGCTGGAGACGCGGGGTGAAGATTACACGGTCGTAAGCCAGGTGGAAGACGCCCAGGACTGCTTTAACGTCAATAACCTGTTGACCGCCGACGTCGCACCACAGGGGCAAAGTGCGCCTGCCGTGGTGGAAAAAACACATAAAGAGCAGAGTGTCGAACAACTGCTGACGGAGAGCGGCCTTAGCCAGAGCACGGCGGAGGAGGTCTACTTCCAGCTGGTGGATTATCTCGATGGTGACAGCACAACGGTGAAAGAGGGTGCCGAAAGCGACGCGTGGGCCGGCGTTGTGCCCGCGCGACAACCGGCAAACCAGATGATGCGCAGCATTGCGGAAATCAAGCTGCTGCCGGCGTTTCCTGCTTCGGCGTACCCGAAGGTGAGTAAGCTGCTGTGCGCGCTGCCGGATGCCGCCAGCAAGGTTGACGTGAACACCCTGCAACCGGAACAGGCCGCCGTGCTGGCGGCCATGTTCCCCGGAAAACTCACGCAGGATGATGCCGTTCGCCTGCTGGATTCGCGGCCTGAATCGGGCTGGGAGAATATGGAGGCGTTCAGCAAAGCGCTGGAGCAGACCTTCCCGCAGGTAAAAGATGACCTCCCGCAGGTGGCCGATCGCTTTTCTGTAAACAGCCGGTACTTCCGCGTGAACTACAGCGGCAATACCGACGAATTAACGCTTCGCGTGGTCAGCCAGCTTCAGATTAATAACGAAGCCGGTGAGATCGTGACGTGGCAGCGCCGTTACCGAATGATTGAATAAGAAAAGTAGAACGTTATGAAACAGGTACTTTTTGTTCGTCCCGACAGCCGCGAGGGCGGGAAAATAATGTGGTGTGAGTCCGGCAGCGAGCACGTTGAGGTGCTCGACAGCCTGGAGGCGCTGGCCGATCACCCGCTGGCGGCACGCGTCTGTCTCCTGCTGCCCGCCGGCGACATGATTTTCCGCCACTTCACGCTGCCGAAAAAGGTGGCTTCTCAGGCGATGGCCTTCTCATGGATGGCGGAAGAGACGCTGATTGGCGACGTGGACACCCTCCACTGGACGGTGCTCCACAAAAAGGGGGCCGAGGTCGACGCCGTGGCCATTGACGCCGACCGCCTGCGCGCGGCACTGGCTCGCTGTCAGGAGGCCGGACTCCGCGTGATTCAGGCTCTGCCTGATGCCTGGCTGCTGCCCGTGGCGGCAGGCGGCAGCACGCTGGTCGCGCAGGATAATGGCTACTGGCTGCGCTTATCGCCCCACGTGGCGGCAGAAATGGAGGCAAGCCTGCTGCCGCTGCTGATGCAGAAAGCCGGCGAAGGCGAGGTGTGGTGCTACGGCGACGCGCCTGCAAACGTCACCGTTGATGTGCAGCATGCCTGGCAGCATCCGCTGGTGCTGATCCAGCCGCAGTGGCAAGCCTGTCGCGCGAATCTGCTTCACGGTGAGTTCAGCCTCAAGGCCAGTAACGGGCGCGTCGCGAAACGCATGAAAGCCGCATTGGCGGCGGCGGGCCTGCTGTCCGTTGGCCTGCTGCTGGGGCCGCGCATTGCGATGGCCTGGATGCTGGTGCAGCAGGAAAACCAGATACAGGAGGAGATCCTCCAGGTGTATCAGCACCATTTCCCCAGCATGCGTCACCAGACCAACATCAAATATCACTTTGGTCAGAACGTCAAAAAACAGAGCAAGGGGATTTTCCTTCAGCTGGACGAGCTGGCGGCCGCCCGGCAGTCAGTCCCTGCGCTAGAAATCGATCTGCTGGAATACGATGCGCAGCAAAACACGCTGACGCTGAGCGTCAGCGCGCAAAACCAGCCCGCGTTGCAGGCGTTTGTTAATCAGACCCGTGAGAATTTTGATTTTACCTTACAGCCTGTTTCAACCACCGAACCGTATACCGCCATGATCGCAGGGAAACATAAATGAAAGAGCGAATCGCGCAGCTGAAAACACGCTATCAGAATTACAGTGCCCGGGAGAAAGTTATTTTAAAACTCTGCATCGTTGCCCTGTTTGGGGCTGCGGTGTATTACGCAGGAGTGATCCCTTTGGATAATATGATTCAAAATAGTAAATCGACGCTTAAAAGACAAAAAGAGACGCTTAACTGGATGCGCAGTGAAATTAATAAAAATCATCTTCAGGTCCAGTTAGTCAAAACGGATAATCCACGTACGGTGGTCGAGAAAAGCGCCCATGAAATTAATCTTACACTGACGGACGTGCGCCAGGAGGGACAAACGTTATCGTTCGTGGTGAGTCGGGTAAATGTGTATGAATTAAAAAGCTGGCTGCGCGAAATTAATCAGACCTCCGGCGTCAGGTTGCAAAAAATAAACCTCACGCCGGTGGACCATCTCAGCGATGTGAAAGCGCAGGTGCAGCTCACCTGGGCTAAAAATGCATGAATACCGTCTCGCTGATCCGGGAGGCCTGTCCGGTTAGTTTCGCGATGATGAGTGCGATCCTGGGCGGGATTATGGGCAGCTTTCTTGGCGTTGTGGCCGAGCGCCTGCCGGGGATGATGATGGACGAGGAGGGGAGCGGCAATCTACTCTTTCCTGCCTCGCACTGCCCGGTGTGCCAGCACAGGCTGGCTGCATGGGAAAATATTCCTCTGGTCAGCTGGCTGTTATTACGGGGACGCTGCCACCAGTGCGGCACGACCATCCCGCTGCGGTTATTTTTGGTCGAATTTTTCTCCGCGCTGTTTTTTGGCGTCACGGCCTGGTGCATGCCGGACGTACAGGCGATGTTTTCCCTGTGGTTACTGGCGCTCTTTTTACTGCCTCTGGCGATGATCGACTGGCAGCACCAGCTTCTCCCGGACTGCCTGACCCAGCCGCTGCTGTGGGCAGGGCTCTTGCTCCATGCGTTTGATCACCGATTGCCGTTGCACGACGCGCTGTTCGGCGCGGTAGCGGGCTATCTGTCGCTCTGGCTGCTTTACTGGGCCTTTCGTTTGGTCACGGGGCGAGAAGGCCTGGGGTACGGCGATTTTAAGCTGCTGGCGGCGCTGGGCGCCTGGTGTGGCTGGCAGGCGCTGCCCACCATTGAGCTGGCGGCAGCGTTAAGCGGTATCGTCGGTTATTTCGTCCTGAATAATTTAAATAAAAATAACCACACTATTTCTTTCGGACCTTATCTCGCCTTTGCTGGAATAATCGTGTTTATCAGCCAGCAACTGGTTTCCACATTTTAAATATAGCGGTCAAGTTATTTTATAAACTTTTTTGACGGTGGAGGAGAAGGACGTCTCTTTACGCCCGGTGTATTGTAAGGGATATAAGCTAGACGGAATTTAGGCTTGTATCTTTTTATGGAGGAATACAACGCAGTAACAATCTTTTTTTCACGGCATTCAGGTTGGTTAAATACGCATTATGCGAAGCGCATCCATGATCTCAAGGAAGACATGGATTATTAACGTTACGAATAAATTTATCAGGAAATAAAAATGAAATTTATGAAGCCTAAATATCTGGCGCTTTTTGTTGCAGCCGCAACGAGCTCGGTATTTGCAGCGGCGCCGGGTACTCCGTCAATTACATCAGGCAACGATAAGTTTGCGCTGGTAGAGGTGGATCAGGCGGCACAGGACTACAACAACCTCATCAAAGTGCATAAAGATGGCGTTGACGTGAAGGTTGAGTGGAACGTGTGGAGTGGCGACGCCCCTACGTCAGCAAAAGTGCTGCTGGACGGCCAGACCGTCTGGACCGGAGCGGGCAGCACCGCCGGCTCTGCGACGTTCAAAGTGAAAAAAGGCGGACGCTATCAGGAGCAGGTCGAGCTGTGTAATGACAGCGGCTGCACCAAAAGCGCCAGCAAGCTGATCATCGTGGCGGACACCGACGGTAGCCACCTGCTGCCGCTCAACACCCCGCTGCTGGAAAACAACAAAGCGTTCGCGCAGCACACTGATAAAGTGGTTGGCGCTTACTTCCCCGAGTGGGGCGTGTACGACCGTAACTTCTCTGCGGACAAAATTCCGGTGGCGAACATCAACCACCTGCTGTACGGCTTCATTCCAATCTGCGGCGGCGACGGCATTAACGACAGCGCCAAATCCTCCGGCGCGCTGGAGTCTCTGAAGCGCGCCTGCCAGGGCCGCCAGGACTACACCGTGGCGATCCACGATCCGTGGGCGGCGTTGCAGAAACCTCAGCAGGGCGTGACCGGCTGGGATGAACCGTATAAAGGCAACTACGGTCAGCTGATGGCGATGAAAAAAGCGCATCCGGACCTGAAAATTCTGCCATCCGTAGGCGGCTGGACCCTGTCCGACCCGTTCTATCAGATGGATAACAAAGTGCTGCGTGACCGCTTCGTTGCGTCCGTTAAAGACTTCCTGACCACCTGGAAAGTGTTCGACGGCGTGGATATCGACTGGGAATTCCCGGGCGGCGGCGGTGAAAACGCCAAGCTGGGTAACCCGCAGACCGATAAAGCGACCTACACCGCGCTGATGCATGACCTGCGTCAGATGCTGAACGAGTTGTCTGCGGAAACTGGCCGTACCTACGAACTGACCACCGCAATCGGTGCAGGTAAAGATAAGATCGAAGACGTGGATTACAACACCGCGCAGCAGTACATCGACCATATCTTCCTGATGAGCTACGACTTCTACGGTGCGTGGAGTAATACCGATTTGGGTCACCAGACCGCGCTGTACGGTGCGTCCTGGAAACCAGATACCAACTACACCACCGATAACGCAGTGAAAGAGATGCTGGCGCAGGGCGTTCAGCCTGGCAAGATCGTCGTCGGTGCGGGCATGTATGGCCGCGGCTGGACCGGCGTTCACGGTTACACGGGTGACAATCCATTCACCGGTACCGCGACGGGTCCAATCAAAGGGACATGGGAAAACGGTATTGTTGACTACCGTCAGATTGTAAACCAGATGCTGGGCAAACCAGGCTGGGAATACAAATACGACGAAGCAGCAGAAGCACCGTACGTGTTCAACAAGTCTACCGGCGAGCTGGTGAGCTACGATAACGCCCGTTCCGTGAACGCGAAGGGCAAATATGTACTGAACAAAAACCTGGGCGGCCTGTTCGCATGGTCTATCGAATCTGATAACGGCGACATCCTGAACGCCATGAACGAAAGCCTGCTGGGCGGCAGCTCTACGCCTGTTGAGCCGGTTGTAACCAACCATGCGCCGGTCGCGTCTGCTACCGACATGACGGTAACGGGCCCGGCGACGGTCACGCTCGACGGTTCAGCCTCCAGCGACCAGGACGGCGATGCGCTGACCTACAAATGGACGCAGGTTTCCGGCGCTACCGTGACCCTGGCGAACAGCACCAAAGCGAAAGCCAGCTTCAGCGTACCGGCTGTGACCAGCGATCAGAACCTGGTGTTCCGCCTGACCGTGACTGACGCGAAAGGCCTGAGCAACGCGATCGACGTGCAGGTTGTGAACAAAGCGCCGAAAGCGAACCAGGCGCCGGTGATCAATGCCATGGACGCCGTGACCGTTGAAGCCGGTGAAGCGATTTCCCTGCATGCACAGGCGACCGATCCAGACGGCGACGCGCTGACTTACAGCTGGAGCGTACCGGCAGACATGAACGCAACGGGGACAAATACCGCCAACGTTCGCATTACTGCGCCAGAGGTTAACAACACCTCTTCCTATACCCTGAGCGTTGTGGTCACTGACGGCAAAACCAGCGTGCAGTCTAACGTGCAGGTAACGGTGAACCCGAAAGCGGCGCCGGCGCCGGCACCAGTGGACGAAGACACCACCCCGGCCGACGAAGGTAACGTGCCGTCTGATGAAGGGAATACCCCATCTGACGAAGGCACTACCCCGGCGGATCAGGGTACGGCAACCGGCAGCTGCGATGCGCCAGTTGACCCGGCGGCCAGCCAGCATGCGGTTTGGGAATCCAGCAAGGTCTACAACGGTGGCGACATCGTGAGCTTCGACAACCTGGTGTGGAAAGCGAAGTACTGGACTCAGGGCAACCAGCCTGGTTTCGGCGCAGAAGCGTGGGAACTGGTCAGCCAGGTGAAATTCAACTGGCGTTCCGATGTGGTCTATAACGGCGGCGAAACCACCACGTACGAGGGCAATGTTTACCGTGCGAAATGGTGGACCCGCGGTGATAACCCTGCGAACAGCGATGTATGGGTGAAAGAAGGCGCAGCACCAGACTGCAAATAATCTGACCCGATAAACGCTCACCGCGCCCGTCACGGTGCGGTGAGCGATTTAAATTCATTTTACAGGATGTGGGTAAGGAGAAATAACCGATACTGTCAGCAGGTGAAAATGAAAAAGCTCATTTTGTTATTGTTAATAATAAGCCAAAGCGCACTGGCGAACTGTTGGGATAAAGCGGCGCATTATTATCATGTCGATCCTTATTTATTGTATGCCATCGCGAATGTGGAATCTGGAATGAATCCGTATGCGGTTGGACAAAACCGCGACGGCACGCGTGATGTTGGACTGATGCAAATTAACAGCACGCATTTTACCGCGTTGGAAAGCCGGGGCATCGATGAGTATCGCTTAATGACGGAGCCGTGTACGTCCATAATGGTGGGCGCCTCGATTCTCTCCGGCATGATTAAAGTGTATGGCTATAACTGGGAGGCGGTAGGCGCCTATAACGCCGGGTTAAAAAAAGAGAATTATCCGCAGCGTATGAAATATGCCCACAAGGTCTGGGCGAAATACCAACAGCTGAAATTAGCGGCACGGTATTAACGTTTTTTATTTTTGAAGAATTCCTGAAGGTGTTCTTCGAAAAGTGAAAACAGCTGAATGTGGTTTATGTATTAACGGAATAATACATAAGCTGGGTTTTTTAACGTTTAATCTGAAATAAACAGGAATACTGAAATGAACAAAAGGACGTTACTGAGTGTACTCATTGCGGGAGCCTGCGTGGCGCCATTGATGGCCCAGGCTGCAAATCTGAAGGAAACCAGCAGTGAGCCGTACACTATGAAAGCCAGCGATCTGGCGAAGAAAGAAAAAGAATTAACCGATTTCCCGCTCATGACGTCGGTTAAGGAGACCATCAGGACGCTGGATAACGCGCAGGTCGAAATGATTGAGCCAGGCCGCACGGCGAACCCGGAAAACGTTAAGCGCGTTGAAGGGATTGTGAAAGCCAGCGACTGGGAATATCTCTTCCCGCTGCGCGCTCAAGCCTATACCTACAGCAACTTCCTGAAGGCCGTGGGTAAATTCCCGGCGCTGTGTAAGACCTACGACGACGGTCGTGACAGCGATGCCATCTGCCGCAAAGAGCTGGCCACCATGTTTGCCCACTTTGCCCAGGAAACCGGCGGCCACGAAAGCTGGCGTCCGGAAGCCGAATGGCGCCAGGCGCTGGTGCACGTGCGTGAGATGGGCTGGAGCGAAGGGCAGAAGGGCGGCTATAACGGCGAGTGTAACCCGGACGTCTGGCAGGGGCAGACCTGGCCGTGCGGTAAAGATAAAGACGGCGACTTCCTGAGCTACTTCGGCCGCGGGGCGAAGCAGCTGTCCTACAACTACAACTACGGTCCGTTCTCGGAAGCGATGTACGGCGACGTGCGTACCCTGCTCGACAAGCCTGAGCTGGTGGCGGACACCTGGCTGAACCTGGCGAGTGCGATCTTCTTCTTCGCCTACCCGCAGCCGCCAAAACCAAGCATGTTGCAGGTTATCGACGGAACGTGGCAGCCGAACGATCACGATAAAGCCAACGGCCTGGTGCCGGGCTTCGGCGTCACCACCCAGATCATTAACGGCGGCGTTGAGTGCGGCGGTCCAACCGAGATTGCCCAGTCCCAGAACCGGATTAAGTACTACAAAGAGTTCGCCAACTACCTGAAAGTACAGGTTCCGGCAAACGAAGTGCTGGGCTGCGCCAACATGAAGCAGTTCGACGAGTACGGTGCGGGCGCCCTGAAGATTTACTGGGAGCAGGACTGGGGATGGAGTGCGGATACCCCAGACGGTAAGACCTACTCTTGCCAGCTGGTGGGCTACCAGACGCCGTTCAGCGCGTTCAAAGACGGTGACTACACCAAGTGCGTGCAGAAGTTTTATAACGTCAATATCGTGAATGATGACGGCTCTGCCGACACGCCGGTGACCCCAGCGCCAACGCCAGCTCCGACGCCAGCCGAGGATGAAACGCCGGCAGAGCCTGTCGTGGCGAACCACGCGCCGGTTGCGCAGATTGCAGGTCCAATCGGTGCCGTTGAAGCGGGCGCGCAGGTTTCGCTGAGCGCGGAAGGATCTACCGACGCAGACGGCAACACGCTGACCTATACCTGGCGCGCTCAGGACGGCCAGACCGTGGCTGGCGAAGACAAAGCGGTAGTGACCTTCACTGCACCGGAGTCTGCAACGGCGCAGCAGTATGAAGTGAGCCTGACCGTCAGCGACGGCGAGCTGAGCAGCACCACGACTTACCTGCTGAACGTGAAGGCGAAAGCGTCAACGCCATCCGAAGAAGACACGTCTTACCCGGCGTGGAGCGCGAACAGCAAGTACAACGCAGGTGATATCGTGAACAACCACGGTAAGCTGTTCCAGTGCAAACCGTTCCCGTACAGCGGCTGGTGTAACAGCGCCCCGTCGTACTATGAACCGGGCGCAGGCCTGGCATGGGCTGATGCCTGGACGGCTCTGTAAAAGCAAACGGCAACCCTCGGGTTGCCGTTTTTGTGTTTGCTCTTTCCCCTCACCCTACCCTCTCCCCAGAGGGGCGAGGGGACAGTACGGTGCAGTTGTAGGCCCGGTAAGGCGAAGCCGCCACCGGGCAAAAAGGCTAGCGGTGCAACTTCCCGTGATCCCGTAACCATGCCGCCGTACGCACAATCCCTTCATCCAGCGCCACAATCGGCTTGTACCCCAGTTCGTTCTCCGCGCGTGAGATGTCCAGCGTAAAATCAAAGTTGAGCTTCGACACGCCGTAATGGGTCAACGCAGGCTCCTTCGCTGATTTACTGCCAAAGCGCTCCATGCTGCGGGCAATCATGTCCAGCATCGGGTAAGGCACGGAACGAATACGGCAGTCGATTTTCAGCTCGTCAATCAGCCTTTGCACAATACTGCGCAGGGTGCAGGGTTCGCCGTTGGTGATGTTATACGCGCGGCCCGACACCAGCTTATCGCAGTCCGGCTGGCTCGCCAGCCACATGGCGTGAACGGCGTTCTCGTAATAGGTCATGTCCACCAGCGCATCGCCGCCGCGCGGTAAGAGCACGCTGCCGTAGTGGTGCATCATCTGTGCCAGTCGCGGGATGAATACTTTGTCGTGCGGCCCGAACAGGCTCTGCGGACGCAGCACGGTAAAGCGGGTGTGCGGGTTTGACTGGGCCAGCAGGTCGATTACCTCTTCGCTGGCCGCCTTGCTGCGGGCAAACTCACAGGCAAAGCGCGCCGGGCGGAAATCTTCCTGCACGTCACGATGGTGGTGATAGTCAAAATAGAGCGACGGGGAGGAGATATGAATAAAGTTACGCACGCCCCAGGCGACGGCCCATTCGCCCAGACGGCGCGTGGCGCGCACGTTCGCGAGATCGAAGGCTTCCTGGGTCCCCCATGGGGAGGTAAAACTGGAGCAGTGCCACAGCGTATCGATACCGGCGAGCATCACCTTAGCCTGAGAGGAGACCAGCTCCGTCAGGTCGGCATGGACAAATTCAGCGCCCATTTTTTGCAGGAGCTTGCCCATCGCCTCGTTGCGACCGGTGGCCCTCACGCTGATGCCTTTGTTGCGCAGAAACTCGACCGCATTTCGGCCTAAGCCGCTGGTCGCCCCGGTAACCAGTACCTTCATAACAATCCACTGTGTTGAAAAGAATTTCGTGCGCATTCTTTCGTGAATTACGATGTGTTGCAATGGGAAAGGTGAAAGAAAAAGGGTTTTATTTACTTACCTTCCCGCTTTTCTTCTGCCAGTTGCGCAATCCGTTTCGCCATTCCGCGGAAGATAAACAGGTGTGCCGGGATCATCAGCAGCCAGTAGAACAGGCCCGGCATCCCGTGCGGGTGCCACCACGCCCGAACGTCCAGTTCACGGTGGTCGCCGTGGTCCTTAAGCGTGAAGCAGAGCCGCCCCAGCCCCGGCGCCTTCATGCCAAACAGCAGTGCCAGCTGTTTTTCTGGCTCAACGATGATCACCTTCCAGCTGTCGACCGTATCGCCCACGTTCAGATACGGGGCGGCAGGGCGGCCTTTTGCCAGCCGGTGACCCACCAGCAGATCCAGCGCGCCGCGCGTCTGCCAGAGGATATTGCCGAAGAAATAACGCTCTTTGCCGCCGATCTGGTTCACCACGTCCCACAGCGCGCTAAGGCTGGCCGAGGTTTTTACCGTACAGCCCGCCTGTTTCGGGTAATAGCCGTATTCGGGTCGCCAGCGGGCAAAGGCCTGCGCGTCGTAGCCCCAGTCGCTGGAGTTCACCAGCTTCTCTTCTTCTTTCAGCGTATGGCGCACCGCGTCGTCAAAGCGGATCAGTTCCTGAGGGATTAAGGCCCGCAGCTCGCGATCGTCTGCCAGCAGATCGTGCTTCAGTCCCTGGATCAGCGCCTTCGCGGTTGTCGGAGGAACCGAGGTTATAACGTTTAAAAACCACACCGAGATCCAGCGGGTCGGGAAGGGGATGGGCACCAGCCAGCGTTTGCGGCCGCTCACCCGCATAAAATGTTCGAACTGCTCCTGATAACTCAGCACCTCCGGGCCTGCCGCCTCCAGCACGCGGTGTTGCTCCGCCGGGTGATCCAACAATGCCACCAGATAGTGGAGCAAATTCTCCAGCGCAATGGGCGTGGTGCGCGAGCGTACCCAGCGCGGCGGCGTCAGCACCGGCAGGTTGTAGACCATATCGCGCATCACCTCGAAGGCGGCGGAACCCGCGCCGACGATGATCCCGGCCCGTAGCTCGGTAACGGAAATATTGGCGCCGCGCAGCGTGTCCGCCGTCAGCTGGCGGGCGCGCAGGTGATCGGACTGCTCGTTCTCAGGTGCCTGGAGCGAGCTTAAAAAAATCACCTGCTTCACCGGCGTTTGCAGCAGCGCGTCGCGGACGTTCATCGCCACCTGACGCTCGTGGGCGATAAAATCCCCGCCTTCGCCCATGCTGTGCACCAGGTAGTAAAGCGTGTCCACCCCTTCCAGCAGCGCGGGAAGCGCCTTCGGCCAGCTAAGGTCAAGGTGGTGACAGGTTACGCCGGGCAAATGGAGCTTTTGCAGGCGCTCAGTGTTGCGTGCCGCTGCCAGTACCTGATGCCCCTGCTGGCTTAACGCAGTGGTCAGATGCTGACCGATATACCCGCTGGCACCAAGCACCAGAATACGTTGCGGCACGGTATGCTCCTTAACGCTGTAAAAACGCCTGCCAGTGTTTCACCACGTCAGTTAACTGCTCGCGGTTAACGTCAAGATGCATCACCAGACGCACGACCGGAGAGGCGTTGATCAGCACGCCGCGCGCTTTCATAAACTCGCCCAGCGCAGCGTGTTCATCGCCGACGCGGACAAACAGCATGTTAGTGTCGTGACGCATCACGTCAGCGCCTATCTCGCGCAGCTGTGCCGCCATCCACGCAGCATTGTCGTGATCGTCTTTCAGGCGCGCCACGTTATTTTTCAGCGCGTACAGTCCGGCAGCCGCCAGGATCCCCGCCTGACGCATCCCGCCGCCGGTCATTTTGCGCCAGCGGTTGGCGCGCTTGATGTAATCTGCGCTGCCGACCAGCAGCGAACCCACCGGCGTACCCAGCCCTTTTGAGAGGCAAATGGTGAAGGAGTCGCAATATTGGGTGATGTCCTTCAGCTCACAGCCATACTCCACCACGGCATTAAAGATGCGCGCGCCGTCCACGTGCAGGCCGAGATTGCGCTCGCGAGTGAATTCCCACGCCGCTTTCAGGTACTCGCGGGGCAGGACCTTGCCGTTGTGGGTATTTTCCAGACTGAGCAGCTTTGTGCGGGCGAAGTGAATATCGTCGGCTTTGATTTTCGCCGCGACCTTATCCAGCGGCAGCGAGCCATCCGGCGCGGCATCGATCGGCTGCGGCTGGATGCTGCCAAGCACCGCCGCGCCGCCGGCTTCGTACAGGTAGTTATGCGCGCCCTGGCCGACAATATACTCTTCCCCGCGCTCGCAGTGGCTGAGCAGCGCCACCAGGTTAGCCTGGGTGCCGGTGGGCAGGAAGAGGGCGGCCTCTTTGCCGCCAAGTTCGGCGGCATAGCGTTGCAGTTCGTTGACCGTCGGGTCATCGCCGTAGACGTCGTCCCCGACCGGGGCGGCCATCATCTCTTCGAGCATGGCGCGACCCGGGCGGGTAACGGTATCACTACGTAAATCAATCATTTCACATCCCTTTAATTTAAGAGGTCATGTGAAATGTTTTACCTGAGCCAGTTGGTTTTTGCCAGTTCGATCACCTCGTCCCCGCGCCCGCTGATGATGGCGCGCAGCATGTAGAGGCTGAAACCTTTGGCCTGTTCCAGCTTGATTTGCGGCGGGATCGCCAGCTCTTCTTTAGCCACCACCACATCCACCAGCACCGGGCCGTCGATGGAGAAGGCGCGTTGCAGGGCATCGTCCACCTCTGAGGCTTTCTCCACCCGAATGCCGGTGATGCCGCAGGCTTCGGCAATACGGGCGAAATTAGTGTCGTGTAGCTCGGTACCGTCCGTGAGGTAGCCTCCGGCCTTCATCTCCATCGCCACGAAGCCCAGCACGCTGTTGTTAAAGACCACGATTTTCAGCGGAAGCTTCATCTGCGCCACCGACAGGAAATCCCCCATCAGCATGCTGAAGCCGCCGTCGCCGCACATCGCTACCACCTGACGTTCAGGTGCCGTTGCTTTTGCGCCCAACGCCTGCGGCATGGCGTTCGCCATCGAGCCGTGGTTGAACGAGCCAAGCAGGCGACGCTTACCGTTCATCTTCAGGTAGCGTGCGGCCCAGACGGTGGGCGTACCCACATCGCAGGTGAAAATGGCATCCTCGTCGGCGAAGTGACTGATCTGCTGCGCCAGATACTGCGGGTGAATGGCTTTCTCGCTCGGTTTGGCGAGGTCGTCCAGTCCCTTGCGCGCATCGCGATAATCGCTCAGGGCTTTATCGAGGAATTTGCGGTCCGTTTTCTCTTCCAGCAGCGGCAGCAGGGCGGCGAGGGTGGATTTAATATCGCCGATAAGCGCCATATCCACCTTGCTGTGCGCGCCGATACTGCCAGGGTTAATGTCGATCTGAATAATTTTGGCGTCCGTCGGGTAGAACGCGCGGTACGGGAACTGGGTGCCGAGTAGGATCAGCGTGTCGGCGTTCATCATGGTATGGAAGCCGCTGGAAAAACCGATCAGCCCGGTCATGCCGACGTCGTACGGGTTATCGTACTCAACGTGCTCTTTCCCGCGGAGGGCGTGGACGATTGGCGCCTTCAGCTTAGCGGCAAATTCCACCAGCTCATTATGCGCACCGGCACAGCCGCTGCCGCACATCAGGGCGATATTGCTGGAGTATCGCAGCAGCTGCGCCAGCTTTTTCAGCTCTTCTTCAGCGGGGGTGACGGTCGGCTGCGGCGCCGAGTACCAATGAGTGGTGGCGGTTTCAGGTGCGGCCTTCAGTGCCACGTCGCCCGGCAGAACGACCACAGAAACCCCACGATTCAGGACCGCCTTACGCATGGCTATCGCCAGCACCTGCGGGATCTGCTCCGGCGAGGAGACCAGCTCGCAGTAGTGGCTGCATTCACGGAACAGCTCCTGGGGATGCGTCTCCTGAAAATAGCCGCTGCCGATTTCGGATGACGGAATGTGTGCGGCAATCGCCAGCACCGGCACATGGTTGCGGTGACAGTCGAAAAGACCGTTGATAAGGTGAAGGTTTCCTGGCCCGCAGGAGCCGGCACAGACGGCAAGTTCGCCCGTAAGCTGCGCTTCGGCGCCCGCGGCAAAGGCGGCGACCTCTTCATGGCGGGTGGGCATCCATTCAATGGTCTTCATCTTGTTAAGGCTGTCGCTGAGTCCGTTCAGCGAATCGCCGGTGACGCCCCAGATACGCTTTACGCCAGCCTGCTCAAGGGTTTTCGCTATGTATGCAGCCACGGTTTGTTTCATGGTTGTCCTTCTCCTTTATGTGATATCGCTTACAAGCTTAGAAGAAAGTGACTGTATTGCCCGTCAAATCCCCCCATTTAAAAGGTGCTTTTCACGCGCCACGCTTCGGCATAATCTGGTGATATCTCAGTGAAAACAGGCATAATTTCAAATGGTTAAATCATTGTTAATTGCTGTTAATGAAAAGCTATCGTGCGACGATCTTGGCAAACTCTTGTTACGACTTGCCGTCGGTGGGCTGATGCTTTTTCACGGTTTACATAAGCTGTTTGGTGGCGTGGGATTTATCAGCGGCATGCTGGTAGAGAAAGGGCTACCGGGATTTATTGCCTACGGCGTGTTGATTGGCGAAGTGGTGGCACCGATCCTGATTATTGTCGGGCTCTTTACGCGCCCGGCCGCGCTGGTGCTGGCGTTTACGATGATCGTGGCATGGCTGATGGTGGGAATGGGCGAAACGTTCGCGCTCGATAAGGTTGGGGCATGGGCGATTGAAAGCCTGGTTTACTTCTTTGTTGGCTCGCTGGCGGTGGCGTGTTTAGGGGCAGGGCGGTTTGCGTTAGGGAAAGCGCCTGCGTGGCAATAAAGCTGGGTACTGAAAATCTAAGGGTCTCTGGACCCTTTTTTATTGGTGGTTTTTAAGTGTTTGATTTTATTAAGCGGAATTATTTGTGATGAAAAAAGGGTTTAAGGGGTATTTTTTAGGGGAATTCTTTATCTGACAAGGTGATAGGTGTAGATTGTTCCAGTTCACTGCCGTACAGGCAGCTTAGAAAACAATATAAATTTGCACCGCAACATTGCTGGTGTTCACTGCCGTACAGGCAGCTTAGAAACAGCACGCCGCCGCCAATCTTCGTAAACGCTGCGTTCACTGCCGTACAGGCAGCTTAGAAAGGATGCCACCCGGAACTCAGTGATGCTCTAAGGTTCACTGCCGTACAGGCAGCTTAGAAAGTCCACAAATCCCAGGGACTTACCTGTGATCGGTTCACTGCCGTACAGGCAGCTTAGAAAATGCTGGCGCTGTTTATCACGCAGATCATCTAGTTCACTGCCGTACAGGCAGCTTAGAAAAATGAACAGGGGCTGGCTGGCGAGTTTTACACGTTCACTGCCGTACAGGCAGCTTAGAAAATAAGCAATGCGGAAATTGTTTGCGATGGTACGTTCACTGCCGTACAGGCAGCTTAGAAAGGTATATCCACCGGCTTGCCGGCAAAGAGTGAGTTCACTGCCGTACAGGCAGCTTAGAAAACAACCAGCGCCGCAATTGCCGCAATGACCAGGTTCACTGCCGTACAGGCAGCTTAGAAATTAACGGAACATGGTATAACGCAGGAGTGGCGGTTCACTGCCGTACAGGCAGCTTAGAAACACCAGCCGTGCGTTGTGAGTGTGCGCGTCCTGGTTCACTGCCGTACAGGCAGCTTAGAAAACTGAAGCGGAGACCCAAAAGACTGTAGCTGAGTTCACTGCCGTACAGGCAGCTTAGAAATTTGACTTCTGCTACTGATTTGCCGTTATTGAGTTCACTGCCGTACAGGCAGCTTAGAAAGCTCTGGCGAGGCCTTGAATTAAGCGTATTTCGTTCACTGCCGTACAGGCAGCTTAGAAACATGTAGGTTGTTTGCGTATCACGCCTTCATAGTTCACTGCCGTACAGGCAGCTTAGAAAGCGAGGATAAAAGCGGTCCAGACCTGGTCAGCGTTCACTGCCGTACAGGCAGCTTAGAAATTAGAGGGCTTGTTACAGAAAACAGCGCGGAAGTTCACTGCCGTACAGGCAGCTTAGAAACTGAGCCACGCGGCCACCGGCACGAAAATCAAGTTCACTGCCGTACAGGCAGCTTAGAAAACGAAAGCCAGCGACGGAACGCTTAAGGCTGCGTTCACTGCCGTACAGGCAGCTTAGAAAAAGCTGGAGCAGGACCAGGGCCGCAAGCTGAAGTTCACTGCCGTACAGGCAGCTTAGAAAATCAAGCGTGAGCATAAACGCCGGAGCAATCTGTTCACTGCCGTACAGGCAGCTTAGAAAAAGTACACATCAATAGGTGTTATCAACACGCTGTTCACTGCCGTACAGGCAGCATGCACAACGTAGGCCGGGTAAACGCAGTGCCACCCGGCAAAAAAGCCCGGTGGCGCTAGCGCTTACCGGGCCTACGAGCGAACGTTTATCGCTTATGCGAGCACCATATCCCCCTGCGGGTGACACGAACACGCCAGCACGTAACCCTCGGCAATTTCTGCGTCGGTCAGCGTCATGGTGCTGGTGACGGTGTACTCACCGGAAACCACTTTGGTCTTGCAGCATCCGCATACCCCAGCGCGACAGGCTGCCGCTACCGGCACGTTGTTGCTTTCCAGCGCTTCAAGCAGCGTGGTGCCCACGCGGCCAAAGAAGGTCTGCGCCGGTTGTAGCTTCGTGAACTTCATCCCGCTGGTCGCCGCTGCCGCCACGGGCGTGAAGAACTGCTCTTTGAAGAAGCGGGTCACGCCCAGCGCTTTCACTTCTTTCTCCACACTCTCCATGTACGGCGCCGGGCCACAGGTCATCACGGTACGGTTCGCAATGTCCGGCACGCTTTGCAGTAATTCGCGGCTCAGGCGGCCCGGAATAAACCCGTGCGTGGCATTGTTCTCCGCGACCAGCGTCACCGGATAGTTGCGCCATTCTTCGGCAAAAATCACATCTTCCGGGGAGCGCACGCTGAAGATCGCCTGCACGTCGGCCTGCGGACGGTATTTCGCCAGCCAGCGACGCATGGACATAATCGGCGTCACGCCACAGCCCGCCGCCAGCAGCAGGAATTTATCTTCCGTCTTATCGTCACAGGTGAACTCGCCCTGCGCGTCAGACAGCCAGATATAATCCCCGCGCTTCACGTCACGGGTCAGCCACTGGGAGCCTGCACCGTCATCAATGCGGCGGACGGTGAGCGTAATGTATTCGCTCACGCCCGGCGTTGAGGAGATCGTGTAGGCGCGCAGGGTGTCCGCCGAATTGCGGACGCTGACCAGCGCATACTGACCTGCGCGGTACGGGTAGTAGTCATGGCACAGCAGCGACAGCGTCCACACATCCGGCGTCTCCTGATGGATGTGATGCACCTGCATCCGCCACGGACATTGTGAGGTTGGCATGGTCATGAATTACTCCTTACGCGCTCAGCAGCTGTTTCATATCATCTTCAACATTGGTCACGGAACGCAGACCAAATTTCTCGTTCAGGATGGCCAGCAGGTCCGGCGTCAGGAAGCCTGGCGCGGTCGGGCCGGTGACGATGTTGGTCACGCCGAGAGAAAGCAGGGTCAACAGAATGACGATCGCTTTCTGCTCGAACCAGGAGAGCACCAGCGACAGCGGCAGATCGTTCACGCCGCAGCCGAGTTTTTCCGCCAGCGTGACCGCCAGAATGATGGCCGAGTAAGCATCATTGCACTGGCCTGCATCAATCAGGCGCGGCAGGCCTTCGATGTTGCCGAAGTCCAGCTTGTTGAAACGGTATTTACCGCACGCCAGGGTCAGGATCAGGCAATCATCCGGCACGCTGGTGGCGAAATCGGTGAAGTAGTTACGCTCGCCGCGCGCGCCGTCGCATCCGCCCACGAGGAAGATGTGGCGCAGCTTTTCACGGCTGACGAGGTCAATCAGAGAATCTGCCGCACCCAGCAGCGTTTCGCGACCGAAGCCAACGGTGATCAGATGTTCGATTTCGCTGTACGGGAAGCCCGCCATCTGCTGCGCCTGGGCAATAACCGGACCGAAATCATCGCCTTCAAGGTGGCTCACGCCCGGCCAGCCGACGATGCTGCGGGTCCAGATGCGGTCGTCATACGCGCCCACGGTAGGGTCGATGATGCAGTTTGAGGTCATCACGATAGGGCCAGGGAAGCGGGCGAACTCTACCTGCTGATTCTGCCAGCCGCTGCCGTAGTTACCCACCAGATGCCTGAACTTGCGCAGTTCCGGGTAGCCGTGGGCGGGCAGCATTTCGCCGTGGGTATAGACGTTAACGCCGGTGCCTTCGGTCTGCTTCAGCAGGTTGTAGAGATCTTTCAGGTCGTGGCCGGAAATCAGGATGCATTTGCCTTCGGTCGCTTTGACGTTGACCTGCGTCGGGGTTGGGTGGCCGTAGGTGCTGGTTTCACCGGCATCCAGAATGCTCATGACCTTGAAGTTCATCTGGCCGATTTCCATTGCGCATTCGAGCAGGGCGTTCATGTCGGAAGGCCAGGTGCCAAGCCACGCCATGATTTTGTGGTACTGGGCGTAAATGTCGTTGTCGTACTGACCAAGCACGTGCGCGTGTTCCATATAGGCCGCTGCACCTTTCAGGCCGTACAGGCACAGCAGACGCAGGCCGAGGATGTTCTCGCCAATCGCCGCTTTGTCCTTATTGGGGGTAAATTCTGCTGCCTGGCGCTGTAGCTCGCCCAGGTCGTCGCTCACCAGCTGAAGCTCCGCCATTGGGTTGTCCACGCGGGCACTGACATCGGCATTCAGGCACTGCGCTTTCAGAGCTTCACGCAGGGCAATCGCTTCGCGGGCATAGCCCACAATACGTGGAGAATCGAAGTTAACGTTGGTCAGCGTGGAGAAAAATGCGCGCGGCGCAAAGCTGTCGATATAGTGATCGACAATGCCATATTCACGGGCCTTGAAGGCCCAGGCGGACAAGCCTTGTAGCGCCGCAATCAGCAGATCCTGAAGATCGGACGTTTCTGCGGTTTTACCGCACATACCCTGCGCGTAAGAGCAGCCGTTGCCTGCCGGGGTACGGATGGTTTGTTCACATTGCACACAAAACATAATCACACCTGTTAAAGTTATATTTGAGATACATGTTTAAGGTTATGCCTGTGCCACAGCAGAGAAAAGTGCTTTCTTGTACTAAGTGGAGGGTTATTGATTTAGCGCAATTTTGGCGGCAGGGTCACTACCGCCAAAGCAGTATCAGGCTGAGAAAAACGCCATCAGAATGGGCACTAGCAGGCTCAGAATAAAGCCGTGTACGATGGCGGCAGGGACCATCTCCAGCCCCCCCGAGCGCTGTAGCACCGGCAGGGTAAAGTCCATCGAGGTGGCGCCACACAGGCCCAGCGCGGTAGAGCGGCTGCGGCGTACCAGACCGGGGATCAGCATGATGGCTATCAGCTCGCGCGCCAGATCGTTAAAGAAGGCGGCGCTGCCAATGACCGGGCCAAACGATTCGGTCAGCAAAATACCGGAGAGAGAATACCAGCCAAAACCGGATGCCATTGCCAGACTGGTTTTCAGCGGCAGGTCGAGAATAAAGGCGTTAATCACGCCCCCCGCCATTGAGCTGACCACAACGATAACGGCAACAATCATTCCCCTGCGGTTAAGGACAATCTGTTTCAGCGTCATGCCGTTATTGCGCAGCTGGATACCAATCAGGAACAGCAGGAAAATCAGCGTATATTCGCTGGCTTCCGTCGCGTGCTGTAAAAATGCCCATCCGGTTAGCCCCAGTAAAAAACCGAGCACCACAACGCCGCACAGCTTTAATGATTCCAGCGCCATCGCAATTCGGGAGGGAAGCTTTTCCTGATGGTGGTGATTTTTCCAGGGAATAGTGCGTTCCAGCCACAGTAGCGCGGCAATATTGCACAGCAAAATAACCACGACCGTGACCGCAGAATAATGCAGGATGGAAAGTAAATTTGTCGCCAGATTATCCAGGAAGGCCAGGCTGATCCCCATAAAGAAAAGAATGACGTAAACAATCCAGCTGAGAAAACGATTAATAAGCTTTAAGGCCGATTCATGACGCAGCGGAATAAGGTAGCCCAAAATCAGGGGCAGAAGAATGATGAGGAGTCCTGAGAACATGAACAGCCGGTCCTTTTGAGTTTTCGTTAAGCGCCAGTGACACTACCCAATAAAGGCTGTACAGTAAAGCGGCAAAAGAAAGCCGGGTGGCGGCTACGCCTTACCCGGCCTACAAAGTGCACACTCACGTAGGTCGGGTAAGCTTTAGCGCCACCCGACATTACAGGCCGCACTTAATTAATCGCGTTTTTCCAGCAGGGCGCGATACAGCACGCCGCCCAGAATACCGCCGACGATCGGCATCACCCAGAACAGCCACAGCTGCTCAAGCGCCCATCCGCCCTGGAAAATGGCGACGGCGGTGCTGCGCGCCGGGTTTACGGAGGTGTTGGTCACCGGAATGGAGATCAGGTGGATCAGCGTCAGCGCCAGGCCAATCGCGATGGGGGCGAAGCCGGCAGGCGCATATTTGTCTGTCGCGCCGTGGATCACCAGCAGGAAACCTGCGGTGAGGACAATTTCAATCACGATGGCTGACAGCATTGAGTAGCCGCCCGGAGAGTGTTCGCCGAAACCGTTCGCGGCAAAACCGCTGGCCGCTGCGTCAAAGCCCGCTTTACCGCTGGCAATTACGTACAGCACCGCCGCGGCAATAATACCGCCAATAACCTGAGCAATAATATAGCCAATAATGTCTTTCGCCGGGAAACGTCCGCCCGCCCATAAGCCTAACGTAACGGCCGGGTTGAAATGTCCCCCGGAAATATGTCCCACGGCGAAGGCCATCGTTAATACCGTTAAACCGAATGCCAGCGCAACGCCGACAAATCCAATACCTAATTCCGGAAATGCGGCTGCCAGTACTGCGCTACCGCAACCACCAAATACCAGCCAGAATGTACCAAAACATTCTGCCGCTAATTTTCTGAACATAACCACCTCAAAAATAAACCTCCGCACGCAGCTTTGCGCACGGTTTATATCGTCATAAAGGGATGACGACGCAAAGAGCCAGTATTTTGAAACCATCAACTTTCCTTCGCCACTCAAATAAATTCACTAAATTTGATTTAAGGCAATGTGATGTCATTCCTTGTTCAGAACGGAGGGAACCGCGCATGGCCCAATGATTAATCGGGCATATATTCTGCTGTCGTGACAGATAGCCTGCCGCTATACTGCTGATAACGTGAAGGAAAAAGTGGCCGAAATGCGGGGGATGTATGCTACTCGAACGTGTGGAGATTGTCGGGTTCCGCGGGATTAATCGCCTGTCACTACAGCTGGAACAGAACAACGTCCTGATAGGCGAGAATGCCTGGGGTAAATCCAGCCTGCTGGATGCCCTGACGCTGCTGCTTTCGCCCGAAGAGAACTTGTACCACTTCGTTCATGACGACTTCTGGTTTCCGCCGGGGGATGTCAACGGACGTGAAAAACATCTGCATATCATACTGACCTTCCGCGAATCCGAGCCCGGTCGCCATCGCGTGCGCCGTTTTCGTCCGATGTCCCCCTGCTGGGTGCCCTGTGAAGACGGTTTCCACCGTATTTTCTATCGCCTTGAGGGCGAAATGGCGCAAAACGACGGGGTATTAACCCTGCGTGAATTTCTTGATGAGAAGGGAAATCCGATCCCGCTCGAACAGATTGACGATCTTGCCCGGCATCTGATCCGCCTGTCTCCCGTGCTGCGCTTACGTGACGCGCGCTTTATGCGGCGGATCCGTAACGGCACCGTGCCGAATATGCCAGAGGTGGAGGTGACCGCCCGCGAGCTGGATTTTCTCGCCCGGGAACTGGTTTCGCGGCCGCAGAACCTCACCGACGGCCAGATCCGTCAGGGACTTTCTGCCATGGTGCAATTACTGGAGCACTACTTTTCCGAGCAGGGAACGGGGCAGGCACGCCACCGCCTGATGCGCCGCCGCTCGCACGATGAGCAACGAAGCTGGCGCTATCTCGATATCATCAACCGCATGATCGACCGCCCCGGCGGACGGGCGCATCGTGTGATCCTGCTGGGGCTCTTCTCCACGCTTTTACAGGCGAAAGGGACGGTGCGCCTGGATCGGGACGCGCGCCCGCTGCTGCTGGTGGAAGATCCGGAAACGCGTCTGCACCCGATTATGCTTTCCGTGGCGTGGCATCTTCTGAATCTGCTGCCGTTGCAACGTGTCACCACCACGAATTCCGGCGAGCTGCTCTCCCTGACGCCGGTGGAGTACGTCTGCCGCCTGGTGCGTGAATCGTCGCGCGTTACCGCCTACCGGCTCGGGCCCGGCGGGTTAAATGCCGAAGATGGCCGTCGAATTGCGTTTCATATCCGTTTTAACCGCGCCTCTTCCCTGTTTGCCCGCTGCTGGCTGCTGGTGGAAGGGGAAACCGAAACCTGGGTGATAAACGAGCTGGCTCGCCAGTGCGGACACCACTTTGATGCTGAGGGGATCAAGGTGATCGAATTTGCCCAGTCCGGCTTAAAGCCGCTGATCAAATTTGCACGCCGGATGGGGATCGAGTGGCACGTGCTGGTAGACGGCGATGAGGCGGGGAAAAAATACGCGGCGACCGTGCGCAGCCTGCTCAATAACGATCGTGAAGAGGAGCGGGAGCATCTGACCACGCTGCCCGCGATGGACATGGAGCACTTCATGTACCGCCAGGGATTTGACGACGTTTTTCACCGCGTGGCGATGATCCCGGTAGACGTGCCCATGAATATGCGTCGGGTGATTGCCAAAGCCATCCAGCGGTCGTCGAAGCCGGATTTGGCCATTGAAGTGGCGACGGAAGCGGGCAGGCGGGGCGTGGAGTCGGTGCCGACCCTGCTGCGTAAAATGTTCTCCCGCGTGCTCTGGCTGGCGCGCGGGAGGGCAGATTAGCGGGCGGTCGCCTGCGAAACCTGCTGGATCAGGCTATCAAGCAGGGCATAGCGGCGGCGGTATTCGGCCCGTTTTTTACTCGCAATCTCTTCCATCGGTTTACGGGGCATGGTTAAAGGCAGAGCAAAGTGGCCATTCTCCTGCTGCTGTCCGCCAAGAGAGCGCCAGAAGCTGTCGTAGTCAGCCAGCAATTTTCCCTCTTTTTTCTTGCGATAGCGCCAGCTGCGGTAGATGTGGGTGGCGTTGCTCACCGCGAGGATCTGCTCGACCGGGAAAGCGTCTGCCAGCGTCATGACCGCTTCCACCAGCAGACGTTTTGGGAACAGCCCGTGGCAGGCTTTTGTTGCAAGTTGAATGTGCTCGTGCGGGACATGCGCTTTCGCCCCCTGCATTCCGCCGATAAACAGCGTTGTCTTGCCTTCATATTTGCACAGCGTAAAGGTCAGTTCGGCCAGCACCGTGTTCTGGTGGTCGCAAAACGTAAGGGTCGCTTCCCCTTCTTTATCCAGAAACGCATCCGCGCTCAGGCGAATGCTAAACTGCTGCTCCTCTTTGCCCGTTAACGTCACCAGCGTGATGCCCTGGCTGGAGAGGTAGCCGTTCAGCAGCGACGCCGGAAGATGGCGGTTCATCATCTGATAGTGATCGTTCAGTGCCTCCAGCGTATGCTGACGGTCCATGTTGACGGTCAGCCACGGTCGGTGCAGGCGGCACGGCAGGCCGGGCTGTACGCGCAGGAGCTGCATCAGACGGGGCTGTTTAGCAAGGTTTGCGAGCAGGCGCGCAGTGGTCAGAGGCGTTGCCAGCGAGCGCAACATAAACTTACGTCGATAGGCCGGATTTTGCCACGCCAGCCCCGGCGTGAGGGAACCCGATGCCAGGCTTTTGAACAGTTGCCAGCCCGATTTAGGCTGGGGCAGCGTTGAATAGGGTGTATCGACGATGGAAGACATGTTAGATCCTGCTTCTGGTGGAATGTCGCTATTTCAGCAGGCGCTTTATCAACATCGGGTAAACAATTCCCGACGATTACGGGGATCGGGGGTTTCGTTGAGGAGTGGTTTAGATAAAATCAACGTTGATGGTAGCCAGAACAACTATTTGGAATATTTATGAACCTGAAGGGAAAACGCAGAAAGCTGTTTCTGCTGCTGGCGGTAGTGGTGCTGGCGGGCGGATTCTGGTTATGGAAGGTGCTGAACGCGCCGGTACCGCAGTATCAAACGCTGATTGTCCGTCCGGGCGAGCTGCAACAGAACGTGCTGGCGACGGGAAAACTGGATGCTCTGCGTAAAGTTGACGTGGGCGCGCAGGTCAGCGGCCAGCTTAAAACCCTGTCAGTTGAGATTGGCGACAAGGTGAAAAAAGGCCAGCTGCTGGGGGTGATCGATCCTGAGCAGGCGCAAAACCAGATCCGCGAAGTGGAAGCGACGCTGATGGAGCTGCGCGCGCAGCGCGCTCAGGCTCAGGCGGAGCGTAATCTTGCCCAGGTCACCCTGACGCGCCAGCAGGCGCTGGCGAAAACGCAGGCCATCTCGAAACAGGATCTGGACACTGCCGCCACGGAGCTGGCGGTGAAGCAGGCGCAGATTGGCACCATCGATGCGCAGATTAAGCGGAATCAGGCCTCGCTGGATACGGCGAAAACCAATCTCGATTACACGCAAATCGTTGCGCCTATGGCCGGGGAAGTGACGCAGATCACCACCCTGCAAGGCCAGACGGTTATCGCCGCGCAACAGGCGCCGAACATCCTGACCCTGGCGGACATGAGCACCATGCTGGTGAAAGCTCAGGTGTCCGAAGCGGACGTCATTCACCTTAAGCCGGGTCAGAAGGCCTGGTTTACGGTGCTGGGCGATCCGCAAACCCGCTATGAAGGCGTGCTGAAAGATATCCTGCCGACGCCGGAAAAGGTAAACGACGCCATCTTCTACTACGCGCGTTTCGAGGTGCCAAACCCGCAGGGCGTGCTGCGTCTGGACATGACCGCCCAGGTGCATATTCAGCTGACCGGCGTGAAAAACGTGCTGACGGTTCCGCTCTCCGCGCTGGGCGAATCCGCCGGGGATAATCGCTACAAGGTGAAAGTGCTGCGCAACGGCGAAACCCGCGAGCGGGAAGTGGTGATTGGCGCGCGTAACGATACCGACGTGGTGGTGGTGAAAGGGCTGGAAGCGGGTGAGGAAGTGGTCACCAGCGAAAGCCTGCCCGGAGCCGCGCAATGACGGCGCTGCTTGAGCTGAATGACATTCGCCGCAGCTACCCGTCCGGCGACGGGCCGGTGGAGGTGCTGAAGGGCATCTCCCTGCGCGTGGAAGCCGGAGAAATGGTGGCGATTGTCGGGGCGTCGGGCTCGGGTAAATCAACGCTGATGAACATCCTCGGCTGTCTGGATAAACCCACCGGCGGCACCTATCGCGTGGCCGGCATGGACGTGTCCACCCTGGACGGCGACGCGCTGGCGAAGCTGCGCCGCGAACATTTTGGCTTTATCTTCCAGCGCTACCATCTGCTTTCACACCTGAGCGCGGCGCAGAACGTGGAAGTGCCGGCGGTGTATGCGGGCGTGGAGCGGAAAAAACGCCTTGAGCGCGCAAAGGCGCTGTTAACGCGTCTTGGGCTGGCGGAGCGGGTGGATTATCAGCCCTCGCAGCTTTCCGGCGGTCAGCAGCAGCGTGTGAGCATTGCCCGCGCGCTGATGAACGGCGGACAGGTGATCCTCGCCGATGAGCCAACCGGTGCGCTCGACAGCCATTCCGGTGAAGAGGTGATGGCGATCCTCCACCAGCTTCGCGATCAGGGGCACACGGTGATTATCGTCACCCACGATCCGCAGGTGGCGGCACAAGCCGAACGGATCATTGAGATCCGCGACGGGGAGCTTGTCAGCAACCCGCCGCCGCGTCAGTCCAGAGCGGCCGCGCCGAAGGAAGCTTTGCCCGCGTCTGGCGGCTGGGGACAGTTTTCCAGCGGCTTTCGCGAGGCGCTGACCATGGCTTGGCTGGCGATGGCGGCCAATAAAATGCGCACCCTGCTGACCATGCTCGGCATCATCATCGGTATTGCCTCGGTGGTGTCGATTGTGGTGGTGGGCGATGCGGCCAAGCAGCTGGTGCTGGCGGACATTCGCGCCATTGGGACCAACACCATTGACGTTTATCCCGGCAAAGACTTCGGCGACGACGAGCCGCAGTATCAGCAGGCGCTGAAGTATGACGATCTGGCGGCTATTCAGAAGCAGCCGTGGGTCAATTCCGCCACGCCTGCCGTCTCGCAAAATCTGCGTCTGCGCTACGGCAACATTGACGTGGCGGCCAGCGCTAACGGCGTCAGCGGAGATTACTTCAACGTCTACGGCATGACCTTCAGCGAAGGGGCGACCTTTAACGCCGAGCAGTTGGCGGGCAGGGCGCAGGTGGTGGTGCTGGATGCCAACTCGCGCAGGCAGCTCTTCCCCAATAAAACGAACGTAGTAGGCGAAGTGATACTGGTCGGCAACATGCCTGCCACGGTAATTGGCGTGGCGGAAGAGAAGCAGTCGATGTTCGGCAGCAGTAAGATCCTGCGCGTCTGGCTGCCTTACAGCACCATTTCCGGGCGCATTATGGGCCAGTCCTGGCTCAACTCCATCACCGTGCGGGTGAAGGAGGGCTACGACAGCGCGCTGGCGGAACAGCAGCTGGAGCGGCTGTTAACCCTGCGCCACGGGAAGAAGGATTTCTTCACCTGGAACATGGACGGCCTCTTGAAAACGGCGGAAAAGACCACACGTACTCTTCAGCTGTTCCTGACGCTGGTGGCGGTGATTTCGCTGGTCGTCGGCGGGATCGGGGTGATGAACATCATGCTGGTGTCGGTGACGGAGCGTACGCGGGAGATTGGCATCCGCATGGCGGTCGGGGCCAGGGCCAGCGATGTGCTTCAGCAGTTTTTGATTGAAGCGGTGCTGGTCTGCCTGGTGGGCGGTGCGATGGGGATTGCGCTTTCGATGATGATCGCCTTTGCGCTCCAGCTCTTCTTACCCGGCTGGGAGATTGGCTTCTCGCCGATGGCGATCCTGACGGCGTTTTTATGTTCCACCTTCACCGGTATTCTGTTCGGCTGGCTGCCTGCGCGCAACGCGGCGCGGCTGGATCCGGTGGACGCGCTGGCGCGAGAATAACCCGAAAATAAAAATGCCAGCCGATCGGGCTGGCATTTTGCCTGCGGGGTGTACACAATGAATCAGAGAGCTATGCAACCGTTTCTGCTTCAACGGGCACGATAAGACTGGCGTGATTGCCTTTTGGCCCCTGGTGTACATCGAACCGGACGGACTGCCCGGCTTTGAGCGTCCTGTAACCATCCATCTGAATGGTGGAATAGTGAGCGAAGATATCCTCGCCGCCGCCTTCGGGGCAGATGAAGCCAAACCCCTTGGCGTTGTTGAACCACTTAACAGTACCCATTTCCATGCTTCGACATCCTTCGTAAATCTTATAAATTAAGATGGAATGAACCGGTGGTGGAGTGGGGGCTGTTCAAAACCTCGCCAACTCACGCTTGTACAATTTAGAGAATCGGAAGACGCCGTCAAGCGTTTGGCGCTGGAGTTGGGACAATAATCAACCAAAATTTGAGGCAGTTAACGCTATTGCAACAGTTTGTGACAGACATCGCGGATGACAGTAATAGATGATTGTTATCTAACATCTGAGGTAGATTCAAAGTGGTTATGCATCATGGGTAAGACCAACGACTGGCTGGATTTTGACCAGCTGGCGGAAGATAAAGTGCGCGACGCGCTAAAACCGCCATCTATGTATAAAGTTATGTTAATGAACGATGATTACACGCCAATGGAATTTGTTATTGACGTGCTACAAAAGTTCTTTTCTTATGATGTTGAACGTGCAACGCAACTGATGCTTACCGTTCATTATCGTGGCAAAGCGATCTGCGGCATCTTCACTGCCGAAGTCGCGGAGACCAAAGTAGCGATGGTGAACGACTATGCAAGGGAGAACGAGCATCCGTTGCTGTGTACGCTGGAAAAGGCCTGATAAGGCATAAAATTGGGGGAGGTGCCTATGCTCAATCAAGAACTGGAACTCAGTTTAAACATGGCTTTCGCCAGAGCGCGTGAGCACCGACATGAGTTTATGACCGTCGAGCACCTGCTGCTCGCATTGCTTAGCAACCCATCCGCCCGCGAAGCGCTGGAAGCCTGCTCCGTGGATCTGGTGGCGCTACGTCAGGAACTCGAAGCCTTCATCGAACAAACCACACCGGTGCTGCCCGCCAGTGAAGAAGAGCGCGACACGCAGCCGACGCTCAGCTTCCAGCGCGTATTGCAGCGCGCGGTTTTCCACGTCCAGTCTTCCGGACGTAGCGAAGTGACTGGCGCAAATGTCTTAGTCGCCATCTTCAGCGAACAGGAGTCCCAGGCGGCCTACCTGCTGCGTAAACACGAAGTCAGCCGGCTCGACGTGGTCAACTTCATCTCTCACGGAACGCGAAAAGACGAGCCTAACCAGGCGTCAGATCCCAGCGGGCAGATCAACAACAGTGAAGAGCAAGCAGGCGGGGAGGATCGTATGGAAAACTTCACCACCAACCTTAACCAGCTTGCTCGCGTCGGCGGTATCGACCCGCTGATTGGCCGCGACAAAGAGCTGGAGCGTGCCATCCAGGTGCTGTGCCGTCGCCGTAAGAACAACCCGCTGCTGGTGGGGGAATCTGGCGTGGGTAAAACCGCGATTGCCGAAGGGCTTGCCTGGCGCATCGTGCAGGGCGACGTGCCGGAAGTGATCGCTGACTGCACCATCTACTCGCTGGACATCGGTTCGCTGCTGGCGGGCACTAAATACCGCGGTGATTTTGAAAAACGCTTCAAAGCGCTGTTAAAACAGCTGGAGCAGGATACCAACAGCATTCTGTTTATCGATGAGATCCACACCATTATCGGCGCAGGTGCGGCCTCCGGTGGCCAGGTGGATGCGGCTAACCTGATTAAACCGCTGCTCTCCAGCGGCAAGATCCGCGTGATGGGCTCCACGACGTACCAGGAGTTCAGCAACATCTTTGAGAAGGATCGTGCGCTGGCGCGTCGTTTCCAGAAAATCGACGTCACCGAGCCGTCGGTTGACGAAACGGTGCAGATCATCAACGGCCTGAAAACGAAGTACGAAGCGCACCACGACGTGCGTTACACCGCGAAAGCGGTACGTGCGGCGGTGGAGCTGGCGGTGAAATACATCAACGATCGTCATCTGCCGGACAAAGCGATCGACGTGATTGATGAAGCGGGTGCGCGTGCGCGCCTGATGCCGGCCAGCAAGCGTAAGAAAACCGTGAACGTGGCGGATATCGAGTCCGTGGTCGCCCGCATCGCGCGTATTCCTGAGAAAAGCGTTTCTCAGAGCGATCGCGATACGCTGCGCACGCTCGGCAATCGCCTGAAAATGCTGGTCTTTGGTCAGGATAAAGCCATTGAGGCCTTAACCGAAGCGATCAAGATGGCCCGTGCCGGCCTGGGGCATGACCACAAGCCTGTTGGTTCCTTCCTGTTTGCCGGCCCGACCGGCGTGGGGAAAACCGAGGTGACGGTTCAGCTCTCTAAGGCGCTGGGCATCGAGCTGCTGCGCTTTGATATGTCCGAGTATATGGAACGTCACACCGTCAGCCGTTTGATCGGTGCGCCTCCGGGATATGTGGGCTTTGACCAGGGTGGCCTGCTCACTGACGCGGTGATCAAGCATCCGCACGCGGTCCTGCTGCTCGATGAAATCGAGAAAGCGCACCCGGACGTGTTCAACATCCTGTTGCAGGTGATGGACAACGGGACGCTGACCGATAACAACGGGCGCAAGGCGGACTTCCGCAACGTGGTGCTGGTGATGACCACGAACGCCGGGGTACGTGAAACCGAGCGCAAATCCATCGGCCTGATCCACCAGGATAACAGCACCGATGCGATGGAGGAGATCAAGAAGATCTTCACGCCGGAGTTCCGTAACCGTCTGGACAACATTATCTGGTTCGATCACCTGTCTACCGAGGTTATCCATCAGGTCGTAGACAAGTTCATCGTCGAGTTGCAGGTTCAGCTGGATCAGAAAGGCGTCTCGCTGGAAGTGAGCCAGGAGGCCCGCAACTGGCTGGCCGAGAAAGGCTACGACCGCGCGATGGGGGCCCGTCCAATGGCGCGCGTGATTCAGGACAACCTGAAGAAACCGCTGGCGAACGAGCTGCTGTTTGGCTCGCTGGTGGACGGCGGACAGGTGACCGTGGCGCTGGATCAGGCGAAGAACGAACTGACGTACGATTTCCAGAGTGCGGCGAAGCACAAGCCGGAAGCGGCTCACTGATTTCTTACGTAGGTCTAAAAACCGGGCAATAGCCCGGTTTTTTTATGCCTGCCTTTCTCCCTTTCCCTGTGGGAGAGCGGTGGGGTGAGGGCATCAGGCGCAGAGTAATTTTGCGAGGCGCTTTCCAGTTTCGTTCGAAGTTGGTTGCTGGATAAATCCACAGTAATAAAATGGCGGCGCACCTGCAAAATCAGGTGCCGGGATTGGCGTCCTGATTACACACATATGGAAAGATGTTGCTAACGCAACGTCACTTGTTTCGTTCACTCTTTATTTAGCTACGGTATAATCCGTATTTTCAAATATGGTGGGCTGAACCGGGGCTTCTTTTGAAGCGCCGATTTTCCATATGGTCGGTACGCCAAACCGGTTCAGTCTGCCACCCAAAGTTGGCGTTTTTGGTGGCAGTTTTCAGCTTTTAATATGGAAATTATGAATATGGAAAACCAGTCTATCTCCCAGCTCTATAGCGAACTTTCACTCGACCCCGATCTCCCAACTCTTGCCGAACGCTGTAACCTGCTCACTGAAATCCTGCTCGACTGTCATTCGCTCCCACAAACGCAGGCTGTTTGCCGCTGTCTCGGAGCTTATCTGGAAGAGGTAAAATCCGGCCTCACAGAATCCATGCGTGATTTTCAGGTGGTGGAACTTGAGGACGAAGCGGAACAACCGCGACAAAAAGAGTGGCTACTGGAAGATACCGAAACGAAATGTGACTACTGCCGGGCGTTATACCACGTACTGCTGGTATCGCATTTTGATCGCGATATGCTGCCGCATCTTACAGGACTGCTCCATGACATCACGCATTCTATGGCCGCAGATGTTGTTGCGCCTCAACGTGCAGAAACGGTAGTTCACATTATTTCCTGAATGTAGTTTGTGGCGTCCGGGGTAGGCCCCTGACGCCACTGGCTTGACCCTTTTTTTTGAGGATAATGTAAGGTATTGATTTATATGATGCGAATTTACGTTTCAGAAAAAAGGGTTTCATGCGCGAAGATTGATTATTTTCTTTTCTAACAATAAGATGGCTTAGTTTCCTTTCAGTTCACTGCCGTACAGGCAGCTTAGAAATACATCACCGCCCCGAACGGAATCACCCCGGCGTTCACTGCCGTACAGGCAGCTTAGAAAGGTAGCGTCAGTGAAGGACAGCCCCAGCTTTTTGTTCACTGCCGTACAGGCAGCTTAGAAAGGTCTCAGGCGGGATGAGCAGCTCCGCCACGAGTTCACTGCCGTACAGGCAGCTTAGAAAGCTATAACCCGCCGTAATCTCTTTAGTGGCATGTTCACTGCCGTACAGGCAGCTTAGAAAAGAATGGTGAAACCGTGGGATCGCTTTATTGCGTTCACTGCCGTACAGGCAGCTTAGAAAAGAACCTGCAAGTCCAGACGCTTGCTGACGCGAGTTCACTGCCGTACAGGCAGCTTAGAAAATCGCCAGAGGCTTTACAGCGTTTGGCTACAGGTTCACTGCCGTACAGGCAGCTTAGAAAAGTGAGAATCACATAGCCGAACGCTGCCATTGGTTCACTGCCGTACAGGCAGCTTAGAAAATGCACGAGAACGGCATCGATCGCAATACCGTGTTCACTGCCGTACAGGCAGCTTAGAAATGAGTATGGGGGCGACGGTGTGGGACTGTCGTGTTCACTGCCGTACAGGCAGCTTAGAAACGGCCGCGGGTCGCTTACGCGCTTATCTGCGGGTTCACTGCCGTACAGGCAGCTTAGAAAACTCTATCCCGCTGGTTTGAATGTCGAAGGTGGTTCACTGCCGTACAGGCAGCTTAGAAAACCTTACTCATTGGCACCAAGTCGGCATTTGGGTTCACTGCCGTACAGGCAGCTTAGAAACATGAGCATGAGCATGAAGAAGGGGGCCATGAGTTCACTGCCGTACAGGCAGCTTAGAAAAAGCTGACCGGTTAGCTTGTCGCCACATGTTAGTTCACTGCCGTACAGGCAGCTTAGAAAATTCGGTTAACAGCCGAACGCACAACCGCTGTGTTCACTGCCGTACAGGCAGCTTAGAAATGCTCATGCAGCCGCCACCGGGTGGCCACGTTGTTCACTGCCGTACAGGCAGCTTAGAAAGATGCAGCGGACATTGCTACGCGCACTTGTCTGTTCACTGCCGTACAGGCAGCTTTGTAAGCCCCTCTGGGCTTTAATGCCGTGGAAATGGCGTTACTGTCCCACAGACAGTACAAGTAAACCCATCCCTCACAGATATTCACCTCGCCTATTTAAAAACGAAATCCCATCATCCACATGCTTTCCATTTTTAGATTAAATAAAAATCCCATTCAGGGGTTAATTATATTTCTGTGTATATATTTTTTGTAAAAAAATACTTTTAAAAAGGATGTGTTTTTTGTTTGATTATCAAAGAAATTTCCATTCATTTGATATATATCACATTTGTATTTCTCTCATCTCGATAACATACCCGAATTCAATACCTTGAAATTAAAGCCGTTTCTATGCTTGCAAACAGCGTTACCCCAACAGATTTAAAAACCATCCTGCATTCAAAACGGGCCAACATTTATTACCTGGAGAAATGCCGCATCCAGGTAAATGGTGGACGCGTTGAATATGTCACCCAGGAAGGAAAAGAGTCGTTTTACTGGAATATTCCCATCGCGAATACCACGGCAGTGATGCTGGGAATGGGAACATCCGTTACGCAAATGGCGATGCGCGAGTTTGCGCGGGCAGGGGTAATGGTCGGCTTTTGCGGAACGGATGGCACGCCGCTTTATTCTGCGAACGAGGTGGATATCGATGTCTCATGGCTCAGCCCGCAAAGCGAATATCGTCCAACGGTGTATTTACAAAACTGGGCCTCGTTCTGGTTTGATGAAGAAAAACGTCTTCAGGCGGCAAAGCAGTTTCAGTTTATTCGTTTGCAGCAAATCGAAAAACAGTGGACAGGCCTGCGGATGCAGCGAGAAACGTCTTTTCAGCCCGATCGGGACGTGCTGGAGACTATTCTGGAGCGTGCGAAGCAGGGTATGGAAAACGCGAAGGATCACACCTCGCTGATGCTCCAGGAAGCGCAGCTCACAAAATCGCTCTACAAACTCACCAGCCAGACGGTGGGCTATGGCAGCTTTACCCGCGCCAAACGGGGAGGCGGGGCAGATATGGCGAACCGTTTTCTCGATCAAGGCAACTATCTGGCCTACGGGCTGGCGGCCGTCGCAGCCTGGGTGACGGGCATTCCTCATGGTCTGGCCGTCATGCACGGAAAAACCCGACGCGGTGGGCTGGTTTTTGATATTGCCGATTTAATCAAAGACGCCCTCGTTATGCCGCAGGCCTTTATTGCGGCGATGGAGGGTGAGGATAATCAACAGTTTCGTCAGCGCTGCATCAACGCGTTTCAACAGTCTGATGCGCTAGATGTGATGATCACCACCTTGCAGGACACCTCGCAATCGCTGGCGGGCGTCGCAAAATGAATGTGCTGATTATCTCCCGATGTACCAAACGTGCGCGCGAGCAAAGCTGCCGGATTATCGATCAGTTTGCTGAGCGCACGGGTGACGCGGCGTGGCAGACGACGATTACGATGGAAGGCGTCGTCACGCTGCGCAAACTGCTGCGTAAAACGGCCCGTCGTAACACCGCCGTGGCCTGCCACTGGCTGAAAAAAAACGGTCAAACCGAACTGCTGTGGATAGTCGGAAACTTGCGTCGCTTTAACGCGCAGGGGCGCGTGCCAACGAATCGCACGACGCTACAAGTTATTCGCAACGACGGTGAACACCGCTGGCAAAGCGCGGAAAGCATCGCCTTGCTGGCGGCGATCGCCGGGCTGTTTCATGATTTTGGCAAAGCGGGGATGTGCTTCCAGCAGACGCTCAAGGGGGAAAGTCAGCACGTTTGTCAGCCGTACCGCCACGAGTGGATTTCGGTTCGTCTGTTCGAGGCGTTTGTAGATGGGCGAACCGATGAACAATGGCTGACATCCCTCACTCAACTAAAAGCCACTGACGAAAAGGCGATGCTGAAAGCGCTGAAGAGGGACACAGACAAGAAATGCAGCCTTTTGGAAAAGCTTCCACCTCTGGCGAAAGTGGTGGTATGGCTGATATTGTCGCACCACCGTTTACCCCAGTCGCATTCGACTCGTCCTGAGTTGCTCTATTGCGAAGGCTGGTTTGAGAAACAGCTGAACGCAGACTGGAACGCACTTAATCATAAATCTACCGAAAAACATCAGTGGAAAGAGCGTGATTTTAAAAATGTCTGGAAATTCCCCCACGGAACGCCGCTAAAGAGTCAAACCTGGCGCGAGAAGGCCCGGCAAATTGGTAAACGCATCCGGAACCTGCCTGCGCTGCTTCACGCGGGATCGCTGGATAATCTCTTCACCCTCCATCTTGCCCGCCTGTCGCTGATGCTGGCCGATCACGTTTACTCCTCACAACCGGCTTATGCCGGATGGCAGGATGATGCCTTTCAGGCGTGGGCTAACAGCTATCGAGGGACCGGGGAACTCAAGCAAAAGCTGGATGAGCACAATGTCGGCGTAGCGCATCAGGCGCTACTGATGGGGCGTTCTCTTCCTGCGTTGCGCCGTTCATTGCCCGCCATCGCCCGGCATAAAACGTTTCGGGAACGGGCGAAAGAAGAGCGTTTTTCCTGGCAAAACAAGGCATGGGACGTTGCGTCTGCACTTCGCGAGAAGAGTGCCGGGCAGGGCTTCTTCGGCATCAATATGGCCTCCACCGGATACGGTAAAACCTTTGCCAATGCCCGAATTATGTACGCGCTGGCAGATGAACAGGAGGGATGCCGCTTCAGCGTCGCGCTGGGGCTGCGGACCCTAACCCTTCAGACGGGACATGCGTTGCAGTCTCGTCTGGGTCTTGACGATGACACGCTGGCCGTCGTGACCGGCGCGGCGGCGGTGAAGGAGCTTTACCAGGGCAACGACGCAGAAGATAACAACAGCGCCAGCGACGAAACGTTCTTCGCCAGCCATCATTACGTGCATTATGAAGGGGCGACCAGTAGCGGGATCGCGCAGCAATGGCTGGCGAAAGAACCGGCGCTAAACCGTCTGGTCAGTGCCCCGGTGCTGGTGACAACCATCGATCACCTGATGCCTGCCACGGAAGGCGTGCGCGGCGGCAGGCAGATCCCCGCCATGCTACGCCTGCTGACCAGCGACCTGGTGCTTGATGAGCCTGATGATTTTGACGTTGATGATTTGCACGCCCTTTGTCGGCTGGTGAACTGGGCGGGCATGCTCGGCTCTCGCGTGCTGCTCTCCTCCGCAACGCTGCCCCCTGCATTAACGGAAGCGCTGTTTGAAGCCTATCGGGAGGGGCGAAAAGCCTGGCAGGCTGCATGCGGTCAGTCTGACAGACCAATGAGTATCTGCTGCGCCTGGTTTGATGAGTATGGCGCGCAGTCGCAGGATGTGACCGACGACGCGCATTTTCGCCGGGCGCATGACGATTTTGTTCGCCAGCGAATCAAACGTCTGCCTGATCAGCCGCGGCTTCGGCTGGGGAAACTGGCTGCCGTTGAGCCACAGTCTTCAAGGTCGGCAGATATCATCTCCGCGCTGGCACAGACGCTACACCAGCAAATTATCGCGCTGCATGGCCATCATCACAGCACGCACAAAAGCGGCAAAACCGTGTCGTTTGGTCTGGTGCGGATGGCCAACATCAATCCGCTGGTTGCCGTCGCGCAAGCGCTGATGGCATTACCCTCACCGGACAACTTCTGCATTCATTACTGCGTTTATCACAGCCAGCACCCGCTGGCGGTACGTGCGGCGATTGAAAAACGACTCGATTGTGCATTTACGCGACATGAGCCAGAGCTGGTCTGGCAGTTGCCCGAAGTTAAGCAGGCGCTGACGTCACCGGAGCAGCATCATCTTTTTGTCGTGCTGGGAACGTCTGTTCTTGAGGTCGGGCGCGATTTTGATGCCGACTGGGGGATTATCGAGCCGAGTTCGATGCGTTCACTTATTCAGTTTGCGGGACGTATTCAGCGCCATCGTCAGATCGTGCCTGAGAGCGAAAACCTGGTAATTCTGGAACGCAACGTGCGTGCGCTTCGCGGAGAAAAGGTCGCCTACTGCCGACCCGGTTTTGAAACTGAACATCATCTTCTGCCTCACCACGATCTCCATGAGCTGCTCAGCGAAGAGGGCTATCGCACCCTGAATGCGATCCCGCGCATCGCTGAGGGTATTCCAGGCAATGCCCTTGCGGCACTGGAGCACGCCCGGTTGCGTGCCGCGCTGCTGGACGGAGGCGACAAATCTGATGTGGTCGCCGCGTTGTGGTGGCGACGGCCCCTAACCTGGAACGGTGAGCTTCAAAAACGTACGCCATTTCGGCGAGCTTCACCTCAGGCTTCATTCTTTTTGCGTTTGGAAGAGGAAGTCGATGAACCTGAGTTTTGCCTGATGCAGGAAAACGGGGTGTTAAAACCTGCGGGACGATTTTGCGGACAACCGTTATCCCTGGCAGATGGCGTTGAGCCGTGGATTGCTATTGATTATGCCGAGGTATTACAGGCGCTGGCAGACATGAAACAGCTGGAGCTGGCTGCGGTGTCGCGACGGTATGGTGAAATCACGTTGAGAGTGACCAGGGAGGAGGAAACAGATCAATGGTTGTATCACCCGGTATTGGGTGTGTTTCGCGCCCTCTGAAAGAGGGCGCGAGCTGCTTGTACAGCAGTGAACATCTAACTTCAAAACGAAGTTTGTAGGATGTATTTCTAAGCTGTCTGCTCGACAGTAAGAAAGGTTAATTGTATTCACTATGTGTGTATGAAGATACAACATTTCTCAAAATGAAGTATGAAGTATGTAGGTTGATTCACGGTGTGCAAGGACATACAATACCTGTAATGTTTAAGTGGGTATTGTGCAATGTTAATCAAAATGGTTCGTTTTTTGCTCATGTCAGGTGTTGTTGTTGCTGTTTTATACTCTGAATCATTGTTTTAATATGGTTATATTCCAATGATATTAAGGACATAGAAGTATTGGAACAGTTGGCGTGATCAAATAATAAACAAGACGCAGAAGGTGTTATGTCAAGAAATGCTCTGACCGCTTTCATCCTTGAGTACATTGCCGGACGACGGCAAACAAAGCTGGAAGCATTTGATAAAGAGGCCGCGAAGCGCAGCGATACAGATAGCGCAACGCTTGCGGCCGAACGCCGGGAGCTGGAACTTCGCTATGAACCGAAAGCATGGCTCACGGATGCCGCGAAGCGGGCCGGACAAATTAACCTCGTGACCCATGCGGCGAAGTTTACCCACGGGGATTCAAAAAGCAGCAGTATCTACAGCGAGGCAGTGGCGCAGGAAGGGTATCTCAGCACCGCGACGCTGTCAGGTCTGGAACCGGATGCGGTGGGCAACGCCGCGGCGCTGGATGTCGCGAAATTAATGCAAACGCGGGTAGAGGGTGGCGACTCCCTTCTGGCAAGCCTGAAACGAGGCGATCGCGCTGCGCTGGCCGCGTTTACCGATGACGAGAATCAACTGAGGGAGTGGATCGACGGGTTTTCCCGTGCCTTAACTCCCGGAGAACCGGCTTCGCACAAGCTGGCGAAACAGGGATATTTTCCGGTAGGAGAAGGTTACCACCTATTAAGCCCGTTATTTGCCACCTCGCTTGTTCACGCCATGCATCAGAAAATGATTGCCTACCGTTTTGGCGATGAGGTTAAAGCGATCTGGAAAGCACGACGCGAGAAAACATGGCATCCCACTCCGCTGACGCTTTTCCCTGATTCAGCGGAAATACACTTCGGTGGCACTAAACCGCAAAATATTTCGTATCTGAATAGCGTGCGCGGCGGACGTAGCTGGCTCCTTTCCTGCCAGCCGCCGCAGTGGAAAAGGGCAGAAAAGCCGCCAACGCATTTGCGTTCTGTTTTCGCCTCGGGTTGGCAATTTGACCGTCGTGCCAGGAATCACATTCAGCTGCTTGTTTCCTTGCTGACAAGAACGGGCGATTACACCAGCTTTCGTATTCGTGAAGCGCGTGATGGCTATATCAATATGCTTATCGATCTGCTGTTCGAAATTGCTTCTGAACTTCAACGTGAAGGCTGGCAGAACTGGACGCTCAACAACACGGATCTGAAACCACATCAACAGCTCTGGCTCGATCCCTGGCGCACAAAAACAGATGAAGCCTTCCGACTTGAGCGAGAAAAAGACGACTGGCAGGACGCAGTGGCAGAGGATTTTGCCCTGTGGCTGAACGCTCGTCTGCGCAAGGCGATGCCGGATTTAGGCGCCGTGGAAAAACGTGAATGGGAAACCCGCGAACGTTTACGCACCAACCTCCGCGAGATGGAAAAAATCATTCAGGAGGCGCTGAAATGAGCTCACTGATCCTGCTTCGTCGTATCAGAGTTGAAAACGCCAACGCCATTGCGGGCCTGACGTTTGGTTTTCCCGCCATTACCCATTTTCTGGGATTTTCCCATGCGTTATCTCGCAAGCTGAAGGAAACGCACGGGCTAAACATTGATGGCTGTGCTGTCGTCAGCCACGAGCACCAGATCCACGCGCATACGTCCGGTCGTGATTATCAGTTTGCCCTGACGCGCAATCCGCTTACCCGGGACGCGAAAACGGCCTCCTTTAATGAAGAGGGGCGCATGCATATGACGGTTTCGTTGCTGCTGGAATGCCATGGGGAGATCCCTAATGGCGAATACGGGCAGGGCGACCTCGCAGAGCATCTCCGGCAAGTTTGCCCGACGCTCAGGCTGGCGGGTGGCATTATCGTCGATATTCAGGCTATTACCGTCATGGCGATGCCGTCCAACAGCCGTGACCTGTGTCGGTTGCAGTGGCAGCTGATGCCCGGTTTTGCCTTACGCGATCGCAGCGGCTGGCTGGGGGAACATTATCAAACGCTTCTGGAAAACGATCCCAACACCACGATGCTTGATGCCTGGCTCGATTTCGCTGCGCTGAAGTTTCAGGCTGAAACGCCGGAGGAGGGCGACATGCGTGAAGGCGAGCCGGCAAACTGGCACTATGTTCCGAAACCAAACCCCGGTTATCTGGTGCCCTTAATGACTGGCTATCAGCGGATTTCCGAACTCTATTCCCCTGGCGTTGTAAGCAACGCACGTGATGCAGAAACACCATTTGCATTTACGGAGGCAGTATATGGCGTGGGCGAGTGGTGCGGCCTGCACCGGATCCAGTCTCTTGATGAAATTTTCTGGCGTTTTCATACGACAGAAACCGGCTACTACTGTCAGGGCGCGGGCGCGCCGGTGACATCTGCACATTCAAAATAAAAAGGATTTAGCTATGGCAAAGGCTCCAACTGCCGTTAAAACGGCATCTGTACTGGCATTTGAACGTAAACTGGCGACGTCGGATGCGGTGATGTTTGCAGGAAACTGGCAGGGTAAGACCTGGCAACCGATACGCATTCAGGAAAAAGCGGTGCGTGGCACCATTTCCAACCGCCTGAAAAACGCGCTCACCAACGATCCGGCAAAGCTGGATGCTGAGATCCAGAAAGCTAACCTCCAGCGGGTGGATGTGGCGTCGCTGCCCGCAGACGCGGATACCTTACAGGTGAAGTTTACCCTGCGCGTGCTGGGAAATTTATCCACGCCTTCCGTATGTAATGACCGCGCCTATCAGGATGAACTTCAGCAGGTTATCGACGGCTATATTAGTGAACACGGTTTTGCTGAACTGGCGCGCCGCTACGCAACTAACCTGGCGAACGGACGTTTTTTATGGCGTAACCGCGTCGGAGCAGAAAAAATTATCGTGAACGTGACGGGCAGTAAGTCGTGGACATTTGATGCGTACAATTATGCGCTGCGAGATTTTTCATCCAGCGACGAGAGTCTAAACGCCCTGGCGCAGGAAATTGAAAAAGGGCTTAGCGGCAAAGGGTTTGTGCTACTGAACGTAGAGGCGCAGGTACTTCTCGGTGCCGGACAGGAGATTTTCCCGTCGCAGGAGCTGGTCCTGGACAGCAACAGCAGTAAGAGCCGCCTGTTGTATCAGGTGGATAATATCGCTGGCATGCACTCGCAGAAAATCGGCAATGCGATTCGGACGATCGATACATGGCATCCAAAAGTGGATGAGCTTGGCGCGATAGCCGTTGAGCCGTATGGCTCTGTCACCAGCCGCGGCGTGGCCTGCCGTCAGCCGAAAGAGAAAATGGATTTCTACACGCTTCTTGATAGCTGGGTGACGAAAGGGCAGAAGCCCGACGTTGAGCAGCAGCATTACGTGATGGCCGTGCTGATCCGGGGCGGTGTCTTCGGCGAGAAGGGCGAGTAAGGAGTGATTATGGATCACTACATTGAGATCCGCGTCCTGCCCGACCCGGAGTTTAGCGAGGAGATGCTGATGGCCGCGCTGATGGCGAAACTGCATCGTGCGCTGGGTCTGCGGGGGAAGGGGGATATTGGCGTTAGCTTCCCTGCTCACGGCATCAAGCCTGGCGCGGTGTTACGCCTGCATGGCGATCGCCAGGCGTTAAGCGAACTCGAATCGCTGACATGGCGGAAAGGGCTAAACGATTACTGTCTGTGCACGGCAATTAAAGCCGTGCCAGAGGTAAATCGCTGGCGATGCGTATCCCGGATCCAGGTGAAAAGCAGCGCGCAACGGCTTATGCGTCGCTCGGTAAAGAAAGGATGGATAACCGAAGAAGAGGCGCAGGAAAGGGTTCGTACAATGGAGGAAGCGCGGACCGATTTGCCCTGGCTTAATCTACGTAGCCTCTCAACAGGTCAGTCTTTCAGGCTCTTTATCCGTCATGGTGAGCTGCTTCCCGCACCTGTGGATGGTCGCTTTTCAACCTACGGGATGAGCGCGACAGCGACAGTTCCCTGGTTCTGAGAAAACACAGCCGCATCAGCGTTCAGGGTGCGGTTTTTTCTGCGAGACGGGTATCAAAATTAAAAGGGAGTTGCTCAACAGAATTGAGTGCCTTGTGGAATGCAGGATGCAATGGATTGAGTATAGCGTTGTTTTCATAGGGAATGATGCAAGAAGGTAAAATCAGGGCAAGGGCACCGTTAACCTGTAACCAACCGGTTCCCAGGTCCATTGTCGAAACCGGCGCCGGATTTTCCTGCCAGTCGGCGGGTAACCACGCTTTATCCAGGTAATCGATCTGATCGTCCGGGATATCAATGCTGAAAAGCTGGTACTGATTCAGCACGGTATCTTTTCTGACATGCACCAGAATTTCCAGTGAAGCCAGCGAGATGGAGGTGGAGACATACACTGTAGGGTGGCCTTTATGATTCCAGCGTCCGCCATACTGGTTAGCACCACTTCCACTCCACGCTTCCCTGGCATAGCGTCCCGTCACCAGCCGATAAAAAATCATGCAAACACTCCGTGTTCCAGACGACCAATCAAATCGGTGACTTCCAGTGCACCGGTTTCCGTAGCGATTAGGTCAACAGGCGCAACATTGCCAAGCCCGCGCACCGGCGACTGAAGCCAGTTCCATGCTTCTTCTTTACTGCCAAAATAGTCGACGGCCGCATCCAGCACCCGAACAAAACGGGCTACGCGTTCGCTCTCATCCGGCGTCAGCGTCCTGCCTGCGCTTTTGCGGCGGGCCACGTTACGTTCGTTAATCCCGGTAACGCGCAAAATGTCCGCTTTCGACATGGCCGTCCATTCATGAATATTGTCGAGCACGCTGACGGGCAATCCCTGGTTGAGAAATTCTATCAGCCGCATACCTCTGTTCGCGGGTAAACCGGCGTAGCGCCAAAGTGCGTTATCAGCAGGTTTCTTGGCGGGGATCCAGGTTCTCATGTTACCTCCTGATTAATGTCATTTGTCATGGTTAAGTATAGCCATTTGTCAGATGGAGTGGAATGGGGATTTTTTGTGCTGGGTGGTTTGTGAGAAGAAGATGTTTTAACCCTAATTTTTAACGTTTGTGTAATTCATTGATTTTAAATAAGTGTTTTTGGTGGATAAAAAAGAGGGTCAGAGAAGGTTTTTTAGCTTTTTTTGTATGCAAATCAGAAGGGTGTGGAGATATTATTTCAGTGCACTGCCGTACGGGCAGCTTAGAAATGAACAACCATCAATCCATCTTACGGCATCACGTGCACTGCCGTACGGGCAGCTTAGAAAGGATCGTCAGCGGCGCAGAACGCCACTAACAGGTGCACTGCCGTACGGGCAGCTTAGAAAGCTTACGTAACGGTAGGCCAGGCGCAGTTAGCGTGCACTGCCGTACGGGCAGCTTAGAAAATTACCTTTTTATACTTTTTGTGCGCATAAAAGTGCACTGCCGTACGGGCAGCTTAGAAAACCCGCAGCCAGTACCCTCTGGCGTCGTTCGGGTGCACTGCCGTACGGGCAGCTTAGTAAGTAACGTCTAATGTATCGTTCGATAGCTTCCCGTGCACTGCCGTACGGGCAGCTTAGAAATGGCAGAGTGGCGAACCCTTCCCAATCGTATTGTGCACTGCCGTACAGGCAGCTTAGAAATGAAGCAGTGCAAAGAGCTTGGCAAAGAGCCAGTGCACTGCCGTACAGGCAGCTTAGAAAACCGGCCTAAGCATACCGGAAGGGATGCAGATGTGCACTGCCGTACAGGCAGCTTAGAAATGGCTATTGTCGGTTGATGCGCTGGACGTGCTGTGCACTGCCGTACAGGCAGCTTAGAAACGTAAATAAACCTAAAGGTGATAAATCCTTATGTGCACTGCCGTACAGGCAGCTTAGAAAAGTTTCCGCGCCGGTGCCGACGACGTTGCTGAGTGCACTGCCGTACAGGCAGCTTAGAAAATTTTGTTTCCTTAGCTGGTCGATAATGCGAAGTGCACTGCCGTACAGGCAGCTTAGAAAGAAGCACGGTTCGCGGTAGCCGGGGCGAAAAGGTGCACTGCCGTACAGGCAGCTTAGAAATAATCCACGCCTGCACAACCTTGGCTTGATTAGTGCACTGCCGTACAGGCAGCTTAGAAACTTCACTTTCTAAAAAAGTAGTAGCGAAACGTGTGCACTGCCGTACAGGCAGCTTAGAAATAACATTCAGCTCAACATATGGAACGGTGACAGTGCACTGCCGTACAGGCAGCTTAGAAATAAAATACCACTTCTAGCCTGAATATTATTATGTGCACTGCCGTACAGGCAGCTTAGAAAAATCTACGCTGTCAGCAAAGGTGTAGAGATAGGTGCACTGCCGTACAGGCAGCTTAGAAAGCTGACCGGTTGGCGTTGTTACTCCGGCTTGTGTGCACTGCCGTACAGGCAGCTTAGAAAACTGATTCGTCAGGAATTGTTCGTGTTTCGAATGTGCACTGCCGTACAGGCAGCTTAGAAAACCGGAAAAATGCTGCCAATGGGCGACATCCTGTGCACTGCCGTACAGGCAGCTTAGAAACATGATAGGCGGCATAGATTCGCCGCTTTACAGTGCACTGCCGTACAGGCAGCTTAGAAATCTCAGAAAGAGTAACCTTGCGTAAACTTCTTGTGCACTGCCGTACAGGCAGCTTAGAAAGCCGGGATGCAGAAGTCGACGAGATACGCGCCAGTGCACTGCCGTACAGGCAGCTTAGAAAGCGCCCCGGCGAAGTACGGGAACAAAAAAACGGTGCACTGCCGTACAGGCAGCTTAGAAATTGACCCTAAGCAGCAAGACGGCGGCGACGCCGTGCACTGCCGTACAGGCAGCTTAGAAACGCTGGAAAAGGATTTGCCGAACGAATACACGTGCACTGCCGTACAGGCAGCTTAGAAATGCCGCCGCGACGCAGCCGCAGACGTGGTTGAGTGCACTGCCGTACAGGCAGCTTAGAAAAGCTCAAGCTGTCCCAACATTTGCTTAATCTGGTGCACTGCCGTACAGGCAGCTTAGAAAGAGGAGTTTTTAGGCGTAAGCGGGTTACATCGGTGCACTGCCGTACAGGCAGCTAAGAAAATGATTCACAGGCTGATCCGTTCGGTAAAACGGTGCACTTCCGTACAGGCAGCTTAGAAAATTCTGCCATCATCATTTCCAGCTCGCGCAGCGTGCACTGCCGTACAGGCAGTCTAGAAATGAAGGGCCAGCGCAATGTTCTTCAGCCCCTCGTGCACTGCCGTACAGGCAGCTTAGAAAGTTATACGTAATGCGGATTTCAGAAAGCGTTCGTGCACTGCCCTACAGGCAGCTTAGAAAAATCGTTCAAATAATCGACTGTCCTAACAAAAAAATAAGGCCGGGAATATCCCGACCTTTTAAATATTCATCTGCCATTACAGGCGAAAACAATTAGCGACTACGGAAGACAATGCGGCCTTTGCTCAGGTCGTACGGGGTCAGTTCAACAGTCACTTTGTCGCCCGTCAAAATGCGGATATAGTTTTTGCGCATTTTACCGGAGATGTGCGCAGTTACCACGTGACCGTTTTCCAGTTCTACGCGAAACATGGTATTAGGCAACGTATCAAGTACGGTACCCTGCATTTCAATATTGTCTTCTTTGGCCATCTAATCCTCTGGGGTATCACTACCAAGTTTTGAACCGGCAAGATAATGCCGAAATTCATCAATTAAGTAAAGAATTGCGCGTTTAAAACGCAGCAAAACAATTTCAGCGTATTGCCCAAGCGTCACGGTACAACCGAACGGAAAGCGCATTCGTAAAGGGGAGACGACAGGATAAACGTCAGGACGTTATCTGAAGCGGGGGTCCCAAACGGCGGCGGGGCAACAGGCAGAAGCTACTCTGCGGCGTAATTATAACACCCTCATAAAAAATATGCGGAAAACATTTAGGCATTGGGCATAAAGAGCGTTCTGGGAACCCAAAAATCGCGCGGAAGGGTCTCCTGTCGGCACTGTTCAAGGTGTTCGATATAGCGTCGGCGGGAAATTTCCACGGCGCCCAGCGAGGCGGTGTGCTCATTCAGCACCTGGCAATCCATCAGCTGTCCGCCACGTTGGGCAAATTCCTCGCTAAACACCAGCAGCGCGGTTTTCGACGCATTGGTAGCGCGAGAGAACATCGACTCGCCGCAGAACAGCGTGCCCTGCGCCACGCCGTACATTCCGCCAACGAGGTCATCCTCTTTCCATACTTCGATGGAGTGCGCGTAGCCCAGCTCATGAAGCTGGTGGTAGGCGATAATAATGTCGCGGGTTATCCAGGTGCCTTCGTGACGATCTTCAGCGCAGCCTTCAATGACCTGGCCGAAGGCGTGGTTGAGCGTAACGCGATAGGGCGATTTTGCGTGAAAACGCTTCATGCTGCGGCTCAGGTGAAACTGCCCAGGCCACAGCACGGCTCGCGGGTCGGGAGACCACCATAAAATCGGGTCGCCGGGGGAAAACCACGGGAAGATGCCGCGCTGGTAAGCCATCAGGAGACGCGCCGGGCTGAGATCGCCGCCCAGAGCCAGCAATCCGTTAGGTTCACGCAGCGCCCCCTCCGGAGAAGGGAACGCAATATTATGGCGAGAAAGCTGCACCAGGCGCATGACAACAGAACTCCAGTACGCGAGAGAAGACGCTACAAATATAGTCTACAGGCGCTGTTTAAACTGGTAGTAGCGACCCTGTTTTGCCAGCAGCTCTGCGTGATTACCTTGCTCAATTATGTGTCCGTTGTCCATCACAATTATCCGATCGAAATTCACCAGCCCGCGCAGGCGGTGAGTGACCATCAGCACGGTTTTGCCTTTCATCACATTTGTCAGTAAATCTAAAATTTGACTCTCGGTTGTCGCATCCAGACCTTCTGTCGGTTCATCCAGCAGCATCAGCGGCGCATCGTGCAGCAGGGCGCGCGCGATGGCCAGACGACGCAGTTCGCCGCCGGAAAGCTGTCGACCCCCTTCACCCAGCCAGCTGTTTAATCCGTCGTCCTCAAGCAGCTTGTGCAGCCCAACCTGTTCCAGCATCGCCCGCAGCGTATCGTCGGAGGCGTCTGGTGCCGCCAGAAGAAGATTATCGCGCAGCGTAGCGCTGAACAGATGCACCCGCTGGGGCACGACGCTGACCGTTTTACGCAATGCAGCTTCGCTAAAACCAGACAGCGGAATGTCGTTAAGCCGAATCTCGCCCTGCTGCGGATCCCACGCGCGCGTGAGGAGTTGCAGAAGCGTCGATTTACCACATCCCGTACGGCCAAGGATCGCAATGCGCTGCCCGGCATCAACAGATAGGCTGATCTCTTCCAGCGCGTTTTGCGCCTGCTTGTCGTAGGCGAAGGTGACGTTGCTGAGCGTCAGCGCGACCTGCTCCGGCACGGCGGTTTGACCGGCGCTAAACTTCACTTCCGGCTCCTGTTCGGCAATGTCTGTAATGCGCAGCGCAGAGGCGATGACCTGGCCGAGATGCTGAAACGCGCCCGTGACCGGGGCTAAGGCTTCGAAGGCAGCCAGGGCACAGAAAACAAACAGCGCAATGAGCGGACCGGGCTGCGCGTTACCGCCCACGCCACCGGAGGCCATCCAGAGCATGGCGATAACGGCAATTCCACCAATTAACATCATCAGCGCCTGGGAAAACGCGGTCAGCTCAGACTGGCGACGCTGGGCTTCATGCCAGTTTAGTTCCGTATTTTCCATGCGGGCACGGTAGCGTTTGCTGGCACCAAAGATGGTGAGCTCGGCCTGTCCCTGCAACCAGGAGGTGAGCTGCTGGCGGTATTCTCCACGCAGACGCGTCAGGTTTTCCCCGGTGGTTTTACCTGCACGATAAAACAGGGGGGGCAGAATAATCAGCGTCATCAGCATGATGCCGCCGAGCGTTAGCGCGATAGGAACATCCAGGAAACTTAACCCCAGCGTGACCACGACAATCACCACAAACGCGCCCACCATAGGCGAAATGACGCGCAGATAGAGGTGATCCAGCGTATCCACATCCGCAACCACGCGGTTGAGTAATTCGCCCTGACGAAAACGTGCCAGTCCGGCAGGGGAGAGGGGCAGTAGCTTGCTGAACGTATAAATGCGCAGGTGTTGCAGCACGCGGAAGGTCGCGTCGTGGCTGACCAGACGCTCGAAGTAGCGCCCGGCAGTTCGCGTAATCGCCGTGCCGCGCACCCCGGCGGCTGGCAGCATATAGTTAAAGCTGTACAGCCCGGCAAAGCCTGCGACCGCAGACGCGGAGAGGAACCAGCCGGAAAGCGTAAGCAGGCCGATGCTGGCGAGCAGCGTGACGATCGCCAGCACAATCCCGAGCGTCAGCATCCATTTGTGGCGTTTATACAGTGCAAGATAGGGAAGCAGGGCGCGCATCAGATGTCCTCCTGACGATTCGCCAGCAGGTTCGCAAACGGCCCCTGCGCGGCAACAAGCGCGGCGTAATCGCCTTGCTCAACAATGTGTCCGTTTTCCATCACCCAGATCCGATCCCAGTCGGCTATACCTTCCAACTGGTGGGTCACCATCAGGGTGGTTTGCTGGCGTGATGCGGCGTTAAGCGCATCCATCACGCGCTGCTCGCTGTGTGCATCCAGGCTGGCCGCGGGTTCGTCCAGCAGCATTAGCGAACAGGGGTTCAGCAGCGCACGGGCAACCGCGACGCGCTGTGCCTGGCCCACCGACAGCCCGGCAGATTGATCGCCAATGACCGTATCGACGCCCTGCGCAAGCAGCGGCAGAAACTCGCTGACCCAGGCGCGGTCGAGGACCGATTGCAGCTCATCGTCACGCGCATCCGGACGTGCCAGCAGCACATTGTCGCGCAGCGTCGGGGCAGGCAGCTGCGGGTTTTGACCCACCCAGCTCAGCTGCTTACGCCAGGCATCAGGATCAAGCTCGCGCAGCTCCGTTTTGTTGATACGCAGCGATCCGGTGTAGGCCATAAAGCCTGATAGCGCATTCAGCAATGAGCTTTTACCTGAACCGCTGGTGCCCACCAGCACCACACGTTGCCCGGCGGGCAGGGTAAAGTTCAGCGGACCTGCCAGCACTTTGCCTTCAGGCGACAGAACAGAAAAATCCTGTGCTTCAATGGTCACCGGATCGTTCGTATTCAGCGTCACTTCACCACGCTCAGGATGCGCCAGCGGCGTTTCCATGAAGGTTTTCAGGCTGTCGGCTGCGCCAACCGCCTGCGCTTTAGCGTGGTAAAAGGTGCCGAGATCGCGAAGCGGCTGGAAAAATTCCGGGGCCAGGATCAGCGCCAGGAACCCGGCGGAAAGCGTGACCGCCGTACCGTAGTGGCCAAAGTCCAGTGCGCCGAGGTAGGAGAAGCCAAAGTAAACCGCCACCAGCGCAATCGACAGGGAGGTGAAGAACTCAAGCACGCCGGACGAGAGGAAGGCCATGCGCAACACTTCCATGGTACGCTGACGAAAATCCTGCGACGCCAGGCGAATGTTTTCGGTTTCCGCTTCACCGCGACCAAAGATACGCAGGGTTTCCATGCCGCGCAGACGGTCCAGGAAATGGCCGCTTAACCGACCCAGCGCCAGGAAGTTGCGGCGGTTTGCGTCTGCCGCGCCCATGCCGACCATCGCCATAAACAGCGGGATCAGCGGGGCGGTCCCCAGCAGGATTAGCGCCGCCACCCAGTTAACCGGGAAGATGGCGATAACAATCAACAGGGGCACAAATACCGCCAGCGCCATCTGGGGAAGATACCGCGCGTAGTAATCGTGCATATCGTCGATTTGCTCAAGGATCAGCGTCGCCCAGCTGCCGGCTGGCTTACCCTGGATCCACGCCGGCCCGGCTTCCGAAAGCCGATCGAGCACCTTGCGGCGAATCTCATAGCGGATGTGCTGCCCGGCGTGGAACCCAACCCGCTCGCGCAGCCAGACCACCCACGCACGAAGAACGAAAACCAGCACCAGAACGATAAACGGCAACAGCAGCGCTTCGCGCGGAATGTTCTCCATGATCATATGATTGAGAATGCGGGCCAGCAGCCATGCCTGGGCAACAATCAACAGACCGCTGATGAATCCCAGAACGCGGGAAATCATAAGCCAGCGGCGGGATAGAACGCTTTGCTGCTTCAGCCAGCGTGTTAACTCTTGTTGACGGGTTTTTTCCATTGCGTACTTTGCAGGTGACGTTATAAGAAATTAGACCTCTGCATGTTACACGTGAGCAAAAATAAAGGCGACCAATGGCCGCCTTTATTTACGTTTGTTACTGACTTGTAAAGATTATTTACCTTGTTCAGCCAATCCGTCCAGATACCGTTCTGCGTCCAGCGCGGCCATACAGCCGGTGCCCGCAGAGGTGATCGCCTGACGATAAATATGGTCCATAACGTCGCCTGCCGCAAAGACGCCCGGAACGCTGGTCTGGGTCGCGTTGCCGTGAATGCCGGACTGCACTTTGATGTAGCCGTTTTCCAGCTCCAGCTGACCTTCGAAGATAGCCGTGTTCGGGCTGTGGCCGATTGCCACGAACAGGCCAGCCACCTCCAGCGTTTCGACGGTGTCGGTGTTCTGCGTATCACGAATACGCAGACCCGCCACGCCCATCTGGTCGCCGGTCACTTCTTCCAGCGTACGGTTGGTGTGCAGCACGATGTTGCCGCTCGCCACTTTATCCATCAGGCGCTTAATGAGGATCTTCTCAGCGCGGAAGGTGTCGCGACGGTGGATCAAGTGCACTTCCGAGGCGATGTTCGCCAGATACAGCGCTTCTTCGACCGCGGTATTACCACCGCCGATCACCGCAACTTTCTGGTTGCGATAGAAGAAACCGTCGCAGGTTGCGCAGGCTGACACGCCGCGGCCTTTGAACGCTTCTTCAGACGGCAGGCCGAGATAACGGGCAGAGGCGCCAGTGGCAATGATCAGCGCATCGCAGGTGTATTCACCGCTGTCACCCGTCAGGCGGAACGGACGGTTCTGCAAATCCACTTTATTAATGTGGTCGAACAAAATTTCGGTTTCGAATTTGGCGGCATGCTCGTGCATGCGCTCCATCAGCAGCGGCCCGGTCAGGTCGTTCGGGTCGCCCGGCCAGTTCTCCACTTCCGTGGTGGTGGTCAGCTGACCGCCTTTTTCCATCCCGGTGATCAGTACCGGTTGCAGGTTAGCGCGTGCAGCATAGACCGCTGCGGTATATCCCGCAGGTCCAGAACCAAGGATTAGCAGCTTACTGTGTTTGGTCGTGCCCATGAGATCCCCATTGTTGTTGGCAGGCAATGGGCTGGATTGTAGGGAATTTGTTGCCGTAAAAAAAGAGCACGGCAGTTTTGCTTCCGATATATGCAATAGCCGCGCCCTATGAATCATATGCGTACATATCATGTCTGCTACTGAAAATCGCGCGTTTATAAGGCAATAAAATGAGGATTAATACCCCTCCGTAATGAATATCCGGCATCTTGTACTAAAAATCGATGTTTTGCTTTGACAATCCCCTGCGCTTTTGCGAAAACATTCAAGGAAGAAAAAAAGACGCATGAACTGCATGCCGAATAGACATGCACGTAAATGCCATTTTTACCGGGTCAGTGAAATCTACGCATGGTGTGGACAGATGCCATACGTGATGTCTGTGACTGCTTTCGGGCAACGGTCTTCTTACCGCAGAACCCGAATCCACATCGCGTCTAATACATAACCAGGCGATGTGATGAATAACGGGTGCAGGCTCTGAACAGTGATGTGCACAGGGTCCAGGCAGGAGTAGGGAAGGAATACAGAGAGACAATAATAATGGTAGATAGCAAGAAGCGCCCTGGCAAAGATCTCGACCGTATCGATCGTAACATTCTTAATGAATTGCAAAAGGATGGGCGTATTTCCAACGTCGAGCTTTCAAAACGTGTGGGACTTTCCCCGACGCCGTGCCTTGAGCGTGTGCGTCGACTGGAAAGACAGGGTTTTATCCAGGGCTATACGGCTCTGCTGAACCCGCATTATCTGGATGCCTCACTTCTGGTATTTGTTGAGATTACTCTGAATCGTGGTGCACCGGATGTGTTTGAGCAATTTAACGCCGCTGTACAAAAACTTGAAGAAATTCAAGAGTGTCATCTGGTTTCCGGTGATTTCGACTACCTGTTGAAAACCCGTGTGCCCGATATGTCCGCCTACCGTAAGCTGCTGGGTGAAACCCTGCTGCGTCTGCCAGGCGTGAACGACACCCGTACTTATGTGGTGATGGAAGAGGTCAAACAGAGCAATCGTCTGGTTATTAAGACGCGCTAACACGGAACAGGTGCAAAATCAGTGTAGTTTGATTACACTCCTGTTAATCCATACAGCAACAGTGCCGGGGATACCCGGCGCTGTTGTCCGTTTTAGCACACAGGCAGGACATGCCTGATACCTGGAGAGCCTTTCTTGAGCCAGGAATACACTGAAGACAAAGAAGTCACACTATCGAAGCTAAGCAGCGGACGTCGTCTCCTCGAGGCTTTGCTGATTGTTATTGCCCTTTTTGCCGTCTGGCTGATGGCCGCCTTACTCAGTTTCAATCCCTCAGATCCCAGCTGGTCACAAACCGCATGGCATGAGCCTATCCATAACTTAGGCGGCGTTCCCGGCGCCTGGCTTGCGGACACGCTCTTTTTCATTTTCGGTGTGATGGCCTATACCCTTCCCGTCATCATTATTGGCGGATGCTGGTTTGCCTGGCGTCATCGACAGAACGACGACTACATCGATTATTTTGCCGTTTCGCTGCGCCTGATTGGCGCCCTGGCGCTGATCCTCACCTCCTGTGGGCTGGCGGCAATCAACGCCGATGATATCTGGTATTTCGCCTCCGGCGGGGTGATCGGCAGCCTGCTGAGCTCCGCGCTGCAACCGATGCTTCACAGCAGCGGCGGCACGCTGGCGCTGCTGTGTATCTGGGCGGCGGGGCTGACGCTGTTTACCGGCTGGTCATGGGTGAGCATTGCTGAGAAGATCGGCAGCTTTATTCTGACGCTGCTGACGTTCGCCAGCAACCGTACCCGTCGTGACGATACGTGGGTCGATGAAGATGAATACGAAGATGAGTATGACGAAGACGATGCGCCTGATGAGCGTCGTGAGTCTCGTCGCGCGCGTATTCTGCGCGGTGCTCTGGCGCGCCGCCAGCGCGTCGCTGAAAAATTTGCGAACCCGTTAGGCCGTAAAACGGATGCCGCACTGTTCTCCGGCAAACGTATGGATGAAGACGAGCAGATTGAGTATCGCGGTGCGGCCGTCGATCCTGATGACGTACTGTTCTCTGGTCATCGAGCCACGCCGGGAGAGTATGACGAATACGATCCGCTGCTGAATGGTCATTCCGTGACTGAACCGGTAGCCGCCGCTGCTGCCGCAACGACGGCGGCGCAGGCCTATGTTGCACCTGTTGAAGCCGTGATGCCGTCCTCGCCTGTGCCTGCCCCGGAGTCCGCCATCCAGCAACCGCAGGTAGACTGGCAGACTGCGCCAGGCGTCCATACGCCTGAGCCGACCATCGCGCCTGAGCCAGAAAGCTATATTCCCGTTCAGCAGGAGCAGTGGCAGCAGCCGTATCAGCCGCCTGAGCCTGTCACCGAGCCGCAACAATCGTATCAGGCTTATACGCCAGAACCCGTTGTACATGAACAGCCCTACGTTGCGCCGGAGCCAGAACCCGAAGTGGTCGAGGAAGCGAAGCCGTCTCGTCCGCCCCTGTATTATTTTGAAGAAGTGGAAGAGCGCCGTGCCCGTGAGCGCGAGCAGCTTGCCGCCTGGTATCAGCCTGTGCCCGAGCCGGTACAGGAGCCTGTTGCAAAAGCGCCTCCTGTAAGCGTTCCACCTGTAGATCCTACGCCAGCCGTTGCGTTGGGTGCTGAAGCCGTGAAGCAGGCAACGGCAGCCGCTGCCGCATCCGCTCCGCTATTCAGCCCGGCAACCGACAGCGCCCCGCGCCCTCAGGTTAAAGAGGGCATTGGCCCACAGCTGCCGCGCCCTAACCGCGTGCGCGTACCGACTCGCCGGGAGCTGGCCTCTTATGGCATTAAACTGCCTTCCCAGCGTATGGCGGAAGAGAAAGCGCGTGGTTCTGACTACGAAGATGATGCAGACGAACTGCATCAGGACGAGCTGGCGCGTCAGTTTGCCGCCCAGCAGAATCAGCGCTACGGCGACGAGTATCAGCACGACGTGCCTTCACACCAGGACGACGATGATGCGGCCGAAGCGGAGCTGGCGCGCCAGTTTGCCGCTACGCAGCAGCAGCGTTATTCCGGTGAGCAGCCTTCGGGGGCAAACCCGTTCTCGCTGTCGGATTTCGAATTCTCACCGATGAAAGATCTGGTGGATGACGGTCCAAGCGAACCGCTGTTCACGCCGAGCGTAATGCCGGAAGCGGAACCGGTGCGTCAGGCGCCAGCGCCACAGGCGTATACTCAACCACAGACGCCTGCCCAACCGCCACAGCCACAGTTCCAGCAGCCGGCACCGCAGCCGCAGGAGAGCCTGATTCATCCGCTGCTGATGCGTAACGGAGACAGCCGCCCGCTGCAACGTCCAAGCACGCCGCTGCCGTCGCTGGATCTGTTAACGCCGCCACCGGCTGAAGTCGAGCCGGTTGATACCTTTGCCCTCGAGCAGATGGCCCGTCTGGTGGAAGCGCGTCTGGCTGACTTCCGTATTAAAGCGGACGTGGTGAACTACTCACCGGGCCCGGTGATCACCCGTTTCGAACTGAACCTGGCGCCGGGCGTAAAAGCGGCGCGTATTTCTAACCTCTCCCGCGACCTGGCGCGTTCCCTGTCGACCGTGGCTGTTCGCGTGGTGGAAGTGATCCCAGGCAAGCCTTACGTTGGCCTTGAGCTGCCAAACAAAAAACGCCAGACCGTCTATCTGCGTGAAGTGCTGGACAACACCAAGTTCCGCGATAATCCTTCCCCGCTGACCGTGGTGCTGGGGAAAGACATTGCGGGCGATCCGGTGGTTGCCGATCTCGCGAAAATGCCGCACCTGCTTGTTGCGGGTACCACCGGTTCCGGTAAATCGGTCGGTGTGAACGCCATGATCCTCAGTATGCTCTACAAAGCGCAGCCTGAAGACGTGCGTTTCATCATGATCGACCCGAAAATGCTCGAACTGTCCGTCTATGAAGGCATTCCGCACCTGCTGACGGAAGTGGTCACCGACATGAAGGACGCCGCCAACGCACTGCGCTGGAGCGTCAATGAAATGGAGCGTCGCTACAAGCTGATGTCGGCGCTGGGCGTGCGTAATCTTGCCGGTTATAACGAGAAGATCGCCGAAGCGGCGCGCATGGGTCGTCCGATTCCGGACCCATACTGGAAGCCGGGTGACAGCATGGATGCCCAACATCCGGTGCTGGAAAAACTGCCTTACATCGTGGTGCTGGTGGATGAATTTGCCGACCTGATGATGACCGTTGGTAAGAAAGTGGAAGAGCTGATTGCACGTCTGGCACAGAAAGCGCGTGCGGCGGGTATCCACCTGGTTCTGGCTACGCAGCGTCCGTCCGTGGACGTTATCACCGGTCTTATTAAGGCAAACATCCCGACCCGTATCGCGTTTACCGTGTCGAGTAAAATTGACTCGCGTACTATCCTTGATCAGGGCGGAGCAGAGTCGCTGCTGGGAATGGGTGATATGCTCTACTCCGGGCCGAACTCCACCTCGCCGGTGCGTGTTCACGGTGCGTTTGTTCGCGACCAGGAAGTGCACGCGGTTGTGCAGGACTGGAAAGCGCGTGGGCGTCCGCAATACGTTGACGGCATCACCTCTGACAGCGAAAGCGAAGGTGGCGGCGGTGGTTTTGACGGCGGCGAAGAGCTGGATCCGTTATTCGACCAGGCGGTTAATTTCGTCACCGAAAAACGTAAAGCGTCCATCTCGGGCGTGCAGCGCCAGTTCCGTATCGGCTACAACCGCGCGGCGCGTATCATTGAGCAGATGGAAGCGCAGGGCATCGTGAGCGAACAGGGGCACAACGGTAACCGTGAGGTGCTGGCGCCACCGCCGTTTGAGTAACCTTCAGCGATTGCAAAGAAGGGTAAATCAGCAAAAATTAAGCATATTCTTCTGTCGCCTGCCTTCGGGCAGGTACAGAATAGAAACGGAAACCCCATATCGGGAAGACGTATTTTAAGGAATAACAATGAAAAAAATCGCCATCGCCTGTGCATTACTCTCCAGTTTTGTTGCCAGCAGCGTCTGGGCTGATGCAGCCAGCGACCTTAAAAGCCGACTGGATAAAGTGAGCAGCTTCCACGCCAGCTTCACGCAAAAAGTGACTGACGGCAGCGGCAACGCGGTGCAGGAAGGGCAGGGAGATCTGTGGGTGAAACGCCCAAATCTGTTCAACTGGCACATGACCCAGCCGGATGAAAGCGTTCTGGTGTCTGACGGTAAAACCCTGTGGTTCTACAACCCGTTTGTTGAGCAGGCGACCGCCACCTGGCTGAAAGACGCGACCAGCAATACGCCGTTTATGCTCATTGCCCGTAACCAGTCCAGCGACTGGCAGCAGTACAACATTAAACAAAACGGCGACGAGTTTGTCCTGACGCCAAAAGGCAGCAACGGTAATCTGAAGCAGTTCACCATTAACGTGAGCAGCAACGGCACCATCAATCAGTTTGGCGCGGTTGAGCAGGACGATCAGCGCAGCAGCTATCAGTTGAAGTCTCAGCAAAACGGCGCTGTTGATGCATCGAAATTCACCTTTACCCCGCCGCAGGGCGTAACGGTGGATGACCAACGCAATAAGTAAGAGGCATGAGTGAGCAATTTGTCGCTCGATTTTTCAGATAATGCGTTTCAACCTCTGGCCGCCCGTATGCGGCCAGAAAATTTAGCGCAGTACATCGGTCAGCAACATCTGCTGGCTGCGGGGAAACCCTTGCCGCGCGCCATCGAGGCCGGGCATCTGCACTCCATGATCCTCTGGGGGCCACCCGGCACCGGAAAAACCACGCTCGCTGAAGTGATTGCCCGCTATGCCAACGCGGACGTTGAGCGCATCTCGGCGGTCACGTCGGGGGTGAAAGAGATCCGCGAGGCGATCGAGCGGGCGCGACAAAACCGCAATGCCGGACGTCGCACCATTCTGTTTGTCGACGAAGTACACCGCTTCAACAAGAGTCAGCAGGATGCTTTCCTGCCGCACATTGAAGACGGTACGATTTTCTTCATCGGCGCCACCACGGAAAACCCGTCGTTTGAACTGAACTCTGCGCTGCTGTCCCGGGCGCGCGTGTATCTGCTTAAATCGCTGACCACGGAAGATATCGAAAAGGTTCTGACGCAAGCGATGGACGACAAAGCGCGCGGTTACGGCGGGCAGGATATCATTCTGCCGGACGAGACGCGTCTTGCGATCGCCGAACTGGTGAGCGGTGATGCCCGTCGGGCGCTGAACACGCTCGAAATGATGGCCGATATGGCTGAAGTGGACGATGCGGGCAAGCGCGTATTGAAGCCTGAACTGCTCACCGAAATTGCCGGTGAACGCAGCGCGCGCTTCGATAATAAAGGCGACCGTTTCTACGACCTTATCTCTGCGTTACATAAATCCGTGCGCGGCAGTGCGCCGGATGCGGCGCTCTACTGGTATGCGCGTATTATCACCGCCGGTGGCGATCCGTTATATGTCGCGCGTCGCTGCCTGGCGATTGCGTCGGAAGACGTCGGCAATGCCGATCCGCGCGCCATGCAGGTCGCGCTTTCCGCCTGGGATTGCTTTACCCGCGTCGGGCCTGCGGAGGGTGAGCGCGCCATTGCTCAGGCGATTGTCTATCTGGCCTGCGCACCGAAAAGCAATGCAGTGTATACCGCCTTCAAAGCGGCGATGTCGGATGCACGTGAACGTCCGGATTACGACGTTCCGGTACACCTTCGCAATGCCCCTACAAAGCTGATGAAAGAGATGGGTTACGGGCAGGAGTATCGCTACGCCCATGATGAACCCAATGCCTACGCCGCTGGGGAGGAGTATTTCCCGCAGGAGATGGCACAAACCCGCTATTATCACCCTACAAACAGAGGTCTTGAGGGTAAGATTGGCGAAAAGCTCGCCTGGCTTGCCGGACAGGATCAAAATAGCCCTATAAAACGCTACCGTTAGTTCAATCGTTGCGGTAATGTTGGCAATATATCTCTGTGGCCGCAGGCTGTGGTCACTTTTTCCTTTTTTAATTCGATAAGCACAGGATAAGCATGCTCGATCCCAATCTGCTGCGTAATGAGCCAGACGCAGTCGCTGAAAAACTGGCACGCCGGGGCTTTAAGCTGGATGTAGATAAGCTGCGCGCTCTTGAAGAGCGTCGTAAAGTTTTGCAGGTACAAACTGAAAATCTGCAAGCAGAGCGTAATTCTCGATCGAAATCCATTGGCCAGGCGAAAGCGCGCGGGGAAGACATTGAGCCATTACGCCTGGAAGTGAACAAGCTGGGTGAAGAGCTGGATAAGGCGAAAGCTGAACTGGACGTTCTTCAGGCTGAAATTCGCGATATTGCTCTGGCGATCCCGAACATTCCTGACGACAGTGTGCCTGTCGGCAAAGACGAAAACGACAACGTTGAAGTGAAACGCTGGGGTACGCCTCGCGAGTTTGACTTCGAAGTGCGCGATCACGTGACGCTGGGCGAAATGCACGCGGGCCTGGACTTTGCGGCAGCGGTTAAGCTGACCGGTTCTCGCTTCGTGGTGATGAAAGGGCAAATTGCTCACCTGCACCGCGCGCTGGCTCAGTTCATGCTGGATCTGCACACCGAGCAGCACGGCTACAGCGAAACCTATGTACCGTATCTGGTTAACCACGATACGCTGTACGGTACAGGCCAGCTGCCGAAATTTGCCGGCGATCTGTTCCACACCCGTCCGCTGGACGAGGAAGCAGACAGCAGCAATTACGCGCTGATCCCAACCGCGGAAGTGCCGCTGACCAACCTGGTGCGTGACGAGATCATCGACGAAGACGATCTGCCAATCAAACTGACCGCGCACTCTCCGTGCTTCCGTTCTGAAGCGGGCTCTTACGGTCGTGATACTCGCGGCCTGATCCGTATGCACCAGTTCGATAAGGTTGAGATGGTACAGATCGTTCGTCCGGAAGAATCGATGGATGCGCTGGAAGAGATGACTGGCCACGCGGAAAAAGTGCTGGAGCTGCTGGGGCTGCCTTACCGCCGTATGGCGCTGTGCACCGGGGATATGGGCTTCGGCGCCTGCAAAACCTTCGACCTCGAAGTGTGGGTACCTGCGCAGAACACCTACCGTGAAATCTCTTCCTGCTCTAACGTCTGGGATTTCCAGGCGCGTCGTATGCAGGCGCGTTGCCGCAGCAAGTCCGACAAGAAGACCCGTCTGGTTCATACCCTGAACGGTTCTGGTCTGGCGGTTGGTCGTACGCTGGTGGCCGTGCTGGAGAACTACCAGCAGGCAGACGGTCGCATTGAGATCCCTGAGGTGCTGCGTCCTTACATGAAAGGCCAGCAGTTCATCGGCTAATATTTTGCTTCAAAACAAAAAAGCGCCTCAGGGCGCTTTTTTTATATCTCTGATTTGATACGACGCAATACCTCCTCCCTCTAAAGTAGTAATACTCCTCCGAACGAAAGTTAGCATAAAACACCGATAACGTAGCTTTTCGTTATATATAAAACTACATAGCGGTTTGCACCGCCTCTCTTTTCTTTGTGAGCAACCAAAGTGAGTCTTTATGAAAATCAAAGCGCCTGAAGCGTTAATGGCTGCCGAGGTCACTCGCCGTGGGTTGATGAAAACCACGGCAATAGGCGGCCTGGCTGTTGCCAGCAGCGCCTTTACGCTCCCCTTTACCCGACTGGCGTCGGCGGCGGAGGCTCTGTCTCCCGCTTCAGCCCCGGAAAAAGTGGTGTGGAGTGCCTGTACCGTTAACTGCGGTAGCCGCTGCCCACTGCGTATGCACGTGGTGGACGGTGAAATCAAATACGTAGAAACCGATAATACCGGCGATGATAACTACGAAGGGTTACATCAGGTTCGTGCCTGTCTGCGTGGCCGTTCAATGCGCCGTCGCGTTTATAACCCGGATCGTCTGAAATATCCGATGAAGCGTGTCGGTAAGCGTGGGGAAGGGGAGTTCGAGCGCATTAGCTGGGACGAAGCCTACGATATTATCGCGACCAACATGCAGCGCCTGATCAAAGAGTACGGCAACGAATCCATCTACCTGAACTACGGCACCGGAACGCTTGGCGGCACCATGACCCGCTCCTGGCCGCCGGGTAAAACGCTGGTAGCGCGCCTGATGAACTGCTGCGGCGGCTATCTCAACCATTACGGCGACTACTCTTCCGCACAGATTGCCGCAGGCCTCAACTACACCTACGGCGGCTGGGCAGACGGCAACAGCCCGTCGGATATCGAGAACAGTAAACTGGTGGTGTTGTTCGGCAACAACCCGGGCGAAACGCGCATGAGCGGCGGCGGGGTAACCTATTACCTTGAGCAGGCGCGCGCCAAATCCAACGCACGTATGATCATTGTCGATCCGCGCTACACCGATACCGGCGCCGGGCGTGAAGACGAGTGGATCCCCATCCGCCCTGGTACCGACGCGGCGCTGGTCAATGCGCTGGCGTATGTGATGATTACTGAAAACCTCGTCGACCAGCCGTTCCTGGATAAATACTGCGTCGGTTACGACGAGAAGACGCTGCCAGCCAGCGCACCGGCTAACGGGCACTATAAAGCCTATATTCTTGGCCAGGGCAGCGACGGCGTGGCGAAAACCCCGGAGTGGGCATCCACTATCACCGGCATTCCTGTCGAACGTATTGTTCAGCTGGCACGTGAAATTGGTTCAACCAAACCGGCTTATATCAGCCAGGGCTGGGGACCTCAGCGCCACGCGAATGGCGAAATTGCCACCCGCGCCATTTCTATGCTTTCGATTCTGACCGGCAACGTCGGCATTCATGGCGGTAATAGCGGCGCGCGTGAAGGCTCATATGAAGTACCGTTTGAACGTATGCCAACGCTGGATAATCCGGTTCAGACCAGCATCTCCATGTTTATGTGGACTGACGCGATCGAGCGCGGCCCGGAAATGACCGCGCTGCGCGACGGCGTTCGGGGCAAAGATAAGCTGGATGTGCCGATCAAAATGATCTGGAACTATGCCGGCAACTGCCTGATCAACCAGCACTCCGAAATCAACCGCACCCACGAAATCTTGCAGGATGATAAGAAGTGCGAAATGATTGTGGTGATCGACTGCCATATGACCTCGTCGGCGAAGTATGCCGATATCCTGCTACCAGACTGCACCGCCTCTGAGCAGATGGATTTTGCGCTGGACGCCTCCTGCGGCAACATGTCCTATGTGATCTTCACTGACCAGGCCATCAAACCGCGCTTCGAGTGCAAAACCATCTATGAGATGACGTCCGAGCTGGCGAAACGTCTTGGCGTTGAGCAGCAGTTCACCGAGGGACGCACACAGGAAGGGTGGATGCGCCATCTGCATGAGCTCTCCCGCAAAGCCATTCCAGACCTGCCGGACTTCGATACCTTCCGCAAGCAGGGGATGTACAAACAGCGCGACCCGGACGGGCATCACGTGGCGTACAAAGCCTTCCGTGAGGATCCGGTGGCCAATCCGCTGACCACGCCGTCGGGCAAAATCGAGATCTATTCGGAAGAGCTGGCAAAAATTGCCGCGACCTGGGAATTGCCGGAAGGGGACGTTATCGATCCACTGCCGATCTATACGCCTGGTTTCGAAAACTACAACGATCCGCTGACGGAGAAATTCCCGCTTCAGTTGACCGGTTTCCACTATAAAGCGCGTGTTCACTCTACCTACGGCAACGTTGACGTACTGAAAGCAGCCTGCCGACAGGAGATGTGGATCAACCCGATGGATGCGAAAGCGCGCGGCATCAGTAATGGCGATCGCGTACGTATCTTCAACGGGCGTGGCGAGGTGCATATCGAAGCCAAAGTGACGCCGCGCATGATGCCGGGCGTTGTCGCGCTGGGGGAAGGGGCCTGGTATAACCCGGATGCGAACCGCATCGATCAGGCGGGTTGCATCAACGTTCTCACTACGCAGCGTCCGTCGCCGCTGGCGAAGGGCAACCCATCCCACACGAACCTCGTTCAGGTTGAAAAGGCGTAAGGAGTAACCGATGACAACCCAGTATGGATTTTTTATTGATTCCAGCCGTTGCACCGGGTGCAAAACCTGCGAGCTGGCCTGCAAGGATTACAAAGACCTGACCCCGGACGTCAGCTTCCGTCGTATCTATGAATACGCGGGCGGCGACTGGCAGGAGGACAACGGCGTCTGGCATCAGAATGTCTTCGCCTATTACCTGTCGATTGCCTGCAACCACTGCGAAGATCCGGCCTGTACCAAGGTCTGTCCGAGCGGGGCAATGCACAAGCGCGACGACGGCTTTGTGGTGGTGGACGAGGACGTCTGCATCGGCTGTCGCTACTGCCACATGGCCTGCCCGTACGGCGCGCCGCAGTACAACGCCGCCAAAGGCCACATGACCAAGTGCGACGGCTGCCACAGCCGCGTCGCGGACGGCAAAAAGCCCATCTGCGTCGAGTCCTGCCCGCTGCGCGCGCTGGACTTTGGCCCGATTGAGGAGCTGCGCAAAAAACACGGCCAGCTTGCCGCCGTCGCGCCGCTGCCGTCTGCGCACTTCACGAAGCCGAGTATTGTGATTAAACCTAACGCCAACAGCCGTCCGACGGGTGATACCACCGGCTACCTGGCAAACCCGAAGGAGGTGTGAGATGGGAAGTGGATGGCATGAATGGCCGCTGATGATCTTCACGGTCTTTGGGCAGTGCGTGGTGGGCGGGTTTATTGTCCTCGCGCTGGCGCTTATGAAAGGTAATCTCAGTGCCGAACGGCAGCAGCGTCTGGTACTCAGTATGTTCGGTTTGTGGGTGCTGATGGGCATTGGCTTTATCGCCTCCACGCTGCACCTGGGTTCGCCAATGCGCGCGTTCAACTCCCTGAATCGCGTGGGCGCCTCTTCGCTGAGTAATGAGATTGCCAGCGGCGCAATCTTCTTTGCCGTAGGCGGACTGGGGTGGCTGCTGGCAGCGGTGAACAAGCTGCCGTCAGTGTTACGCGTGTTGTGGCTTATCGTCACCATGGTACTGGGTGTGGTATTCGTCTGGATGATGGTTCGGGTGTACAACACGATTGACACCGTTCCGACCTGGTACAGCGTCTGGACACCGATGAGCTTCTTCCTGACGATGTTCATTGGCGGCCCGCTGCTGGGTTATCTGCTGCTGCGCGTGGCCGGCGTTACGGGTTGGGCGATGCGCCTGCTGCCTGCGGTCTCGCTGCTGGCACTGGTCATCAGTACCGTTGTGGCGCTGATGCAGGGAGCGGAGCTGGCGACGATTCACAGCTCTATCCAACAGGCTTCGGCCCTGGTGCCGGAATACGGTTCGCTGATGGCCTGGCGCGTGGTGCTGCTGACGGCGGCGCTGGTCTGCTGGGTTGCCCCTCAGCTTAAAGGCTACCAGCCCGCGCTACCGTTGCTGTCGCTGGCATTTGTACTGGTGCTGGCCGGGGAACTGATTGGTCGCGGCGTGTTTTACGGTTTACATATGACGGTCGGTATGGCTATCGCCAGCTAGTTTTGATTTTTGTTATATAAAGCCGGGACATAGCGCCCGGCTTTTCTTTTTTCATTCATGAAATTTTTCAACTGATGTTTCGCTTAAGAATTTCCCGGATATAAATAAAAACAAATAGATAATTAATATCTGTAGCAGGCTTTGCATTAGCAGGATGAGTTTTTTAAATCGACATGGCGCATATCGTGCGTGACGCCTGAATCGGTGGATTGACTTTGTTTTTGCCAGTGGCATGATGCGCACGAAATCTGAACTTCCTCACGGTTTTTAATCCATGACCACCTATACCCGCCCGGTGCTTTTGTTGCTCTGTGGCTTGCTTTTGCTGACCCTGGCGATCGCGGTGTTAAACACACTCGTCCCGCTCTGGCTGGCCCATGAAAACTTACCGACCTGGCAGGTGGGTATGGTTAGCTCGTCCTTTTTTACGGGAAATCTGCTGGGCACCTTATTAACGGGCAGCCTTATTAAGCGTTTTGGTTTTAACCGTAGTTATTATCTGGCGTCGCTGATCTTTGCCGTCGGATGCGCCGGTTTAGGCCTGATGGTCGGCTTCTGGAGCTGGATGGTCTGGCGCTTTATTGCGGGCGTCGGCTGCGCAATGATATGGGTGGTGGTGGAAAGTGCGCTGATGTGCAGCGGCACCTCACGTAACCGTGGGCGTCTGCTGGCGGCTTACATGATGGTGTATTACGTCGGTACCGTTCTGGGACAACTGATGGTCAGCAAATTCCCAACCGACCTGATGAGCGTACTGCCGTGGGTAACGGGCATGGTGCTGGCTGCGGTCCTGCCGCTGCTCTTTACCCGAATCGTGAATCAGAGCAGTGAGCATCAGGAAGCTACGCACGTCTGGCCGATGCTCAGGCTTCGTCAGGCGCGTTTAGGCGTTAACGGCTGTATCATCTCCGGGATTGTGCTGGGTTCACTCTATGGCCTGATGCCGCTCTATCTCAACCATCAGGGCGTCAGCGATTCCGGGATCGGTTTCTGGATGGCAGTCATGGTCAGCGCAGGGATTGTAGGTCAATGGCCGATCGGTCGTCTGGCCGATCGTTTTGGTCGCCTGCTGGTGCTGCGCGTACAGGTTTTTGTGGTGATCATGGGCTGTCTCGCCATGCTCAGTAACGCCGCGATGGCGCCTGCGCTGTTCATTCTGGGGGCTGCGGGCTTTACGCTCTATCCCGTCGCGATGGCCTGGGCCTGTGAGAAAGTAGAGCATCATCAGCTGGTGGCGATGAACCAGGCTTTATTGCTAAGCTACACCATCGGCAGCTTGCTGGGGCCGACTTTCACCTCCATGCTCATGCAAAACTACTCTGATAACCTGCTGTTTATCATGATCGCCAGCGTGTCGTTTATCTATCTGTTAATGCTGCTGCGAAAAGTCGGCGAGCATCCCACGCCGGTGGCACACGCCTGATGAATTAAAAGCCTGTCGATGACAGGCTTTTTTGTCCCTGTCACATATAAGACTTTTGCTTATTGTGCGTTTTTACTGCCTGGCGATAATTCAAATGCGTACTACCACTAAAAGGCAGCCATCATGTCTACTCGTCGTTTTACCACTACCGCACTTGCCGTAGTGTTGTCCTTAACGTTTGCAACGGCTCCGGTCATGGCTAATCCCGGGAACGGGAATGGCGGTGGCCACGGAAACGGTGGCGGACAAGGTAATAGCGGCAATCATGGTAACGGCAACGCCGGCAACCATGGTAATAAGCAAAATAAGGGTCAGGATAATCCAGGAAAATCGGATAAAAGCTTCAAAAACAGCAAAGATGTCGGTAACGACGTCGATGTGCGCGTGAGCTTCGATCGCGCCCGCCATCTGGCGCTGAACTATGGCTTAACGGGCTATGACTCTCTGCCTCCGGGCATTGCGAAAAATCTTGCGCGCGGTAAACCGCTGCCTCCGGGCATTGCAAAGAAAACCGTGCCTGCCTCAATGCTCGGCCAGCTTCCGTCCTATCCGGGGTATGAATGGCGCGTGGTGGGGGACGACCTCGTCTTAATTGCCCTGAGTACCGCGATTGTGACTGCCGTTATTAACGGCGTCTTTGAATAGAATATAAAAAGGCCCGGTTCTCACCGGGCCTTTTTCTTAATACATGACCTTGTGGCCGTACTGCTCAAGAATGCCTTTGACGCGTTCCATCGTCTCTTTTTTCGGCGGCTTCACACCGTCAAGCTTGTACTCTTCGCCCATCGCCACCCATTTGTGTTTACCCAACTCGTGATAGGGCAGGAGTTCAATTTTCTCCACGTTGCCCATATCCCGGGTAAACTCGCCCAGACGATGCGCGGAATCATCATCATCTGACCAGCCCGGCACCACCACGTAGCGGATCCACGTTTTGACGCCTTTGTTGGCAATGTATTTGGCAAATTCCAGCGTACGGTGGTTCGAGACGCCAACCAGGTTCTGGTGAATTTCATCGTTCATCTGTTTGAGATCGAGCATCACCAGATCGGTTACCTCAAGCAGTTCATCAATAACCGGATCGTAGCGGCGTACAAAGCCGTTGGTGTCGAGGCAGGTATGAATGCCTTCTTTGTGGCAGGCGCGGAACCAGTCGCGCACAAACTCAGCCTGAAGAATGGCTTCACCGCCGGATGCCGTCACGCCACCGCCGGACGCGTTCATAAAGTGGCGATAGGTCACCACCTCTTTCATCAGATCCTCAACGGTGACTTCTTTGCCGCCGTGGGTATCCCAGGTGTCACGGTTGTGGCAGTACAGGCAGCGCATCAGGCAGCCCTGGAAAAAGGTGATGAAACGGATCCCCGGGCCATCGACGGTGCCACAGGATTCAAAGGAGTGAATGCGACCAATAATTGACATTGCGGTGATATCTCCAGCATCGGCCCGTCCGGGGCCTGAGTATGCACAGCTCAAAGCCGGCTGTGTTGAAGTCTGTTTTGGCTGTTATCCATAAAGTATAGATAGCGGACAAAAGAGACTGAGGAGAAGAGGGTGCTAAAAAGGCCCCACTGACGTGGAGCCTTTATTGTACGCTTTTTAACGCGTGATTTCAGTCAATTCCACTTACATGGACTGAGTGAAAGTACGGGTGATAACGTCCTGCTGCTGTTCTTTAGTCAGGGAGTTAAAACGTACTGCGTAACCTGATACACGAATGGTCAGCTGAGGATATTTCTCAGGATGTTCCATCGCGTCGAGCAGCATTTCACGGTTCATCACGTTCACGTTCAGGTGCTGACCACCTTCGATGGACGCTTCGTGGTGGAAGTAACCATCCATCAGACCCGCGAGGTTAGTTTTACGTACTTCGTCATCTTTACCCAGCGCGTTTGGCACGATAGAGAAGGTGTAAGAGATACCATCTTTCGCGTAAGCAAACGGCAGTTTAGCAACGGAGGTCAGAGAGGCAACCGCACCTTTCTGGTCACGACCGTGCATTGGGTTAGCACCTGGGCCGAATGGCGCGCCAGCACGACGACCGTCTGGGGTGTTACCGGTTTTCTTACCATACACAACGTTAGAGGTGATGGTCAGAACAGACTGAGTCGGGATAGCGTTACGGTAGGTAGTGAGTTTCTGAATTTTCTTCATGAAACGTTCTACCAGGTCAACCGCCATGTCATCAACGCGAGCGTCGTTGTTACCAAACTGCGGGTATTCGCCTTCGATTTCGAAGTCGATAGCCAGACCGTCTTCGTCACGAATTGGTTTAACTTTCGCATATTTGATTGCAGACAGGGAGTCAGCCGCAACGGACAGGCCTGCGATACCACACGCCATGGTGCGAACCACGTCACGGTCGTGCAGCGCCATCAGAGAGGCTTCGTAGCTGTACTTGTCGTGCATGTAGTGGATAACGTTCAGTGCAGTCACGTACTGCTTCGCCAGCCAGTCCATGAAGTGGTCCATGCGCTCCATGACTTCGTCATAGTTCAGCACGTCGCCTTTGATAGGTTCAGACTTAGGACCAACCTGCATTTTCAGTTTTTCATCAACGCCGCCGTTGATTGCGTACAGCATGGTTTTCGCCAGGTTTGCACGCGCACCGAAGAACTGCATTTGCTTACCAACAACCATTGGGCTTACGCAGCACGCGATAGCGTAGTCGTCGTTGTTGAAGTCCGGACGCATCAGGTCATCGTTCTCATATTGCAGAGAAGAGGTGTCGATGGACACTTTAGCGGCGAATTTCTTGAAGTTCAGAGGCAGTTTTTCAGACCACAGAACGGTGATGTTCGGCTCCGGAGAAGGACCCATGGTGTACAGGGTGTTCAGGAAGCGGAAGCTGTTTTTGGTTACCAGAGTACGGCCATCTACGCCCATACCGCCGATAGATTCGGTTGCCCAGATTGGGTCACCAGAGAACAGCTCATCATATTCTGGAGTACGCAGGAAGCGAACCATACGCAGTTTCATGACCAAGTGGTCAATCATTTCCTGAGCGTCTTGCTCGGTGATTTTACCTGCTTTCAGGTCACGTTCGATGTACGCATCCAGGAAGGTGGATACGCGGCCGAAGGACATTGCTGCACCGTTCTGAGACTTAACAGCGGCCAGGTAGCCGAAGTAGGTCCACTGGATAGCTTCCTGAGCGTTGGTTGCAGGACCAGAGATATCGCAGCCGTATTTAGCCGCCATCTCTTTGATTTGACCCAGCGCACGGTGCTGTTCAGCAATCTCTTCACGCAGACGGATAGTGGCTTCCAGGTTTACGCCGTTTTCCAGGTCAGACTGGAGAGAGACGAACTGTGCGTATTTGTCTTTCATCAGGAAGTCGATACCGTACAGCGCAACGCGACGGTAGTCACCGATGATACGGCCACGGCCATAGGCATCTGGCAGACCGGTCAGAACGCCAGATTTACGGCAGTTCAGAATGTCTTTGGTGTAAACATCAAATACGCCCTGGTTATGGGTTTTACGGTATTCGGTGAAGATTTTTTTCAGCATTGGGTCCAGCTCGCGGTTATACGCTTTGCAGGAACCTTCAACCATTTTAATGCCACCGAACGGGATGATTGCGCGTTTCAGTGGTGCTTCAGTCTGGAGACCAACGATTTTCTCAAGGGCTTTGTTGATGTAGCCAGCATCGTGAGAAGTGATGGTGGAAGCAACGGAGGTGTCAAAATCAACTGGCGCGTGAGTGCGGTTTTCCAGTTTAACGCCTTCCATTACGCTGTCCCACAGCTTGGTGGTTGCGTCAGTTGCACCAGCCAGGAAGGATTCGTCACCTTCATACGGGGTATAGTTTTTCTGAATAAAGTCACGGACGTTGACTTCATTCTGCCAGTCACCTTTCGTAAAACCTTCCCAGGCTGTGGCTAACTTTTCATTAAGCTCGGACATGTAACACCTACCTTCTTAAGTGGATTTTTTATTTACTGCCTGAGACAACCATTAATGATGATCGCCGCCACGCAGGTAAATGACCCAGTATGTCAACCCAACTAACAGACCCCCACCGATAATGTTCCCGATAGTGACGGGGATCAGGTTATCAGTAATGAAATTCATAATAGTCAGGTGTGAAAAATTTTCCGGGGTTGAACCAACAGCAGTCCAGAACTCCGGGCTTGCAAAGTTGCGGATAACAATCCCCATCGGGATCATGAACATATTCGCAATACTGTGCTCAAAGCCGCTGGCAACAAACATCGCAACCGGCAGAACCATAATCATGGCTTTATCCATCAGGCTACGACCAGAGTAGCTCATCCAGACCGCCAGGCAGACCATCAGGTTTGCAAGGATGCCGAGAGCAACAGCTTCGATAAATGTATGGTGCATTTTGTGGTCAGCGGTTTGCAGGACGTTAAGCCCCCAGCCGCCGTTGGCGGTCATGTACTCGCCAGAGAGCCACATCAACAGAACAAAGAGCAGACAGCCAATCAGGTTACCAACGTAGACGTTGAGCCAGTTGCGCCCCAGTTGACCCCAGGTAATTCTTCCGCTGGCTTTTGCCACAACAATCAACACCGTTGAGGTGAAGAGGTCGGCACCGCAGATGACGCAAAGAATCAGACCCAGTGAGAAGCAAATACCACCAATCAGTTTCGCTATGCCGAAAGGCATCCCGGCCGTGCCGGTGGTGGCTGTGATATAGAAGACGAAAGCGATGGAGATGAACACACCAGCCGTGATGGCCAGAAAGAACGTCGTCATCGGATGTTTCGTTGCTTTGTAGACACCCGCTTCTTCGGCAACTTTCGCCATCGCAGCGGGGAGTAATAGATCAAAAGGGTTGTCAGCTTTCACACTAACTCTCTCTTTATTAAGTCGGCGACGAGATACTAACAAAGCATTATAGAAGAGAAATTGATATAGATCATATCTCGCCTGGCTTATAGGCCCGCAGTGTGTATGGTTTTACAGCAAAAGCGGAGTAAGTATTTGATTATCCGTATAAAAATAAATTTTAAAAGTTATGAAAAGAGTTGAATTTTTTCCTTCAGCCTCCCTTAAAACAGTTAATTAAAATGGAGTATTTATTATAATTAGTAACAGTAAAGCACAGGTAAGTATTTTTATATTTACCCATGGTTAACTTAACTATTACATTTAAATGTCATTGCCTAAAAATAAAAAAAAAGGGGCAATAAAATTGCCCCGTAATATAGCTCAGGCGGTTGAATACGCCTACTGCCATTAATGTTATATGCGCTTATTTTGACCAGTAAGCGGCTTTTGCCTTCTGCAATTTTTCATACGCATTCAGCAGCGACTGATGCGCCGGGAAGGCTTTCAGATCGCTGTCAACCGCTTGCAGGCCATAGAACGGCTCTTCACCGCTCAGTGCCGCGCTGGCAGCTTCAACAGCATCTGCACCGTACATGCGGACAAAGGCGTTCAGATACTGCAATGGCTCGCGCTCGTCTTCCTGAGAAAGCAGAAGCAGCGTTTGCAGGCAACGGTAATAGTTAGTGCGCTCGGCGGAGAAGACGGACTGGTTAAACTCCATCGTCCACTCGGTCCAGGCCAGAGCCTGATCCAGATCGCCGCCCGCCAGTGCCAGCATCGCTTTCAGTTCGCCGATGCGCAGCGTGTACCAGCCGTTATCTTTTCCGGTTGCCAGACCCAGCAGCTCACGTACGCGGGTGAAATCATCGTGACCTTCGTCGTCCAGCTGGGCGATCAGGTTCAGATAATCTTCCTTTTCCCACTCGCTGCCCGGCAGGGCCAGCAGGGTTTCACGCAGATGTGCGCCCATGCTGTTGTTCGCCAGCCACAGATCTTCTGCCGGATAAATGTCGGACATGCCCGGTACAATGATACGGCACGCGTAAACGCCAAGGTGTTCATAGTCGGCAATATAGACTTCCTGATCCTCCGCGTTGAAGATCGCCATCAGCGTGGCGAACTCTTCTTCCGTCGTACCGGCAAAGCTCCAGTCCACGAACGGATAGTCCGCGTCCTGCTTGAACATATCCCAGGAGATCAAACCGCTGGAGTCGATGAAGTGGGTTTCGAGGTTGGTGTGCTCGGCTACTTCTTCATCGTCAAACGTTGGCGGGGTGAATACGTCGAGATCTTTCAGGCTACGGCCCTGCAGCAGCTCGGTCACGGTACGCTCCAGCGCCACGCCGAAGTCAGGATGCGCGCCAAAGGAGGCGAAGCAGGTTCCGTTAGTCGGGTTAAACAGCACGACGCAGATAACCGGATATTTACCGCCCAGCGAGCCGTCATACGCAAAGATTGGGAAACCTTCCGCTTCCAGTTTGGCGATGGATTCCACCACGCCCGGGTAGCGCGCCAGCACGTCTGCCGGAATTTCAGGCAGGCTGATGGATTCGGCAATAATGCGGTTTTTGATATGACGCTCGAAGACTTCAGAGAGACCCTGTACGCGCGCTTCATTGCGGGTGTTACCGGCGGACATACCGTTAGACACATACAGGTTGCCAACGATATTCATCGGAATATAGACGGTCTGCTCATCAGACTGGCGGGTGAACGGCAGGGCGCAGATCCCACGTTCCTCATTGCCGGATTGCAGGTCGATCAGCATGCTGGCGGTCAGTTCGTTTTCCGGATCGTAGAAGGCACGCAGACGCGCATCCAGAATACCTTCCGGCAGTTCATCGTCCTCGGTCAGCGGGAACCATTTTTCATTCGGATAGTGAACGAACGGACCGTTGGCGATGGTGTCGCCCAGCCAGAAGTCGGCGAAGAAGTAGTTGGTCGACAGACGTTCAAAATACTCACCCAGCGCAGAGGCCAGCGCCGCTTTTTTGGTTGCGCCTTTACCGTTGGTAAAGCACAGCGCACAGTCTTTGTCGCGAATATGCACGGACCAGACGTGAGGCACCGGATTCAGCCAGGAGGCTTCTTCGATATTAAAGCCCAGGTCGGTCAGTTTCTGCTGGAAGCGAGCGATGGAATCTTCCAGAGCGGCGTCTTTGCCGGGGATAAACGTTTGAGTCATGGCGTTCACTTTTATCGTACGTAAAGCGCGCAATGATACGGGTTTTGCGTGACGGGTGCTATCTCCGGCGAAAATAAATGGCTGGGCTATGCTTATAAGCAGTAACCTACTGTAAAGGCATAGAAAAATGAAAGCATTTGATCTCCAGCGGATGGCGTTTGATAAAGTTCCCCCCGAGTTTTTAGGTGAAGTGGCGCTGCGCAGCTTCTACACCTTTGTTCTCGTCTTCCTGTTTCTGAAAATCACCGGACGCCGCGGCGTCCGGCAGATGTCGTTGTTTGAGGTGCTGATCATCCTGACGCTGGGGTCGGCGGCGGGGGACGTTGCCTTTTATGATGATGTGCCTATGGTGCCGGTCTTTGTCGTCTTCGTGACGCTCGCGCTGCTCTACCGGCTGGTCATGTGGCTGATGTCGAAAAGCGAAAAGCTGGAAGATCTGTTCGAAGGGAAACCGGTGGTGATTGTCGAAGATGGTCAACTGGCCTGGGAGAACGTGCAACGCGCCAATATGACGGAGTTTGAGTTCTTTATGGAGCTTCGCATCAGCAGCGTTGAACAGCTGGGGCAGGTGCGTCTGGCGATTATGGAAACGAACGGTCAAATCAGCATTTATTACTATTCCGACGATGAGGTCAGGCCCGGGCTGTGCATCCTGCCGGATATGCTCATCGAGCGATACAAAACCGTACCTGAGGCGGGTGAGTATGCCTGCATAAAATGTAGCCACGTGGTGGGCATGCAAGCGGGCGATCATCAATTATGTCCTCGCTGTACGAATCCAGAATGGACGAAGGTTAGCCGGGCTAAGCGCATTACCTGACAGCGATTTTGTCGGTTTTGTGACAACGGTACGGCAGATTGTTTTGTGTGACGAGGGACACATTTCTCCGGCCATAAGTTTTAGACATTGCGGCGCGTGTCACTGAATGATAAAACCGATATCCACAGTTATAACTTATGGCTTTTAGCGTGGTGAGGGGAAATGGCTCAAGTCTTTAATTTCAGTTCAGGTCCGGCAATGTTACCGGCAGACGTGCTTAAACAGGCTCAACAGGAACTTTGTGACTGGAACGGTCTGGGTACGTCGGTGATGGAAATCAGCCACCGGGGTAAAGCGTTTATTCAGGTGGCGGAAGAGGCAGAAAAGGATTTTCGCGATCTGCTGAACATTCCCTCGAACTACAAAGTATTGTTCTGTCACGGCGGTGGACGCGGCCAGTTTGCGGGTATCCCGCTTAATCTGCTGGGCGACAAAACCACCGCTGATTACGTCGATGCCGGCTACTGGGCAGCCAGTGCGGTAAAAGAAGCGCACAAATACTGCACGCCGAATGTCATCGATGCCAAAGTCACCGTCGACGGCCTGCGCGCCGTGAAGCCGATGAGCGAGTGGCAGCTGTCTGACAACGCTGCGTATCTCCACTACTGCCCGAACGAAACCATCGACGGCATCGCCATTCATGAAGAGCCAGACTTTGGCGACAATGTCATTGTGACGGCAGACCTCTCTTCAACCATTCTGTCCACTCCCCTGGACGTTAGCCGCTACGGCGTCATTTATGCAGGTGCTCAGAAAAACATCGGTCCTGCGGGGCTGACTATTGTCATTGTCCGTGAAGACCTGCTGGGGAAAGCCCATAAATCCTGCCCGTCAATCCTGGATTACACTGTCCTGAATGACAACGACTCCATGTTCAACACTCCACCTACGTTTGCCTGGTATCTCTCCGGCCTGGTCTTCAAATGGCTGAAGCAAAATGGCGGCGTGGCGCAGATGGACAAGATCAATCAGCAGAAAGCCGAACTGCTGTACGGCACGATCGACAAGAGCGATTTCTACCGTAACGATGTGGCGAAAGCTAACCGTTCGCGCATGAACGTACCGTTCCAGCTGGCAGACAGCAGCCTGGACAGCGTATTCCTGGAAGAGTCGTTCGCGGCGGGTCTGCACGCGCTGAAAGGCCATCGCGTGGTTGGCGGGATGCGTGCCTCTATCTATAACGCCATGCCGCTGGAAGGCGTTAAAGCTCTGACCGATTTCATGATCGACTTCGAACGTCGTCACGGTTAACGGGCTGTTTTTCACCCCCGCAGCGTTGCTGCGGGGTTTTTATTATGTTGAGTTGAGAGTTGAGTTTCATGGAATCCCTGACGTTACAACCTATCGCGCGGGTAGATGGCACCATTAATCTGCCTGGTTCAAAAAGTGTCTCGAACCGCGCTCTGCTGCTGGCAGCTCTGGCACACGGCACCACCGTCCTCACCAACCTGCTGGACAGCGATGACGTGCGCCATATGCTCAATGCGCTGAAAGCGTTGGGAGTTCATTATACGCTGTCCGACGATCGTACCCGTTGTGAAGTCACTGGTAACGGCGGCGCGTTACGTTCTGCTGAATCGCTGGAGCTTTTCCTGGGTAACGCTGGTACGGCAATGCGTCCTCTGGCCGCAGCGCTGTGTCTGGGGAACAACAATATTGTGCTGACCGGTGAGCCGCGAATGAAAGAGCGCCCGATCGGCCATCTGGTGGATGCCCTGCGTCAGGGCGGCGCGCAGATAGATTATCTTGAGCAGGAAAATTACCCGCCACTGCGTCTGCGCGGGGGATTTACCGGGGGTAACGTTGAGGTGGACGGTAGCGTCTCCAGTCAGTTCCTGACCGCGCTGCTGATGACCGCACCGCTGGCCCCACAGGATACCGTTATCAGCATTAAAGGCGACCTGGTCTCTAAGCCGTACATTGATATTACCCTGCACCTGATGAATACCTTCGGCGTTGAGGTGGAAAACCAGTCTTACCAGCGCTTCGTGGTTCGCGGTGGGCAGCAGTATCACTCTCCGGGTCAGTACCTTGTAGAAGGTGACGCGTCATCGGCCTCTTACTTCCTGGCCGCGGGCGCGATCAAGGGCGGTACCGTCAAGGTGACCGGGATTGGCCGCAACAGCGTGCAGGGCGATATCCGCTTTGCCGATGTGCTGGAAAAAATGGGCGCGGTGGTGACCTGGGGCGATGACTTCATCGCCTGTACCCACGGTGAGCTGAATGCCATTGATATGGACATGAACCACATTCCTGATGCGGCGATGACTATTGCCACCGCTGCGCTGTTTGCGAAAGGCCCCACCACGCTGCGGAACATTTACAACTGGCGCGTAAAAGAGACGGACCGCCTGTTCGCAATGGCAACCGAGCTGCGTAAAGTGGGGGCGGAGGTCGAAGAGGGCGAAGACTACATTCGCGTTACCCCTCCGGCAAAACTGCAATTTGCAGAAATTGGTACCTACAACGATCACCGCATGGCGATGTGTTTCTCGCTGGTGGCGCTGTCAGATACGCCGGTCACTATCCTCGATCCGAAATGTACGGCAAAGACCTTCCCGGACTACTTCGAGCAGCTGGCGCGCATTAGCACCCTGGCCTGATGATCTTGTGCCGCATCACCCGATGCGGCATTTCCTTACGCTTTCTGACAGTCATCCTCTTTCATTTCTTCTACACTCTGCTTCAATCATTTCGGAATTTGCACGCAAAGTTAACAGTTGCGCACGTTGGCGCGTATAATGCGCGGCGTTCATGTTAACGGTATGCCTTAATTAAGGAGAAAAAGATGACGGCAATTGCCCCGGTAATCACCATTGACGGGCCGAGTGGCGCAGGGAAAGGTACTCTGTGCAAAGCGATGGCGGAAGCATTGCAATGGCATCTTTTAGATTCGGGAGCAATCTATCGCGTGCTGGCGCTGGCTGCGCTGCATCATCATGTGGATGTTGCGTCTGAGGAAGCGCTGGTACCGCTGGCTGCGCATCTGGATGTGCGCTTTGTCTCAACTGATGGCAACCTTGAAGTGATCCTGGAAGGGGAAGATGTCAGCGGTGAAATCCGCACGCAGGAAGTGGCCAATGCGGCTTCTCAGGTGGCGGCTTTCCCTCGCGTTCGCGAGGCGCTGTTACGTCGCCAGCGTGGTTTCCGTGAAGCGCCGGGGCTGATCGCCGACGGCCGCGACATGGGAACCGTGGTATTCCCCGATGCGCCAGTGAAAATTTTCCTCGACGCCTCTTCGGAAGAACGTGCTCAACGCCGTATGCTTCAGTTGCAGGAAAAGGGGTTTAGTGTTAACTTTGATCGCCTTTTATCCGAGATAAAAGAGCGCGATGACCGCGATCGTAACCGCGCCGTCGCACCGCTTGTTCCCGCAGAAGATGCATTAGTGCTGGATTCTACCAGTTTAACTATTGAGCAAGTGATTGAAAAAGCGCTACAATATGCGCGCCAAAAACTGGCACTCGCGTAATCGCGACCGATTTAGCAGTACCCCCGCTGCAATGGATTGACGGCGGGTATGTGAAACAACCCCATCCGGCACGGAGCCAGGTGGACGTTAATATTAACCTGAAGATTAAACATGACTGAATCTTTTGCTCAACTGTTTGAAGAATCCTTAAAAGAAATCGAAACCCGTCCGGGTTCCATCGTTCGTGGTGTTGTTGTTGCTATCGACAAAGACGTAGTACTGGTTGACGCCGGTCTGAAATCTGAGTCCGCCATTCCGGCTGAGCAGTTCAAAAACGCCCAGGGCGAGCTGGAAATCCAGGTTGGTGACGAAGTTGACGTTGCTCTGGACGCAGTAGAAGACGGCTTCGGCGAAACCCTGCTGTCTCGTGAGAAAGCTAAACGTCACGAAGCATGGATCACGCTGGAGAAAGCTTACGAAGAAGCTGAAACTGTGGTCGGTGTTATCAACGGCAAAGTTAAAGGTGGCTTCACTGTTGAGCTGAATGGTATTCGTGCGTTCCTGCCAGGTTCACTGGTAGACGTTCGTCCAGTCCGTGACACCCTGCACCTCGAAGGCAAAGAGCTTGAGTTCAAAGTAATCAAGCTGGACCAGAAGCGTAACAACGTTGTTGTTTCCCGTCGTGCCGTTATCGAATCCGAAAACAGCGCAGAACGCGATCAGCTGCTGGAAAACCTGCAGGAAGGCATGGAAGTCAAAGGTATCGTTAAGAACCTCACTGACTACGGCGCATTCGTTGACCTGGGCGGCGTTGATGGCCTGCTGCACATCACCGACATGGCGTGGAAACGCGTTAAGCACCCAAGCGAAATCGTGAACGTGGGCGACGAAATCACTGTTAAAGTGCTGAAGTTCGACCGCGAGCGTACTCGTGTCTCCCTCGGCCTGAAACAACTGGGCGAAGATCCATGGGTAGCTATCGCTAAGCGTTACCCAGAAGGGACTAAACTGACTGGTCGCGTAACCAACCTGACTGACTACGGCTGCTTCGTTGAAATCGAAGAAGGCGTTGAAGGTCTGGTGCACGTTTCCGAAATGGACTGGACCAACAAAAACATCCACCCATCCAAAGTTGTTAACGTTGGTGATGTAGTGGAAGTGATGGTTCTGGATATCGACGAAGAACGTCGTCGTATCTCCCTGGGCCTGAAGCAGTGCAAAAACAACCCATGGCAGCAGTTCGCGGAAACCCACAACAAGGGCGACCGTGTTGAAGGTAAAATCAAGTCTATCACTGACTTCGGTATCTTCATCGGCCTGGACGGCGGCATCGATGGCCTGGTTCACCTGTCTGACATCTCCTGGAACGTTGCAGGCGAAGAAGCAGTTCGTGAATACAAAAAAGGCGACGAAATCGCAGCGGTTGTTCTGCAAGTTGACGCAGAGCGTGAGCGTATCTCCCTGGGCGTTAAACAGCTCGCAGAAGATCCGTTCAACAACTGGGTTGCACTGAACAAGAAAGGCGCAATCGTAAACGGTAAAGTGACTGCTGTTGACGCTAAAGGCGCAACCGTAGAACTGGCTGACGGCGTTGAAGGTTACCTGCGCGCTTCCGAAGCTTCACGTGACCGCGTTGAAGATGCAACTCTGGTTCTGAGCGTTGGCGACGACGTTGAAGCTAAGTTCACCGGTGTTGACCGTAAGAACCGTGCAATCAGCCTGTCTGTTCGCGCTAAAGACGAAGCTGATGAGAAAGATGCAATCGCAACTGTTAACAAACAGGAAGATGCAAACTTCTCTAACAACGCAATGGCTGAAGCTTTCAAAGCAGCTAAAGGCGAGTAAGTTCAGGTTCGCACCATCATTTGAGCTGTAACGCATTTACGGCGCGAAGGATGGAGAGCAGACTTGACAGATTGCAGGATTCGTCCTGTAATCAATAACAAAGGGCGGCTACGGCCGCCCTTGTTTAATGAGCTGTTCAGCTAATTGGTTTGAAAGGAACCGGAGGAATCATGACCAAGTCAGAATTGATTGAAAGACTTGCCAGTCAGCAACCGCATATCCCTGCTAAGGCTGTGGAAGATGCCGTTAAAGAGATGCTGGAGCATATGGCTACCACTCTTGCCCAGGGCGAGCGCATTGAAATCCGCGGTTTCGGTAGTTTTTCTCTGCACTATCGTGCACCACGTACCGGGCGTAACCCGAAGACTGGCGATAAAGTGGAGCTGGAAGGAAAGTATGTTCCGCACTTTAAGCCGGGTAAAGAGCTGCGCGATCGCGCCAATATTTACGGCAACTGAGTTTAATCATCAGGGTTAAACTGAGTTTAAAGAAAGCACCTTAGGGTGCTTTTTTTGTCTCTCGCCTCTGCGATTCTGAATACGCGCCGCATTCTCAGCTGCTCTTTTCTGCAAGTACTTAAAAACGTTGCAGCGCTCGCTGTAAATCACGCCTTTTCTGTCTGACGACGCGCCAGTCCCGCCGCATAATCACCTGAAACATGGAGGTGAAGATGGGCATCCACGTCATCAGTATCTGCGCCATTCTGGCCATAATCCCGCTCTATTGGTTACCCGTTTTGCCTGATTTGCAAACTGTCTGGGTGCTGATTGCAGCAGGAATTGCGTTATCCGTGCGGCAGAAAAAGTGGCTTACGTTTTCAGGCCTCGCAGTGCTCTTTTTGTGCTGGGGATTTCTGGCCGCTCGGGAGAGCGTGTGGCCGATGAACCATTTAACGAAAGGCCCGCAGCAGGCTGAGGTAGTCATTACCGCAACGGACGGCGCAACGATGCATCAGGGAAAGATTGTCAGACTCAATGGCGAACGTGTGTGGGCTAACATGGGCGTGGCGCTATATGGCAACTACCTGCCGCAAAACGTCTGCGTCGGCCAACGCTGGGCGATGACCCTGCGGCTCAGGGCAGTACACGGAGAGCTCAACGATGGCGGCTATGATTCGCAGAAAAATGCCTTTGCCCGACACCAGACGCTGAGCGGGCGGTTTACCCATGCGGCGATCGTTGACGAACGCTGTAGCCTGCGTTCGCAATACCTGACGTCGCTACGGAATACGCTTTCCGCATATCAGTGGGGGCCCGTGATCCTGGGGCTGGGGATGGGAGAGCGTCTGTCGGTCTCGCGGGAGATAAAAAACCTGATGCGTGAAACCGGAACGATGCATCTCATGGCCATTTCGGGACTGCATATTGCGCTGGCAGCCTCTGTTGTCTGGCTACTGGCTCGAGGCATTCAGTTTTTCCTGCCGTGCCGCTGGATTATCTGGCAAATGCCCCTGCTGGCAGGGCTGCTTTTTGCCGCGTTTTACGCGTGGCTTACGGGATTGCAGCCGCCTGCGCTGCGCACGGTTATCGCGCTTGTAGTGCTGGCCGCATTAAAGATGAGCGGTCGCCAGTGGTCGCCCTGGCAGGTCTGGCTTACCTGCGTGGCGGCGATCCTGTTTTTCGATCCTCTGGCGGTGCTGTCACAAAGCCTGGCGTTATCTGCGTTTGCGGTCGCCGCGCTTATTTTTTGGTATCAGTGGTTGCCTCTTCCATCCTGGCAACGGAATCGGGGCCTGCGGCCGCTGGCGACGCTAGTGTATTTGCAGGTTGGAATGCTGCTGCTTCTGTTGCCGCTTCAGGTCCTGATTTTCCATGGTTTCAGTGTATCCTCGCTGGTGGCGAACCTGTTTGCCGTTCCTCTGGTCACCTTTATTTCAGTTCCTCTTATCCTGCTCGGCATGTTTCTGCATCTGTTTCCGGTCGCTGCGCTGGAAAGTATCGTCTGGCTGGCTGCGGATAAATCTCTGGCAGGGCTTTTCTGGGTGTTGATGCGTTTACTAAATGGCTGGCAGGACGTTGATGAGCGCTGGCAATACCTGACGTTACTGCCGTGGCTGCTGATTATTGGCTGGCGATTCAGGGCCTTCAGCGCAGTTCCCGCCGTCTGTCTGGCAGGCAGCGTGGTGCTGGCATTTCCACTCTGGCACAGGGATAAAACCGATAGCTGGTCACTGCATATGCTTGATGTAGGGCAGGGGCTGGCGATGGTCATTGAGCGTCACGGTAAGGCCATTCTGTATGACACCGGGCTGGCGTGGCCCGATGGGGACAGTGCGCAACAGCTGATTATCCCCTGGCTACGCTGGCATCATCTGAGCCCGGAAGGGGTGATCCTCAGCCATGAACACCTCGATCATGCGGGGGGACTGGCATCGTTAAAAACCGCCTGGCCCGCAATGTGGATCAGGAGCCCTTTGGCCTGGGCCGGGCATCTTCCCTGCTTTCGTGGGCAGCGATGGCAGTGGCAGGGGCTAACGTTCACCGCGCACTGGCCGCCGGAAAACACCGCTGCGAAGGGTAATAACCGCTCCTGCGTGGTAAAAATTGATGACGGCGAACAGAGCGTTTTACTGACCGGAGATATTGAAGCGCAGGCAGAGCTGGGAATGCTGAGCCACCGCTGGCGTCAACTTGCGTCTACACTGATTCAGGTGCCGCATCATGGAAGTAACACGTCATCCTCAACGCCGCTGTTACAGCGCGTAGAGGGGCAGGTTTCGCTGGCCTCAATGGCCCGCTATAACGCATGGCGTTTCCCTTCCAAAAAAGTGGTCCGGCGCTATCGAACTCAGGGATATCAGTGGCTTGACACCCCTCATTCCGGGCAGATATCTGTGACGTTTTCGCACCATAGTCGGCACATTCGCCGCTTACGTGAACACTATTTACCGCGTTGGTATCATCAGTGGTTTGGCGCGCCCGTAGATAACGGGTAGAATATGCGGCTATTTCAACAAATGCTGGTTTTTTGAATGCATAACGACAAAGATCTCTCCACGTGGCAAACGTTCCGCCGGCTCTGGCCGATGATTGCTCCTTTCAAAGCAGGCTTGATCGTGGCGGGCGTAGCGTTAATCCTCAACGCAGCCAGCGATACGTTTATGTTATCGCTCCTCAAACCGTTACTGGATGACGGTTTTGGTAAAACGGATCGTTCAGTGCTGCTATGGATGCCGCTGGTGGTTATTGGGCTGATGATCTTACGCGGAATCTCCAGCTATGTATCCAGCTACTGCATCTCCTGGGTATCCGGTAAAGTGGTGATGACCATGCGCCGCCGGCTGTTCAGCCATATGATGGGGATGCCCGTCTCTTTCTTTGACAAACAGTCAACCGGTACGCTGCTGTCACGTATTACCTACGATTCAGAGCAGGTGGCATCATCGTCGTCCAGCGCACTGATTACCGTTGTGCGTGAGGGTGCATCCATTATCGGTCTGTTTGCGATGATGTTCTATTACAGCTGGCAGCTGTCGCTCATCCTTATTGTGCTGGCGCCGATTGTCTCCATCGCTATCCGCGTGGTGTCTAAGCGTTTTCGCAACATCAGTAAAAATATGCAAAATACGATGGGTCAGGTTACTACCAGCGCCGAGCAGATGCTGAAAGGCCATAAAGAAGTGTTGATTTTCGGCGGTCAGGGAGTCGAAACCAAACGCTTTGACAAGGTCAGCAACAGAATGCGTCTGCAAGGGATGAAAATGGTATCGGCCTCGTCGATTTCCGATCCGATCATTCAGCTGATTGCCTCTCTGGCACTGGCCTTTGTTCTGTATGCCGCAAGCTTCCCGAGCGTCATGGAGACCCTGACTGCGGGTACCATTACCGTGGTGTTCTCATCCATGATTGCGCTGATGCGTCCGCTGAAATCGCTGACCAACGTCAACGCCCAGTTCCAGCGCGGGATGGCAGCCTGCCAGACGCTGTTCAGCATCCTCGATTCCGAACAGGAAAAAGATGAAGGTACACGCGTGATCGAACGTGCTAAAGGCGACCTGGAGTTCCGTAACGTCACCTTTACCTATCCAGGCCGCGAAGTGCCGGCACTGCGTGATATCAGCCTGTCCATTCCGGCGGGTAAAACCGTTGCGCTGGTGGGGCGTTCCGGTTCGGGCAAGTCGACCATTGCCAGCCTGATTACCCGTTTCTACGACATCGACCAGGGCGAGATCCTGCTGGATGGTCACGACCTGCGGGAATATACCCTACAGTCGCTGCGTAACCAAGTCGCGCTGGTATCGCAGAACGTGCACCTGTTCAACGACACGGTGGCAAACAACATTGCGTATGCCCGTACCGAAGAGTACAGCCGTGAAGAGATTGAAAACGCGGCGCGCATGGCCTATGCGATGGACTTTATTAACAAAATGGATAATGGCCTGGATACGATCATTGGCGAAAACGGCGTGCTGCTCTCCGGTGGTCAGCGTCAACGTATCGCGATTGCCCGTGCGCTGCTGCGCAACAGCCCGATTCTGATCCTGGATGAAGCGACATCCGCACTGGATACGGAATCTGAACGCGCTATCCAGTCGGCTCTGGATGAATTGCAGAAAAACCGTACTTCGCTGGTTATCGCGCACCGTCTGTCGACAATCGAACAGGCTGACGAAATCGTGGTGGTGGAAGACGGCGTTATCGTTGAACGCGGCAGCCATGCGGACCTGCTGGAACAGCGTGGTGTTTACGCGCAGCTCCATAAAATGCAGTTCGGTCAATGATTGCACGCATCTGGTCGGGTGAATCCCCCCTGTGGGTGCTGCTTCTCCCGCTCTCCTGGCTGTATGGCCTGGTGAGCGGTGCTATTCGTCTGCTTTACCGCCTCGGGATCAAGCGCGCCTGGCGCGCACCGGTACCGGTGGTGGTGGTCGGTAACCTGACAGCGGGTGGAAACGGCAAAACCCCGGTGGTGATCTGGCTGGTAGAACAGCTCCAGAAGCGCGGTATCCGCGCGGGCGTGGTCTCACGCGGTTACGGCGGTAAAGCGGCTCAGTATCCTCTGGTGCTGAGGCCGGACACGACAACCGCTGAAGCCGGTGATGAGCCAGTACTGATTTACCAGCGCACGGGTGCGCCGGTTGCGGTATCGCCGGTGCGTAGTGGTGCCGTGAAGGCACTGCTTGCGCAGCATAGCGTACAAATCATTATTACCGATGATGGCTTGCAGCATTATGCACTGGCGCGTGACAAAGAGATCGTGGTTATTGACGGCGTGCGGCGTTTTGGCAACGGCTGGTGGCTGCCAGCCGGTCCAATGCGTGAGCGTGCGTCGCGCCTGAAGACCGTTGATGCTGTGATTGTAAACGGCGGTGAAGCCAAAGCGGGCGAGATCCCGATGCATCTTCGTCCCGGACAGGCAGTGAATATGCTGACCGGCGAGCGTAAAGACGTCGCGCAGCTGGATCGTCTGGTTGCGATGGCCGGGATTGGTCATCCTCCGCGTTTTTTCGCGACGCTGGAGCAGTGTGGCGCAAGGCTTGAAAAACGGGTTCCGCTGGCCGATCACCAGGCGCTGGTGGCCGACGAGGTCGACAGGCTGGCAGCACCGGGGCAGACGCTAATCATGACGGAAAAAGACGCGGTAAAATGCCGGGCCTTTGCGAAAGAAAACTGGTGGTATCTGCCGGTTGACGCTGAACTCAGCGGTGAACAGCCGGAACATTTGCTCAGGGAACTGCTCGCGTTAGTGCAGTAGATTCAACGCGGTTCCGGTGGCGCTTTGACTGACAGGAAAACGCATGTCTCTACCGCAACTCTCACTTGCAGCCGCACGTAACCTGCATCTTGCCGCTCAGGGGCTGTTGAAAAAGCCCCGCCGTCGCGCGCAGCCAGCCGATATCCTCTCTACCGTGCAACGCATGTCGTTGCTGCAAATCGACACCATTAACATCGTGGCGCGTAGCCCGTATCTCGTCCTGTTTAGCCGCCTGGGAAACTATCCACCACAATGGCTGGATGATGCGCTGCGTCAGGGCGAACTGATGGAGTACTGGGCGCATGAAGCCTGTTTTCTCCCGCGCAGCGATTTTGCGCTGGTGCGTCACCGAATGCTCGCCCCGGACAAAATGGGCTGGAAATACCGTCAGGAGTGGATGGTGGAACACGCGGCTGAAATAGAGCAGCTGATTGCCCATATTCATGAAAACGGCCCGGTACGCTCCGCGGATTTTGAGCACCCGCGAAAAGGCGCAAGCGGATGGTGGGAGTGGAAACCGCACAAGCGCCATCTGGAAGGGCTGTTTACGTCGGGCAAGGTGATGGTGGTTGAACGCCGCAACTTTCAACGCGTCTATGACCTTACGCACCGCGTTATGCCGCACTGGGACGATACGCGCGATCTGCTGTCTCAGGACGCAGCCGAAGCCGTGATGCTCGAGAACAGCGCCCGCAGCCTGGGCATATTTCGCCCACAGTGGCTGGCGGACTATTATCGCCTGCGTCAGCCGCAGCTCAAACCGCTGCTGGAAACGTGGCAGCGCGAACAGCGCGTCTTGCCGGTCTCGGTAGCGTCGCTAGGTGACATGTGGCTGCATGCGGATTTGTGCCCGCTGCTGCCTCAGGCGCTTGAGGGAAAGCTACAGGCAACGCACAGCGCCGTGCTGTCGCCGTTCGATCCGGTTGTCTGGGACAGAAAGCGGGCCGGGCAGCTGTTTGATTTTAATTACCGTCTGGAATGCTACACCCCGGCACCAAAGCGTCAGTACGGTTATTTTGTTTTGCCGCTGCTGCATAAAGGCCAGCTGGTCGGGCGCATGGACGCTAAAATGCACCGTAAAACCGGCATGCTTGAAATTATCGCCCTCTGGCTTGAAGAGGGCATAAAGGTGACGGCTGGCCTGGAAAAGGGATTAACGACCGCGCTCAGTGACTTTGCGCGCTGGCAGGGGGCGCACGACATTGTACTGGGCCGCGTGCCTGCGGGGCTGTTTACGGCTTGTCGAGGTGGCTGGGAAACAGACACTCCCTGAAAAGGGAATGTGATAAGCTTTAGGGATTACCCATACGGAGGAACTATGGATCACCGTTTACTTGAAATTATTGCCTGCCCGGTGTGCAACGGCAAACTGTACTACAGCCAGGATAAACAAGAGCTGATTTGCAAACTGGACAGCCTGGCGTTCCCGCTGCGTGACGGTATTCCGGTCCTGCTGGAAAATGAAGCCCGTTCGCTGGTGGCAGAAGAGAGCAAACCATGAGTTTTGTTGTCATTATCCCTGCGCGTTATGCTTCAACGCGCCTGCCGGGTAAACCGCTGGTGGACATCAACGGTAAGCCGATGATTGTGCACGTCCTTGAACGGGCGCGCGAATCGGGTGCTGGCCGCGTTATTGTCGCTACCGATCACCCGGACGTTGCGCGTGCGGTTGAGGCCGCGGGTGGGGAAGTATGCATGACCCGTGCCGACCATCAGTCAGGCACCGAGCGCCTGGCGGAAGTCGTCGAAAAATGCGGTTTCAGCGACGAGACGGTGATTGTAAACGTGCAGGGCGATGAGCCGATGATCCCGGCGGCAATTATCCGTCAGGTGGCCGACAACCTGGCCCAGCGTCAGGTCGGCATGGCGACACTTGCGGTGCCGATTCACCACGCAGAAGAGGCGTTCAATCCGAATGCGGTGAAGGTTGTCATGGATGCCGAGGGCTACGCGCTCTATTTCTCCCGCGCCACCATTCCGTGGGATCGCGATCGTTTCGCACAATCGAAAGAGACGATCGGCGAAACCTTCCTGCGCCATATCGGTATTTACGGCTACCGCGCCGGCTTTATTCGCCGCTATGTCGCCTGGGCGCCAAGCCCGCTGGAACATATCGAAATGCTCGAACAGCTTCGCGTGCTGTGGTACGGCGAGAAAATTCACGTTGCGGTAGCCCAGGAAGTCCCTGGTACCGGCGTAGATACGCCTGAAGATCTTGAGCGCGTACGCGTCGAAATGCGTTAATTCGCAGCCATCCCCTCGTTCTGAGGGGATGTTCTTCTCCCTTTTCTTTTTCATTATTGATCTCGACCGGGTGACATCCGGGTTTCGCACGCTCATTATAAAAGCAGTAGTCTTAATGGGGGTAATCTCATATGGAACAACTGCGTGCTGAACTGAGCCATCTCCTTGGCGAAAAGCTAAGCCGGGTGGAGTGCGTAAATGAAAAGGCTGATACCGCACTCTGGGCGTTGTATGACGGTCAGGGAAACCCCATGCCGCTGATGGCCAGAAGTTTTAGCTCGCCGGGCGTCGCCAGACATCTGGCCTGGAAAACGTCGATGCTGGCGCGGGAAGGAACGGTCCGTATGCCGACGGTTTACGGCGTCATGACCCATGAGGAGCATCCCGGCCCGGATGTTCTGCTGATCGAGCGTTTACATGGGGTTTCTGTAGAAGCCCCGACGCGGACGCCGGCGCGCTGGGAGCAACTGAAGGACCAGATTGTCGAGGCCCTGCTTGGCTGGCACCGGCACGACAGCCGCGGTCTGGTAGGCGCGGTAGACAGCACCCAGGAAAATCTGTGGCCGCTGTGGTATCGCCAGCGCGTTGAAGTGCTGTGGGGCACGCTCAACCAGTTCAACAACACCGGTTTGACGATGCAGGACAAACGCATCCTGTTCCGCACACGGGAATGTCTGCCCGCGCTGTTTGAGGGTTTTAACGACAACTGTGTGCTGGTGCATGGCAACTTCACGCTGCGCAGCATGCTAAAAGACTCGCGCAGCGATCAGCTTCTGGCGATGGTCGGACCGGGGATAATGCTCTGGGCGCCGCGCGAGTATGAGCTGTTCAGGCTGAGCGAGGGCGGGGCGGCGGAAGAGTTGCTCTGGCATTATCTTCAGCGCGCCCCCGTTGCGGAAGCCTTTCTCTGGCGGCGCTGGCTCTATCTGCTCTGGGATGAGGTGGCGCAGCTGGTCAACACCGGGCGCTTTAATCGCGCCAGTTTCGATCGTGCCGCAACGTCACTCTTGCCCTGGCTTGCCTGACGACCCCTTAAGCCACTGCCACAGGCGGCCAAGCGTCTCGTAGCCGACGCGGTCGCTGTGCATCAGCCATACCGGGGACGGGATTATCCGTTCCCACGGGTTGAGCGGGGCGTCAATGGCCAGCTGGTTTGCCGGAGCAGGAAGCGGATGCAGGCCCTGCTTCTCAAAGAAAATCATTGCGCGTGGCAGGTGTGAAGCAGAGGTCACCAGCAGGAACGGCACGTCACCGATAGCCTGTTTCACCGCCGCCGCCTCTTCTTCGGTATCTTTTGGGCTATCCAGCGTGATGATGGCGGAACGCGGTACGCCAAGCGATTCAGCCACTCTTGCCCCTGCTTCAGCGGTGCTGACCGGGTTGGTTTTTGCCGCAGCGCCCGTGAAGATCATCTTCGATCCCGGGTTGGCAAGCCACAGGCGGATCCCCTCGTTCAGGCGCGGCAGGCTGTTGTTGATCAGGTTTGAGCTGGGGGCCCAGTCAGGATCCCAGGTATACCCGCCGCCCAGCACCACGATGTAGCCCACCTTCTGGTTTCCCTGCCACGTCGGGTAGGTGTTCTCTATCGGGCGTAATAAACCGTCGGCGACCGGTTGCAGGCTGAGCAACAGCAGTGCCAGCCAGCCCGCGGTGACGAGAGATTTACCGCTTTTCTGAAAGCGGCTAAACCATATCAATCCCAGCCCCAGGGCGATGACGAGCAGCAGCAGGGGAAGAGGAAGCATCATGCCTCCGATATATTTTTTTAGGGTAAAAAGCATCCTTTTTGGTTCCTTTTTTAACCATACAGCAGGTGATTGCCCGTGATATTACACCAGAGTGGTTCATTCTCCGCGCGGGTGTGACAAAATAGCGGTTTTGCAGTGAGTGGAACCTTCCCAATGCGGGATCGCAATTTTGATGACATCGCGGAAAAGTTTTCGCGCAACATTTATGGCACCACCAAAGGTCAGCTTCGTCAGACGATCCTCTGGCAGGATCTGGATAAGCTGCTGGCGGAATTCGGTGACCGACAGTTGCGCGTGCTGGATGCTGGCGGTGGGGAAGGTCAGACTGCAATTCTGATGGCGCAGCGGGGGCATCACGTCACGCTGTGCGATCTTTCTGCCGAGATGGTTGCGCGCGCCGAGCGAGCGGCAGAAGAGAAAGGTGTGAGCGACAACATGCATTTTATACATTGCGCCGCTCAGGACATTCCGCAGCATTTGGAAACGCAGGTTGATCTGATATTGTTTCATGCTGTGCTCGAATGGGTCGCCGAACCGCAGGCGATGTTAAAAACGCTGTGGTCGATGTTGCGCCCGGGCGGTGCGTTATCGCTGATGTTCTACAACGCCAACGGCCTGCTGATGCGAAACGTGCTGGTGGGCAATTTTGGCTACGTACAGCAGGGCATGTATAAAAAGAAACGACGCACGCTGTCACCGGATTTCCCCCGTGAACCGCAGCAGGTCTATGGCTGGCTGGAGGAGATCGGCTGGGAAATTACCGGCAAAACCGGCGTGAGGGTGTTTCATGATTATCTGCGTGATAAACAAAAACAGGACGACTGTTTAGACGCCTTAACAGAAATAGAGACGCGGTACTGCCGCCAGGAGCCTTACCTGAGCCTTGGTCGCTATATCCACGTCACCGCGCGCAAGCCGCAGATGCAAGGATAATCTATGAGTGAATTTTCCCAGACAGTCCCCGAACTGGTTGCCTGGGCCAGGAAAAACGATTTCTCCATCTCGCTGCCGGTAGACAGACTCTCTTTCCTGCTGGCGGTTGCGACGCTGAACGGCGAACGCCTGGATGGCGAAATGAGTGAAGGCGAACTGGTGGACGCGTTCCGCCACGTCAGTGATGCGTTTGAGCAAACCAGCGAAACCATTAGCGTGCGTGCCAATAACGCAATCAATGATATGGTGCGTCAACGTCTGCTGAACCGCTTTACCAGCGAGCAGGCGGAAGGAAACGCCATCTATCGTCTGACGCCACTGGGCATTGGCATTACCGATTACTACATCCGCCAGCGCGAATTTTCCACGCTGCGTCTCTCCATGCAGCTCTCCATTGTTGCAGGCGAGCTGAAGCGTGCCGCCGACGCGGCCGATGAAAACGGTGACGAGTTCCACTGGCACCGCAACGTTTATGCGCCGCTGAAATACTCGGTCGCTGAGATTTTCGACAGTATCGATCTGACTCAGCGTCTGATGGACGAACAGCAGCAGCAGGTGAAAGACGATATTGCCCAGCTGCTGAATAAAGACTGGCGCGCGGCCATTTCCAGCTGTGAACTCTTACTGTCAGAAACGTCCGGTACGCTGCGTGAGTTGCAGGATACGCTGGAGGCGGCGGGGGACAAGCTACAGGCCAACCTGCTGCGCATCCAGGACGCGACGCTGGCGCACGACGATCTGCATTTTATCGACCGTCTGGTGTTCGATCTGCAAAGCAAGCTTGACCGCATTATCAGCTGGGGCCAGCAGTCGATCGACCTGTGGATCGGGTACGATCGCCACGTGCATAAATTTATCCGTACCGCTATCGATATGGATAAGAACCGCGTCTTTGCTCAGCGTCTGCGCCAGTCGGTACAGACCTACTTTGACGCGCCGTGGGCGCTGACCTACGCCAACGCCGATCGTCTGCTGGATATGCGCGACGAAGAGATGGCGCTGCGCGATGAAGAGGTCACCGGTGAACTGCCGCCGGATCTGGAATACGAAGAATTTAACGAAATTCGCGAGCAGCTTGCGGCGATGATCGAAGAACAGCTCGCTGTCTACAAAACCAGACAAGCGCCGCTGGATCTTGGCCTCGTGGTGCGCGACTATCTGGCGCAGTATCCGCGAGCGCGCCACTTCGATGTAGCCCGCATTGTTGTAGACCAGGCGGTGCGCCTGGGCATCGCACAAGCCGATTTCACCGGACTGCCGCCGAAGTGGCAGCCGATTAACGATTACGGAGCCAAGGTACAGGCGCATGTCATTGACAAATATTGAAAACGTGATGCCAGTTAAGCTGGCACAGGCGCTGGCAAATCCGTTGTTTCCGGCGCTGGACAGCCAGCTGCGTGCCGGTCGTCACATTGGCCTTGACGAGCTGGATAATCACGCCTTTTTGATGGACTTCCAGGAGTATCTGGAAGAGTTCTACGCTCGCTATAACGTTGAGCTGATCCGCGCGCCGGAAGGGTTTTTCTACCTGCGCCCGCGCTCTACCACGCTTATTCCGCGCTCGGTGCTTTCCGAACTGGACATGATGGTCGGCAAAATTCTCTGCTACCTCTACCTCAGCCCGGAACGTCTGGCGAATGAAGGGATCTTCACCCAGCAGGAGCTTTACGATGAGCTGCTGTCGCTGGCGGATGAAAGCAAGCTCCTGAAGCTGGTAAACAACCGTTCGACGGGGTCCGATCTGGACCGTCAGAAATTACAGGAAAAAGTACGTTCCTCCCTCAACCGCCTGCGCCGTCTGGGGATGGTGTGGTTCATGGGCCACGACAGCAGCAAATTCCGCATCACCGAATCGGTCTTCCGCTTTGGCGCCGACGTGCGCGCGGGTGACGATGCGCGTGAAGCGCAGCTGCGCATGATCCGTGACGGTGAAGCGATGCCGGTGGAAAACCATTTGCAGCTCAATGACGAGCATGAAGAGAATCAGCCGGATAGCGGGGAGGAAGAGTAATGATTGAACGCGGTAAATTTCGCTCACTAACGCTGATCAACTGGAACGGCTTCTTTGCCCGAACCTTCGATCTGGATGAGCTGGTGACGACGCTCTCCGGCGGTAACGGGGCGGGTAAATCCACCACCATGGCGGCTTTCGTCACGGCGCTGATCCCTGACCTGACCCTGCTGCACTTCCGTAATACCACCGAAGCCGGCGCAACGAGCGGCTCTCGTGATAAAGGTCTGCACGGTAAGCTAAAAGCGGGCGTCTGTTATTCCGTGCTGGACGTGATCAACTCCCGTCATCAGCGCGTGGTTGTGGGCGTACGTCTGCAACAGGTTGCTGGCCGCGACCGTAAAGTGGATATCAAGCCGTTTGCGATCCAGGGGCTGCCAACCTCCGTGCAGCCGACCGCGCTGCTGACGGAAACCCTGAATGAACGTCAGGCTCGCGTCCTGACGCTCCAGGAGCTGAAGGACAAACTGGAAGCCATCGAAGGCGTGCAGTTTAAGCAGTTTAACTCCATCACCGACTACCACTCCCTGATGTTCGATCTCGGCGTGGTTGCCCGTCGTCTGCGTAGTGCGTCAGATCGTAGTAAATACTACCGTCTGATTGAAGCCTCCCTGTACGGCGGTATCTCCAGCGCCATTACCCGCTCCCTGCGCGACTACCTGCTGCCGGAAAACAGCGGTGTGCGTAAGGCCTTCCAGGATATGGAAGCTGCGCTGCGTGAAAACCGTATGACGCTGGAAGCGATTCGCGTTACGCAGTCTGACCGCGACCTGTTTAAGCACCTGATCAGCGAAGCCACCAACTACGTGGCGGCGGATTACATGCGTCACGCCAACGAGCGCCGCATTCATCTCGATCAGGCGCTGGAGTACCGCCGTGAGCTGTTTACCTCCCGTAAACAGCTGGTGGCCGAGCAGTATAAGCATGTCGAAATGGCGCGCGAGCTGGGCGAGCACAACGGTGCTGAAGGGGATCTGGAAGCCGATTACCAGGCCGCCAGCGATCATCTGAACCTGGTGCAGACCGCGCTGCGTCAGCAGGAAAAAATCGAGCGCTATGAAGCCGATCTTGACGAGCTGCAAATTCGTCTTGAGGAACAAAATGAAGTGGTGGCCGAAGCCGCCGATTTGCAGGAAGAAAACGAAGCCCGCGCTGAAGCCGCCGAGCTGGAAGTGGATGAGCTGAAAAGCCAGCTCGCGGATTACCAGCAGGCGCTGGACGTGCAGCAGACGCGTGCGATCCAGTACAACCAGGCGCTACAGGCGTTGCAGCGCGCCAAAGAGCTGTGCCACCTGCCGGATCTGACCCCGGAAAGCGCTGATGAATGGCTGGATACCTTCCAGGCCAAAGAGCAGGAGGCCACCGAAAAACTGCTTTCTCTCGACCAGAAAATGAGCGTGGCGCAAACCGCGCACAGCCAGTTTGAGCAGGCGTACCAGCTAGTGGTGGCGATTAACGGTCCGCTGGCGCGTAACGAAGCGTGGGACGTTGCCCGCGAACTGCTGCGCGATGGCGTCAATCAGCGCCATCTGGCCGAGCAGGTGCAGCCGCTGCGCATGCGCCTCAACGAGCTGGAACAGCGTCTGCGCGAACAGCAGGAAGCCGAGCGTCTGCTGGCGGAGTTCTGCAAACGCCAGGGTAAACGTTACGATTTTGACGAGCTTGAGGCCCTGCATCAGGAGCTGGAAGCGCGTATTGCGGCTCTGTCCGATACCGTATCAAATGCCAGCGAACAGCGTATGACGCTGCGTCAGGAGCTGGAACAGCTTCAGTCCCGTTCGAAGACGCTCTTGCAGCGTGCGCCGATCTGGCTGGCCGCACAAAGCAGCCTGAACCAGCTCAGCGAGCAGTGTGGCCAGGAGTTTGCGTCCAGCCAGGACGTCACCGAATACATGCAACAGCTGCTGGAGCGCGAGCGCGAAGCGATTGTTGAGCGTGACGAAGTGGGCGCGCGCAAGCGTGACGTCGATGAAGAGATCGAGCGTTTAAGCCAGCCAGGCGGCTCTGAAGATCCGCGTCTGAATGCCTTAGCCGAGCGTTTCGGCGGCGTGCTGCTGTCTGAGATTTATGACGACGTTGGCCTGGACGATGCGCCGTACTTCTCCGCCCTGTACGGTCCGTCCCGTAACGCGATTGTGGTGCCGGACCTGTCGCTGATTTCTGACCAGCTTGCAGGGCTGGAAGACTGCCCGGAAGATCTCTATCTCATCGAAGGGGATCCGCAGTCGTTTGATGACAGCGTATTCAGCGTCGACGAGCTGGAAAAAGCGGTGGTGGTGAAAATCGCCGATCGCCAGTGGCGCTACTCGCGCTTCCCGGAACTGCCGCTGTTTGGCCGCGCCGCGCGTGAAAGCCGCATTGAAAGCCTGCACGCCGAGCGCGAAACGCTTTCCGAACGGTTTGCGACCCTCTCGTTTGACGTGCAGAAAACCCAGCGTCTGCATCAGGCGTTCAGCCGCTTTATCGGCAGCCATCTGGGCGTGGCCTTTGAGCCCGATCCGGAAGCCGAAATTCGCAAGCTCAACACCCGCCGCGGTGAGCTGGAGCGTGCGCTGGCCAGCCATGAAAATGACAACCAGCAGAGCCGCGTCCAGTTCGAGCAGGCGAAAGAGGGCGTTGCGGCGCTTAACCGTATCCTGCCGCGCCTGAACCTGCTGGCGGACGATACGCTCGCCGACCGCGTGGATGAAATTCAGGAACGACTGGACGAGGCGCAGGAAGCCGCGCGCTTTATGCAGCAGCACGGCAATCAGCTGGCAAAACTGGAGCCGATGGTTTCCGTTCTCCAGAGCGACCCGGAACAGTTTGAGCAGTTAAAAGAGGATTATGCCTGGTCGCAGCAGGTGCAGCGCGAAGCGCGTCAGCAGGCCTTTGCCCTGACGGAAGTGGTGCAACGTCGTGCGCACTTCGGCTACTCCGATTCAGCAGAAATGCTGAGCGGGAACAGCGATCTTAATGAAAAGCTGCGCCAGCGCCTTGAGCAGGCCGAAGCAGAACGTACGCGCGCGCGCGAAGCGATGCGTACGCACGCCGCACAGCTGAGCCAGTACAGCCAGGTAATGGCGTCGTTGAAAAGCTCCTTCGACACCAAGAAAGAGCTGTTAAACGATCTGCATAAAGAGTTGCAGGACATTGGCGTGCGCGCCGACAGCGGTGCAGAAGAGCGGGCACGTATTCGCCGCGATGAGCTGCATGCGCAGCTCAGCAACAACCGTGCGCGTCGTAATCAGCTGGAAAAAGCGCTGACCTTCTGTGAAGCGGAGATGGACAACCTGACGCGTCGCCTGCGCAAGCTGGAACGTGACTATCACGAGATGCGCGAGCAGGTTGTGACCGCGAAGGCGGGTTGGTGCGCGGTCATGCGCATGGTGAAAGACAATAACGTGGAACGTCGTCTGCACCGCCGCGAGCTGGCGTATCTGTCGGCCGATGAACTACGTTCTATGTCGGATAAGGCGCTGGGCGCGCTGCGTCTGGCGGTAGCGGATAACGAACACCTGCGCGACGTGCTGCGCATGTCCGAAGATCCGAAGCGTCCTGAGCGCAAAATTCAGTTCTTCGTGGCGGTGTATCAGCACTTACGCGAGCGTATTCGTCAGGACATCATCCGTACCGACGATCCGGTTGAAGCGATCGAACAGATGGAGATCGAACTGGGCCGTCTGACGGAAGAGCTGACCTCCCGCGAGCAGAAGCTGGCAATCAGTTCCCGCAGCGTGGCGAATATTATTCGTAAAACTATACAACGCGAGCAGAACCGTATCCGTCAGCTGAACCAGGGCCTGCAAAGCGTGTCGTTTGGCCAGGTCAACAGCGTGCGTCTGAACGTGAACGTGCGCGAGGCGCACTCCACGCTGCTGGACGTGCTGTCTGAACAGCACGAGCAGCATCAGGATCTGTTCAACAGCAACCGCCTGACCTTCTCCGAAGCGCTGGCGAAGCTGTATCAGCGTCTGAATCCGCAGATTGACATGGGCCAGCGCACGCCGCAAACCATTGGCGAGGAGCTGCTGGACTACCGCAACTACCTGGAAATGGAGGTTGAGGTTAACCGTGGCTCTGACGGCTGGCTGCGCGCGGAATCCGGCGCGCTCTCTACCGGTGAAGCCATCGGTACCGGTATGTCGATTCTGGTGATGGTGGTGCAGAGCTGGGAAGATGAAGCGCGTCGTCTGCGCGGCAAAGACATCTCTCCATGCCGCCTGCTGTTCCTTGATGAAGCGGCGCGTCTCGACGCCCGCTCCATCGCCACGCTGTTTGAGCTTTGCGATCGTCTTGATATGCAGCTCATTATCGCGGCGCCGGAAAACATCAGTCCGGAAAAAGGGACGACCTATAAGCTGGTGCGTAAGGTGTTTCAGAACACCGAGCACGTGCACGTCGTTGGCCTGCGCGGCTTCGCACCGCAGCCGCCGGAGTCCTTACCCGGCACGGCTGACGCCTCATAAGGCGGTTCAGACAAAAGGCGGCGCGTATGCGCCGCTTTTTTTATTCACTTAACTTGTGTTCAGGGCTGCGTTATCTTTAAACTTCTTTACATAAGGTAAGGCAACAGCGTGTATGCCTTTCTATACTGAAGGAAAGCTCCAGAATAATGGGCATGTCGTGAAAAACAGGGGGCAAGGGATGTTGCTTAAGAAGAATCGTGGTCATCAGCTGTCTGCGCTGAGTTTATGCCTGACGGTGATGTTTGCTCCACTGTTTAGCGCTCAGGCCGATGAGCCTGAAATTGTACCGACTGACAGCTCCGCGACGATGGGCGCGCAGCCGACGTCGCTGTCACAACCGTTGGATCAGTCTCCGGCGACGGCCATTATGGCCGGCATCAAACCGCTGCCGGAAGGCATCGACACGGAATCATTGCGCCAGCAACTGATGACCGGGCTGCCCTCGGGCTATACTCCCGCTTATATTAATCAGCTTACGCTGCTTTACGCCGCGCGCGACATGAAGCCGATGTGGGAAAATCGCGATGCGGTCCGTGCCTTCCAGCAGCAGCTGGCTGAAGTGGCGATTGCAGGTTTTCAGCCGCAGTTCACCACCTGGGTTGAGCTTCTGACCGACCCTGCCGTGACCGGACAGGCGCGTGACGTGGTGCTGTCTGACGCCATGATGGGCTACTTACAGTTTGTGGCGGGCATTTCGGTGAACGGCAACCGCTGGTTATACAGCAGTAAACCGTACAAGCTGGCGACGCCTGCGCTTTCCGTCATCAATCAGTGGCAACTGTCGCTCGATAACGGTGAACTGCCGCGCTTTATCGCAAGCCTTGCGCCTGCCCATCCGCAATATGCCACTATGCATCAGTCGCTCCTTGAGCTGGTTGCGGATTCCCGCCCGTGGCCTCAGCTGCGAGGAACAGCAACGCTTCGTCCGGGGCAGTGGAGCAGCGATGTGCCTGCGATCCGCGAAATCATGAAACGGTCCGGCATGCTTGACGGCGGCCCTAAAATTGCCCTGCCTGGCGACGAGACGCAAAACGCGGTCGTCAGCCCGTCGGCGCCGGTGAAAGAGAAAACCGCCGTTGCGCAGAGCAATAAGCCCGCCGCTTACGATCGCGAGCTGGTTGCGGCGGTTAAGCAGTTCCAGGCGGCGCAGGGGCTGGGCGCCGACGGCGTGATTGGTCCATCCACCCGCGACTGGCTGAACGTCTCTCCGGCCCAGCGGGCAGGGGTGCTGGCGCTGAATATCCAGCGTTTGCGCTTGCTGCCGGGTACGTTATCCACCGGCATTATGGTTAACATTCCGGCCTACTCGCTGGTCTACTATCAGGACGGAAGCGAAGTGCTGGCGTCCCGTGTGATTGTAGGTCGACCTGACCGTAAAACGCCGATGATGAGCAGCGCGCTGAATAACGTGGTGGTTAACCCACCGTGGAACGTGCCGCCGACGCTGGCGCGCAAGGATATCCTGCCTAAGGTCTGGAATGACCCCGGTTATCTGGAGCGACATAACTATACGGTAATGCGCGGCTGGAACAGCAAAGAGACGATTGATCCCTGGATGGTGGACTGGTCAACGATTACCCCGTCGAACCTGCCGTTCCGTTTCCAGCAGGCACCGGGCGCGCATAACTCTCTGGGACGTTACAAGTTCAATATGCCAAGCTCGGACGCTATCTATCTGCATGATACCCCGAACCATAATCTGTTCCAGAAAGACGCTCGCGCGCTCAGTTCTGGCTGCGTTCGCGTGAATAAGGCCTCGGAGCTGGCGAATATGCTGTTGCAGGATGCAGGCTGGAACGATACGCGGATATCAGATGCCCTGAAGCAGGGGGATACGCGTTACGTCAATATCCGCCATAATATCCCGGTCAATCTTTACTATCTGACGGCGTTTGTGGGGGCAGACGGACGTACCCAGTATCGTACAGATATTTACAATTATGATCTGACAGCGCGATCCGGCGCACAAATCTTGCCAAAAGCAGAACAATTAATCAGGTAAATGAAGTAGTTCGGTGAAAATGATTGTCGTAAGTTATGGTGAATATAAGGCGATCTGTCTGCAAGCCGCGTATTCACTGGGGTTGGGCGCCTTGACGTAGCAGGTTTTGCCAGTTATGGTGCCCTTCGTGCGCTAAGCATATTGACAATTTCTTTTACCTGTAGACCTGATTATCATGGACAAATTTGACGCTAATCGCCGCAAATTGCTGGCGTTAGGTGGCGTTGCGCTGGGCGCAGCTGCCATCCTTCCGACGCCAGCATTTGCCACCCTCTCGACACCTCGTCCGCGTATTTTAACGCTCAACAATCTGCATACTGGTGAGACGCTTAAAGCGGAGTTTTTTGATGGCAGAGGCTATATTCAGGATGAATTAGCAAGACTCAACCATTTTTTCCGTGATTTCCGCGCGAACAAAATCAAAGCCATCGATCCTGGATTATTCGATCAGCTTTACCGCTTGCAGGGACTGCTGGGGACCAAAAGACCGGTACAGCTCATTTCTGGCTATCGCTCTCTGGATACCAACAATGAACTGCGCGCCCACAGCCGTGGGGTAGCGAAAAAAAGCTATCACACGAAAGGGCAGGCGATGGATTTCCATATTGAAGGCGTTTCGTTAGCCAATATTCGCAAAGCGGCGTTATCTATGCGCGCAGGTGGTGTAGGATACTACCCACGTAGCAACTTTGTGCATATTGATACCGGGCCGGTTCGGCACTGGTAATAACGAAACACAGGAGCAGTATGAACTATCGTATTATTCCGGTTACCGCGTTCTCACAGAACTGTTCATTGATCTGGTGTGAACAAACTAAACTGGCCGCGCTTGTCGATCCCGGCGGAGACGCTGAGACAATCAAGCAGGAAGTCGCTGCCAGCGGTGTGACGCTGATGCAGATTTTACTGACCCATGGTCATCTCGACCATGTGGGTGCAGCGGCTGAACTGGCTGAACACTACGGTGTGCCGATTATCGGCCCGGAAAAAGAAGATGAGTTCTGGCTACAGGGATTACCTGCTCAAAGCCGTATGTTTGGCCTGGAAGACTGTCAGCCATTGACACCTGACCGCTGGCTGAACGAAGGCGATCGCGTTAACGTAGGGAATGTAACTTTACAGGTGTTGCATTGCCCGGGGCATACGCCCGGTCATATCGTTTTCTTTGATGACTCGTCGCGTCTGCTGATCTCGGGTGACGTGATTTTCAAAGGGGGCGTAGGACGCAGCGATTTCCCGCGCGGCGATCACGGTCAGCTGATTCAGTCGATTAAGCAGAAGTTATTGCCGTTAGGTGATGATGTGACGTTTATCCCTGGCCACGGTCCGATGTCGACGCTGGGCAATGAGCGGTTGCATAACCCGTTCCTTCAGGATGAAATGCCCGTCTGGTAAACCCGGTTAAATAAAAAAGCCTGCATAATGCAGGCTTTTTTGTGGGTGCTGATTACAGCACTGCGACAATGGCTTCGCACAGTGGCGCCATGTTGTCAGGCGTCATACCTGCAACGTTCACGCGACCAGAGGCAACGGCATACACGCCAAACTCTTCACGCAGGCGCAGCACCTGCTCTTTGGTCAGGCCGCTGAAGGAGAACATGCCGTTCTGCTTGATGATGAAGCTGAAATCACGGTTAGCGCCTTTCTCTGCCAGCGTGTTCACAAACAGCAGACGCATGCGCTGAATGCGCTGACGCATATCGTTCAGCTCTTGTTCCCAGATTGCGCGCAGCGCATCGTTGCTCAGGATCGTCGCAACGACAGACGCACCGTGTGCCGGTGGGTTGGAGTAGTTAGCGCGAATCACGGATTTCATCTGGCTGAATGCGCGATCGATGGTTGCTTCGTCAGCAGCCACCAGCGTACAGGCACCGACGCGCTCGTTATACAGGCCAAAGTTCTTCGAGTAGGAGCTTGCGACAATCAGTTCCTGATGCACTGCGGCGAAGGCGCGCAGGCCTTCAGCATCTTCTTCCAGACCACGGGCAAAGCCCTGGTAAGCGAAGTCGAACAGCGGCAGCCAGCCTTTTTCTACAGACAGCTTAGCCAGCTGTTCCCACTGCTCAAGCGTAGGATCGATACCGGTTGGGTTATGGCAGCAGCCGTGGAACAGCACCACATCGCCCGCCTGGGCTTCGCTCAGGCTTGCCAGCAGGCCGTCGAAATCCAGCGCGTGGTTTGCCGCGTCGTAGTAGGCATATTCACGCACTTCCAGACCCGCAGAGTTAAACACGCTCTTGTGGTTCGGCCAGCTCGGGTTGCTTACCCACACGCGCTTGACGGAGGTGTTTTTCGCCAGAAAATCTGCCGCCACGCGCAGTGCGCCGGTACCGCCAGGGGTCTGCGCCGTGCGGGCGCGTTTTTCGCTCACAATGGTGCTGCCTTTGCCGAACAGCAGCTCCTGGGTGCAGCGACCAAATTCAGGAATACCATCAATACCGAGGTAGTTTTTGGTGGTTTCGTTTTCCAGCAGATACTGCTCAGCTTTTTTAACGCTGGTCAGTACCGGAGTTTTGCCGGTTTCATCTTTATATACACCAATACCCAGGTTGATTTTGCCAGGGCGGTCGTCGGCACGAAACAGATCGGCCAGGCCCAGAATTGGGTCGGCAGGAGCGGCAGTAATGTTCTCAAACATGACGAAGTTCCATTGTGATTACAGAAGTGAAATCCGCTATCAGGTTAACGGTAGATTTACAAAATGCCAACCGTTTGCGACGAAAAGCGTGCGGCTTTTCAAAAGTCGCTATTTTTTTCTCTCAGGAATAAAAAAACAGGGCCGAAGCCCTGTTCATTAAGCATATAACAATGAGGTGTGTTGATTAGAACTGGTAAACCAGACCCAAAGCCACGATGTCATCATTGTTGATGCCCAGCTTGTTGTCGTCTTTCAGCTGGTTGATCTGGTAGTCAACATAGGTGGACATGTTTTTGTTGAAGTAGTAGGTCGCACCGATATCGATGTAGTTGATGTAGTCTTCGTCACCGATACCTTCTACGTCTTTCGCTTTAGATTTGTAGTAAGCGATGGACGGACGCAGGCCGAAGTCGAACTGGTACTGAGCCACAACGGAGAAGTCCTGAGATTTGTTAGCGAAACCTCTGTTGCTCAGGCGCGCTGCGTTACGCATTTCGCCGTATACCGCTGCCAGGTAGATATTGTTCGCGTCGTATTTCAGACCGGTAGCCCACTGCTCAGCTTTGTCGCCTTTACCCCAGTCCAGGGTCTGCTGATTATTGGTACGGTCAGCTGCGCCGTAAGCACCCACGATGCCGAAGCCTTCGTAGTCATAGCTCAGAGAGGTCGCCCAGCCGTCGCCGTTAGAACGTACTGCGATATCACGGTCGTTCTTGCCCAGGTACTGAACGCCAAAGTTCAGACCATCTACCAGGCCGAAGAAGTTGCTGTTACGGTAAGTCGCCAGACCACCGGTACGGCCTGAGAAGAAGTTATCGGTTGCGCCGGTGTCACCACCGAACTCAGGCAGCATATCGGTGATGCCGATTGCGTCATAGACCAGGCCGTAGTTACGACCGTAGTCGAAGGAGCCTGCATCGCCGAATTTCAGACCTGCGAATGCCAGACGGGTTTTGTTGCCGTTCTGTGCATCGGCGCCTTCAGAGTTGTTACCCTGGAAGTTGTATTCCCACTGACCATAACCGGTCAGCTGATCGTTGATCTGCGTTTCGCCTTTGAAACCCAGACGCGCGTAAGTGTTGTCGCCATTGCTGCCGTCATTATCAGAGAAGTAATGCAGGCCAACTGCTTTCCCGTAAAGATCTAATTTGTTGCCGTCTTTGTTATAGATTTCAGCAGCGTTTGCTGCACCGGCTACCAGCAGGGCAGGGACTACCACTGCCAGGATATTGCGCTTCATCATTATTTATTACCCTCATTGGTTTTTTTATGACACTCGCCACTGCCGTCAATAAATTCTGTCAATAAATATTTCCGGAACTATTGATGAGAGTTAGGTGTCTTTATGTGTCTGACAGGCATCTTTCCATTCATAGAAGCGTTTCGCTACACTGAAAGTGCTACAACCTTCAAGATTCAGTTACAAAAAGAAAATATGTGTAACTAAATATGTATTATTAGGAACTTTGTGAAGCACCTCAAATTTCAGCGCAGTCTTGTGAATAAAACATCCGCTTTATTCTTATATATATGATTTCCATATGTTTAATTTAGCTAAAGGCCTTTCCTATAAACAGAAGTTAAACGGGTCATTTTTTCTTATGATCGGCAAAAGCCATCCAGATGGCTAAGAAATTGACCATTTATTGTGCTATTAGGTAAGAATTACTTTAAGCGCAATAAGAATGGGGTTATTTTTTTGTCGACAGATGTTTCGTGGAAACAAAACGTAACAGGTAGAGGTTATTGCGGGGTTGTGGTTTAAAGATGCTTACTTTTGACTGACGAAAACTGACGTTGCAGGATAAAATAACGGCCAGCATATGCTGGCCGTTAAGGATGTGGTCGGTTAGAAACTTGCGTTACGCGGCGTGCGTGGGAATGGAATCACATCACGTACGTTCTGAACGCCTGTCACGTAGGCAATCAGACGCTCGAAGCCCAGACCGAAGCCGGAGTGCGGCACGGTGCCGTAGCGACGCAGGTCGCGATACCAGCTGTAGTCCGCCGGGTTCAGACCCATCTCCTGCATACGCGCATCCAGCACGTCCAGACGCTCTTCACGCTGGGAACCACCGATGATTTCGCCGATGCCCGGGGCCAGTACGTCCATCGCAGCAACGGTTTTACCGTCTTCGTTAAGGCGCATATAGAACGCCTTAATGTCTTTCGGATAGTTTTTCACCACAACCGGTGCTTTGAAGTGCTTCTCTGCCAGATAACGTTCGTGCTCGGAGGAGAGATCCACGCCCCAGTAAACCGGGTTCTCGAATTTCTCACCGCATTTTTCCAGGATCGCGACCGCATCGGTGTAGTCCACCTGCGCGAAGTCTGCGGAAACGAAGCGCTCAAGACGGGCGATGGCGTCGTTATCGACACGCTCAGCGAAGAATTTCATGTCGTCTGCGCGCTCTTCGAGAACCGCTTTGAACACGTATTTCAGCATCGCTTCTGCTAGGCCTGCCACATCATTGAGATCCGCAAAGGCCACTTCCGGCTCCAGCATCCAGAATTCCGCCAGGTGACGGCTGGTGTTGGAGTTTTCCGCACGGAAGGTTGGGCCGAAGGTGTAGATCTTAGACAGCGCACAGGCGTAGGTTTCGCCGTTCAGCTGGCCGGAAACCGTCAGGAAGGCTTCTTTACCAAAGAAGTCTTTGTCGTAATCGACTTTACCTTCCGGCGTACGCGGCAGGTTTTCCATATCCAGCGTTGAAACGCGGAACATTTCACCTGCACCTTCGGTATCAGAAGCCGTGATCAACGGGGTAGAAACCCAGAAGTAACCCTGCTCGTCAAAGAAGCGATGCAGCGCCTGCGCCAGCGTATGGCGCACGCGCGCAACCGCACCAATCAGGTTGGTGCGCGGACGCAGGTGCGCGACTTCACGCAGATATTCGATGCTGTGACGCTTTGCAGCCATCGGATAGGTGTCCGGATCTTCAACCCAGCCGGTCACTTCCACCGAGGTCGCCTGAATTTCGTAGCTCTGACCCTGGCCCGGAGAGGCCACCACAACACCGGTGACGATCACGGAACAGCCTGTTGTCAGGTGCAGAACGTCATCATTGTAATTGGGCAGAGAATTATTAATGACGGCCTGTACAGGATCAAAGCAGGAACCGTCATAGACGGCGAGGAAGGAGATGCCAGCTTTAGAATCTCGGCGAGTACGCACCCATCCGCGCACGGTGACCTCCTGGTCAACGGCGACACGGCCCTGGAGTACGTCGGCTACAGGCACAACGCTCATAATATTCTCTCTGTTAATAGTCGGAAAAAATAAACACTTGTCCGCCCTTATTGGGGGGATATCTATGTTACCTGCCATCCGCTATCAGACAAGTAAATTTCACCGTCTTGAGAGAAGAAATAAGAAATAAATAAGAGAAGGGAGCCATGAAGGCTCCCCCGAAGCGGTTAACTGGCTTTTTTGACCTGAGGCAGATCGAAGGCTTTGCGTAATGCGCGAACAAACGCTTTATCATGGCAGATGGTTTTGCCCGGGCTGTCGGAGAGCTTCGCGACCGGCTTACCGTTACATTCCACCAGTTTTATAACGATGTTCAGCGGTTTCACCTGAGGAATATCGCAGGTTAACCGCGTACCAATCCCAAAACTCAGGTTCACCCGGGAAGAGAAGTGACGGTAAAGGTCGATGGCTTTCGCCAGGTCAAGGTTATCGGAGAAGACCAGCACCTTACTCATTGGGTCAATACCCAGCTTTTCGTAATGGGCAATGGCTTTCTCACCCCATTCAACCGGATCCCCGGAATCATGGCGTAACCCCTGGTAGCGTTCGGCAAACTCAGGGCCAAAGTCACGCAGGAACGCGTCCATGGTAATGCAGTCGGTAAGGGCAATACCCAGCCGATCCGGGTATTCATCAAGCCACGCGGCGAGGGCGGCGCGCTGGCTGTTGGCGAGGTCTGGGCTGATCTGCTGGTGCGCCTGGAACCATTCGTGCGCCTGGGTGCCCATCGGCGTTAAATCAAGACGACGCGCCAGATCGTAGTTACTGGTGCCAACGAACCACGGCTCCTGTTGCAGACGTCTGACGATAGCTTCCTGAACCTCGCGAGAGAAGCGGCGGCGCGTGCCAAAGTCCATCAGACGGAAGCGGGACATATCCAGCCCTTCGGTCAGCTGGTTAAACTCAACGAGTTTATTTTCCAGAGCGGCAACGGCCTGCGTCACACCGGTTTCAGGGGAGCGATAGCGGTGGGCCAGCTCGCTGATCACTGCCAGAAGCGGCACTTCCCACATGATCACTTCGCGCCACGGACCGGTCAGGCGAATGTCCAGCTTGCCGTTATCATTGGTGACGGTGACCTGTTCCGGCTTATAGCGGAAGTCGCGCAGCCAGTTCAGATAGTCCGCTTTAAAGAAAGGCAGGCCAGAAAGCCATTGATATTCGTCATCGGTGAGCGCCAGATGCTGCATGGCATCGACCTGTTCACGAATGGAATCTGCGTAGATACCCAGCAAGTCGTCACCCCGGCAGCGAAATTCCGCCGCAACATGAACATCATGATAGTGGTGAAACACGGCTTGCTGCATATGCAGCTTGTACGCATCGGTATCCAGCAACGTATGCAGAACCGGAGAAGCGAATTGAGTCATAGGTGCGCTGTAGCATCCTCTCACGGGAGCGTTTAGTACAATAAACAACTCCGGAGTATACCCTGTTTAGTGATTTATTGAACCCCGATCACAACATAAGCACTCTTTATGGTCGAGAACATTTCGTGCCCTGTGTTACAAAAATGTAGCTAAAAAGGGCGTTGTGCCTGAAAAGATGAACATTCTGCATAGCGTGTTTTACACAACAGGAATATATTGAATCGTTACTCGACAAACGATGCATAAGGTTTTCTATGACACAACAGCCACAAGCTAAATACCGCCACGACTACCGTGCGCCGGAATACCTGATAAGCGATATCGATCTGACCTTCGACCTGGATGCCACAAAAACCGTCGTGACGGCGGTAAGCCAGGTGACGCGCCAGAGCGCGACAGCCGTGCCGCTGCGTCTGGATGGTGAAGACCTGACGCTGGTTTCCCTGCATATTAATGATGAAGCCTGGTCAGACTATAAAGAAGAAGGCAACCAGCTGGTCATCGACAACCTGCCGGAACGCTTTACGCTGCGCATCGTGAATGAAATCAGCCCCGCCGCCAATACCGCGCTGGAAGGGCTTTACCAGTCAGGCGTGGCCCTGTGCACCCAGTGTGAAGCCGAGGGTTTCCGCCACATTACCTGGTATCTGGATCGTCCGGACGTGCTGGCGCGCTTTACCACTAAAATTATTGCCGACAAAACGCTGTACCCGTACCTGCTCTCCAACGGCAACCGTATTGGCGAAGGGGAACTTGAGAACGGCCGTCACTGGGTGCAGTGGCAGGATCCGTTCCCGAAACCATGCTATCTGTTTGCGCTGGTGGCGGGAGATTTCGATGTTCTGCGCGACACCTTCAAAACGCGTTCTGGCCGTGAAGTCGCGCTGGAGCTGTTCGTCGATCGTGGCAACCTCGACCGCGCGCCGTGGGCAATGACCTCCCTCATTAACTCCATGAAGTGGGATGAAACACGCTTTGGTCTCGAATATGACCTCGACATTTATATGATCGTGGCTGTCGATTTCTTCAACATGGGCGCGATGGAGAATAAGGGTCTTAACATCTTTAACTCCAAATACGTGCTGGCGCGCACCGATACCGCAACGGATAAAGATTACCTCGATATTGAACGCGTTATCGGCCACGAGTATTTCCACAACTGGACCGGGAACCGCGTCACCTGCCGCGACTGGTTCCAGCTGAGTCTGAAAGAGGGCTTAACCGTTTTCCGCGATCAGGAGTTCAGCTCCGATCTGGGATCGCGGGCGGTGAACCGCATCAATAACGTGCGTACCATGCGTGGCCTCCAGTTCGCAGAAGACGCCAGCCCAATGGCGCACCCGATCCGCCCGGATAAAGTCATCGAGATGAATAACTTCTACACCCTGACGGTGTATGAAAAAGGCGCTGAAATTATCCGCATGATCCACACCCTGCTGGGTGAAGAGAACTTCCAGAAAGGGATGCAGCTCTACTTCGAACGCCACGACGGCAGTGCGGCCACCTGCGACGACTTCGTCCAGGCGATGGAAGACGCGTCTAACGTGGATCTCTCGCACTTCCGCCGCTGGTACAGCCAGGCCGGCACGCCGATTGTGACCGTCAAAGACGACTACAACCCGGAAACCGAGCAGTACACGCTGACCATCAGCCAGCGCACGCCGCCTACGGCCGAGCAGGAAGAGAAATATCCGCTGCACATTCCGTTCAGCGTTGAGCTGTACGACAACGAAGGCAACGTGATCCCGTTACAAAAGGGCGGTCATCCGGTGCACAACGTACTGAACGTGACCCAGGCAGAGCAGACCTTTATCTTCGATAACGTCTATTTCCAGCCCGTTCCTGCACTGCTGTGCGAGTTTTCCGCGCCGGTTAAACTCGAGTACAAGTGGAGCGATCAGCAGCTGACGTTCCTGATGCGTCACGCGCGCAACGATTTCTCGCGCTGGGATGCGGCACAAAGCCTGCTGGCGACCTACATCAAGCTGAACGTGAACCGTTACCAGCAGGGCCAGCCGCTGACGCTGCCGGTTCATGTGGCAGACGCCTTCCGTGCCATCCTGCTGGATGAGAAAATTGACCCGGCGCTGGCGGCTGAAATTTTGACGCTGCCGTCCGCGACTGAAATCGCCGAGCTGTTTGACATCATCGATCCGATTGCGATCGTGGCGGTGCGTGAAGCGCTGACCCGCACGCTGGCGACCGAGCTGGCGGACGAGTTCCTGGCGATTTACAACGCCAACAAGCTGGACGCCTACCGCGTGGAGCATGCGGATATCGGCAAGCGTACCCTGCGCAATACCTGCCTGCGCTATCTGGCGTTTGGTGAGTCAGAGCTGGCGAACACGCTGGTGAGTAAGCAGTACCACGAGGCCGATAACATGACGGATGCGCTGGCCGCACTGTCTGCAAGCGTTGCCGCCGAGCTGCCGTGCCGCGATGCGCTGATGCAGGAGTACGACGACAGGTGGTATCAGGATGGTCTGGTAATGGACAAGTGGTTCATCCTTCAGGCCACCAGCCCGGCAGCCGATGTGCTCAGCAACGTACGCAGCCTGCTGAAGCACCGTTCGTTCACTATGAGCAACCCGAACCGCGTCCGCTCGCTGATTGGCGCGTTTGCCAGCAGCAACCCGGCCGCGTTCCACGCCGAAGACGGCAGCGGATATCAGTTCATGGTTGAAATGCTGACCGAGCTGAACAGCCGTAACCCGCAGGTGGCGTCTCGTCTGATTGAGCCGCTGATCCGCCTGAAACGCTACGATGCGCAGCGCCAGGCGAAAATGCGCGCCGCGCTTGAGCAACTGAAAGGGCTGGAAAACCTGTCTGGCGATCTGTACGAGAAGATTGCAAAGGCGCTGGCCTGATGTAAAAAAAAGCCCGGTGGCGCTACGCTTACCGGGCCTACGTGGAGTAGCGGGGCATCGGTTTTCTCCCTCTCCCACAGGGAGAGGGCATCAGGCATTAGCCTTAATCAATGCCCGTTCACTCACTCCACGTTTCATCACTCTATCCAGCACTTCCGCCTCCAGCTCCGCCAGTCTCGCTGACCCCACCCGGCGAGGGCGTGGAATATCCACCATCAGATCCAGCCCGATTTTTCCCTCTTCTATTAACAGCACCCGGTCGGCCATCGCCACGGCTTCGCTGACGTCATGCGTCACCAGCAGCACCGTAAAGCCGTGCGCCTTCCAGAGCGATTCAATCAAATCCTGCATCTCGATCCGCGTCAGGGCGTCGAGGGCGCCGAGCGGTTCATCAAGCAGCAGCAGGCCGGGACGATGAATCAGCGCGCGCGCCAGCGCCACGCGCTGCTTCTGTCCACCCGAAAGGGCAGCAGGCCATTCATCGGCGCGATTTTCAAGCCCAACGGCGGCCAGCGCCTGGCGGGCTTCATCGCGCCAGCTGCCTTTAAGGCCTAGCCCGACATTGTCGATAACCGATTTCCACGGCAGCAGGCGCGCGTCCTGGAACATCATGCGGGTATCGTCCTGAATATTCGAAAGCGGCGTGGTGCCCGCCAGAATGTCGCCGCCGTTGGGGGCTTCCAGTCCGGCCAGCAGCCGTAGCAGCGTACTCTTGCCGCCGCCGCTGCGCCCGACAACGGCCACAAACTGTCCGGCGGGGATATGCAGATCCAGTGCATTCAGAATGGTGTTTTTGCCGTAGCGTTTGGTCACGCCGTTCAGCAGTAACGGTGTCCCCTGGTTCAGTCGTGCAGTATTCATGCTTTCGCCTCCTGAGCGGTATAGGCCGGGTTCCAGCGCAGCCAGCTACGTTCCAGCCACTGGGCGCTGACGTCCGCCAGTTTGCCGAGCAGGGCGTAAAGGATAATGGCAACCACCACCACGTCCGTTTGCAGGAACTCGCGGGCGTTCATCGCCAGATAACCAATGCCGGAGTTAGCTGAAATGGTTTCCGCCACGATCAGTGTGAGCCACATCAGGCCGAGCGCAAAACGTACGCCGACCATAATGGAGGGCAGGGCGCCCGGCAGGATCACATGGATAAACAGAGCAAAACCCGACAGGCCATAGCTGCGGGCCATCTCAACCAGCCCGCGATCGATATTGCGGATCCCATGCCAGGTATTGATATAAATCGGGAACAACGTCCCCAGCGCCACGAGGAAGATTTTGGCGCTCTCGTCAATGCCAAACCACAGGATAACCAGCGGGATCAGCGCCAGATGCGGCACGTTACGCAGCATCTGAACGGAGGTATCCAGCAGCCGCTCGCCCCAGCGGGACAGGCCGCTGATGAGCCCCAGGGTCAGGCCGATGCTGCCGCCAATCGAAAAGCCGATGACGGCGCGCCAGGAGCTGATAGCCAGATGCTGCCACAGCTCACCGCTGGCGCTGAGCGTCCAGAACGCTTCCACAACGCCCTCCGGCGAGGGCAAAATGCGGCTGGACAGCCAGCCGGTTGTCGACGCCAACTGCCAGACGAGGACAATGCCGACGGGCAGAAACCACGGCGCGGCGCGCAGCAGCCATTTTTGTGCGATTGCAGACATGGCGGCTCCTTAGCTTTGCGCGACTTTTCTCGGAATAAACGCGTTCGCCACGGCTTCGCCCTGCAACTGAAGCTGACGCGGCTGGGGAATTTCCGGGATAGCGACATCCAGATGCGGGAACAGCAGTTCACCCACCTTGTACGCCTCTTCCAGATGCGGATAGCCGGAGAGAATAAAACTGTCGATCCCCAGCTCGGCGTATTCATTAATGCGTGCCGCCACGGTGGGACCGTCGCCTACCAGCGCCGTACCGGCGCCTCCGCGCACCAGTCCCACACCGGCCCACAGGTTTGGGCTGATCTCCAGATTCTCGCGCTTGCCGTTGTGCAGGGAGGCCATTCGGTGCTGCCCGACGGAGTCGGTTTTGGCAAACGCGGCCTGCGCCTTTGCGATGGTCTCGTCGTCCAGATGGGAAATCAGGCGATCAGCGGCCTGCCAGGCTTCTTCATTGGTTTCGCGCACAAGCACGTGCAGGCGGATACCGAAGCGTACCTTACGACCATGTTCTGCGGCTTTAGCGCGTACCTGGGCAATTTTCTCTTTAACCAGCTCCGGGGGCTCGCCCCAGGTCAGATAGAGATCGACCTGCTCGGCCGCCAGCGCCTGCGCCACGTCAGACGATCCGCCGAAATAGAGGGGAGGGCGCGGCTGCTGTACCGGCGGGAAGTAGAGCTTCGCATCGCGAACGTGGATATGTTTTCCTTCGAAGGTAACGGTTTCCCCTTCCAGCAGACGGCGCCAGACGCGGGTGAACTCCGCGGAAGCTTCATAACGCTCGGTATGATCGAGAAAGACGCCGTCGCCCGCCAGCTCCTGCGGATCGCTGCCCGTCACCAGGTTGAACAGCGCGCGTCCGTTGGACAGCCTGTCCAGCGTTGCGGCCTGGCGCGCCGCGACGGTGGGCGACACCACGCTCGGGCGCAAGGCTACCAGGAACTTCAGGCGCTGGGTGACGGGGATCATGGATGCGGCAACCAGCCACGCATCCTCACATGAGCGGCCCGTCGGGATCAGCACCCCGGTAAAACCGATGCGGTCTGCCGCCTGGGCGATCTGCTGTAGATAGCCGTGATCGACCGGGCGGGCGCCTTCTTCTGTACCAAGATAGTGTCCATCACCGTGGGTGGGTAAAAACCAGAAAAGATTCAGACTCATGATTTTTTTCCTTCAATGCTTGCGGGTTGCCAGATGCGTTCGCGAATATTCACCTGCTTTGGAACCAGGCGGTTTTGATAAAAGAGATCGGCCGTTTGCTGCTGAAGCGCGGCAACGTGAGCGTTAACTGGCGCAATGGTGGTGGGTGGACGATGATCAAGATATGTGGCGATCACCGGTTCAGGTAAGCCCATGGTTTTTGCCAGCAACGTGATGCTCTGCTGACGCTGGCTCTGGGTCAGTGCATCGGCCTGGGTAAAGGTATCCAGCACCTGCTGAATAAAGGCGCCATTTTTCTCTGCGTACGGACGTGCCGCCAGGTAGAACGAACCGGTCTGCTTCAGGATGGTGCCGTCTTTCAGCACCCTTACCCCGCCCTGCAACAGCGCGGCGGAGTAGTACGGATCCCAGATTGCCCAGGCATCGACGTTCTTCTGCTGAAACGCCGCGCGCGCATCGGCAGGCGTCAGGTAAACGGGCTGGATATCGGTGAATTTAAGGCCGGCTTCCTGCAACGCGCGCAGCAGCAGGTTGTGCGAGCTGGAACCTTTCTGGAAAGCAACCTTATGGCCTTTAAGATCGGCGACGCGTTTAATATCGCTGTTTTCCGGTACCAGGATCACCTCTGCCTTCGGCTTGGCGGGTTCAACGCCAACGTAAACCAGATCCGCCCCGGCAGCCTGAGCAAAGATAGGCGGGATATCGCCGGTGCTGCCTAAATCAATACTCCCGACGTTCAGCGCCTCCAGCATTTGTGGTCCGGCGGGGAACTCGACCCAGGAAAACGTGGTTTCCGGAAAGCGCGTCTCCAGCAGTGCATGGCTTTTCGCCAGCACCATGCTGACGCTGCCTTTCTGATAACCGATACGCAGGCTCTCCGGCGTGGTCTCCGCCGCCTGAGCCAGTGACGCCACTGCCAGCAGACCTGCCAGCCCGATACGGGTAACGGTTTTAAACATGGGCCACTCCTTGTGATTGATGACTTGCCGCTGCGTGACGATCCCGGCGGTTCAGGGCATGCCAGAAGGTTTCAAGCGCGCCGTCGAGGCGGGTTTGCAGGTTCGGCGTAAAATGCGGTTTATGTTGATAATCAATCACCTGTGAGTCGTCAGCGAACACGCCATGCAGGATCTCCTGGGCTTTTAGCGCGTTCAGAACCGGCTTGAGGGCATAATCTACCGCCAGCAAATGGGCGACTGTGCCGCCCGTGGCCAGCGGCAGGACGACCTTGCCGTCCAGCGCGCGTTCGGGCAGCAGATCGAGCAGCGTTTTCAGCGCGCCGGAAAAAGAGGCTTTATAAATCGGTGTCGCGACGATCAGCCCGTCAGCACTCTTAAACTGTTCGATCAAGGTTTTCAGCGCCGGGCTGTCGAAACGGGCGTAGAGCAGATCTTCAGGCGCGAAATTGTGTAAATTCCAGTGGCACACTTCCACATCCAGAGCATTAAGCTTTTCGCGAGCGTATTCCAGCAGAGCGCTGGAGCGAGAGGGGAAGCGTGGGCTTCCGGCCAGAGTAATGACGCGCATGGTTGCTCCTTATAACTAATTGTTTGCTTTTATCTAACATTAATAACAATTTTCAGGAGTGTGACATTACGTGGTTATTCCACTAAATGATTTATCCTCAGGATGAATGCTGAAAAATGCATAAGAAGCTTGCCAATAAGTAAACGATTGCGTTTTAAACGGCTTTTTTTGCCACAGGTCAATTCCCTTTCCGGGCGGGATCGCACATAATCCCCTCCCGGTTTGCACACCGGGAATCCAGGAGAGTTCATGTACTACCCCTTCGTTCGTAAAGCCCTTTTCCAGCTCGATCCTGAGCGCGCTCATGAATTTACATTTCAGCAGTTACGCCGTATTACAGGGACGCCTCTGGCCACGCTGGTGCGTCAAAACGTGCCGGAAAAACCCGTTCAGTGCATGGGCCTGACGTTCAAAAATCCACTGGGCCTGGCGGCCGGTCTGGATAAAAATGGCGAATGCATTGATGCGCTCGGTGCGATGGGCTTTGGCGCAATCGAAATCGGGACGGTGACGCCGCGCCCGCAGCCGGGAAATGACAAGCCGCGTCTCTTCCGCCTGGTTGAAGCCGAGGGGCTGATCAACCGCATGGGCTTTAATAACCTTGGCGTCGATCGTCTGGTTGAGAACGTAAAAAAAGCCCATTTTGATGGCGTGCTGGGTATTAATATCGGCAAAAATAAAGACACGCCGGTCGAGCAGGGTAAAGATGACTATCTGATTTGTATGGAAAAAGTCTATGCCTATGCGGGTTATATTGCGGTGAATATATCATCGCCTAACACCCCAGGGCTGCGTTCATTACAATATGGCGAAGCGCTCGACGATCTTCTGAGCGCCATTAAAAATAAACAAATGGCGCTACAGGCGATCCACCATAAATATGTCCCGGTCGCGGTTAAGATCGCCCCGGATCTTTCGGTTGAAGAATTGATCCAGGTTGCCGACAGTTTAGTTCGCCATAATATTGACGGTGTGATTGCGACCAATACAACGCTCGACCGTTCTCTCGTTCAGGGAATGAAAAACTGTGACGAAGCGGGTGGTTTAAGCGGACGTCCGGTTCAATTAAAGAGTACCGAAATTATTCGCGCACTGTCTGCGGAATTAAAAGGCCAGCTGCCGATTATAGGCGTGGGCGGCATTGATTCCGTCATCGCTGCACGTGAGAAGATGGCGGCAGGTGCATCACTGGTGCAAATTTATTCCGGCTTTATTTTCAAAGGGCCGCCGTTGATTAAAGAAATCGTCACGCATATCTAATCTTTTCTCTTAATCAGACAACCAGGGCTTTATTTCCAGCCCTGGTTGTTTTATATTCCGTCATTGTTGCTTATTTAGACATTATAGTCTTTTATTACTAATGTTATAAGCGAAGCGGCAAACAGGACATTTTTAGTACAGGACGTTTTGGGGACGGGAGAGAAGCATGCGAATTAAACCTGACGATAACTGGCGCTGGTATTTTTGTGAAGAGCATGACCGCATGATGCTCGACTTAGCCAATGGCATGTTGTTTCGTTCTCGTTTTGCGCGCCGAATGTTAACCCCAGACGCGTTTGCTCCTTCAGGCTTTTGCGTTGACGACGCTGCGCTCTATTTCTCTTTCGAAGAAAAATGCCGCGACTTCGATCTCTCCAAAGAACAGCGCGCTGAACTGGTACTAAATGCGCTGGTGGCGATCCGTTTCCTGAAACCACAAATGCCGAAAAGCTGGCATTTCCTCGCGCACGGCATGAGCTGGACTCCGGCTATCGGCGATGCGGCAAGCGTCAATCTGAGCGATACCGAAGAAGAGGTGAATTTGCTGGTGGTTGAACCCGGTGAAAACGCCGCGCTCTGCCTGCTGGCGCAACCCGGCGTGACCATTGCCGGGCGAGTGATGCAGTTAGGCGACGCTATAAAAGTGATGAATGACAGGCTGAAGCCACAGCTGCGCGTCGATGCCTTCAGCCTCGAGCAGGCGGTTTAAGCTTCGAGTTGTACGCTCGTTTTTGGCACACAGCTACAGCACAGGATCGTGCCATCTTTGCCAATCGCAGATTTCTTCAGGGCACTCACTTCCCCATCGACCAGTTTAATGCGACAGCATCCGCAGATCCCCGCGCGACAGGAATACGGTACGCGGATCCCTGCCTGCTCCAGCTGCTCCAGTAGCACCTGCTGATTATTGCCTCGAATGACCTTGCCTTCCCAGTGAATATCCACCGCAGCGGCGGCGTTTGTCTCAGGGGCGGCCATGTCTTCTTGCTGGCCTGCGCCGTACACTCGTGCAGGCCCGCGAGTCAGAATTTCGACCTCGTCGCCCACGCGGATCACGCCGCTTGAGCGGGGGATCAGGTTCTGGCCGAAGTCGACATCACCCTTATCCTGCGCGGTACGAAATGACTGCAAGGTTTTCAGCGGTTCGCCGGAAGGGTGTTTCTCGCCTTTCTCCGGGCTGACGGTGGTGAAAATACAGCGGCTGCACGGCTTCACGACATCAAAAATAACGCTGCCGATGCGGATGACTTTCCAGGTATCTTCATCCCAGGCATCCGCGCCGGTCACCACCAGATTTGGACGGAACTGCTCCATCTGCACGCTGGCTTTGCAGCGGCGCTGTAGATCACGCAGCGAGGCCTCGCTGGTCAGCAGGAAGGGAAAACCATCCGCGAAGGAGAGGGGTACCGCGTCGTGGCGTTTTACGCGACGGGTCAGCGCGGGTCCAACCCAGCGCAGTTGAACGTCGCGGGAGAAAAAGCCGCTTAGCCACTGGTTTATAGCGTCCGGCGCGATACGCGCGGTAAAATGATTCCCCCATACTTCCGTTGGCGCATCGACGGTCGCAAAATCAGCAAAGCGGACAACCACGCTTGAGCCGTCCGGTGCGGTCAAATGCAAACCGTCATGAAGCGGGGCAGGGGTAAAGCGAACCATCTGCGGGAACTGGCGCGCGGTGATGAACGTACCGTCAGGCTCGGTGACCATAAAAATGCGATCGAAAGCGAAGCCGCTCATATCGGCCAGCGCGTGGGTCACGCCGATGCCGCGCATGGATTTCACCGGATGAATAAAAAGCCTTGATAACGTCGCCACTGCACACTCCCGCAAAAGAAATAAGCCTTCAACTTTATGACATACACGTCATATTAGCTATAATGCGCGACAATTTTCTATGAGTAAAAGTGACGATATGAATTCTCTGTTTGCCAGTACGGCCCGTGGGCTGGAAGAGCTGTTAAAAACTGAACTGGAAGGCCTGGGCGCGAAAGAGTGCCAGGTGGTTCAGGGTGGTGTCCATTTTGAGGGCGACACGCGGCTTATTTACCAGAGCCTGATGTGGAGCCGTCTGGCGTCGCGCATCATGCTGCCGATGAAAGAGTGCAAGGTCTACAGCGATCTTGATCTCTACACCGGCGTACAGATGATCGACTGGACAGAGATCTTCACGCCGGATGCCACCTTTGCGGTGCATTTCAACGGCGTCAACGACGAGATCCGCAACAGCCAGTACGGTGCCCTGCGCGTCAAAGACGCCATTGTGGACTGCTTCACGCGTCGTAATAAAGAACGTCCGAACGTTGACCGTGAAAACCCGGATCTGCGCATCAACGTCTGGCTTAACGGCGACACGGCGAGCATCTCCCTGGATCTGAGCGGGGCGGGCCTGCACCTGCGAGGCTACCGCGATCGCACCGGCATGGCGCCAATCAAAGAGACCCTGGCCGCCGCGATCGTGATGCGCTCCGGCTGGCAGCCAGGTACGCCGCTGCTCGATCCGATGTGCGGTTCCGGTACGCTGCTAATTGAGGCCGCGATGCTGGCCACCGACCGTGCGCCAGGGTTGCATCGTGGACAGTGGGGCTTTAAAGGCTGGGCGCAGCACGATGAAGCCATCTGGAAAGAGGTTAAAGACGACGCGCAGACCCGCGCGCGTAAGGGGCTGGCGGAGTACACGTCTCGCTTTTACGGTTCGGACAGCGACGCGCGGGTAATTGAGCGCGCGCGCAGCAACGCCCGCCGTGCCGGGATCGGTGAGCTGGTGACCTTTGACGTTAAGGATGTGGCGAACCTGACCAATCCGCTGCCAAAAGGCCCGTACGGTACTGTTATCAGCAACCCGCCGTACGGTGAGCGTCTGGGCAGCGAGCCGGCGCTGATTGCCCTGCACAGCCTGCTGGGGCGCAACATGAAGGCGCATTTCGGCGGCTGGAATCTTTCTCTGTTTAGCGCCTCGCCGGAACTGCTGAGCTGCCTGCAACTGCGTGCAGATCGCCAGTTCAAGGCGAAAAACGGCCCGCTGGACTGCGTGCAGAAAAACTACCATCTGGCAGAGATTGCAGCGGACAGTAAACCGTCCGGCGTGGCGGAAGACTACGCCAACCGCCTGCGCAAGAATTTGAAAAAATTTGAGAAGTGGGCGAAGCAGGAAGGCATTGAATGTTATCGCCTGTACGACGCTGATCTGCCGGAATACAACGTGGCGGTTGACCGCTATGCGGACTGGGTGGTGGTTCAGGAATACGCTCCGCCGAAAACCATCGATGCGCAAAAAGCGCGTCAGCGTATGCTGGACGTGATTGCGGCTACCATCGCCGTACTCGGCATTTCGCCTAACAAGCTGGTGCTGAAAACCCGCGAGCGTCAGAAAGGCAAAAACCAGTATCAGAAGATGGGCGAGAAGGGCGACTTCATCGAAGTGGGCGAATATAACGCTCGCCTGTGGGTAAACCTGACCGACTACCTCGATACCGGCCTGTTCCTCGACCACCGTATCGCCCGCCGTATGCTGGGCCAGATGAGCAAGGGCAAAGACTTCCTGAACCTGTTCTCCTACACCGGCAGCGCCAGCGTTCATGCGGGGCTTGGCGGGGCGCGTAGCACCACCACGGTAGATATGTCCCGTACCTATCTGGAGTGGGCAGAGCGCAACCTGCGTCTTAACGGCTTAACCGGTCGGCAGCATCGTCTGCTACAGGCCGACGTGCTGGGTTGGCTGCGTGACACCGACGAGCAGTTCGATCTGATCTTCATCGATCCGCCAACCTTCTCTAACTCCAAGCGTATGGAGGATAGCTTTGATGTTCAACGCGATCACCTGCGCCTGATGACCGACCTGAAGCGTCTGCTGCGTAAAGGCGGCACCATTATGTTCTCGAACAACAAGCGCGGATTCCGCATGGATCACGACGGCCTGGCCGAACTGGGACTGAAAGCACAAGAAATCAGCCAAAAAACGCTGTCTCAGGACTTTGCCCGTAACCGTCAAATTCATAACTGCTGGCTGATCTCCGCGGTCTGAAAGGAAAAATAAATGTCTTTAATTAGTATGCATGGCGCGTGGCTCTCTTTCAGCGACGCACCGCTTCTCGATAACGCAGAGCTGCATATCGAAGATAACGAGCGCGTCTGTCTGGTGGGCCGTAACGGCGCGGGTAAATCGACGCTGATGAAAATCCTCAACCGTGAGCAGGGGCTGGATGATGGGCGTATTGTTTACGAGCAGGATCTGATCGTCTCTCGCCTGCAACAAGATCCGCCGCGTAACGTTACCGGCAGCGTGTACGATTTCGTGGCCGAAGGGATTTCAGAGCAGGCGGAATACCTCAAGCGCTACCACGAGATTTCGCATCTGGTGATGACCGATCCAAGCGACAAGAATCTCAACGAGCTGGCAAAAGTGCAGGAGATGCTCGATCACCACGGCCTGTGGCAGCTGGAAAACCGCATTAACGAAGTGCTGGCTCAGCTTGGCCTGGAAGCGGATATGGAGCTGTCGGCGCTCTCTGGCGGCTGGCTGCGTAAAGCCGCGCTGGGACGTGCCCTGGTGAGCGGGCCTAAGGTACTGCTGCTGGACGAACCGACGAACCACCTGGATATCGAAGCGATTGACTGGCTGGAAGGGTTCCTGAAAACCTTTAGCGGCACCATTATCTTCATCTCGCACGACCGTTCGTTCATCCGCAATATGGCCACGCGCATTGTCGACCTCGACCGCGGCAAGCTGGTGACCTATCCTGGCGATTACGATACCTATCTGCTGGAAAAAGAAGAGAATCTGCGCGTTGAAGAGCTGCAAAACGCCGAATTCGACCGCAAGCTGGCGCAGGAAGAGGTCTGGATCCGTCAGGGCATCAAGGCGCGTCGTACCCGTAACGAAGGCCGGGTTCGTGCCCTGAAGGCGATGCGCCGCGAACGTAGCGAACGCCGCGAAGTTATGGGCAGCGCCAAAATGCAGGTGGAAGAGGCGTCCCGCTCGGGCAAGATTGTCTTCGAAATGGAGAACGTGAATTATTCGGTTGACGGCAAAGTGCTGGTGAACGATTTCTCCGCTCAGGTTCAGCGCGGCGACAAAATTGCGCTTATCGGTCCAAACGGCTGCGGCAAAACCACGCTGTTGAAGCTGATGCTGGGCCAGTTACAGGCCGACAGCGGTCGCATTCACTGCGGTACTAAACTGGAAGTGGCGTACTTCGACCAGCACCGCGCAGAGCTGGATCCGGACCGTACGGTGATGGATAACCTCGCAGAGGGTAAACAGGAGGTGATGGTTAACGGCAAGCCGCGTCACGTGCTGGGCTACCTTCAGGACTTCCTGTTCCACCCGAAACGCGCCCTGACGCCTGTGCGCGCGCTGTCCGGCGGTGAGCGTAACCGTCTTTTGCTGGCGCGCCTGTTCCTGAAACCCAGTAACTTACTGATTCTCGATGAACCGACCAACGATCTGGATGTCGAAACGCTGGAACTGCTGGAAGAGTTGATTGATGGTTATCAGGGAACTGTGATGCTGGTCAGCCACGATCGTCAGTTTGTCGATAACACCGTGACCGAGTGCTGGATCTTCGAAGGTGAAGGACGCATCGGGCAATATGTGGGCGGCTATCATGACGCGCGTGGTCAGCAAGCGCAGTCGATGGTGCAAAAACAGGCGAAGACCAAAAATGTCGCCGAACCTGCTGTTGCAAAAGCAGAAAGTGCCAAAAAATCTCCAGCTAAAATGAGCTATAACTTGCAGCGCGAGCTGGAAGGGCTGCCGCAGCGTCTGGAAGAACTGGAAGCGGCGCTGGAAGCACTGCAAATTCAGGTCGCGGATGCGTCATTCTTTACGCAGCCTCACGACTATACTCAGAAAGTATTGGCTGAACTCTCCCAGGCCGAGCAGGCGCTGGAAGAAGCTTTTGAGCGCTGGGAGTACCTTGAGTCTCTGAAAAACGGCGCATAACAGGGATAATCTATGTGTGACCAGCACCGTGCCGATCGGCATATATTATGCTCGCAATGCGATATGCTCGTGGCGTTGCCAGAGCTTGGTCACGGACATAAGGCTGCCTGCCCGCGCTGCGGAGCTACGCTGACGACCGAGTGGGACGCGCCAAGGCAGCGTCCTACGGCTTACGCGCTGGCAGCCCTGTTCATGTTACTGCTCTCCAATCTCTTCCCTTTCATCTCTATGAAAGTGGGCGGGATGACAAGCCAGGTGGATTTACTGGAAATTCCAGGCGTGATGTTCTCGGAAAATTACGCCAGCCTTGGCACCTTCTTTCTTCTGTTCGTTCAGATAGTCCCGGCTTTTTGCCTGGTGGTCATTCTTTTGCTGGTCAACCGCGTCAGGATGCCTACCGCCCTTAAAATCAAACTCGCGCGGATCCTGTTCCAGCTGAAAAGCTGGGGGATGGCGGAAATTTTTCTGGCAGGCATCCTGGTCAGCTTCGTGAAGTTGATGGCCTACGGCGACGTGGGGATTGGCAGCAGCTTTATTCCCTGGTGTCTGTATTGCGTGCTGCAACTGCGCGCGTTCCAGTGCGTGGACCGACGCTGGGCCTGGGACGATATCGCCCCGGCCCCGACGCTTTCGCGGACGGTAAAGGTGGGCGTACCGGGTATTCGTCAGGGGCTTCGCTCCTGCTCCTGCTGCACCGCCGTGCTGCCAGCGGAGGTCGAGGTGTGCCCGCGCTGTGAAACAAAAGGTCACGTGCGGCGAAAAAATAGCCTGCAATGGACCATGGCGCTGCTGGTGACTTCCATCATGCTCTATCTGCCCGCCAATATATTGCCAATCATGATCACCGATCTGCTTGGCGACAGAATGCCCTCGACCATCCTTGCCGGGGTAATTTTGCTGTGGAGCGAGGGATCATATCCTGTTGCAGGGGTCATATTTCTCGCCAGTATTATGGTCCCGACCTTGAAGATGATTGCCATTGCCTGGCTTTGCTGGGATGCAAAAGGGCACGGTAAGCGTGACAGTGAGCGCATGCATCTGATTTATGAGGTCGTGGAATTTGTTGGTCGCTGGTCAATGATTGACGTGTTCGTGATTGCGGTTCTCTCTGCGCTGGTGCGTATGGGAGGGCTGATGAGTATTTATCCCGCTATGGGAGCGCTGATGTTTGCGTTGGTCGTCATTATGACCATGTTTGCGGCCATGACCTTCGACCCTCGTTTATCGTGGGATCGTGAGCCAGATTCAAGCCATGAGGAAGAGTAAGAGCATGGAAAATAAAAGTGGAGAGGCTAAAGTGCAGAAGGTCAGAAACTGGTCGCCGGTGTGGATTTTCCCCATCGTGACCGCGCTGATCGGAGCATGGATCCTGTTTTATCATTACAGCCATCAGGGACCGGAAGTGACGCTCATCACCACCAATGCAGAGGGGATTGAGGGCGGGAAAACCACCATCAAGAGCCGCAGTGTGGATGTGGGCGTCGTCGAAAGCGCGACCCTGACCGATGATTTAACCCATGTTGAAATCAAGGCTCGCCTGAATGCCGGCATGGAAAAACTGCTCCATGAAGATTCCGTTTTTTGGGTGGTGAAACCTCAGGTCGGAAGAGAAGGCATCAGCGGTTTAGGGACGTTGCTCTCAGGGGCTTACATTGAACTCCAGCCCGGCAGCAAAGGTATCCAGCCAGCAGACTATCAGCTGCTGGATTCACCGCCGCTTGCGCCGCCGGATGCAAAAGGGATCCGCGTTATTTTGGACAGCAAAAAAGCGGGCCAGCTCTCGCCGGGCGATCCGGTGTTGTTCCGTGGGTATCGTGTCGGTTCGGTTGAAACAAGCACCTTCGATCCGCAAAAACGGACCATCAGCTATCAGCTTTTTATCAATGCGCCTAATGACCGCCTGGTGACCAGCAACGTTCGCTTCTGGAAAGACAGCGGGATCGCGGTGGATCTAACCTCTGCGGGTATGCGCGTTGAAATGGGATCGCTCACCACGCTGTTTGGCGGGGGCGTCAGTTTCGACGTGCCGGAAGGCATGGATCTCGGACAACCGGTGGCGGAGAAAACCGCCTTCAGGCTGTTTGACGATCAAAAAAGTATTCAGGATGCGCTCTATACCGATCACATTGACTACCTGATGTTCTTTAAGGACTCTGTACGTGGCTTGCAGCCAGGGGCGCCAGTCGAGTTCCGCGGTATCCGTCTGGGGACTGTGGGACAAGTGCCTTATTTTGTTCCGGGTCTTAAGCAGATGCTTGATGATGATTATCGTATTCCGGTACTGATCCGTATTGAACCTGAGCGTTTGATTAATCAGATAGGTGAGGATCAGGATATCGGGGAGCATATCAGCGACCTGCTGAACCGCGGCCTGCGTGGCTCGCTGAAAACCGGCAACCTGGTGACAGGGGCGCTGTATGTGGATATGGACTTCTATCCTAAAGCGCCTGCCATGACGGGTATCCGCGAATTTGGCGGCTACAAAATCATTCCTACGGTCAGCAGTGGTCTGGCGCAGATCCAACAGCGTCTGATGGAAACGCTGGATAAGATTAATAATCTGCCGTTGAATCCTATGCTTGAAGCCGCGACGGGTTCACTGCATCAGAGCCAGGCGACGATGCAACGTCTGCAAACCACGCTGGATAATATCAACAAGATCACTGCTAACCAGTCCATGCAGCAGCTGCCGCAGGATATGCAGAAAACCTTGCGTGAGCTGAACCGCAGCATGCAGGGCTTCCAGCCGGGCTCGGCGGCCTACAACAAGATGGTGGCGGATATGCAACGTCTTGATCAGGTTTTACGCGAGCTACAGCCCGTTCTGAAAACGCTCAATGAAAAGAGCAACGCGCTGGTATTTGAAGCGAAAGATAAAAAGGATCCTGAGCCTAAGAGGGCGAAACAATGAAAAAATGGCTAATCATCGTGGGTGCACTGGTATTAACGGCCTGTAGCTCCGGAAGCGACAACAAAAGCTACTACCAGCTACCGCTAAGCGCGCAGCCGGGTGCGCAGAGCAGCACCTCGCAGGGCAGTCGTCTGCTGTGGGTTGAACAGGTTGCCGTGCCGGATTATCTGGCGGGCAACGGGGTGGTCTACCAGACCAGCGATGTGCAGTACGTTATCGCCAACAATAACCTGTGGGCCAGCCCGCTGGATCAGCAGCTTCGCAATACGCTGGTGGCGAACCTGAGCAGCCAGCTTCCTGGTTGGGTAGTCGCCTCACAGCCTCTGGGAAGCGATCAGGACACACTGAATGTTAACGTGACGGGGTTCCACGGCCGCTATGACGGCGCCGTGGTTATCAGCGGAGAGTGGCTGTTGAATCACCAGGGCCAGCTGATTAAGCGTCCTTTCCATCTGGAGCTTAAACAGCAGAAAGATGGCTATGACGAAATGGTGAAAGTGCTGGCACAGGGCTGGGCACAGGAGTCAGCGGCCATTGCCAGAGAGATTTCACGCCTTCCATAAGTAAAATTCATCGACAAAAGCCGCACTCAGCGACGCGCTGATGGCGGCTTTTTTTTCGTTTTGCGTTCAGGCTGTTACTTGTGCCGCATCACATTTTTTGTACAAACGATCTTCCATGTAGCTCACAAATATGACACCCGTATGAATTTTGAACGTTGACGCTGAAGCTGATTCGGGGTATTCGTTAACTGTGCTTGCACATATTGCAACCACTGTTTTCTTTCCACCAGACAAAAGAATGAGGGAAACGAGGCATGAAGAGACAGAAACGAGATCGCCTGGAAAGGGCTCATCAACGTGGTTATCAGGCTGGCATCGCCGGACGTTCTAAAGAAATGTGTCCCTATCAGGCCCTGAATCAAAGGTCCCAATGGCTAGGGGGCTGGCGAGAAGCCATCGGAGACAGGGCAGTACTTGCCTGATACCGTCTCTTTAAAAAGAAACCTCCGCAATGCGGAGGTTTCGCCTTTCTGGGAGGCGCTAAAAGCCGTTATCAGAAAGCAGAGGTATCCTGGAACAGACCCACTTTCAGGTCGTTTGCGGTATAGATCAGTCGACCATCTACCAGCACTTCGCCATCCGCCAGGCCCATGATCAGACGACGGTTAACGATACGTTTGAAGTGGATGCGGTAGGTGACTTTCTTTGCGGTAGGCAGAACCTGACCGGTAAATTTCACTTCGCCTACGCCCAGCGCGCGGCCTTTGCCTTCACCGCCAAGCCAGCCCAGATAGAAGCCTACCAGCTGCCACATGGCATCGAGGCCCAGGCAGCCAGGCATTACCGGATCGCCAATAAAGTGGCAACCGAAGAACCACAGGTCCGGGTTGATATCGAGTTCTGCTTCTACGTAACCCTTATCAAAGTTGCCGCCGGTTTCGGTCATTTTCACGACACGGTCCATCATCAGCATATTTGGGGCCGGTAACTGCGGACCTTTCGCGCCAAACAGTTCACCGCGACCAGAGGCAAGAAGGTCTTCTTTCGTATAAGATTCGCGTTTATCTACCATGTTCTCAGTAAGCCTTATTTTAGTGAAGCACGCAGGATAGCTAACACGTGTACGCTGAACAAGTCCGATCAGTTTGAACTAAACCAACTTAACCAGCGCAACGGCCACGGATAACGATGACGAGCATCCTGCTGTGTCGCCTGAGCTATACGTTCCTGAATGGTCTGCATCAGGGTGGTCTGGCCTTCGCCATCCCAGACCAGGTTCGTCAGTAAGGGTAGTGCATCCTCAACGCCTTCGATGGCCCAGACGGTGAATTGTTCCTGCTCTACCGCATCCAGAATCGCCTGGCTCAGGCTCAAATGGCGAGCGTTAGGTGCCGGAATAATCACGCCCTGTTTGCCGTTTAAACCGCGCTGCTGGCAGATAGCAAAGAAACCTTCGATTTTCTCATTCAGTCCACCCACCGGTTGGGCACGACCAAACTGATCCACGGACCCGGTAATCGCAATGTTCTGGTTAATCGGCACGTCTGCAAGCGCGCTGATCACGGCGCACAGCTCCGCCATGGAGGCGCTGTCGCCGTCGACTTCGCTGTAGGACTGCTCAAAGGTCAACGAGGCAGAGAAGGGGAGCTGCTGCTCAAGCTGGAGTTCAGACATCAGGAATGCCTGCATGATCATCATGCCTTTAGCATGAATATTTCCGCCCAGTTCCGCCTTGCGTTCAATATCGGTAAATTCGCCGTCACCAATGTGCACCACGCAGCTGATGCGGGAAGGCTCGCCGAAGGCGCGCGGGTGTCCTGGGAACTCGATGACGGATAAGGCGTTGATTTGCCCGATACGTTCGCCCTCGGTCTCCACCAGAATCTGTTCCAGCAGAATTTCATCCTGCATACGGTCAGCAAGATAGCCTTCGCGCCATTCACGCTGGGCCAGCATCTGGCTAAGCTGCTCGCCGGTAAACGTACCGTTGCCGTTGATTACGCCGACTTCACGCAGCTGTTTGCCGATCCAGAGCGGGCAGAGCGGCAGGGTTTCCTGATCGCCGGTGTAGCGTACGGCCTCGCGGATTAAGCCAGGCCACGCATCGCTGGCAGGCGAGGGCAGCGCAAAACGTTCCGCCACGGCCATCACCCACTGGCACCACTGCGCCATGTCATCGGCATCAGCAATCTGAATATTGTCTTCAAATTCGCTGTAGACAGCCTGCTCCGCGAGTTCTGGCTCCATTTCCTGGAAGTCCGCCAGCGATTCGCGATCGCCCGTCAGCACGACGGTCAGCGACAGCGGCATAGACGGGATGGAGACCGGCAGAGGACGTGAATCGTCGTAGCCTACCCAGTCAAAACGTTGCTGCGTCACTACCGTTTTCAGGCGCATCCACAGCAGCGGCTGCGCAAGCAGCGTGCGAAGGGAGATGAGCAGCACGCCGCCGTTCGCGCGGTGTACCAGCCCGGGTTGCAGTGACACCTCGCCATTGAACTGACGAAGGCAGCCGAACAGCTGTTCGGCTTCCGCCCAGCTGGCAGTAATCACTTCGCCTTTGGCAGCGAACAGCCCGTCGGCCTGCGCGGCGGGTTCGAACGTCACGTCACGTCCGGCAATATGATACTGACCACCAAAAACGGCGTTCGTTTTTGGCTGCAACTGGCGCATGGCATCACCGAGAAGCGTCAGATACTCGGCTTCTTCCGGGGCTTTGAGCAGCATGAAGGGAGATGTGGCCCATGGGGATGACATCTGCTCCAGCGCGTAATGCAAACGCGGTTGTGTCTCGCTAAGTATGTATTCGTGTTCTTTTGTGAGGTCTGGCTGTGTAAACAGTTCCTGATAGCTCTCGGTATCCGGAACAAGGTCACGCCATGCAAGTTTCGTAATGGTCAAAGTTGATGTTTTTTAGTCAGAAGTAAAACCGTGGAGTATACCGTAAGCGGCGCACTCTGCCCAACCAGGATTCGGGTTTTCATCATGCGTATTGCCGCAGCGTTTCACAGGATATGATTTCTTTTCAGCAGATTGCCAAAAAACTGATATTCTGAACTGAGTTACACGGTAACACTGAGATCGCAATGAAATATCAACAACTGGAAAACCTCGAAAGCGGCTGGAAATGGAAGTACCTGGTCAAAAAGCACCGTGAAGGGGAGCTGATCACCTGCTACATCGAAGCCAGCGCGGCACAAGAAGCTGTGGATATGTTGCTGACCCTCGAAAACGAACCGGTACAGGTCAACGGCTGGATCGAGAAACATATTAATCCGGCCTTGTTGAACCGGATGAAGCAAACTATCCGTGCTCGTCGTAAACGGCATTTCAATGCCGAGCATCAGCACACCCGTAAAAAATCTATCGACCTGGAGTTTATGGTCTGGCAGCGTCTGGCCGGGCTTGCGCAACGGCGCGGGAAAACGCTGTCGGAGACGGTGGTGCAGCTGATTGAAGATGCCGAGCATAAAGAGAAGTATGCCAGCCAGATGTCGACGCTGAAGAACGATTTGCAGGCACTGCTGGGTAAAAAATAACGTTTTTGCTTTTGTTCAGATAATAAAAAACCCCGCATGGCGGGGTTTTTTTATAAGACGATAACTTATGCCGCAGGCTGAGTTACAACGTCTTTGATACCTTTAACTTCGATCTCTACGCGACGATCTGGTGCCAGGCAGTCGATCAGTGCAGCGCGTGGTTTCACGTTGTCACAGGTAGAACCGGTAACTGGGTTAGATTCGCCCATACCACGTGGGGAGATCTTGTTAGCTGGGATACCTTTAGAGATCAGGTAATCAACAACAGACTGAGCACGTTTCTCAGACAGACCCTGGTTGTAAGCGTCAGAACCGATACGGTCGGTATAGCCCAGAACCACTACAGAACCGTCTTTAGGATCCATGTTGCTCAGCTGGGTGTACAGCTGATCCAGTGCCTGCTGACCTTCTGGTTTCAGGGTAGCTTTGTTGAAGTTGAACAGAACGTCAGACTTCAGAGTGAAGTGCTTGGTCTGTACTTCTGGAGCTGGAGCCGGCGCTGGAGCTACGACTGGCGCATCTTCCTGCTGACCGAAACGGTAAGAAACACCAACGCTCAGCATGCCGTTGTCTGGACGAACGCCAACGGTAGCACCGTCACCGATGTTGTTAACCCACTGGTATTCCAGACGGGTAGCGATGTCACGGGTCATTGCCCACTCAACGCCGCCAGCGAATACTGGGGAAACGCCAGTGTCGTGGTCGTCACCAGCGATGCTGTTGCTGGAGTCTGCACGCCATACCATGCCGCCCAGACGGGTGTACACGTCCAGATCGTCAGTTACTGGGTAACCCAGTTTAGCGGTCAGCTGAACGCCTTGAGCTTTGAAAGCGCCATTTACGTTGTCGCCTTTGTACGGCATACGACCTAACCAGTCGTAACCCATTTCAAAGCCAACATACGGGTTAACCTGATAGCCACCGAACGCACCTGCACCCAGCTGGCTCTCGTGAGTAGGGCCATCGTTGTTCAGGCTGCTGTTGTACCAACCGGTGTCATGGAACTGAGACCAGCCCAGTTTACCACCTGCATACCAGGTATTATCTTTCGGAGCGGCCTGCGCTACGGTAGCGAAGCCAGCCAGTGCCACTGCAATCGCGATAGCTGTCTTTTTCATTTTTTGCGCCTCGTTATCATCCAAAATTTGCCATGAATATCTCCATCGGAGAAATCACGGTTAAATCCTTCACCGGGGGGCGTGGTCAAATATAAACCTACCGATATCTTCGGCTTAGGCCGAGCACCCCTGGCGATGTAAAGTCTACAACGTAGCTGAAAACTTACAAGTGTGAAGTCCGTCAGGCATATGAAAAAAAAAGTTCCGTATACCTAATATTTAACATTTTCTGAACGATTTTTGTGCAGTAAAATTAACGAGAACCGCGTCAGACAAGCCTTGCCGCAGTTTTGGCGCATTGAACTTTTTTTGCATACTGCGGTCGAAAAAAATTCCAGGAAAACTCTTAAAATGACTCAATGGTACACATTTGAGTGAATTTTTAGCCCGGGATGTTGTCCTCTGCGATAGGAATCTTCACGAACCGGCCGCATGATGAACCCCATCGCGTTACCTTCTTCAGCAGCTTCAGTCAGACGCAAATGTTCCTCTTGCGACAGATCTTCAGGTAACCATCCAATCACGACGCTATAGTTCCCGGTACGTAATGCCCGAACCATCGACTCGACCGTATCGCAAGGGGAGAGTTGGTTGATCTGCATTACCTTCGCCAACGGCAGACCCGCCGACTGAACCCATTCACGACTTAGTTTTTGCTGTGGCGTCAGCCAGAGCTGCCAGCGAGACTGTTGGCCGAGCTGCTGCAAAAGCGGCAGGAGTAACAGTTGTGTTAACAGCGGCTGGTCTTCACGGTAAACCACTTCACTGATAAGCCCTGTCGATACACGCCCGATAGAATTCTGCGCAACATTGCCTGCGGCAGAAGTAGAAGGTGTTAAGTGATTTGCATAGCCTGAAGTGTACATGTTCATTCCAGCCCTGTAGTTACTGTATGGATATACAGTAACCCCTGTGTGCATAAAGATCAACCTCATTTTCGGAAAGCGACTCGCAAATTTCATCCATTCCCGGTGAACCTGAAAAAATCATCTTGCCCAACGGCAATAAGTTGCCTATTTTCCTGCTAACGGATCCGTTAGTAAGAAATATCGTGTTTACTGTATGATTTTAAATGGAATTATCATGAAAAAGATATCCTATGAGCGGATTTATCAATCGCAGGAATACCTCTCTCCGCTGGGTGAAATTCACCATCGAGCCCTGTTTGGCGGTTATACCCTGGCCGTGGATGAAGCGGTGTTTGCAATGGTGTCTGACGGTGAGCTTTATCTTCGCGCCTGTGAGCAGAGTGCAAAATACTGTGTAAAAAATGCCTCCTCTTTTCTGACGCTGATGAAACGAGGACGTCCTGTTCTGCTTAATTACTATCGTGTGGATGAGGGGCTTTGGCAAAACAGGGAAAAGTTGCTTCAGCTCTCCTCGTTTGCGCTCGATGCTGCCAGGAAAGAGCGCTACCAGCGCCATCAGCGTAACCGGCTAAAAGACCTGCCAAACCTGACTTTTCAGATTGAGGTCCTGCTGATGGAAGCGGGCATCACCAATGAAGAGACGCTACGACAGCTGGGTGCGAAGACGAGCTGGCTGAAAATGCGCTCCAGGAATAAGGCGCTGAGCATCCGGGTTTTGTTCGCGCTTGAAGGTGCCATCGAAGGGCTTCACGAAGCGGCGCTCCCGGCGGATATTCGCCGGGAGCTTACGGAGTGGTTTAATGCGCTGCCTGAGTCGCAGGGGCATCATTCCGCCAGGTAGCAATCTGCTGTCGCAGTCGACAAATTTCCGGCAGCAAAGCGATAAGCAGGCCAATTTGCTGTAGGACCAGCGGAGCTTTGTTGTCGGTGCCCGGATCAAGGTGTGCGATACGCTGCACCAGTTCATCCAGTGCCTGGTGTACCCGCGGCTCGTCCGCAGGTTGATGATGAAGCGCGTCATCAACGTAGCAAACGGCATCGTCCAGCAGCGCCAGGATCCCCGGATTGGTCAGCTTCTCGCGGTGGGCGCCCAGGGTAGAGATATAGCTGGTGAACGTATGGTTCAGGCACAGCAGCCGGAAGGCCGTTTCGCGAATTTCTGCCGTGGCGCGCGGCTCTGTTGACATATTAGAGACGACTGAAGCCAGCTCTGCGTCAGTATTATGCGCGTCGCGGCGGGCAATGCGATAGGCCAGACGGTTATCGCGACCCTGATGGTACTGCTCAAGAATGGCGTCCAGATAGCGGCAGTTGGCGTTCATTGCTCTGTCGGAGACGCGCGGTAAGTTTCGAAAACGCCAGTCCGGCCAGATGAAGCTCACCGCTGCCCAGGCAATGGCGCAGCCGATTAGCGTGTCGATCACGCGGGGGAGGGCCACTTCAAATCCTTCCCCCAGCAAATTGAAGCAGAGCAGCACCAGCAACGTGATGAACATCGTGGCGTGGGCGTACTGCACATTGCGGAAGGCGAAGAACAATACGCCGGTGATCACAATAAGGATAAGCTGTCCTTCTACAGAAGGCACAAAATAGAGCACCGGCAGCCCGATGGCGACCCCGACTAACGTCCCGACAATACGCAGCGCGAGCCGATGGCGGGTAGCGTTATAGTTCGGCTGGCAGACGAACAGGCTGGTCAGCAGGATCCAGTATCCGTGATGCAACCCTGTTATCTGGATAAACGCATAGCCCACGCACAGCACCAGCGACATCCTCACCGCATGGCGAAAGAGTGCGGAATCCGGCGTAAAATGACGGCTCAGGCGCAGCCAGATATCGCTGAAGCCGTTCAGACTGTCATCCGCAAGCCGGTTGTCAGCATCGTTGGCCGGCATCGCCATCGCCTGTTCAGACTCAATGGTGGCCAGCTGAGCATCAATGGCTCGCAGGTTGTTGAGCAGGAATCCCAGGGCTTTGAACTGTTCCGGCGAGGTTCCGCTGGCCTGAACGCGATCGAGCGCCGCATCCAGGTGACTGAACGCGCGCTCAAAGCGAGGATCATGCTGATAGGGCGTGCGCAGCAGTATTGAGCGCGCAAGCTGCTGGCAGGCCTGAGACTGCATCGACAGCAGGCGCTGGAAGCGAAACATCACGTCGCTGTAGCGGAATTTCTCGCGCAGGTCAGCGTACTGCACATGCGAGGAGCTGGCGCGCTCGTGAATATCCTGGGCGACGAAGTAGTAGTGGAGGGTGCGTCGGGTACCGCGCTGACCGCGATCGCCGCGCAGACGGGTGAGCAGAGACGCTTTGGTCTGGTTCAGCGTAGCGACCAGTTGGCCATTTGCCAGCGCCAGATCGTACAGTGGCGCCTGGCTATCCTCTTCGATATCCGGATCGAACAGCCGTGATTTCAGCTCCAGATAGTGGGCCAGCTGTTCATAGCTGCGGGCAAGGTTGTCCTGCAAGGCACGAACCGGGAAAATAAGATGCCCGGTTAAGGTCAGCAGGTTATACCAGATAGCGCCCAACAGCAGCAGGACCGGCTGCTGATACCACTGATCGTAAAGGGAGACCCCCAGCATGGTGTAAATGGCAATCAGCAGGGCGCCGAACGCGATAGTGGCGTAGCGTTGCCCGAGGCCGCCGAGCAAAATGAAGCCGCTGGTCGACACCGTCAGCCCTAAGGCAAACAGCCAGGGCCAGGGGAAAAGCAGCTCCACGGAGGCGGAGGCAATAAAGAAGCAGACCAGCGTGATAACCAGGTTACGCAAACGTCCGGCCAGGCGGTCGTCGAGATCGGCCAGCGCGCCGGCCACCACCCCAAGCGTGAGGGGAATGGTGAGCTTAACGTCATTCAGCCACCACGGCAGCCCCACGGTGCCGCAGAGAGCGATAAAGATCCTGACGTTATACAGCCAGTTACTGTTCCACGTATAGCGACGAATCAGGGGGCTTAGCATGAGAGCGGCCAGTCCTTATTACTGAAAACGACGACGGGCATTGGCTTCACGCGCGGCTTGCGCCACTTCGACCGGGACAACGCGGCGTCCGACCGGCCACAGGGCGATGGTGGCAATCTTGAAATTAGCGATGCCAACCGGAATGCCAATAATCGTAATGCACTGGGCAATACCGGCGAAGATATGCATCAGACACAGCCACCAGCCAAAGAAGATCAGCCACAGAATATTCAGCAGCGTGCCGCCGGTATTCATCAGGGCATTTTTTCTTTCCGGCTCCAGCTCATCCACGTGTACGGCTTCATTTCCATAAGGAACGAGGGACAGTTTGGTGATTTCCCAGCAGGAGCGCGTCAGCGGAAGCGTAAAGATGAGCACAATGCTCACCAGGGTGGCGAAAAGCCAGGAAAGGGTGGTGGCAAAACCGCCAAGGACAAAATTCAACACATTCAGAACGGTACGCATAAACCCTCATTTCCTTCGATATGATTAACGCCTGGTGATTGTAACGTTTTTTTGGGCTGGAGCACCTTAAAACTGGCAGTTAAACTGTCTGACAAATTATTACCTCGTGGATCCGGCAGGATATGGAACTGAAAGCTACTTCAATGGGCAAACGCCTGGCGCAGCACCCTTACGACAAGGTTGTCCTCCTCAATGCGGGAGTGAAAGTCTCCGGTGAACGCCACGAATACCTTATTCCGTTTAATCAGCTGCTGGCCATCCACTGCAAGCGTGGGCTGGTGTGGGGCGAACTGGAGTTCGTCCTGCCGGCAGAGAAAGTGGTGCGACTCCACGGGACGGAGTGGGCTGAAACCCAGCGCTTCCATCATCATCTGAACACGCGCTGGCAGCAGTGGAGCCAGGAGATGAGCGTGATTGCCGCACAGGTACTGCACCAGGTGCTGGACGATATCGCGTTAAGCAATACCCAGCAGAAGTGGCTGACGCGTCAGCAAACCGCCGGGCTTCAGCAAAAAATCACCCAGGCGCTGACGGCGTTGCCTTTACCCGTGGCGCGGCTTGAGGCATTTGATAACTGCCGTGACGCGTGGCGGCAGTGTCAGGCATGGCTCAGCGATATTGAGAAAAGCCGTCTGGCGCACAACCAGGCCTGGACCGATGCGATGCTTACGCAATATGCCGATTTCTTCAGCACGGTGGAATCATCGCCCCTCAATCCTGCCCAGGCGCGCGCCGTGGTGAATGGCGAGCAGTCTTTGCTGGTGCTGGCAGGGGCCGGTAGCGGCAAAACATCGGTGCTGGTGGCGCGCGCGGGCTGGCTTCTGACGACGGGCGAGGCGGTTGCCGATCAGATTTTGCTGCTGGCCTTTGGCCGCAAAGCGGCCCAGGAAATGGACGAGCGCATTCAGGCGCGTTTGCATACCCAGGATATCTCGGCGCGCACGTTCCACTCTCTGGCGTTACATATCATTCAACAGGGCAGCAAAAAAGTCCCTGTGGTCAGCAAGCTGGAGAGTGATGCTCAGGCTCGCCAGGCGCTGTTTATCAAGACATGGCGTCAGCAGTGCAGCGAGAAAAAGGCGCAGGCGAAAGGCTGGCGTCAGTGGCTTGAAGAGGAGCTGAACTGGGCGGTGCCGGAGGGCAGCTTCTGGCAGGATGAAAAGCTGGCGCGCCGGCTGGGTTCCCGTCTCGACCGGTGGGTAAGCCTGATGCGCATGCACGGCGGCTCTCAGGCCGAGATGATAGAAAGCGCACCGGAAGCGATCCGCGCCGTCTTCTCTAAGCGGGTTAAGCTGATGGCGCCGATGCTCAAAGCGTGGAAAACCGCGCTGAAAGAAGAAAACGCGGTCGATTTTTCCGGGCTGATCCATCAGGCCATTATCATTCTGGAAAAAGGGCGCTTCGTCAGTCCGTGGAAACACATTTTGGTGGATGAATTTCAGGATATCTCGCCGCAGCGCGCTGCGCTGCTTTCGGCGCTGCGGGCGCAGAATAAACACACGTCGCTGTTTGCCGTGGGCGATGACTGGCAGGCTATCTACCGTTTCAGCGGGGCGCAGCTTTCCCTCACCACGGCTTTCCACCACTATTTTGGTGAAGGCGACCGCAGCGATCTCGACACCACCTACCGCTTTAACGCGCGAATTGGTGAAATTGCCAACCGCTTCATTCAGCAGAACCCGCATCAGCTGTCGAAGCCGCTTAACAGCCTGACGCCGGGGGATAAAAAGGCCGTCACCCTGTTGGCGGAGGATCAGCTGGAGCCGCTGCTGGACAAACTGAGCGGCTATGCGAAACCCGATGAGCGGATCCTGGTGCTGGCGCGTTACCACCACCTCAAACCCGCGGCGCTGGAAAAAGCGGCGACGCGCTGGCCAAAACTACAGCTCGATTTTATGACCATTCACGCCAGTAAAGGGCAGCAGGCTGATTACGTGATTGTGGTGGGGCTAAAAGAGGGGAGCGACGGTTTCCCGGCACCCGCGCGGGAATCCGTGATGGAAGAGGCGTTACTGCCGGTTCCCGAAGATTTCCCGGATGCCGAAGAGCGGCGTTTGCTGTACGTGGCGATAACCCGCGCGCGGCATCGCGTGTGGCTATTGTTCAACAAAGAGGAGCCGTCGGTGTTTGTCGATATTTTGAAGAGTATTGACGTGCCGGTAGCGAGAAAGCCGTAACATGTCGGCCCGGTAAGCGCAGCGCCACCGGGCAAAAAACTACTTCAGCCTTTCCGCAAGATAGCGCGGGTAATCCGGGATCAAAATCTCTACCGGATCGTTAAACTGCGGTGATTCAATGATGAAATCGGCCGTTGAAAGATTTGTCGCCACCGGAATGTTCCACACTGTCGCCAGACGCAGCAGCGCCTTAACGTCCGGGTCATGCGGCACCGCGTTCAGCGGGTCCCAGAAGAAAATCAGCACGTCGATTTTGCCTTCCGAAATCTGAGCGCCGACCTGCTGGTCACCCCCCATCGGGCCGCTCAGCATGGCATTCACTTCCAGACCGGTTTCGCGGTGGATCAGATTACCGGTTGTCCCCGTGGCGGAAAGGGCATGATGCTGGAGAAGAGGCTGATGGCGACGAACCCAGTTAAGCAGCATTTGTTTACAGTGATCGTGCGCAACCAGAGCAATGTGCTTGCGCGCCGGAAGTGTGCGTGTTGTCAGTTCCATAATCTTATCCGTGAAGTTACCTCGCTACACGATGACGGGAACTGACTGATGCTGCAAGAGAAAGGACGAAAAAATGTGGCTTACGACGACGGTTGTCGTTTCACCCATTGCAGAAAACGGGCCCGCGTATCCGTATCGGCATTCTGGAACCAGAACCTGAGGCGTTGCTCGGTGAGCGTCTGCGACTGAGGGGGAAGCACATCCAGTTCCGATACGCCCGAAAGCAGGGGGCTGTCGTCTGCCATCATGGTAGCGAACTGAGGCAGGGAGGCGGGCCGGCTGGCTCTGTTAGAGATCGCCGTGTCTGCTTCGTAATCCGTTCCTTTGGGCCTGTTTGTCAGCGCCAGGACATCCAGCTTTACCGGGATGGGTATGGAATCCCCGTCCACCAGTTCAAGGCGTGGCGAAGCGTCAAAGGCCTGTGACTCTTTCTCTGTATCGAGACGCGGAAGCCTGAAGTTGACCTTACTGATACGCTGCGTGTTAAAGCTGACGACCAGCGGCGGAGAAATGTATATATGCTGTTCGTCGTCGGCGAGGCGAATCGTCTTTTCCACCCGAAAAACGACCTGATGCGGACCGTTATCCAGCTCGATGCTGTCTGCGCCTCGCAGCAGGGAGCTGGAGACTTTTTTCCCGTCCAGCACCAGCAGGTCAACGTCCGGTGAGAGTCTGAGGGTGGTTGCGAAAACACACACCGGCATGATTAACGCAACCACAGCCGAGGCAATGCCGGTTTTCATAGCAGACTCCTGTAGACAAACTACCCATGTAAGAATGTATCAAAATTTTTCGATAATCACGTTTACTAACATATAGACATATTCTGCCGTTTTGCCCTCATACTTCTGTAGGGACAGCGTGGTTGAGATGGCTGCTTTGACGTACACTTTGAAAAAAACTAGGAGGAAGAGCATGAAAGAGAACGACATTGTCGAGATCCTGACGTCCACGCGCACTATCGCGCTGGTTGGCGCGAGCGACAAACCGGATCGCCCAAGCTATCGGGTAATGAAATACCTTCTGGATCAGGGTTATCACGTGATCCCGGTCTCGCCGAAGGTGGCGGGGAAAACGCTGCTGGGCCAGCAGGGCTATGCGACGCTCGCGGACGTGCCGGAAAAGGTGGATATGGTAGACGTGTTCCGCAATTCTGAGGCGGCCTGGGGCGTGGCGCAGGAGGCGATCGCCATTGGCGCGAAAACGCTGTGGATGCAGCTGGGCGTGATCAATGAGCAGGCGGCCGTGCTGGCACGCGATGCCGGGCTTAAGGTGGTGATGGATCGCTGTCCGGCAATCGACATCCCCCGTCTGGGGCTCGCAAAATAAAAAAAGCCCGCTTGACGGGCTTTTTTACACCTTTAGTTTCGCAGTCTTGGTGCCTGTAACTGTTTGCGGATGGTCTGAGCAAGCTCGTCCATAGTGGGTTGTTCCGGATGCTCATCCTGTAATTCGCCACTCAACTGCGCTTCGGCAAGATAGGTATGGACAGGCTGACCATCGTCGCCCTCCATGACCACATGATACCAGGGCGCGGCGCGAAGCTCTGCGTCAACCGCCAGCTCGTCTGCTGACGGTTCATCAAGGGAATACTCCGGGTCGATATCCACGACCACACCCAAATATCCAAGCAAGGTGTGGCGGACCTGCTGGCCGATACCGAATTTGCTGGCAATCATAGTCACCTCCCGGGAAACATCACATACACACTATGTGCGGGCAATATTTCTCTTTTCAAGTTACATGACGCGACAGGCAAACCCTTTCAGATACAGCCCTTCCGGGTAGGTGGCGATCACCGGGTGATCGGCGGCCTGACGGAACTGCTCTATAAATTGTACATCACGACCCGCATCTATTGCGGCATCGGCGATGATTTTTTGGAATAAATCTGTCGTCATCAGTCCAGAGCAGGAGAATGTCAGCAGTACGCCGCTCGGGTTCAGCAGCTGGATCGCCAGCATGTTAATGTCTTTATAGCCACGGCAGGCGCCCATCAGCTGGCTTTTGTTTTCCACAAATTTTGGCGGATCCATTACGATGACGTCAAATTTCTCGCCCTGATCGCGGTATTTACGCAGCAGCTTAAACACGTCGTCGCGCACAAACTCCGCTTTGCTCAGATCCAGCTTGTTCAGCTCGACGTTCTGCTTCGCCACGTCCAGCGCTTCCTGGGAGGTGTCGACGCTGACAACCTGGGCACAGCCGCCCATCAGAGCAGAGACCGCAAAGCCGCCGGTATAGGAGAAGCAGTTCAGCACGCGCTTATCGGCAACGTACTGGCGCGTTGCCAGACGGCTGTCACGCTGGTCGAGATAATAACCGGTCTTATGGCCGCCCTGGATGTCCACCAGCAGCTTCATGCCATGCTCCTCGATAGGCAGCAGGGCAGGCGGCAATTCTCCGGTGACCGGGCCTTGCGTCAGCTCCATTCCCTCTTTTTTACGTACCGCCACGTCGCTGCGGTCGTAAATGGCGCATGACGGGAACAGCGTTTGCAGGGCGCTGATCAGCGCAGCACGCTGGTATTCCGCCCCGGCGCTCAGCAGCTGCAACACCAGGAAATTGCCGAAGCGGTCGATGGTCACGCCCGGCAGGCCGTCAGACTCACCGGCAATCAGACGATAGCTGTCCAGCCCGTCGCGCTTTGCCAGCCACTCGCGCCACTGCTGCGCCTGTTGCAGACGGCGGACAAAGAAATCGATATCGATGGTTTCATCTTTATCGAACGTCCAGACGCGCGCGCGGATCTGGGAGGCGGGCGAGTATGCGCCGCGCGCTAACCATTTCCCCTGATGGTCAACAATATCGATGGTTTCGCCGAGGCTGGCTTTGCCTTCCATGCGGGCAACCGCGCCGGAGAAGACCCAGGGATGACGGCGCAGTAATGACTTCTCGCGCCCTTTGGCTAACACTAAACGTACGCTCATAATTTGCTATTCTGTCGATTCCAGTAAAATGGCCGCCATTTTCCCGACTTCAGTGAGGAAATGCAACGCGCCAGTCGGATAAGGAGAAGGATGATGTCAAATGTTTGCACCATTGCCTGGGTCCACGGCCTCGTACAGGGCGTCGGTTTCCGCTACAGCACTCAGCGCGAAGCTCTTCAGCTCGGGCTGACGGGGTATGCGCGTAACATGGATGATGGCAGCGTGGAGGTAGTCGCCTGCGGTGATGCGGATAAGGTTGAGAAGCTGGTGGCGTGGCTAAAAGCGGGCGGACCGCGAAGCGCGCGGGTTGATAAGGTCTTAACGGAACCGCATCAACCCGGCCGGGAATACCCTGATTTCAGTATTCATTATTAAATGCATTTTACCGGTTTTGGCAGGCCGGCAATTTTGGTTGCCTGTTTTGCCGGACCTTTCGGAAACAGGCGATACAGATAACGGCTGTTGCCTTTCTCTTCGCCAAACTTATTCGCCATGGCTTTGACCAGCATGCGGATCGCCGGTGAAGTGTTGAATTCCAGGTAAAACTCGCGCACAAAGCGCACCACTTCCCAGTGCTCCGGGGAGAGGGTGATTCCTTCGTTTTCCGCAATTTTCTCCGCCAGCGCTTCGCTCCACTGGCTGCTCTCTTTCAGATAACCGTCGTTATCGGTTTCGATCTCTTTGCCTTCAAAACTCAACATAATCATTCACGCATTAGTCAAAAACCGCATCAGTTTACCAAAAAAACAAAGCCCCGCATAAGCGGGGCCATGTTCACAGCACGGTGGGTTAATCGCGGCTAGCGAAGCCCAGAATGCTCAGCAGGCTGACGAAGATGTTGTACAGCGACACATACAGGCTCACGGTGGCGCGGATGTAGTTGGTCTCGCCGCCGTGAATGATGTTGCTGGTTTCATACAGGATTGCGCCGGATGAAATCAGGATGAACACCGCGCTGATTGCCAGATGCAGAGCAGGCAATTGCAGGAAGATGTTTGCCAGCATACCGACCAGCACAATCACGATACCCGCCATCAGCATACCGCCGAGGAAGGACATGTCCTTACGGGTGGTCAGCACGTAGGCCGAGCAGCAGAAGAACACCAGCGCGGTGCCGCCCAGCGCCATACCGATCACGTCGCCCATTCCGGCAGACAGGTAGGCGTTCAGGATTGGCCCCAGGATGTAGCCCAGGAAGCCCGTAAAGGCGAAAGCGGAAAGAATACCCACCGGCTTATCCGCAGTTTTATAGGTCAGGAACATCAGACCATACATACCCACCAGCGTCAGGATCAGGCCCGGAGAAGGTAGCATCAGCACGGTGCTGGCCGTCGCGGTGATGGCTGAAAACGCCAGCGTCAGGCTGAGCATGAAATAGGTATTGCGCAGCACCTTATGAGTGCTGAGTAGCGATGTGCGGTCGCGTGAAGAAGAAATTATACGATCCATGAGTCACTCTCTTATGACAGATGTAATTAGCGCAAAGAATAAGAAACGGCGCGGCAGACGCAAAGTGGTTTTACCCATCTTTACTCAGCCCCTTAGAGATTATGCTGGTTTTTTATTCTGAAAAATCGCTAGTCCTCAGAATGAAGTGCGGTTTGCAAAGCGGATGCAGATCAACCTCTTATAGGTTACTGAAAAATATTGCGTTATTTCCCTAAGGCCGCTAAGAGTTATTTCCGGATCGTCATAAAAACAGACAATAAGGCGAAGGAAATGAAACCACAAACACGCACGCACTTTACGCTCTCTTTGTTAACCGCGGGGATCCTGTGCGCCAGCACGGCAACCTGGGCGGCTAACGTGCCGGCAGGAACCCAGCTGGCAGAGAAGCAGGAACTGGTCAGGAACAACGGCAATGAACCCGCCTCGCTCGACCCGCATAAAGTCGAAAGCGATGTCGAATTTAATATTATCAGCGATTTATTCGACGGGCTGGTCAGCGTCTCTCCAACAGGTGAAATCCAGCCGCGCCTGGCGGAGAAATGGGAAAATAAAGATAACACCGTCTGGACCTTTCATTTGCGCCCGGGCATCACCTGGAGCGATGGAACCCCCATCACCGCAGAAGACATCGTCTGGAGCTGGCAGCGACTGGTCGACCCGAAAACCGTTTCACCGTATGCCAGCTATCCCGGCAGCATGCGTATCGTTAACGGCACCGATATCGCAGAAGGCAAAAAAGCCCCCGAGTCGCTGGGCGTGAAAGCTATCAATGACGCCACGCTGGAAGTTACGCTCACGCAGCCAAATGCCGCTTTCCTGGCGATGCTGGCTCACCCGTCTCTGGTGCCGATAGATAAAGTCCTGGTCGGTCGTTTCGGTGAGAAGTGGACCAAACCGGAGCACTTCGTCAGCAGCGGGGCCTATAAGCTGGCACAGTGGGTGGTTAACGAACGCATCGTGGCGGTGCGGAACCCACATTACTGGGATAACGCACATACCGTCATCAACAAGGTGACCTATCTGCCCATCTCCTCTGAAGCCGCAGACGTTAACCGCTACAAAGCGGGGGAAATCGACATTGTATACACGGTGCCGATCAACCAGTTTGCTCAGCTGAAGAAAACGCTGGGGAGCGAGCTGGACGTTTCACCACAGCTTGCCACCTATTATTATCAGTTCAATACCACCCGGCCGCCGTTCAACGACGCCCGCGTGCGCAAGGCGCTGAACCTGGCGCTGGATAAAGACATTATCGCCGGGAAAGTGTTAGGGCAGGGGCAGCGCCCGGCATGGCTGATCAGCCAGCCGGACATTGGCGGCGTCAAGCTACAGACCCCGGATTACGCCAGCTGGCCGATGGATAAACGCATTGCCGAGGCGAAAAAGCTGCTGGCCGAAGCCGGATTTAACGATAGCCATCCGCTCAGCTTTAATCTCCTCTATAACACCTCGGAATCGCACCAGCGCATTGCGATTGCCGCCAGCTCAATGTGGAAGAAGAACCTTGGCGTGGAGGCGAAGCTGCAAAATCAGGAGTGGAAAACCATGCTTGATACCATGCACACCCATAACTTTGACGCGGTGCGCTACGCCTGGATTGCCGATTACGACGATGCGGCAACCTTCCTGAATAACTTCCGTACCGGGGACAGCCAAAACACCACTCAGTACAGCAATCCGGACTACGATCGGGCTTTAGTGGATGCGGCGAAATCGAAAACGGCACAGGAGCGCGGTAAGTTCTACCAGCAGGCAGAAGATCTGCTGGGACGTGACGTACCGGCGATCCCTGTCTATCACTACGTGCGCACGCACCTGGTGAAACCGTGGGTAGGGGGATTCACGCCGGACAAGCTTGGGTACTACTACACCAAAGATATGTACATCAAAAAGCACTCGCGCTAAGCCGGGGAGAATATGCTGGCAAAATGGCCAATCTGTCGTCAATTCAACCGATTAAACGTATTTTGGCTATTTTTAAAGCGAACGAATGCCCGCACTCTTTACAGCGCGCGGTGAGGTGTTTATAGTTCGCCTCACTTAGGAAGCGTGGCCGAGCGGTTGAAGGCACCGGTCTTGAAAACCGGCGACCCGAAAGGGTTCTAGAGTTCGAATCTCTACGCTTCCGCCAAATTCGAAAACCCTGCGATAGCAATATCGCAGGGTTTTTTGCTTTTGCGCCTGGTCTCTGCCATGTCACCCATGCTGTAGCTGATCGTTATCCCGTCGTCGGTCTTGTAGACCTGAGCTTTTACGCACCAGGTGTTCTCGATGTTCGCTGGAGTCAACACCTCTTCGGGCAGGCCCGTGGCTGATATCTGTCCGGCTTTCAGGAGGATCAGCCGCTGGCAGAAATTGGCCGCAAGACTGAGATCGTGCAGCGCAACCACGACGGTAAGCGGCAGGCGCGAAATCAGCCGCATCAGCTCCAGCTGGTGCTGTATGTCCAGGTGGTTTGTCGGCTCATCGAGCAGCAGCACCTGCGGCTGCTGTGCCAGCGCGCGGGCAATCTGGCTTCGCTGACGTTCCCCGCCGGACAAATGCTGCCAGCGCCGCTGGCGTAATCCGCCCAGTTGCATCAGGCTTATCGCCTCTTCAACCGCCTCATCATCCTCGCGTGTGCTTCTTTGAAACGCCTTTCGGTAAGGGGTACGTCCCAGCCGTACGATTTCCTCGACGGTCAGTTCCCCATCGACTTCAGCATGTTGCGGGACAAACGCCATGTGCTGCGCACGTTTTTTCAGCGGCAACATGTCAAGCGTCGTGCCATTAAGCGCAACACATTCGCTGAGTCGCGGAAACAGCCCGGCAAGACAGCGCAGCAGCGTAGACTTGCCCGAGCCGTTTGGTCCTAACAGGCCGACAATCTGCCCGGATGACAGTTTGAGATCGATCTCCTTAAGCACCGTCTGCGCTTGTCGGGTTACGGTTAACCCGGCCACGGTAATATTCATCTATGCTCCTTCCGGTTCTGATAAAGCAACGCCATAAAGACGGGGGCACCCACCAGCGCAGTCACCACACCGATGGGCAGCACCTGGTGCACAATCAGCGTGCGCGACACGATATCGGCCAGGATCATAAAGTGTGCGCCGATAAGAAACGTCAGCGGGAGCGTGCGCCGATGGCCCGGACCGCTCAGCATGCGCGTCACATGGGGAATGACCAGCCCCACAAAGCCGACTGCACCAATAGCGCTCACCAGCGTTGCGGTAACGACGGCACAGGTCAGCAACAAAAGAATACGCACGGCGGTGACCGGTATGCCCAGCGTTGTAGAGATTTCATCCCCGAAGGTAAAGGTGTCCAGCGCACGTGAAAAGAGAAGAACCACCAGTAAACCCGCAAGCGTCACGGCCAGGGCCAGCAGCGCGTCCGGCCAGCGCACGCCGCTCAGGCTACCCATTAACCAGAACATAACGCTACGGGACTGCTCGGCATTCGCGGAGGTGCTGACGATATAAGCGGTCATAGCGTTGAAGAGCTGGGTGCCCGCAATGCCGGCCAGCAAAATGCGCGACGGGCTTTCACTCATGCCGTTGGTAATCAGCATGATGAGCGCAAAGGCGGCGCAGGCGCCCACAAACGCACCGCTGCTCACGCCAATCACGCTTCCTCCGATGCCGAGAAGCATCACGCAGACGGCCCCCAGCGAGGCGCCCGCGGAAATGCCCAGCAGATAGGGTTCCGCCAGGGGATTACGCAGGATCGACTGTAACACCAGCCCGCACAGCGCCAGGCCGCCGCCGCTGCACGCAGCCATCAGCGCCCGGCTCATGCGGTACTGCCAGACGATGCCTTCCTCTGGCTGCGGCAGATCGTATGACGTCAATCCCAGGCCGTTGAGGATCGCTTTTCCGGTAATAGCATACGATACCGGCATATCACCGATACTCGCGGCAAAAACCAGCATCAGCGGCAGCGCCAGGAGGCCTGCCGCCAGTAACCCCTGCTGGCGGCGGTCAGTGAAGAAATGACGCATTATTCGTCCTGAAATGAAGCCAGCCGATCGCTGATAAGCTCAACCGCATCGACGTTACGCATTGAAGGGTTTAACGACATCGCCGGCACCACAATAATGTGGTTGTTCCTGACCGCAGGCAGGTTCTTTGTCACCGGGTCACTTCGTAAGAACGCCTGTTTTACCGCAACGTCATCGGCAGGGTAGAGCCTGCGGGACATCTCTGCGATGACAATCACGTCCGGCTGCGATTGGGCAATATGTTCCCACGTTACGGCAGGCCATTCGTCGTGGGAGTCAATAATGTTCTTCAACCCCAGCGTACGGCTGATCCAGCCCGGCGCGCCATAATTTCCCGCCACCCAGGGATCGCCATTCAGACGGCTGCTGGAGAACCAGAAAACGACGCTAAGCGGTTTCGCAAAGACGCGCGCCCGGGCCTTTTCGATACGTGCCGTCAGGGTGCGGTTGAGCTGTTCACCCCGTGCGGAAACATCAAAAATCGTCGCCAGCTCTGTCACTTCCCGCGTGATTTCCGCCAGCGAAAACGGCGCGCTTCGTGCCCCGTCTGCGTTTGACGTTTCCGTCACCGCTTTATCCGTGCAGTCGGCAGGGGAGATCCACGTATTAATCCCCAGCGACGCAAACTGCTTACGTGTCCCCACTTCGCCCTGCGGACCAATGTGCCAGTGATACTGCGCGAGAACGAGCTCAGGCTTCTGTCCCACTACGGCTTCAAAAGATGGCGAGTTATCCGCAAGCCGGGGAAGGTGTTTCCCGGCCTCCGCCAGCGGAGCCGGAAGTTTGCCAAACCAGACCGACGTCGCGGCTATCTTTTTCTCCAGCCCCAGAGCGAGCAGTAATTCTGTTTCATGCTGACCTACGGTCACGACGCGCTGAGGAGCCTTCGCAAAGGTCTGCTTTATGCCGCAATTTTCAACCGTAAGGGGCCAGGAGGTCACTGCAAAAGCGGCAGGCGCAATGGAAAGCAGCGATGCCAGTAATAACCCTTTTTTAAGAAACATAGAACGCAACCCAGTAATTGTTATGTTATAACATAATACAGGTATTGTGATTGAGAGCAACCGCAGTTGCCCGCAATGAACTGCATAGCCGGATACAGGGTGCGTTTAAGGAATGTAACGGGCAGATCGGGTCACAGTTTCTGATCGACAATCGCCGATTTAACCCGGGACATCGCCAGAATGTTTTTAGCGCGCATATTTAATTTTTCGAGGATCTTCACGCGGTAGGTGCTGGTCGTTTTTTGTGACAGTTGCAGCTTTTTCGCAATTTCATGGTTTTCCAGATGAAAAAGCTTCAGCACGTCATACTCGCGTCGCGTAAACGAGTGCGTTCTGAGCGCCCGATAAAATCGCATCAGCTGTTGAAAAGGATGAACGCTAAAATGCATTGATGAATAGATAATATTGTCGATTCTCACCGCGCGATTCGCTTCTATCTCATGCATCAGGACAATGTAATCACGCCTGATTTTTTTGACCTGCTGGATAGTGCTATTGCGTAACGTATCCTGTTCAATTGCAATGATGAAATCCAGCGTCGGATCGACCTCATCAAGATCGTGAATATCTTTCTTATCGCGAATTAAATGGGTCGATGTCATGGCGCTTGAGACCCCGCGGCACAGGTAATAGTTATCACTGATAAAAATAAAATTCATAATTGCCGTTGAATAAAGTCATGGGGACTCACTTATCGCAGTGAGGCTGGGTTAACGGGGGTTGTACGAAAAAAAAGTCTAAATCACACCCGGTAAAACTGATAAAAGTAATGTATGTAAAAATAAATGTTTACATTTTAGCCAGTCGATGACGAAGAAATCATCTGTGCGGAAGGGAACGACGCAAGATGCTCAAGGTAATGCAATTTCCTGCTTTACATCATGCTCAGAGATGTTTATAGTGCGCCTCACTTTGGAAGCGTGGCCGAGCGGTTGAAGGCACCGGTCTTGAAAACCGGCGACCCGAAAGGGTTCTAGAGTTCGAATCTCTACGCTTCCGCCAAATTCAGAAACCCTGCGATAGCAATATCGCAGGGTTTTTTCGTTATTCCAGCCCCAGCGTATACTGCGCGATTTTGAAGTAGATAATCAGCCCGGTACCGTCGATCAGCGTGGCGATAAACGGCGCGGAGACGACCGCCGGGTCGATTTTGCAGCGTTTCAGTACCATCGGGATCACCGACGAGACGATGGCGCTCCACAGCGTAATGCAGACCAGCGTCAGGCTGACGATAAGCGTGATTTCCATCCCGATACCCATCATCCAGGCGCGAACGCAGCCCGCCAGACCCAGCGTGGCGGCAATCATCAACGACGTGCTCATCTCTTTGCGCAGCACGCGGCCCACATCGCGAAGGTGGACTTCACCCAACGCCATGGCGCGCACCAGCGTGGAGGTGATCTGCGTTCCGCTGTTCCCGCCCGTGCCAATCAGCAGCGGAATAAAGAACGCCAGCGCAATGGCAGACTCCAGCGCCTCTTCAAAATGCTGGATCACCGAGCTGGTATACGCTTCCGCAACGAACAGCAGCAGCAGCCAGACGGAGCGCTTCTTCCACAGGCTGAAGGCGCTGGTTTCCAGGTAGGGTTTTTCCAGCGGCAGGGTCGCCCCCTGAAGCTGCGCATCTTCGGTGACGTCATCTTCCAGCAGGTGGGCGATTTCACGCTCGGTGAGGCAGCCCACCAGCGTGCCGTGGGTGACCACCGGCACGACATCCGCACCCGCGTGCGCCAGCACCCCGGCGACATCCGCCCGCTCATCTTCCGGTTTAAGCTGAATAAAATCCGATATCATCAGTCGCTTAACTGGCTGCACGGTATCCGTGACCTGCAATAATTTGCGAACGGCAATCAAACCCGCGAGGCGACCGTTATCCTCGATAAAAATATGTGAAGGAATATCATCGTCTTTTAATTTTTCGAAGAACTGCTCGCGTGCAAGAGCCACGCATAATGAAATATCGATAACAATAAAATCGGTATTCATATATTGCGCGATGGCGCTGTCATTAAAAGCCGGGTTTTGGTTGTGAATAGCGTAAGACATAGTAAATTCCCTTTGAATAATAAAATCTCTCAGGGGCGAGCAAGACAGGGCATGTCGGAAAGGAGATCCCCACGTCCTGGGTTCAGCACTGTACACCGTATCCCGTAAGGGAAGTTATACTGACAAAGCCTTGATTCGACAGTGCCTGTTTTACCCTGTGCCGGTTCTCTCGAACCCACCAGAGCGATAACGTGTATTTGTACAGGAGCCTCGCCATAACGAGATCGTTGTAAAACGTGAGGGATAATACGCTTATTTAAAACCGCTGCTGAGGAATTTTAATAATGTTTAAGAACGGTTTAAATGAATAGTATTAAACGCATGTTGAGGTTTTATTTAACTGTTTTCTTTTTAAATGGAGAATTCATGTGTTACCGGAGAGAGTAAAATGGCATGGCTGGACACACTGCTGGATCATTTTGCGCATTATCCGACGCATCTGTTCGCGCTGCTCGTTGTTATGGCGTTGAGTAAATCGACGGTGCTGGTCTCCTCGGTGCTGCCGCCCGCATCGGTCATGCTTATGGCGGGGATCGCCGTCAGCCAGTCGAGTCTGCATCCCGGCATGACGTGGCTGGCGGTGGTGATGGGCGCTACGGCAGGTTCGGTGCTGAATTACCATATCGGCCAGCTGATGGGGCATACCCGGCTGGTGTCACGCCTCACCGCAAAACATGCCGATAAGTTTCTGCGGGTACAGCATCAGCTGCAAAAGAACGGTGTAGTCGCGCTGTTCACCTCGCGTTTCCTGGCGGTGCTGCGCTATATCGTGCCGCTGGCGGCCGGTATGCTCAGGATGAGCGCGATGAAGGTTTATGTCGTTAGCCTGTTGTCAGCCTGCGCATGGGCGGCGCTGTATGTCGGCATCGTCACCGGCATCAGCATCTGAACGTATTCATCAGTTTGAGAAATGCTTCCCGAAAAAACGGTCACCAGTCTGTCACACTCAGCGTAACGATAAAAACGCATGAGGAAAAAGGGATGAGAAAAGCACTACTCGCTGTCGCCGTGGCAGGAACGCTTTCAGTGACGTTTGGGGCGCAGGCACAGGACGCGCCGGAAGGTTATCAGTTACAACAAGTGCTCATCATGAGCCGCCATAACCTGCGCGCGCCGCTCGCCAATAACGGCAGCGTGCTGGAACAGTCCACGCCGAAGCAGTGGCCGGAATGGGACGTACCCGGTGGACAGCTGACCACCAAAGGCGGCGTGCTGGAAGTGTATATGGGCCACTATATGCGCGAGTGGCTGGCAGAGCAGGGGATGGTGAAGACGGGAGAGTGCCCGCCAGCGGATACCGTCTATGCCTACGCTAATAGTCTTCAGCGCACCGTGGCGACCGCGCAGTTCTTTATCACCGGCGCGTTCCCGGGGTGCGACGTTCCTGTGCATCATCAGGAAAAGATGGGCACCATGGACCCCACCTTCAATCCGGTCATTACCGATAACTCCCCTGAGTTTCGTGAGAAAGCGCTGAGGGCGATGGAGACGGAACGGCAGAAAATGCAGCTGGATGAGAGTTATAAATTGCTGGAACAGCTGACTAACTACAGCGACTCGCCGTCCTGCAAGGAGAAAAACGTCTGCTCCCTGACGGAGACAAAAGATACGTTCAGCGCCGACTATGAAAAAGAGCCGGGCGTATCGGGGCCGCTGAAGGTGGGTAACTCACTGGTGGATGCCTTCACCCTGCAATATTACGAAGGCTTCCCGGCCGACCGGGTAGCCTGGGGAGAGATCAAAACCGATCAGCAGTGGCGGGTGCTGTCGAAGCTGAAAAACGGCTATCAGGACTCGCTGTTTACCTCGACGGAGGTGGCGCAAAACGTGGCGAAACCGCTGGTGAAGTACATTGATAAAACCCTGGTGACGGAACAGGCAAACGCGCCCAGAATCACCCTGCTGGTGGGGCATGACTCCAACATCGCCTCGCTGCTGACCGCGCTGGACTTCAGGCCGTATCAGCTGCACGACCAGCAGGAACGCACCCCGATTGGCGGCAAAATTGTTTTCCAGCGCTGGCATGACAAAAACAGCAACCAGGAGCTGATGAAAATTGAGTATGTCTACCAGAGTTCAGCCCAGTTGCGGAACGCCAGCGTACTGTCGCTGCAATCCCCTGCTCAGCGCGTAACGCTGGAGCTGAAGGGGTGTCCGGTTGACGGAAACGGCTTCTGTCCGATTGATAAATTCAATGCGGTGATGAATAACGCGGCGAAATAGAAGAGACCCCCCGCGCGAGCGGGGGAAACGTTCAGACGTTTTTACGTTCTATGGTTTGCTCGCCCCAGAACAGCGAGTCTTTGTCGGTTTTTTCGAAGGCGCGAATCAGCACCTCATCGTTGCCTTCTTCCCAAATCTGCTCGGCCAGCTTTTCGTCATAATTGGCGACTTCAAAGATGGCTTCGGCAATCTCCGGAGAGGTATTGCGTAAACTTGCCCATTCGCCCACGTGATGAGCTTTGGATTCTTGCGTTGGCATACTTGTCCTCCTGTTGGGTTAGCCGTTCAGTTTTTTGGCAAGACCCGCGACGTATTCACCCTGGTAGCGGGCGATTGAAAGTTCTTCATTGCTTGGCTGACGTGAACCATCCCCACCGGCAATCGTTGTTGCGCCATAGGGCGTACCCCCACGGACCTGGGAGACATCAAACAGTTCCTGCGCGCCGTAGCCAATCGGCACAATGACCATCCCATGATGCGCAAGCGTTGTCCAGGTGGAAGTGATCGTCTGCTCCTGGCCGCCGCCCGTGCCGGTAGAGCTGAACACGCTGGCCAGCTTGCCGTACAGCGCGCCGGAGGCCCATAGCCCGCCAGTCTGGTCGAGGAAGGTACGCATCTGGCCCGACATATTGCCGAAGCGGGTTGGGGTGCCGAAGATAATGGCATCATAGTCCGCGAGTTCCTGCGGGGTGGCCACCGGGGCATTTTGTGTTTTCCCGCCGGCTTTGGCGAAGGCTTCCGCCTGCATGGTTTCCGGTACGCGTTTAACCACGACCTCAACGCCGTCTACTCTGTTAGCGCCTTCTGCTACAGCGTGAGCCATGGTTTCAATGTGTCCATACATGGAATAATAGAGCACCAGAACTTTTGCCATTTTGCATCACTCCTCGTTGGTTTTTCTGACAGCGGATCGCTGCGTTACTTTAAAGATATGACATCACGGCCAGACTGCAAAAATGAACGGCATTTATTTGATATATAACAATATCTTCTGGATATGTGCTTTGTAGCAAAATGAAACAACTTTCGCAGCGCGGATTTTTCAAAATATAAGAACGGCTTATGAATAACCCGCGCAATATTTCATACGAAAGGCTGTGATCATGTTGCAGAATATTACCTCTCGCTTGCCGGATAGCCGCATTACACTAATCTTAACTTCACGCGGCACAGATAAAGGCACTGTCCTTGAGCCGCGAGGTGAAAGAATCCTCTTTTACTGAATGCAATATGATGTCTAATGTTTCACACTCTGGAGGTTAGAGATGGCAAACCATCGTGGTGGTTCAGGTAATTTCGCTGAAGACCGTGAAAGAGCATCAGAAGCAGGTCGTAAAGGTGGCCAGTCCAGCGGGGGCAACTTCAAAAATGACCCTCAGCGCGCATCAGAGGCTGGTAAAAAAGGGGGTAAAAATAGCCACGGCAGCAACAAGTAGTACGCCGGGTTAACTCTCTGCCGCCGGGTTTCCCGGCGGTTTTTTATGTCTGTCACATTGAACTGTCGCCAAAGGCATCGCACACTACAGGATTGAATCTTCGTGCTGGTGTCTCATGTCCGTTTCCCGTTTTACCTTCTCCATTAAGCCTCAGGAAGCCATCCTGATCCTAATCACCATGTTCTGGGGCGGAACCTTTCTCGCCGTTCAGTACGCGGTCACGCTCAGCGATCCCTTTTTCTTCGTCGGGCTGCGCTTTGCAACGGCGGCCATTGCCGTGGCGCTTATCTCGCTGAAAACCCTGCGCGGGTTGACCCTGAGGGAGCTTAAAGCCGGCGTGGCCATTGGCGTGGCGATTGCCATGGGCTACAGCCTGCAAACGTGGGGACTACAGTCTATCTCCAGCAGCAAATCCGCCTTCATCACCGCCATGTACGTGCCGCTGGTGCCGCTATTGCAATGGCTGTGCCTCGGCAGGATCCCGGGCCTGATGTCGTGCATCGGCATCGTGCTGGCGTTCATCGGTCTGATTTTATTAGCCGGACCGGAAAATAATCTGCTGGCGCTGGGGCCAGGGGAGATCATCACCCTGGTGGGGGCCGTTGCCATTGCGGCAGAAATTATTCTGATTAGCGCCTGGGCAGGAAAAGTGGACGTCAAGCGGGTGACGGTCGTGCAGCTTGCCACCGCGTCGCTGGTGGCGTTCGCGACAATGGTACCGGCAGGGGAGTCTGTCCCACCGATGTCCACCGGACTGATCGTGGTGGCGCTGGGTCTGGGCATTTTCAGCGCCATTATCCAGGTCACCATGAACTGGGCGCAGCGCAGCGTGTCGCCGACGCGGGCGACGGTTATTTACACCGGTGAACCGGTGTGGGCGGGGATATTCGGGCGTATTGCCGGGGAGCGTCTGCCGCTGCTGGCGCTGTTGGGTGCGGCGTTTATTATCGCCGGGGTGCTGGTGAGCGAGTTGAAGTTAAAAAAACGACGTAAGGCGGCTGCCGGGTTGGGCGCTGAACAAGGGGCAGATAGCTAACAATGCGCATTCTGCCCGTTTAGCCCGGCGGCGCTTCGCTTGCGCGGGCCTACTTGCCCATTGCAGGCCGGGTAAGCGCAGCGTCACCCGGCAAGAAAGCGGCACGTATTTCAGGTGGAGGGGGCGATGGCTTTCCCTTGCGTGACATCCCTTTTCCGGCGGCACAGCAGGGCGTTGAGCAGGATCGCGCCGAACGTCGCCGTGCCAATCCCGCCAACCGTAAATCCGCCCAGCGTCAGGGCGAAATCACCTGCCCCCAGCACCAGCGTCACCGCCACCATGATCAGGTTACCGTTCTGGCTCAGGTCAACATGGTTCTGCACCCAGATGCGTGCTCCCGCGACGGCAATCAGACCAAAGACCACAATCGAGGCGCCGCCAATGACGGGGGCCGGAATGGTGTGGATCAGCGCGCCGAATTTCGGTGAGAAGCCGAGCAGCATCGCCATGACCGCTGCCGCCACGAAGACCAGTGTGGAGTAGACTTTGGTCACGGCCATGACGCCGATGTTTTCCGCGTAGGTCGTGACGCCGCTGCCGCCGACCGAGCCGGAGAGCATGGTCGCCAGACCGTCGCCCACAAACGCCCGTCCCATATACGGGTCCATATTGCGCCCGGTCATTCCCGCTACGGCTTTCAGGTGACCCAGGTTTTCAGCCACCAGAATCACCGCGACAGGTGCGATGAGCATCATCGCCTGAGCGTTAAAGGTGGGCGAGGTCAGCTGCGGCATGCCGAACCAGGCGGCCTGATAAATCAACGTGAAATCGACCGGCTTGCCAAGACCGAACGTGTTCGTCAGCAGCGCGTAGATCAGACAGGCCGCAATCAGCCCGACCAGGATCAGCAGCCGCTGGATCATCCCGCGCGTAAAGACCGCCACCACGCCGATGCACAGCACCGTCATCACCGCCATCCAGCTTTCAAACGGCGAGCCGGAAACGCTCTTCACCGCTATCGGCGCCAGGTTCAGGCCAATCGCCATCACCACCGCCCCGGTGACGACGGGGGGCATCATTCGCTCGATCCAGCGCGTGCCGACTTTCATTACCACCAGACCGGTCAGGGTGTAGACCAGCCCGCAGGCAATAATGCCGCCGAGGGCCACGCTCAGGTTGGGGTTAATGCCCTGGCCGTTAAATCCGGTCGCTGCAATGACCACCCCCACGAAGGCGGCGCTGGAGCCCAGATAGCTGGGCACGCGCCCGCCGGTGACAAAAAAGAACAGCAGGGTACCGATACCCGACATCAAAATGGCGAGGTTAGGATCCAGCCCCATCAGCATGGGCATCAGCACCGTCGCGCCAAACATCGCGACTGCATGCTGTACGCCCATCACCATCGTCTGCCCGAGCGGGAGCCTTTCATCCGGCGCGACCACGCCTGCGTCTGTGGAGGTCGATTTCAACTGCCAGTGGGGAAGTCCGAACATGATCTGTCTCCTCATACGGGTTAACAGGCGGGTCGCATAAGCGCGTGGTAGCCGCGGTCGAACCACACCAGCCCTTGCGGCGCAGGGTGGCGAACAATGGACACAATGTCGCAGAACAGAATGTCATGGGTGCCGACGCTGACCACCTGGCTGATGCGGCAGTCGAACGAGGCCAGCGCCGCCTCCAGACGCGGGCAGCCCGTCTTACCCGTCTCCCATTGCGCGGCGGCAAAGCGTTCCTCCATCGGGGTTTTGCCGCCAAAAAGAGTGGATAACGGCTCCTGTCCGGCGCTGAGCGTGTTTACGCACAGGGTGCGGTTTTCGCTAAACGTCGGCCAGACGGACGCGCCGCGGTTGAGGCAAACCAGCAGCGTCGGCGGCGAATCGGTCACGCTGCATACCGCGCTGGCGGTAAAGCCCGCCATTCCCGCCGGGCCGTCGGTGGTGATGATATTGACCGCCGCACCGACGCAGGCCATGGCGTCGCGGAACGTTTGTTGGTCGGGTGTGTTCATGATGGCTCCTTACGCCAGTCCGCAGGCATCTTCGAAGGTCAGACGCGGTAAGCGTCCATAGACTTTGCTCATATCGCCGTAGCCGATGTTGATCAGCAGGTTGCTTTTCAGCAGCGTGCCGGTGAAAAAGGCATCGTCGACCTTTTGCCGGTCAAAGCCGGACATCGGCCCGGTGTCCAGCCCCAGCGCGCGGCAGGCAAAAATCAGGTAGGCGGCCTGCATTGCGCTGTTGCGAAAGGCCGTTTCTTCGGCGTGTGCGGGGCTGGAGGTAAACCAACGCTTTGCATCGGCGTGCGGAAACAGTTCGGGCAGGCGCTCATAGAATTCGCTATCCCAGGCGACAATCGCCGTGACCGGGGCAGTGAGCGTTTTTTCCAGGTTGCCGCTGGAGAGCGCCGGGCGCAGCTTCGCTTTCCCCTCAGCGCTTCGCACAAAGACAATGCGCGCCGGTGAGCAGTTGGCAGACGTCGGGCCCCATTTCATCAGGTCATATATCTCACGCAGCGTCTCGTCGCTGACCGGTATATCCAGCCAGCCGTTATGGGTGCGTGCGCCGGTAAACAGCGTTTCCAGCGCGGCGGGCGTAATGGCTTCGCTCATTAAAACTCCTTACAAAGCGGGTTCAGGGCTGTGCAGCAGGCTGGCAAGCCCGTTCAGCAGCAGGGTGTTAAAGGTGTCCGGCTCGGTCACGTTGCAGGCATGCCCGCCCTGGCGCATAACCGTTCTACGGGCATGCGGAAGGGCGGCGTGCAGTTCAGCGGAGCAGACGGACGGCACCAGCAGATCGTCGGTGGAACAGATAATCTGCACGGGGCAGCGAACGCGTGCAGCGTGGCGGCTAAAATCGGCCTGTTTCAGCGCATGCAGCCGGCGCAGCAGGTTGGCTTTGCCCTGAAAATGGGCCAGCGCCAGCGCTTCTTCAGCCTCCAGGCGCGGGGCGCGGGCGGCCATCCAGTCTGCCGGGTAGAGGAACAGCGGCTGCGCCTCGACCCACGCCTGCGCGCCACCCGCATGCAGCAGGCGTTCGCGAACGTCAAAACAGCGGCGGGTATGGGCATTGAGGGTCAGCCAGCCGTTGATGCAGACCAGCGCGGTAAGGGCATCTGGCTTATCGATGGCCAGCCGCAGGCCCACCAATGCCCCCAGCGCGTGGCCCACCACGCAGTAACGGGCGAACCCGGCCCCGGCTAACGCCAGCGCAAGCTCGTCGGCCATCTGCGCCAGGGTGTAGTCGTCCGGCAGGGTATCCGGGTTATTTCCCGTGCCCCGCTGGTCATAGCACACCACCTGATACTCTTGCTCCAGCACGGCGAGCTGGGGCAGCCAGTAGCTCCCGCTGCCGCCGAGCCCGGCAATCAGCACCACCACGGGTGCGCCCTCGAAGGGGGGCGGTGAAATAGACAGTTTCATGGCTGCCTCACTGTGCAATGTGCGCCACGGTGGCGATTTCAACCAGCGCGTCCGGCTTCACCAGCCCGCACTGAATGCAAAACCGCGCCGGTTTATCCCCGGGGAAGAACTCCGCGTAGATCTCGTTAATCGCGGCGTAGTTTTTCCAGTCGGTGATAAAGATGCTGTTGAAGGTCACGTCCTCCATGGTGCCACCCGCCGTTTCGATCACGGTTTTGATCGTCTCCAGCACGTGGCGGGTTTGCGCCTTTGGGTCGTTGATAAACACCACGTTGTTGTCTTTATCAAACGGCAGCGTGCCCGAGACATACACCACGCCGTCGGCGAGGGTGCCGGGAACGAACGGGGCAATCGGAGTGCTGGTGCCCGGCGGAATAATCACGGATTTCGGCATAGCGGTTCTCCTCAGGCGATACGGGCGAGCGGGGGATCCAGCGCGTCGCAGAAATCATTGACGTTACTGACCCAGCCAAAAAAGGTTTCGATATTGAACAGGGCGGCTTTCTGGGCGAAATCCGGTCCGGCCTGGTGGGTAGCGTCTTCCAGCACCACGCCAAAATACTCGAGGAAAAAGCCGTCGCGCAGGGTCGACTCCACGCACACGTTGGTGGCAATGCCCGTAAAGACCAGATGACGAATGCCCCGGCTGCGCAGCAGGCTGTCGAGCGGGGTATTGAAAAAGCCGCTGTAGCGCGGTTTCGGCAGCACGATATCGCCAGCTTCCGGTACAAGCTCATCCACCAGCTGATAATCCCAGCCGCCTTTCGCCAGCAGCGTGCCCTGGAGTTCGGGCCGTTTGCGCATGGTTTTCAGGGCGTTGGATTTGTGGAAGTTGGGTGAGCCGGGGCCGCCGGCTTCGACGTACTCGTCGTCCCAGCCGTTCTGGAACCAGACGATGAGCATGCCCGCAGCGCGCGCGGCGTGCACGGCGGTTTTGATGTTCTCGATCACCGGCCGCGTGGCGGAGACGTCAAACCCCGCCAGATCCAGATAACCGCCCTTGCTGGCGTAGGCGTTTTGCATGTCCACCACGATCAGTGCGCTCTGCTGCGGCGCAAAGGTGATGGCTTCCGGGCGAGCGTTTAACGTCGTCATTACGCCACCTCCTTCGTGACGGCAGGGATGTGGGCGCGGCACTGCATCAGCGGCTGAATGCGCTCGCCGAAGGTTTCCACGCCGCTAAGAAAATCATCGAAGGTCAGCAGCACGCCTTCCGCGCCGGGCACGGCAGCCACTTCGTCGAGCATTCTGGCGACGCTGGCATACGAGCCCACCAGGGTGCCCATGTTGATATTGACGGCGGAGGTCGGGTCGGCCATCTGGCGCACGTTGGTGTCCGAACCGGAACGGGTGTCTTTCTGGCTCTGCTCGGTAAGCCAGCTCAGGGCGTCGTCGTCAGCGCCGTCCTTATACCGCTCCCATTTGGCGCGCGCGGCGTCGTCGGTTTCGTCGGCAATGATCATGAACAGCACGTACGAGCCCACGTCGCGCCCGGTTTTGTCGGCGGCCTCTTTCATCCGCGCGGCGGTTGGGGCGAAGGCGGCAGGGGTGTTAACGCCTTTGCCGAAGCAGAAGTTGAAGTCAGCATATTTCGCGGAGAATTCCATCCCCGCGTCGCTCTGCCCGGCGCAAATCACCTTCATCGGCACCGACGGCTGCGGGCTGACGCGGCAGTCGTTCATGGTAAAGAAGTCGCCTTTGAAGTCGCTTTTGCCGGTGCCCCACAGATTGCGCAGCACTTGTACGTATTCGGTCAGGTAGTCGTAGCGGCGGGAGAAGTAATCATCCCCCGGCCAGAGCCCCATCTGCTCGTACTCCGGCTTTTGCCAGCCGGTGACCAGGTTAACGCCAAAGCGTCCGCCGGAAATGGAGTCAATGGTGGAGGCCATCCGCGCCACGATCGCGGGCGGAAGGGTGAGGGTGGCGGCGGTGGCGTAAATCTGGATGCGGGAGGTTACCGCCGCCAGGCCCGCCATCAGGGTAAAGGACTCCAGGTTGTGGTCCCAGAATTCGGTCTTGCCGCCGAAACCGCGCAGCTTAATCATCGAGAGCGCAAAATCGAAATGGTAGTGTTCCGCCTTCTGCACGATAGCTTTGTTCAGCTCAAAGGTCGGCATGTACTGCGGGGCAGTGGTCGAGATAAGCCAGCCGTTGTTGCCGATCGGTACAAATACGCCAATTTTCATCACGAACCTCTATTCATTACGTCGCAGGTGTAACGGCTTTTTTGCAAAGGGAGTGCCAGTTTTGAAATCTTCTTTGTTATTAATGTGTTAACTATTGGTTGATTGTCTGGGTGCTAAAAATGTGGACTGACTGGTCAAAAACATTGCACAGAAAACAGGCGCTCATGCGCGATGGGAGTGCAGAAGGTCGTGGCGAGGCGGGGGTTTTGCTATGCTGAGCGCAGGAAAGAAAATGGAGAGCGGAAATGACACAAGGCGCAGTGAAAACACCCGGAAAACGTTCGCAGGCGGTGAGCGCCAAGAAACAGGCGATCCTTAGCGCCGCGCTGGAGACCTTTTCGCAGTTTGGTATTCACGGCACGCGCCTTGAGCAGGTGGCCGATCAGGCCGGGGTTTCCAAGACCAATCTGCTCTACTACTACCCGTCGAAAGAGGCGCTGTATGTGGCGGTGATGCAACAGATCCTCGATATATGGCTCGCGCCGCTCAAGGCATTTCGCGAAGAGCTGGCCCCGCTGGTGGCGATCGAGGAGTACATACGCCTGAAGCTGGAGGTGTCGCGTGATTATCCGCAGGCATCCAGGCTGTTCTGTCTGGAGATGTTACAGGGCGCGCCGCTATTGCAGGCGGAGCTGACCGGCGATTTAAAGCAGCTGGTGGACGATAAGTCGGCCATTATTGCCGGATGGGTCGCCAGCGGAAAGCTGGCGCCGGTTGACCCGCAGCATCTGATCTTTATGATCTGGGCCGCTACCCAGCATTACGCTGACTTCGCGGCCCAGGTTGAGGCGGTAACCGGTAAAACGCTTCAGGACGAGGCATTTTTCCAGAGCACCCTCCAAAACGTGCAGCGGATGATTATCGAAGGGATCCGCGTGCGTTAATTGCCCGGCGGGAGAGGGCAGCTTAGGTCGCCCTCTTCACACTGCATCAGCGAGGCCAGAAACGCTTCGCGCTCCACGGTTTTCTCCGCCAGGCACTGGTTTACAATCATTGGCTGAACGCTCCCGCCCTCCGTGCCCGAACCGATAAACGCGCAGTCCGCATCGCGCAGGGTAATCCACGCCTGTTGCGCTTTTTTCAACAAGTCGCGCTGGGGGGCCGCCGCGCGTTTGATGGCGGCCTGATAGGTCTCGTTAAGCTTTTTATCGGCGGCCTGGTACTGCTGCGCGCTACAGGTGTTCAGTTCAAGCTGCGTGGTGGCGTTGTCGCACTCGTTGGCCAGCGCGCTGGTGCTGAGCAGCAGTGTCGCACCGGCGATAAGATATCGTTTCATATACTCCCCAATAAAATAAGGCTCCGTCTCCGGAGCCTTATTAGCACAGCGTTAGCCGATTGTCATCAGGCTGGCGTTACCACCCGCCGCTGCGGTGTTGACGCTGAGCGAGCGCTCCACGTACAGACGCTCCAGCAGCAGGTTGGTTTCCCCGCGGGCGAAGCCCTGCACGGAAACAATCGCGCCGCTGCGGGCCGCCACCTGCTCGCAAAGTTCGCACAGCTGGTCGGAATCACCGTGGTAGATCACCGCATCGAACGGCTGGGTCAGCAGCGCATCGGCCTTCGCAAAGCGAATACGGGCCGAGACCGCTTTCGGCAGCTGTTTGGCGAGATCGCGATGCAGCGCATCGTCCGGCCACAGCACCTCACAGCCCGTTGCCGTCGCGGCAGCCAGCTGCACCAGTGCGTCCTGCTCGTTATCCGCCACGCACAGCACGCGCTCGCGCGGCATCAGCGTCCAGGTGTTGCGCTCGCCGGTAGGGCCCGGCAGCAGACGCTGGGTACCGGCCTGCGCCAGCTCCCCGTACTGCTGCGCAATCGCACGCAGTTCAGGACGGTTATCGGCCCACTTAATCAGCGCGTCCAGCGGTTGGGTCAGCACGGCTTTCACCTGCGCGTCCACCGGATATTCAGCGTCCTGACGCGCCAGCGTCACGGCCAGCGCATTTTCCGGACGGTTCGCCAGCAGACGGTACAGATAGAGCGGACCGCCCGCTTTCGGACCCGTACCGGAAAGACCTTCACCGCCGAACGGCTGTACGCCCACGACAGCGCCTACCATATTACGGTTGACGTACAGGTTGCCGACTTTGGCCGTGCCGGTGACCTGCGCAATGGTCTCGTCGATACGGGTATGCACGCCGAGCGTCAGGCCGTAGCCGGAGGCGTTGATCTGGTCGATAAGCGCGTTGAGGTTGTTACGGTTGTAACGCACCACGTGCAGCACCGGGCCGAAGACCTCTTTTTTCAGCTCGTCGAAGCTTGCCAGCTCAATCAGCGTTGGCGGCACGAAGGTGCCGGTCTGCCACTCGCGGGCATCTTCACCGTTCTCGCGCACCGCCTGGAACACCGGACGGCCTTTGGCACGCATGGTCTGAATGTGGTTTTCAATGTTGGCTTTGGCTTCCGCGTCGATCACCGGCCCGATGTCGGTGGTGAGACGGCCCGGGTTGCCCATACGGCATTCCGCCATTGCGCCGCGCAGCATCTTCAGCGTGTGGTCAGCCACGTCATCCTGTAAGCACAGCACGCGCAGGGCGGAACAGCGCTGACCCGCGCTGTCGAAAGCGGAGGCCAGCACGTCAACCACCACCTGCTCGGTGAGGGCGGAGGAGTCAACAATCATGGCGTTCATGCCGCCGGTTTCGGCGATAAGCGGGGTAGGACGACCCTGCGCATCCAGACGGGTGGCGATGTTGCGTTGCAGCAGGGAGGCCACTTCGGTCGAACCGGTAAACATCACGCCGCGCACGCGGTTATCGGAGGTGAGTTTGGCGCCCACCGTTTCACCGCGCCCTGGCAGCAGTTGCACCACGCCCGCCGGTACGCCGGCTTCCAGCAGAATGTTAATGCCCTGAGCGGCAATCAGCGGGGTTTGCTCCGCCGGTTTCGCCAGCACGCTGTTGCCTGCGGCAAGAGCGGCGGCAATCTGGCCGGTGAAGATCGCCAGCGGGAAGTTCCACGGGCTGATACAGACCACCGGACCGAGCGGGCGGTGCGTTTCGTTGTCGAAATCATCACGCACCTGACCGGCGTAGTAGTGCAGGAAATCGACCGCCTCACGCACTTCGGCGATGGCGTTGCTGAAGGTTTTACCCGCTTCGCGCACCAGAATGCCGATGAGCGACTGCATCTGATCTTCCATCAGCACTGCGGCGCGTTCCAGAATGGCGGCACGCTCCTGCGGCGGGGTGGCGAACCAGATTGGCGCGTTGTTCACAGCGCTCTCCAGCGCCTGGTCCACTTCCGCTTCCGTGGCTTCACGCGCGTAGCCGACGATGTCCTTCGGCTCTGCCGGGTTGATCACCGGCTGCATTTCACCGTCCTCAACGGACTGCTCAAGGATCGGTTTGGCCTGCCATTTCTGCAATGCGCTGTTGAGCAGGGCAGAAGAGAGCGACGCCAGACGGTGTTCGTTCGCCAGATCCAGGCCCGCCGAGTTGACGCGGCCCGCGCCGTACAGCTCGCGCGGCAGGGCAATTTTCGGATGCGGCAGACCAATCTGGCCTTCCTGCGCCGCCAGCTTCTCTACGGCCTGCACCGGATCGGCCACCAGCTCGTCGAGTGGCAGGGTGGTGTCGGCGATGCGGTTAACGAAGGAGGTGTTCGCGCCGTTTTCCAGCAGACGACGCACCAGGTACGCCAGCAGGGTTTCGTGGGTGCCTACCGGGGCATAGATACGGCACGGGCGGTTCAGCTTGCCGTCCGCCACTTTACCGGTGACCTGCTCGTACAGCGGTTCGCCCATGCCGTGCAGGCACTGGAACTCGTACTGGCCCGGATAGTAGTTCTGCCCGGCCAGGCTGTAGATCGCCGCCAGGGTATGGGCGTTGTGGGTCGCGAACTGCGGATAAATCAGGTTCGGCACGCCGAGCAGTTTTTTCGCACAGGCGAGGTAAGAGACGTCGGTGTACACCTTGCGGGTATAGACCGGATAACCTTCCAGCCCTTCCATCTGAGCGCGTTTGATTTCGCTGTCCCAGTAGGCGCCTTTCACCAGGCGGATCATCAGGCGGCGACGGCTGCGGCTGGCCAGGTCAATCAGGTAATCAATGACGAACGGGCAGCGTTTCTGGTAGGCCTGGATAACGAAACCAATCCCGTTCCAGCCCGCCAGCTCCGGCTCGAAGCACAGTTTTTCCAGCAGATCGAGGGAGATCTCCAGACGGTCAGCCTCTTCGGCGTCGATGTTGATGCCGATGTCGTACTGACGCGCCAGCAGGGTCAGGGATTTCAGGCGCGGATAGAGTTCTTCCATCACCCGGTCATACTGCGCACGGCTGTAGCGCGGGTGCAGGGCAGAAAGCTTGATAGAGATGCCCGGACCTTCATAAATACCGCGACCGTTGGACGCTTTACCGATGGCGTGGATCGCCTGCTGGTAAGAGACCATGTAGGCCTGCGCGTCGGCGGCGGTCAGCGCCGCTTCACCCAGCATGTCGTAGGAGTAGCGGAAACCTTTGTCTTCCAGCTTGCGGGCGTTCGCCAGCGCTTCAGCAATGGTCTCCCCGGTGACGAACTGCTCGCCCATCAGGCGCATCGCCATGTCCACGCCCTTGCGGATCAGCGGCTCGCCGCGCTTGCCGATAATGCGGTTTAGCGAGCGTGACAGGTTGGCTTCATTATGGGTAGAAACCAGCTTGCCGGTAAACAGCAGGCCCCAGGTGGCGGCGTTAACGAACAGCGACGGGCTGCGGCCAATGTGGGACTGCCAGTTGCCGTTGCTGATCTTGTCGCGGATCAGCGCATCGCGGGTCGCTTTATCCGGAATACGCAGCAGCGCTTCTGCCAGACACATCAGCGCCACGCCTTCCTGTGAGGAGAGGGAGAACTCCTGCAACAGGCCCTGCACCATGCCGGCGCGTCCGCTGGCGGTTTTCTGGTTACGCAGCTTGTCGGCTAACTGATACGCCAGGCTGTGCGCCTGGGCGGCCACGGCTTCCGGCAGGCGCGCCTGCTCCAGCAGCATCGGCACGGCGTCGGTTTCGGCACGGCGATAGGCACCGGTAATGGCGGCACGGCTGACGGACTGCGGCAGGATCTGCTCGGCGAAGTCGAGGAAGGGCTGGTGGTTCTCTTCAACGGCCGTAACGGCCTCTTCGCTTTCGTTCGCTGCGCCCGCCAGCAGGGCAGGCAGCTCCGGCAGACCTTCTTCACTCTCCAGTCTTTCCAGATAGTTAAAAATCGCCTGCTTGATTAACCAGTGCGGTGTGCGGTCGATGCGGGTCGCAGCGGTTTTAATCCGTTCGCGGGTAGCGTCATCCAGCTTAACCCCCATGGTGGTCATCCCCATGCCAAAACTCCTGTTGTTCTGTAATAGCGTTCTGTTGATAGCGTGAAATATCCACCATGTTGCAACTTTGTGCAACCGTGTTAAATGTGACTTGGGCTGCAAGCTGGAAAATGAATGGATTGTTAACGATTAGTTAGCTGAGAAAAAGAACGCGCAGCGGTCTGCAAAGCCAGTTTTTATGCGGTGCTTAACACTTTTTAAAGGTGCAACCCGTAAAAGCGTGAGCGAGTGCAACCTATAGGAAAGACGTATAAAACCAGGGATGAAATTCATGTAAATGCAGTGTTAAATCGTTTGTCAGTGGGAAGCGTATACGGCAGGATAGCGCGCCCAACGGAAACACATACACACATCACTACGTTCCGGTGATGACATAACAAGGCAACCCGGACGGTTGTCGCTCGACATTTTGGAGAATTTGAATGGCTATTAGCACACCGATGCTGGTGACATTTCTCGTTTATATTTTTGGCATGATCCTGATAGGGTTTTTGGCATGGCGTTCCACTAAAAACTTTGACGACTACATCCTTGGCGGGCGCAGCTTAGGCCCAATGGTCACCGCACTCTCTGCGGGCGCATCCGACATGAGCGGCTGGCTGCTGATGGGGCTGCCGGGCGCGATTTTCATCTCCGGTATCTCCGAAAGCTGGATCGCCATCGGCCTGACCGTCGGCGCGTGGATCAACTGGAAGCTGGTGGCAGGCCGTCTGCGCGTGCATACCGAAGCCAACAACAACGCCCTGACGCTGCCGGATTACTTCACCGGACGCTTTGAGGATAACAGCCGTATTCTGCGTATTATTTCTGCGGTGGTGATCCTGTTGTTCTTCACCATTTACTGCGCCTCCGGCATCGTGGCGGGCGCACGCCTGTTCGAAAGCACCTTCGGCATGAGCTATGAAACCGCCCTGTGGGCCGGTGCCGCGGCAACCATCCTCTATACCTTCGTGGGCGGCTTCCTGGCGGTAAGCTGGACCGACACAGTGCAGGCGAGCCTGATGATTTTTGCCCTGATCCTGACCCCGGTGATTGTCATTTTCACCGTCGGCGGCTTTGGCGAATCGCTGGAAGTGATCAAGCAGAAGAGCATTGAAAACGTCGATATGCTGAAAGGGCTGAACTTCGTGGCCATCGTCTCCCTGATGGGCTGGGGCTTGGGCTACTTCGGTCAGCCGCACATTCTGGCGCGCTTTATGGCGGCGGATTCTCACCACACCATCGTTCACGCGCGTCGCATCAGCATGACGTGGATGATCCTGTGTCTGGCGGGCGCGTGCGCGGTTGGCTTCTTCGGTATCGCCTACTTCAACAATAACCCGGCGCAGGCGGGCGCGGTGAACCAGAACGCCGAGCGCGTGTTCATCGAGCTGGCGCAGATCCTGTTCAACCCGTGGATTGCCGGTATCCTGCTCTCCGCGATCCTGGCGGCGGTGATGTCCACCCTGAGCTGCCAGCTGCTGGTTTGCTCCAGTGCAATCACCGAAGACCTCTACAAAGCCTTCCTGCGTAAAAATGCGAGCCAGAAAGAGCTGGTGTGGGTAGGGCGCTTTATGGTGCTGGTGGTGGCGCTGGTGGCCATTGCGCTGGCGGCTAACCCGGAAAACCGCGTGCTGGGTCTCGTGAGCTACGCGTGGGCGGGCTTCGGTGCCGCGTTTGGGCCGGTGGTGCTGTTCTCCGTCATGTGGTCACGCATGACCCGCAACGGCGCGCTGGCGGGGATGATCATCGGTGCGTTGACCGTCATCGTCTGGAAGCAGTTCGCGTGGCTGGGCCTGTACGAAATCATTCCGGGCTTCATCTTCGGCAGCCTCGGTATTGTGGTGTTCAGCCTGCTGGGTAAAGCGCCGTCTGCCTCTATGCAGAAGCGCTTTGCGGAAGCGGATGCGCACTACCACACTGCGCCGCCGACTAAGCTTCAGGCAGAATAATTTTCCCCTCACCCTAACCCTCTCCCAAAATGGGAGAGGGGACAGACCGTTCACCCGTTCGAGATGATAAATGATGATTAAACCAGGGTTGATGATGGCAGCATTAATGCTGCTGGCGGGGTGTAACGCACCCTTGCAGCATGCGGCGGTGGAGACCTGCAAAGCGGATAACCAGATGCAGCAGACCACGCTCTATTTTGGCTTGAATCGCCCGGCAGGGGCGCAGATTACCGGCAGCGAGTGGCAGCAGTTTGTTGACCAGGACGTGACGCCGCGTTTTCGCGATGGCTTAACGGTGTTTGATGCGCGCGGGCAGTGGCTGGGGAACGACGGGAAAGTGGCGCGTGAATCCAGCAAAGCGTTAATGCTGATCCACGGTAAAGACGCGCAGAGCGAGAAGAACATCGAAGCGTTGCGCGGGATCTATAAGTCTCGTTTCGCGCAGGAATCGGTGATGCGGGTCGACCAGCCGGTGTGCGTACAGTTCTGAGAAATCGATGCCCGGTGGCGGCTACGCCTTACCGGGCCTACAAAACCCGTAGACCCGTGCAAGCGAAGCGCCGCCGGGCACAAACGGCAAAAAAACTTACAGCACTAATCCCGCAAAGCTTGCCGACAGCAAACTCACCAGCGTCGCCCCGTACACCAGGCGTAAACCAAACCGCGACACCACGTTACCCTGTTGCTCGTTCAGCCCTTTTATTGCCCCCGCTACAATGCCAATCGAGGCGAAGTTAGCAAATGACACCAGGAACACGGACAAAATGCCCAGACCGCGCGGGGACAATTGATGGGCTATTTTTTGCAACTCAATCATCGCCACAAATTCATTCGCCACCAGTTTCGTTGCCATAATACTCCCCGCGTTTAAGGCATCGCTCAGCGGAATACCGATAAGCCACGCCAGCGGATAAAATACGTAACCCAGGATCTGCTGGAAGCTCATGCCAAATACGCTGGAGAAAAGAGCGTTAACGGCGCTAATAAGAGCGATAAAGCCAATCAGCATCGCCAGAATAATCATCGCCACCTTAAAGCCCGCCAGAATATATTCGCCCAGCATTTCAAAGAAGCTCTGGGATTCATGCAGCTTTTCCAGTTTGATATCGGGTTCGGCTTCCGGGCGGGCCGGGTTAATGACCGAAAGAATAATAAAGGTGCTGAACATGTTCAGGATCAGCGCCGCGACGACAAATTTGGCGTCGAGCATGGTCATGTAGGCGCCAACAATCGACAGCGAAACCGTCGACATCGCCGTTGCGGCCATCGTAAACAGGCGACGCGAGGAGAGATCGCCCAGCACCCCCTTATACGCAATGAAGTTTTCAGACTGACCGAGGATCAGCGAGCTCACCGCGTTGAAGGATTCCAGCTTGCCCATGCCGTTGAGCTTTGACAGGAGCGTTCCGATAATCCGAATAAAAATCGGCAGAATGCGCCAGTGCTGAAGAATACCAATCAGTGCCGAGATAAAAATAATGGGGCAGAGTACACCAAGAAAAATGAACGCCAGCCCTTTTTCACCCATCCCGCCAAAGACAAAATTTGTCCCTTCGGCAGCGAATTTAAGCAGAGACTCAAAGAAACCAGAGACATATTTAATAATGAACAGGCCGCTTTGCGCATGCAGAAAAAAGAATGCCAGCACGATTTCCATCACGATCAGCTGTAATACGAAACGAATACGAATTTTTCGGCGGTCGAAACTCACCAGCCAGGCAAGCGCAAGAATAATCACCAGCGCCAGCAGGAAATGAACAATTTTAAACATGGGTTATTTTCAGTTGGTTTTCGAGGCGGACATTTAGCCACAGCCCCGGTTAACCGTAAATGGGCATTTTCGTTATACCTTATAAACGTAACGGTTACTCAGGCAATTATTACTCCGCAATGCGTTTACATCTGGTCATCAAAACTCCACATATTTCGCTTGTTTTTCTTTGTGCCGTAATGATAATCACTATCACTAGAATTTACGTTTCTTTGCATCAGTTGACCGCGATAAACATTTAAGGTGTCGGCATGTTTGTTCCATTTCTCATTATGTTACGTGAAGGCCTTGAAGCGGCCCTGATCGTGAGCCTTATCGCCAGTTATCTTAAGCGCACCCAGCGCGGTCGTTGGATTGGCGTGATGTGGGTTGGCGTTTTCCTTGCCGCGGCGCTGTGCCTGGGGCTGGGTATTCTTATCAACGAAACCACCGGTGAATTTCCTCAGAAAGAACAAGAGCTTTTTGAAGGCATCGTTGCCGTGATAGCCGTAGTGATCCTCACCTGGATGGTGTTCTGGATGCGCAAAGTTTCTCGTAACGTGAAAGTGCAGCTGGAGCAGGCGGTGGATAACGCCCTGCAAAAAGGCAACCACCACGGCTGGGCGCTGATCCTGATGGTCTTTTTCGCCGTGGCGCGTGAGGGGCTGGAGTCCGTTTTCTTCCTGCTCGCGGCGTTTCAGCAGGACGTCGGCATCTGGCCGCCGTTGGGCGCCATGCTCGGGCTGGCTACGGCGGTTGTGCTTGGCTTCCTGCTCTACTGGGGCGGCATTCGGCTTAACCTGGGCGCGTTCTTCAGGTGGACCAGCCTGTTTATTCTGCTGGTGGCCGCGGGGCTGGCGGCTGGGGCGATCCGCGCTTTCCACGAGGCGGGCCTGTGGAACCATTTCCAGGACGTGGCGTTCGATCTCAGTCACGTTCTGTCCACCCATTCGCTGACCGGCACCTTGCTTGAAGGGATCTTCGGCTACCAGGAAACGCCGACCGTCAGCGAAGTGGCAGTGTACTTTATCTATCTGGTTCCGGCGCTGATCCTGTTCGCTATGCCGCCGCGTACCGGCTCGCAGGCGTCGCGCATTGCGCCGTAAGTGATGTATTAGTTACAACATACTTTTTAAGGGAAGAGTCATGACCAGTCAGTTCCGTCGTAGTGCGTCAGGCGCAGGCATTGCCGCGCTGTTCGTGTCTTCCTTTGCCGCTCAGGCAGCAGATATCCCGCAGGTGAAAGTCACCGTCAACGATAAACAGTGCGAGCCGATGACCATCACGGTTAACAGCGGTAAAACCCAGTTTATTATTCAGAACCACAGCCAGAAGGCGCTGGAGTGGGAGATCCTTAAAGGCGTGATGGTGGTGGAAGAGCGCGAAAATATCGCGCCGGGCTTCAGCCAGAAGATGACCGCTAATCTACAGCCGGGCGAATATGATATGACCTGCGGCCTGCTGACGAACCCGAAAGGTAAGCTGATCGTCAAAGGCGCAGCGACGGCAGACGCGGCCAAAGGCACGGCGCTGTTAAGCCTTGGCGATGCCATTACCGCCTATAAAGCCTACGTCACTAAAGAGACGGCGGACCTGGTGGCGGGCACCCAAGCCTTTACCGACGCGGTGAAAGCGGGCGATATCGAAAAAGCGAAATTGCTGTATGCGCCTACCCGTCAGCACTACGAGCGCATCGAGCCGATTGCCGAGCTGTTCTCCGATCTCGACGGTAGCATTGATGCCCGCGAAGACGACTACGAGCAGAAGGCCGCCGATCCGAAATTCACCGGCTTCCACCGTCTGGAAAAAGCGCTGTTTGGCGATAACTCCACCAAAGGGATGGAGAAATACGCCGCTCAGCTGAACGCCGACGTGCTGGAGCTGCAAAAGCGCATTAGCGAGCTGGCCTTCCCGCCGTCGAAAGTGGTGGGTGGCGCGGCGGGCCTGATTGAAGAAGTGGCCGCAAGCAAAATCAGCGGTGAGGAAGATCGCTACAGCCACACCGACCTGTGGGACTTCCAGGCGAACGTTGACGGCGCGCAGAAAATTGTCGATCTGCTGCGGCCTCAGCTGCAAAAAGAGAACGGCGAGCTGCTGGCGAAAGTGGATGCCAACTTCAAAAAGGTCGATACCATCCTGGCGAAGTACCGCACTAAGGACGGGTTCGAAACCTACGACAAGTTGACCGATGCCGACCGTAACGCGCTGAAAGGCCCGATTACAACGCTGGCAGAAGATCTCTCCCTGCTGCGCGGCGTTCTGGGTCTGGATTAAGCACGATGAACAAGCATGACGAGTACGACGTCGCTGAGCCTTCACGGCGTCGGTTGTTAAAAGGGGTAGGGGCGCTGGGCGGTGCGTTTGCCCTGGCGGGAGGTTGCCCGGTGGCGCATGCGGCGAAACCGCAGAGCGCGCCCGGCACGCTGTCGCCGGATGCGCGCATGGAGACGCAGCCGTTTTACGGCGAGCACCAGGCAGGGATTTTGACGCCGCAGCAGGCCTCGATGATGCTGGTGGCTTTCGATTCGCTGGCGAGCGATAAGGCCGACCTGGAGCGTCTCTTCAGGCTACTGACCACGCGCATTGCCTTCCTCACCGCGGGCGGTCCGGCGCCGGAAACACCGAATCCGCGCCTGCCACCGATGGATTCCGGGATCCTTGGGGCGTTCATTGCTCCCGATAACCTGACCATCACCGTGTCGGTGGGGGAATCGCTGTTTGATGACCGCTACGGCCTGGCAAAGCAGAAGCCGAAAGCGCTGCAAAAAATGACCCGTTTCCCGAATGACTCTCTCGACGCGGCGCTGTGCCACGGCGATGTGCTGTTGCAGATTTGCGCCAATACCCAGGATACGGTGATCCACGCCCTGCGCGATATCATTAAGCACACTCCGGATCTGCTCAGTGTGCGCTGGAAGCGGGAAGGATTTATCTCAGACCACGCCGCGCGCAGTAAAGGGAAAGAGACGCCGGTGAACCTGCTGGGCTTCAAAGACGGCACCGCCAACCCGGACAGCAGCGATGCCGCGCTGATGAAAAACGTGGTCTGGGTGACTGCGGATCAGGGTGAACCGGCCTGGGCCGTGGGCGGCAGCTACCAGGCGGTGCGCATTATCCAGTTCCACGTGGAGTTCTGGGACCGCACGCCACTAAAAGAGCAGCAGACAATTTTCGGTCGCGATAAGCAAACCGGGGCGCCGCTCGGCATGAAGCATGAGCACGATGAACCCGACTACGCGCGCGATCCAAACGGCGATGTCATCGCCCTGGACAGCCATATTCGTCTCGCCAATCCTCGCACCCGGGAGACGCAATCCAGCCTGATGATGCGAAGGGGTTACAGCTACTCTCTGGGTGTGACCCACTCCGGTCAGCTTGATATGGGGCTGCTATTTGTCTGCTATCAGCATGACCTGGAGAAAGGATTTCTCACCGTACAGAAGCGGCTGAACGGCGAAGCGCTGGAGGAGTACATTAAGCCCATCGGCGGCGGCTATTTCTTTGCTCTGCCCGGAGCGCGTGACGCGAATGCCTGGCTTGCTCAGGGTCTGACAGAAGCCTGATAATCGTCCCTGCGACAGTTCGTGGGGACATTATTTTTTTCACGGACTATCTTATTGTTATATTTCTGTAATATTTCTATATGAGACTGATTTTCCATGTAGGGGCAGTCTGAAAAGTTGCATTCAGGTAAAATAAATGTTGCATTTATGATAATCCCTGATGTACTTAAGATAAGACAGCGGTAGTTCCCGGCAGTGATGTTACTCACTATGGAGATCGCGAATGGTTGCGTCCTGTACTGGACAAGGTAAACACAACAACCGCAGTACCCGGCGCGGAGGCTCAGACTCCGGCAGCGATTTCCTCACCACTCAATTCTCTCCTTCACCTCAAGAACCTGTTTCGACCGACGTGCATAGCGGTGCGCGTAGCCGTTCTGTATCGTCATCCGGTAATGCAAGCAATGGCTTACAAGGAAGCCAACCCTCTGATGTTCGTGCGCATAATCGTGCCGATGCTGGCGCGTGTGATGAATACCAACAACTCAAGGTGCTATCCATGGGAAGACAAAAAGCAGTGATCAAAGCTCGTCGTGAAGCAAAACGTGTGCTGAGACGGGATTCACGTAGCCATAAACAGCGTGAAGAAGAATCGGTCACCTCGCTTGTGCAGATGAGCGGCGTAGAATCCATTGGCATGGCGCGGGACAGCCGCGACGCATCGCCAATCGTGGCGCGCAATGAGGCTCAGGCGCACTACCTGAATGCTATCGAGAGTAAACAGCTCATCTTTGCAACCGGTGAAGCCGGATGCGGGAAAACCTGGATCAGTGCCGCCAAAGCGGCGGAGGCGCTGATTCATAAGGACGTGGAAAGGATCATCGTTACCCGTCCGGTACTGCAAGCTGATGAAGATCTGGGCTTCCTGCCCGGCGATATTTCGGAGAAGTTTGCTCCATACTTCAGGCCCGTCTATGACGTGCTGGTGAAGCGGCTGGGCGCTTCCTTTATGCAGTACTGCCTGCGACCAGAGATTGGCAAGGTGGAAATCGCGCCGTTCGCCTATATGCGCGGACGTACATTTGAAAATGCGGTCGTTATTCTCGACGAGGCTCAGAATGTGACCGCTGCGCAAATGAAGATGTTTTTAACGCGCCTCGGGGAGAACGTGACGGTGATCGTCAACGGCGATATTACCCAGTGTGACCTGCCGTCGGGCGTGAAGTCCGGCCTCAGCGATGCCATGTCACGTTTTGCGGAAGATGAGATGATTGGGGTGGTCCGCTTCACAAAAGAAGATTGCGTCCGCTCAGCGCTGTGTCAACGCACGCTGGAAGTCTATTCCGATTAAGATCATTCTTTTAAGCCATTTCTTCCCGGCGTCATGCCGGGAAGCTTCGTTTATTCCCACTGAAACAGTGACGTTTGTTTGAATCATATTTATTTCCTATAGCGTTCAACGGGGTTTAGAAATCGTTTTGCGGTATTAATAATATTACCGCCCATTAGTTATGCGCGTTTTTTATACAAAAAGAAAAGTGTGATATGTATTTACAATACCCACAAAATATCTATAAATATAATGATCGCGCTAATTGTTCGTTAAAATCAAACGTGAATGTTGTCACAGAACATGACTAAGCAGCAAAAATTAAGTTGGTGTCTTCTGGGTAATTATCTATGTTTCGTACTTGTTCAAACAAAATTCTAACAAGAAACACGCCGGGGGATCGTTTCCTCTGGAACATCACGCTGAGGGTCATACATGAACGAACTGGTTAGTGCAATTAACGGTGTTATCTGGAGCCCGGCGTTAATATTTTTATGTCTGGGTGTCGGCCTCTATTTCTCACTACGCAGCCGTTTTCTGCAATTACGCCATATTAAGCATATGATTACTCTTATGTTTGAGGGCCGCCCTACCGAGGCAGGCGTATCATCGTTTCAGGCGCTGACGATGACGCTGGCCGGTCGCGTGGGGACGGGGAATATCGCGGGGGTAGCGACCGCCATTACTTTTGGTGGACCGGGTGCGCTTTTCTGGATGTGGATAGTGGCTTTTTTAGGGGCCAGTTCTGCTTTTGTCGAATCCACCTTAGGTCAGGTTTATAAAGAAAAAATTAACGGTGAATATCGTGGCGGCCCTGCCTTTTATATTGAGAAAGGGTTAGGCGTGAAGTGGTACGCATGGTTATTTGCTATCGTAACCATTTTCTCCTGCGGATTATTACTGCCAGGCGTGCAGGCAAACTCTATTGGTGCGAGTCTGGATATTGCCTTTGGCCTGAGTCCGAACGTCACGGCGGCATTACTTGCCCTGTTATTAAGTTTTATTATTTTTGGTGGCGTGAAAAGGATCGCCAGTTTTAGCAGTATGGTGGTTCCGTTTATGGCGCTGGGCTATATTATTGTCGCCTGCGTGATTATCGCTATCAATATCGATCAGCTTCCCGCGGTTATTCTGCTGATCTGGAAAAGCGCTTTCGGGCTTGAAGCTGGCTTTGGCGCTATTCTGGGCCAGGCTATCATGTGGGGCGTGAAGCGCGGCGTCTATTCTAACGAAGCGGCGCAGGGTACCGGGCCGCATGCTTCATCCGCGGCGGCCGTAAGCCATCCGGTGAAGCAGGGGCTGGTTCAGGCGTTCTCCGTTTATATCGACACGCTGTTTGTCTGCTCCGCGACCGGCTTTATGCTGTTGATTACCGGGCTGTATAACGTCCAGGGTGTCGACGGTGCTGCCCTCTATACCGGTATTGCTGGCGTGGCTGCTGGTCCTGGCTATGTGCAGACGGCGATGGAAAGTATGATGCCTGGCTTTGGTAATTACTTTGTTGCTATCGCGCTGTTCTTCTTCGCCTTCACCACAATCATTGCCTACTACTACATCGCTGAAACCAATATCGCCTACATCAACCGTAAAATTCACCGCCCGTGGCTGACGTTCCTGCTGAAATTATGTCTGATGGCTTCCACCGTCTATGGCACCGTCCGCACTGCGGATCTGGCATGGGGATTAGGCGATATTGGGGTAGGGCTGATGGCATGGCTCAACATTATCGCCATTGTGCTGTTGCATAAAAAAGCGTTTGCCAGCCTGAAAGACTATGAAACCCAGAACGCGCAGGGGTTGGATCCCCAGTTTGACCCGGTTCGGCTTGGGATAAAAAATGCCGATTACTGGCTGGAGGATCGCAGGGATGAAGAGGGTTTGAATAGCGGCCAGAGTCCTGCTCCCGAGGGAAAGCAACCGGCTGGAAAGCTGAATAGCTGAGGAATGGTTAAGACGGGCCCGTACTTTGTACGGGCTTTCTTTTATAGGTGAGGCGGCTCAGTCTGCCCCGGGGGGATTGACTCGCTTCGCTCGCCCTGCGGGCAGCCTGTTCGCTTCGCTCTCAGTCTGTCCAACTGGCTGCGCCAGTTGTCGAACCCCGGTGGGGGGTTCTCATCCCCCCCCACAGGCATGCAATATGCAAAAAAAAAGCCCGCATTTTCATGCGAGCTCTTCTTCAATATGGCGGTGAGGGGGGGATTCGAACCCCCGATACGTTGCCGTATACACACTTTCCAGGCGTGCTCCTTCAGCCACTCGGACACCTCACCATATTGTTTTGCTGCCTGACCGCTTGGGGGGCAACGGGGCGCTACTATAGGGAGTTGCGCGAAAGCGGTCAAGCAGATTTTCTGCATTCGTGCCTGTTCGGTTAAGCCTTAATCAGCTTATGGCGCACCGCGCAGGATTAACGCTGCGAATCGAGCACTTCGCTGTTTTTCACCACCTCCTGCGCTTTGCCGTAGCTTTCGATCAGCAGCTGGTAGGCCGGGAAGATATGGGTGTAGACTTCCGCCCAAGCCGCCGCATCTTCACGATTCCATGTCCGCTGAATTTCAGAGGCAACGGCTGCCGTGTCCATCGGCACCACGCCTGCCTGTACCACGCGTGCCAGGGTGATCTCCTGTGCCATTTTGCTGTAGGTGCCGGAGGCATCAATCACCGCAAACACTTTATATCCGTCCGCCACCGCGCTGATGGACGGGAAGGCCATGCAGACGCTGGTGATCGTGCCTGCAATAATTAACGTCTTGCGACCGGTAGCTTTTACCGCCGCCACGAATTCCGGGTTATCCCAGGCGTTGATCTCACCTTTGCGGGCCACATACTGCGCATGCGGCGCGTTGGCGTGGATCTCGGAATAAGCGGGCCGTTCGGCCCCTGTGGAACCGACGCCGTGGTGATCACCGGGATCTCCGCCAGCGTGGCGATTTTTGCCAGCGCCGCCGCACGGGCGCGCAGCTCAGGCATCGGCATATCGCCAACGGTCTGGAACAGCCCGCTCTGGTGATCGATAAGCAGCATAACGGCATCATTAACTTCAATAACGGGACGCGCACCGTTGAAGTTAGCAGGTGTAGGCATAATGCTCTCCTTTATCAGGTTTAGATCTGGCCAAAGCGGCCGGAGTTAAAATCGCGTATAGCTTCGGCGATCTCGGTTTTACTGTTCATCACAAACGGGCCGTAGCCCACAATCGGTTCATTCAGCGGCTCACCGGCCATCAGCAGCACTTTGGCATCGCTGCTGGCTTCGAGATGCAGTTTGTCACCGCTCTGACTCAACACGACCAGCTGCGCCTCACCGGCGGGCGTAGTGCCGTTCACCGTCACGCTCCCCTCAAGTACAACCAGCGCCGTGCTCCAGCCTTCGGGCTGATTAAGCGTCAGGTGGCTGCCCTGGTGCAGCGTGAGATCCCATACGTTCAGCGGTGAGAAGGTATGCGCCGGGCCGGTGACATCGTCAAAGCGGCCAGCAATCACGCGCAATGTTCCGCTGTTATCCGGCAGGGGGACCACCGGGATATCTGCCTTTGTGATGCTCTGGTAGCCTGGCGTCGCCATTTTGTCCCTGGCGGGCAGGTTGACCCACAGCTGCATCATTTTCAGTTCACCACCTTTCTGCGAGAACGTGCTGGAGTGGAACTCCTCGTGCAAAATGCCGGCGCCTGCCGTCATCCACTGCACGTCGCCCGGGCCGATTACGCCGCCTCTGCCGGTGGAATCACGGTGCTCCACTTCGCCTGAGTAAACGATGGTCACCGTTTCAAAACCGCGATGAGGATGCTCACCCACCCCACGTTTCGCGCCGTCCGCCGGAAAGTTGTAGGGACCGGCATAGTCCAGCAGCAGGAACGGGCTCAGCGGTTCGCCGTGCGTCTGGTAAGAAAACATTGAACGAACCGGGAAACCATCACCGACCCAGTGCGGACGAGGGGCGGTATAGACGCCTGTTACGTTTTTCATGATTAACTCCTGATGTTCTGTTGATGTAATTAGCTTATATTCACGGTTAATATCCCGGTAGATAGCGAAAATGACATTCACTGTTCCTGAAATGGAACAATGGAGGCGTATGCAGGATCTCAATGATTTCGTATGGTTTGTGAAGGTGGTGGAGCATGGCGGCTTTGCGGCGGCAGGTCGGGCGCTCGATCAGCCCAAGTCAAAACTAAGCCGCCGGATTGCCCAGCTGGAAGAGCGCCTGGGCGTTCGGCTGATACAGCGAACCACGCGGCAGTTTACGGTGACGGAAGTGGGGCAGACTTTCTATCAGCACTGTAAAGCCATGCTGGTAGAGGCCGAAGCGGCGGAGGAGGCGGTGGCGGCGTTGCAGGCCGAGCCACGCGGCGTGGTCAGGATCACTTGCCCCGTAACCCTGCTGCACGTGCACGTGGGTCCCATGCTGGCGCGATTTATGGCGCGCTATCCGGGGATCAACCTCCAGCTCGAAGCGACCAACCGCCGGGTGGATCTGGTGGCGGAGGGGGTGGATGTGGCGATCCGCGTTCGTCCGCGCCCGTTTGATGACAGCGATCTTGTATTAAGGGTGCTGGCGGACAGGGGGCACTGTCTGGTTGCCGGGCCGGCACTGCTGGAACGGATGGGCAACCCGACGGCGCCTTCTGAACTCAGCGCATGGCCGGGTTTAAGCATGGGCGCGGGTAAGCATCTGCATAAGTGGGAGTTAAGCGGGCCGGAAGGCGCGAAAGCAGAAGTTCACTTCACGCCGCGCCTGGTGACCACCGACATGCTGGCGCTGCGGGAAGCGGCGATGGCGGGGGTGGGCCTGGTGCAGCTGCCCATTTTGATGGTGAAGAATCAGCTGGCATCAGGTGAACTTATTCGTGTGCTAAATGCGTGGGAACCCAAACGGGAGGTGATCCATGCGGTGTATCCTTCCAGACGAGGTTTGCTGCCGTCGGTCAGGACGCTGGTGGATTTTCTCACCGAAGAGTACGCACGGATGGTGGAGGAGTAAAGTCCCTGTAGGTCGGGTAAGCGAAGCGCCACCCGACAGGCGTTTCGCACGGAGCCAAAGGGTTAGAATCCCCCCACAGACGTGCAATATGCAAAAAAAAAGCCCGCATTTTCATGCGAGCTCTTCTTCAAATATGGCGGTGAGGGGGGGATTCGAACCCCCGATACGTTGCCGTATACACACTTTCCAGGCGTGCTCCTTCAGCCACTCGGACACCTCACCATATTGTCATCCCGTTGTTGCCGGGACGGGCGCTAATGTAAGGAAAAGCCGTACTGGCGTCAACCCACTTTTTCAGTAATTTAGCGCGTTTATACAAACTTCAGGCAACCTGATTCCGAAATGTGCGAAAAGCGCCTCTTTTATCAGCAACGCGGTTCGCTGATAAATTTGTTATGCTGGCAATCCAGTTGAAAATGAAAATAAAACAGCGCAATAAAAGGCAGGAATGACTATGGATATTATCTTCTATCACCCCACTTTTGATACGGCTTACTGGATCAACGCGCTCACGGCGGCACTGCCTGGCGCACGCGTTCGCGAATGGAAGCGGGGCGATAATGAACATGCCGACTACGCGCTGGTCTGGCATCCCCCGGTCGAAATGCTACAGGGCCGCCGTTTGAAGGCGGTGTTTGCCCTTGGTGCGGGGGTAGACTCCATCCTGAGCAAGCTGAAGGCTCACCCTGAAATGCTGCCGGAAGATATTCCTTTGTTCCGTCTGGAGGATACCGGTATGGGACAGCAGATGCAGGAATATGCCGTGAGTCAGGTGCTGCACTGGTTCCGCCGCTTCGACGATTATCAGGCCTTTAAGCAGCAATCCCACTGGGAACCTCTCCCGGATTATCAGCGTGAAGATTTCACCATCGGCATCCTCGGTGCAGGCGTCCTGGGCTCGAAAGTCGCAGAGGCACTCGCCCCGTGGGGCTTCCCGCTGCGCTGCTGGAGCCGCAGCCGTAAGGATTATCCGGGCGTCGAGAGCTTTGCTGGAATGGATGAACTTCCGGCGTTCCTGAAAGAGACACGGGTACTCATTAACCTGCTGCCGAATACCGCGGAAACGGTGGGCATAATCAATGGCGCGCTCCTCAACCAGCTGGCAGACGATAGCTACTTAATGAACCTGGCGCGCGGGGTGCACGTGGTGGAAGACGATCTGCTGAAAGCGCTGGACAGCGGTAAGCTGAAAGGCGCAATGCTCGATGTCTATAGCCGCGAACCGCTGCCAACAGAAAGCCCGCTCTGGGCTCACCCACGCGTGGCGATGACGCCCCATATTGCGGCCGTAACGCGACCGGCGGAGGCCGTGGCGTACATCTCGCATACCATCAGCGAAATAGAGAAGGGCAACGCGGTGACCGGACAGGTCGACAGACAGCGAGGCTACTGAGATAAACCCGGCGTTCGCCGGGTTTTTGCTAATATTCGACGCTGATAACTGCTATCCTTTGGAAAAACCGCAGAGGAGAGAAAGATGTATCCCGTTGACCTGCATATGCACACCGTCGCCAGTACTCACGCTTACAGTAACCTCCATGATTATATCGCTCAGGCGAAGCTGAAAGGCATCAAACTGTTTGCGATTACCGATCACGGCCCGGATATGGCGGATGCGCCGCACTACTGGCATTTTGTGAATATGCGTATCTGGCCACGTCTGGTGGACGGTATCGGGATACTGCGCGGCATCGAAGCGAACATCAAAAATACCGACGGTGAAATTGACTGCACTGGCCCGATGCTGGCTTCGTTAGATCTGATCCTCGCCGGTTTCCATGAGCCGGTTTTTGCGCCGCAGGATAAAGAGACCAACACCGCAGCGATGATTGCCACCATCGCCAGCGGCAACGTGCACATTATCAGCCACCCGGGTAACCCTAAATACCCGATTGATATTCAGGCCGTGGCGCAGGCGGCGGCGAAGCACCGCGTGGCGCTGGAGATCAACAACTCTTCGTTCGTTCACTCGCGTAAGGGCAGTGAAGCCAATTGTCGCGACGTGGCGGCTGCCGTGCGTGACGCGGGCGGAATGGTGGCGCTGGGCTCTGATTCTCACACGGCCTTTACGCTGGGTGATTTCAGCGAATGCCTGAAAATATTGCAGGATGTGGATTTCCCGGAAGAACGCATCCTGAACGTCACGCCGCGTCGTATGCTCGACTTCCTTGAGTCGCGCGGCATGGCGCCGATTGATGAATTTGCCGATCTTTAATGACTAATGGAATAAAAACATGAATGAGTTTTCCATCCTTTGCCGCGTGCTGGGCACCTTATATTACCGCCAGCCGCAGGATCCGCTTCTGGTTCCGCTGTTTACCCTAATCCGTGAAGGTAAGCTGGCGCAGAACTGGCCGCTGGAACAGGATGAGCTGCTGGAACGCTTGCAAAAAAGCTGCGATATGCAGCAGATTTCCACCGATTATAACGCGCTGTTCGTGGGAGAAGAGTGTCGCGTGTCGCCGTATCGTTCTGCCTGGCAGGAAGGGGCAACCGAAGCGGAAGTACGGGCATTTCTCTCAGAACGCGGTATGCCGCTGACGGATATGCCAGCCGATCATATCGGTACGCTGCTACTGGCGGCCTCCTGGATTGAAGATAATGCTGGTGACGATGAGAACGAGGCGATTGAAACCCTGTTCGAAACGTATCTCCTGCCTTGGGTTGGAACCTTCCTGGGCAAAGTGGAAGCGCACGCAACGTCACCATTCTGGAGAACGCTGGCTCCGCTGACGCGTGATGCTATCGCTGCCATGTGGGATGAGCTGGAAGAAGAGAACGAAGAGTGATTTAGATCACAAAAATTCTGCAACGATACATTTCAACTTGCACGTAATGTGCTTCCGATCTCATTTCCCGGGTGCGCATCTGCTAAGATGCGCACCATGAATATATTACTTTGTATTGCAATCACGACTGGCATCCTTTCCGGCCTTTGGGGTTGGGTGGCGGTGTCGCTCGGTTTGTTGAGCTGGGCCGGTTTCCTTGGCTGCACGGCCTACTTCGCCTGCCCGCAGGGGGGTCTCAAAGGGCTGTTTATTTCAGGCTGCACGTTGCTAAGTGGCGTGGTCTGGGCACTGGTCATCATGAAAGGCAGCGCGCTGGCACCGCATATGGAAATCCTGGGTTACGTCATGACCGGTGTTGTGGCCTTCCTGATGTGCGTTCAGGCAAAACATCTGCTGTTGTCCTTTGTGCCCGGCACGTTCATGGGTGCCTGCGCGACCTTTGCAGGGCAGGGGGACTGGAAGCTGGTGGTTCCTTCACTCATGCTGGGTTTACTGTTTGGCTATGCCATGAAGAACAGCGGCCTCTGGCTGGCAGCCCGACGCGAGAAGAGCCAGAACGTTTCGGCGGTAAGTGAATAAAAAAAGGCGAGACGGAAATCTCGCCTTTTTGTTGCACTGTCGATCAACGTGAAACCGTTCGCCGGCGGCGCGGCAGAAAAATACCCTTCTAATACCCGTTAATCAGCCGATTGATTTAACGCGGATCGGTTTAAATATTTACTCAGGGGATGCGGTAAAAATGATTGTCACCGTTTCTGATGAAAATTCGCTCCATTTATCGCAGCAGTGGAATGCACCGGCCAGTACGCTTTAATCATTCATGAAATCAATCATTTATTAAAGTGGCGGCGCTGCGCAGGTAAGCTATGCTGATATCAAGAACCCGGTAATTGGGTTGCTTAAATTGATACTTCACAGGTCATAACGGAGCGTTTTTACCCCTCATGGACGAATTTCATTGAGGAGTACAAATAATGTTCAAATCCGCAGCGTGTATTATTTCTGGTCTGGGACTGATCCTGTCCTCTTTTTTTTCTCCGGCTTATTCCGCAACCATTGAAAATGGTGGGGTTATTCATTTTCGTGGCGCGGTGGTGGCCGACCCGTGCGAAGTCGCTCCTCAGCATCAGCAGTTTGCGATTTCCTGCCCGGAAAATAACCGTATGAAAACGCATACCATCAGTTATGACGAGGCGCTCCGGGGACATCATCCTCATTCAAACCTGGCCGCTGTCACCATGAAATACCTGAATGAAGAGAAAACGCTCGCGGTTGTTCAGGTGGACTACCGCTAGCAGCCGTTTCTTTCACGACGGTTTTTCTCCCTCTCCCTCTGCGATACACTTAAGAAAAGGGCGGGTTGCAGAGGGTGTTTATGAGACCGCAAATCGACGTTATTCATGGCGATATCACGACGGTGCACGTTGACGTGATCGTCAACGCAGCCAATTCCTCCTTGCTGGGCGGAGGGGGAGTGGACGGTGCCATTCACCGGGCCGCAGGCCCACAGCTTCTGGAAGCATGCAAAACCGTGCGCCAGCAGCAGGGAGAGTGCCCGCCGGGGCATGCCGTCATTACGCTGGCGGGGGATCTCCCGGCCAAAGCGGTTATCCATACCGTTGGCCCCGTCTGGCACGGCGGCGACCATCATGAAGCTGAGATTCTGGAGCAGGCGTATCGTAACTGCCTGCGGCTTGCGGCCGATAACGGCTATAAGACCATGGCGTTTCCCGCCATCAGCACGGGGGTTTACGGTTATCCAAAGGAAGCGGCCGCAACGATCGCCGTGAATACCGTTTATCACTACCTTTCCCTTAAGCCCATGCCGGAAAAAGTTATTTTTGTCTGTTTCGACGAGCACACCGCCGACCTGTATCAGCGGATATTGACCGAGCGCAGCCAGCTATTTTGATGTCTGAGATGCAAAAACGGCGCCCTGATGGCGCCGTTTTGTTATCACGCTTTAACCTGAGGCTTGCCTGAAAACAGGAAACGCAAAAGCGGGATCCGCAGGTGGATTTCATACAGCACGATGGCAATGCCAACCACAAAGACCAGACCGGTGAAGAAGCCCAGCGCATTCGAGGCAATATGTGGCGTAATGTATGCCCCGAAAAACAGCGTCAGCGGATGGTGAACCAGGTAGATAAACAGCGAAGCATTAACGAAATAGGTTACGCGGCTGGATTTAAAATTCAGCAGGCGATGGCCCAGCGCGAACACCACGTTCACCATCCACAGGCCCATCAGCATCGTTATTACGCTCTCGGTTTCATACATCCACGCGTCCCCGCTGCCGTAGCGCTGATTGAGAAGATAGGCAGCAAAGGCCAGCGCAGCACCCACTGCACACCAGGGGGAGGGGGTGGTAAACAGCGCTTTAAGCCGCGGATGAATAAACGCCAGCGCGCCAATCAGGAAGAAGGAAATGTAAAACAGCGTCTGCATCACCACGAAATTAAACAGCCCATCGCTCAGAATAGGGGGATAGACGAGGAACAGGGTACGCCTGACGGCGGCATACGCAATCCCCAGCGCAAGAAACAGCAGCGACAGCTTGCCCAGAGTGATGTTGGCAAAAAAGGCAGAGGATGTTGAGCTCGCGCGCTGGCGCAGCCGGCTGAAGATCAGCACGCTTACCGTGGTTAACACCACCAGAACCAGCAGGAACCAGAGGTGGGAAATCAGCTCCCAGACCAGGGTGTTGTATTTCTCATAAAGGGAGAGATTCGACCAGGTTTCCGTTTTCCCTTTAACATACTGCAACATAATGAACTGCGGCAGCGTCAGCAGCGGGATGGCCGTCAACATCGGTATGCCCACGCGCTCCACGCGCACTTTCCACCAACGCTTCAGGGGATAGCGCAAAAAGAGCATGTAGGAGAAATATCCAGAAATGACAAAAAACACCTGCATGCGGAAGGCATGAATAAAATCATTAAACAGCGTAAGCCACCAGGAAGGCATCTGACTGTTCACGTGCCAGGTGTGGCTGGAATAAATCAGTGAAATATGAAAAGGGATCCCCAATAGCATGAGCCATGCGCGGATCGAGTCGAGGAAATATTCACGTTGTACAGGGGTTGTGCTCATATAACTTTGCGCATTCTCAGACTTTTCGCCTTATCCCTAAGGCTCATAATGGTTACATTCGGAGCCAACCCTACACCAAGACCGACACCCTGTCTCCAGGATAAGCACGCAAAGTGAAAAGCGGGTTCTTTCATTTGCTTAATCCATGAGCCAGCGAGCTGAACAAAGCAGTGATAATGTTGTCGGATTGCCTGAGTTTCCATTAAAATGGATCGGATCGATATAAGCACACAAAGGGGGAAGTGCTTACTTATTATGAAACATAAACCACAAATGATGAAAATGCGTTGGTTGGGTGTTGCAGTGCTGTTGTCACTGTATACCTCATCTGCACTGGCCTTTAACATCGATGATGTCGCAAAACAGGCAAAATCGATGGCGGGCAAGAGCTATGAAGCGCCAAAAAGTAACCTGCCCTCCGTTTTCCGCGACATGAAATACGCGGACTATCAGCAGATCCAGTTCAATCACGATAAAGCGTACTGGAACAATATTAAAACCCCGTTCAAGCTTGAATTTTACCACCAGGGTATGTACTTCGATACGCCGGTTGCCATCAATGAAGTGACGGCGACTGCGGTACGCAAAATCAAGTACAGCCCGGATTATTTCAATTTTGGCGATGTGCAACACGATAAAGACACGGTGAAAGACCTCGGCTTCGCAGGCTTCAAGGTGCTTTATCCGATTAACAGCAAAGATAAAAACGACGAAATCGTCAGCATGCTTGGCGCCAGCTACTTCCGCGTGATTGGCGCGGGGCAGGTGTACGGGCTTTCTGCGCGCGGTCTGGCGATTGATACCGCGCTGCCATCAGGTGAAGAATTCCCTCGTTTTCGCGAGTTCTGGATCGAACGTCCAAAACCAACCGACAAACGTCTGACAATTTATGCGCTGCTGGACTCCCCTCGTGCGACCGGCGCTTATCGCTTCGTGATCATGCCAGGGCGTGACACGGTGGTTGACGTGCAGTCTAAAGTTTACCTGCGCGATAAAGTGGGCAAGCTGGGCGTTGCGCCGCTGACCAGTATGTTCCTGTTTGGGCCGAATCAGCCGTCTCCGGCAACCAACTTCCGTCCTCAATTGCATGATTCTAATGGCCTTTCCATCCATGCCGGTAACGGCGAGTGGATCTGGCGTCCGCTGAACAACCCGAAACACCTCGCGGTCAGCAGCTTTGCGATGGAAAACCCGCAGGGCTTTGGTCTGCTGCAACGTGGCCGTCAGTTCTCCCGCTTTGAAGATCTGGATGACCGCTACGATCTGCGCCCAAGCGCCTGGGTTACGCCGAAAGGTGACTGGGGTAAAGGCAAGGTTGAGCTGGTTGAAATTCCAACCAACGATGAAACCAACGATAACATCGTGGCGTACTGGACACCGGATCAGCTGCCGGAAGCCGGTAAAGAGATGAACTTCAAGTATGCGATCACCTTCAGCCGTGACGAAGACAAACTGCACGCGCCGGATAACGCGTACGTGATGCAGACGCGTCGTTCGACGGGTGACGTGAAGCAGTCCAACCTGATTCGTCAGCCGGATGGCACGCTGGCGTTTATCGTGGACTTCACCGGGCAGGATATGAAAAAACTGGCGCCGGATACTCCCGTGACGTCACAGGCGAGCATTGGCGATAACGGTGAAATCGTTGAAAACGCCGTGCGCTACAATCCGGTGACTAAAGGGTGGCGTTTAACCCTGCGCGTGAAGGTGAAAGATCCGAAACAGACCACTGAAATGCGCGCCGCGCTGGTCAGTAACGATAAGCCGCTGAGTGAAACCTGGAGCTATCAGCTACCTGCCAATGAATAATACATCTGAATATATTGATGCCATGCCGCTGACGGACATCGAAAAAGCGGCGCTGCCTGCGAGCGACATCCGCGCGGTTCACACCGCGCTGGATGGTGAACACCGTCACTTTTCCCGTGATGATGATACGCCGCTGGGGTCAGTGAAGGCGCGTCTGGAGCAGGCCTGGCCAGACTCGCTGGCAGAAGGGCAGTTGATTAAAGACGACGAAGGACGCGATCAGCTTCAGGCGATGCCGAAAGCGACGCGTTCCTCTATGTTCCCCGACCCGTGGCGCACCAACCCGGTGGGCCGCTTCTGGGATCGCCTGCGTGGGCGTGACGTAACGCCGCGCTATCTGTCACGTCTGACCAAAGAACAGCAGGCGTCCGAGCAGAAATGGCGTACCGTAGGAACGATTCGTCGTTACATTCTGCTGTTGCTGACGCTGGCGCAAACGGTCGTCGCCACCTGGTACATGAAAACCATTCTGCCGTACCAGGGCTGGGCGTTAATTAACCCTGCTGACATGATTGGCCAGGATATCTGGGTCTCCTTCATGCAGCTGCTGCCGTACATTTTACAGAGCGGCATCCTTCTGCTGTTCGCCGTGCTGTTCTGCTGGGTCTCCGCTGGGTTCTGGACCGCGCTGATGGGCTTCCTGCAACTGCTGATGGGACGTGACAAATACAGCATTTCCGCGTCAACGGTCGGGGATGAACCCCTCAATCCCGAGCACCGTACCGCGCTGATCATGCCTATCTGTAACGAAGATGTTGACCGCGTATTTGCAGGGCTGCGTGCAACCTGGGAGTCCGTGAAGGCGACCGGTAACGCGGCGCATTTCGACGTCTATATCCTGAGCGACAGCTACAACCCGGATATCTGCGTGGCAGAGCAAAAAGCCTGGATGGAGCTGATTGCCGAAGTGCAGGGCGAAGGGCAGATCTTCTACCGTCGTCGCCGCCGCCGCGTGAAGCGTAAAAGCGGGAACATCGATGACTTCTGTCGTCGTTGGGGTAATCAGTACAGCTATATGGTGGTACTGGATGCAGACTCCGTCATGAGCGGCGATTGCCTGAGCGGTCTGGTGCGTCTGATGGAAGCTAACCCGAACGCGGGTATCATTCAGTCCTCGCCAAAAGCCTCCGGTATGGACACGCTGTATGCGCGCTGCCAGCAGTTTGCGACCCGCGTCTACGGGCCACTGTTTACCGCCGGCCTGCACTTCTGGCAGCTGGGCGAGTCTCACTACTGGGGCCACAACGCCATTATCCGCGTGAAGCCGTTCATCGAGCACTGTGCGCTGGCGCCGCTGCCGGGTGAAGGGTCGTTTGCCGGGTCCATTCTGTCGCATGACTTTGTGGAAGCCGCGCTGATGCGCCGTGCAGGGTGGGGCGTCTGGATTGCCTACGATCTGCCGGGCTCGTATGAAGAGCTGCCGCCGAACCTGCTGGATGAGCTCAAGCGTGACCGCCGCTGGTGTCACGGTAACCTGATGAACTTCCGCCTGTTCCTGGTGAAGGGGATGCATCCTGTTCACCGGGCGGTGTTCCTGACGGGCGTGATGTCCTATCTTTCTGCACCGCTGTGGTTTATGTTCCTCGCGCTCTCAACCGCGTTGCAGGTCGTGCATGCCCTGACGGAGCCGCAGTACTTCCTGCAACCGCGCCAGCTGTTCCCGGTGTGGCCGCAGTGGCGTCCGGAGCTGGCGATTGCGCTGTTCGCGTCGACCATGGTGCTGCTGTTCCTGCCGAAGCTGCTCAGTATCGTTCTGATCTGGTGTAAAGGTTCGAAGGAGTACGGTGGTTTCTGCCGCGTAACCCTTTCACTGCTGCTGGAAGTGCTGTTCTCGGTCCTGCTGGCACCGGTGCGTATGCTGTTCCACACGGTATTCGTGGTAAGCGCGTTCCTGGGTTGGGAAGTGGTGTGGAATTCACCGCAGCGTGACGATGACTCCACGCCGTGGAGTGAAGCCTTTATGCGCCACGGCTCTCAGCTGCTACTGGGGCTGGTGTGGGCCGTCGGGATGGCCTGGCTGGATCTGCGTTTCCTGTTCTGGCTTGCGCCAATCGTCTTCTCGCTGATCCTCTCGCCGTTTGTGTCGGTGATCTCCAGCCGTTCCACGGTGGGCCTGCGTACCAAACGCTGGAAGCTGTTCCTGATCCCGGAAGAGTATTCTCCGCCGCAGGTGCTGGTGGATACCGATACCTACCTGGAGCAGAACCGCAAACGCACGCTGGATGATGGCTTTATGCACGCCGTGTTCAACCCGTCATTCAACGCCCTGGCAACCGCAATGGCGACCGCGCGTCACCGCGCCAGCCAGGTGCTGGAGATCGCCCGCGATCGCCACGTTGAGCAGGCGCTGAACGAGACGCCAGAAAAGCTTAACCGTGACCGTCGTCTGGTGCTGCTGAGCGATCCGGTGACGATGGCAAGGCTTCACTACCGCGTGTGGTCCGCGCCGGAGAGATACTCTTCGTGGGTGAACTACTATAAAGACGTGAAGCTGAACCCGCTGGCGCTGAAGGCGAAATAAGTAGTTAAGTAGGGCGGGTAAGCGAAGCGCCATCCGCCAAATAAAATACCGGCTTAATCGCCGGTATTTTTTTAGAGGTTACTCATGAGAATAATCATTGTCGTGATGATGGCATGCCTGCTCAGCGGCTGCGGCAGCATTATCAGCCGCACCATCCCCGGACAGGGCCACGGGAATCAGTACTATCCCGGCGTGCAGTGGGATGTGCGCGATTCCGCGTGGCGCTATCTCACCGTGCTCGATCTGCCGTTTTCACTGATTTTCGATACGCTATTGCTGCCCATCGATGCCAGCCACGGCCCGTACGAGTAACGGGAGCTTAACGCTCGTCCCATTCATCCGCTGCGGCCTGACCTTCTTCCGTATCCAGCGGCGGTTCGAGCTGAAACTCACCTTCGTCCCATTCGTGCAGCGTATTTTCTTCGAGCCACTCCTGACGTAACTCAATTTCGTCATAGTCGCCGTCGAATACGGCCTGCGCACCTTCACCACTCAGTATCGGCAGACATTCTCCGTCTTCACCTTCATCAGCAAAGAACTCGGCCTGCCACATAATATCGCCGTCCTGAAGGACATATTTTTGGATATTGAGTTGTTGCACGTCAGCATCTTCTTCCTCAATACCGGGATTATCGGCGAGGAATTCTTCGCGAGCGGCATCAATTGCTTCTTCCAGCGTGGCGTACATGGTCATTAGTGTCTCCCTGTTTTACGTGAAGGTATTCAGGGAAAGAATAGCTGATTATATGATTTTGCAAGTATGAATAAGAAAATTAGCCGTCACGATGTTGTGTTATGCGCGCCGGGCGTAGCGCCCGGGACAAGCTGAGCCAGGAATAGATGGCGTTGAACAGTACGACGCCTGCCGTCACGATAAAAACGGCCCGGAAACCAAAACTGGCCGAAACCCCCGCCCCGACCAGCGGCCCGGTGACGTTACCCAGATCGCGAAACGACTGGTTGTAGCTGAAAATACGCCCGGCAATCTGGTTGGTGGAGTTATAAACCAGCAGCGTCTGCACCGCCGGGAGCAACGCGCCGTCCGCAGCCCCCAGCAGGAAGCGCAGCACCCCGAGCTGCCACGGCGATTGCACCATCGACATGGGGATAAGCAGCAGAACGGAGACGATCAGGGCGCAGATGAGGATCTTCTCCGGGCCGATACGGTCTCCCAGCTTGCCGAGCCGCGGCGCGCTCAGCAGCGCGGCCACGCCGGGCACGGAGGCGATCAGTCCGCTGATAAAGGCAATGTTTCCGACGTTTCCGGCCAGATCACGCACATAAAGCGTCAAAATAGGCGCAATGGAGCCGGTAGCCACCTGGATAATCATGGTGGTCACAAACAGGCTCAGCACCAGCTTTGGATTTTTTAGCGAGGCCAGCACGTCACGGGCGTGCAGCATCTCTTTTTTGGCCACGGGGGTGAAATTCTCGCGGATGCAGATAAGCGTCACGAGGAAGCAGAGGAACAACACGCTGGCGGTAATGAAGAAGACCGGCCGCAGTCCGTAGTGGTCGGCCAGCAGCCCGCCTGCCAGCGGACCGAGCAGCGCGCCGCTTACGCCGCCAGTGGAAAGCGTACCCAACGCCCAGCCGCTTTTCTGGCGCGGGATTTGGGTGGCAATCAGAGCGTTAGCATTCGGGATAAACCCTCCGAGCAGGCCCAGGAGCGCGCGTAATATCAGGAACTGCCAGACGTTCTGCGCCACGCCCATCAGCAGCATAATGATTGCCATCCCGAGCGCGGAGCGCAGCAGCATGATTTTGCGGCCTTTACGGTCGGCCAGGCCACCCCAGAACGGCGACGCAATGGCGGAGAACAGGAACGTAATGCTGAACACCAGCCCGGACCACATATTCAGCGCGCTGTGGCCGGTCACGCCGAGCTGTTCAACGTAAAGGGGCAGGAAGGGCATGACCAGGCTGAAGGCGGCGCCGGTAAGAAAACAGCCCAGCCACGCAACCGTCAGGTTACGTTTCCAGTTTATGGGAGCATCTGAGGGGGACATAACTATCCGCATTATGGGGTGCAGGGCACCGTGACCAGTGAGGTAATAAGCCTGCTAATTATGCGCCAGGGTTATGATTGCCGCAATGACGGGAGCTTTTAAAGCTAAAACAACATGCGACCCGGAAGGCCGCATGTCGATTAATAACGAGAAGGGACGCCCTGAGGCCGGGTTTTGAAGCGGCGATGCAGCCACATGTACTGCTCCGGGGCGAGCATAATGCATTTCTCGACAATGCCGTTCATCCAGCGCGCGGTGGTTTCCGCGTCGTCGAGCGGCGGAGCGAGTTCCGGCTCCAGCATGATGAGCTGATAGCCTGAACCGTCCGGCTTACGGCGTGGCACAAACGGCACGATAGCGGCTTTGGACATCCGCGCCAGCATCCAGGTCCCGGTGGTCGTCGCGGCCTCGTCAACCGCAAAGAACGGGACAAACACGCTGGATTGCGGGCCGTAGTCATGATCAGGGGCATACCAGACCACCTCACCTGATTTCAGGGCGCGGATCATTCCCTTCAGATCTTTGCGGTCGATCATGCTTTTGTTGGAGCGCATGCGTCCGTTGGTCTGGATCAAATCGATCACCGGATTGTCGTTAGGACGATAAACGCCAATACCTGGCGCCTGCATACCGAACATGCGTGCGCCAATTTCGAGGGTCAGGAAATGAACGCCAATCAGCAGGACGCCAGTCTGGTTGGCCTGGAGATGGTGCACGGGATCCATGCCGGTGCCGGCCACTTCCGTCCAGCGCGCCATGCGCTTATCCGACCAGAACCAGGCCATGCCGGTCTCCATCAGCCCCATACCGACCGATTCGAAGTTTTTCACCACCATGTCGTGGCGCTCAGATTCACTCATCTGAGGAAAGCAAAGCTCAAGGTTGCGATACGCGATCCTGGCGCGACGCTTCATAAACTGTTGAGCAACGCGGCCCAGTCCTTTACCCATGCGGAAAATAATCGGATAAGGCAGCTGTACAATGAGCCACAACAAGCCAATGCCTGACCAGGTTAACCAATAGCGGGGGTGCAAAAGCGCGGCAGTAAATTTCGGTAACTGGGTCATGTCTGTCCTGTGTTCTTACGTCCTGAAGGGCTATTGTCTCATTTTTTAATGGATAGCCAAAATATCTGTCATCGAAACATGAAAGAGTCTGCAAGTGTTAAGTCTGATAAATCAGATTGACTGAAATGTAGCGTAAATTGTGTGGATGTAAATTGTCTTTGTTTGCTATATCATGCCGACCGATTTTTATTTCTCAACGATTGCAGGACTTGTACACCATGCCAGTGTTACACAACCGCGTTTCGAATGAGATGTTGAAAGCGCGCATGTTGGCCGAAACCGAACCGCGCACAACGATCTCTTTCTATAAATATTTCACCATCAACGATCCACAGGCGACCCGCGATGCGCTTTACCAGGCTTTCACCGCCCTGAACGTGTTTGGCCGCGTCTATCTGGCGCGAGAGGGGATTAACGCGCAGATCAGCGTGCCGGAAAGCAAGGTCAGCGCCTTCCGCGAACTCCTCTACGGGTTTGATCCCGCGCTCGATGGGGTGCGCCTGAACATTGCGCTGGATGATGACGGTAAATCATTCTGGGTGCTGCGCATGAAGGTGCGTGAGCGTATTGTGGCGGATGGTATTGACGATCCGAGCTTCAATGCCGGCAATGTGGGTGAGTACCTTAAGGCCGCTGAAGTGAATGCGATGCTCGACGATCCGGATGCGGTATTCATCGATATGCGTAACCACTATGAATATGAAGTGGGCCACTTTGAAAATGCGATGGAGATCCCTGCCGACACCTTCCGCGAGCAGCTGCCGAAAGCCGTAGAGATGATGCAGGAGCATAAAGACAAAAAGATCGTGATGTACTGCACCGGGGGGATCCGCTGCGAAAAAGCCAGTGCCTGGATGAAGCACAACGGTTTTAATAAAGTCTGGCACATTGAGGGCGGGATCATTGAGTATGCCCGCCGCGCCCGCGAGCAGGGTTTACCGGTGCGTTTTATCGGTAAGAACTTTGTGTTTGACGAGCGTATGGGCGAGCGAATTTCAGAGGATGTGATCGCGCACTGCCACCAGTGCGGTACGCCGTGCGATACGCATACCAACTGCAAAAACGACGGTTGTCATCTGCTGTTTATTCAGTGTCCTGCCTGTGCCGAGAAGTACAATGGCTGCTGTAGCGAGCTGTGCAGTGAAGAGAGTCTGCTGCCTGAAGAAGAGCAACGCCGCCGCCGTGCCGGCCGCGAGAATGGGAATAAGATCTTTAATAAATCCCGGGGTCGACTGAATACTAAACTGGGTATTCCGGACCCGGAGTAAAACGATGCCCGGCGGCGCAAAAGCCTGCCGGGCCTTTTTTTATGACTTCTGCTGAACGCCTTCCACCGAAATAATCAGCTCCACGTCCTGCGATGCCGGGCCTAAATCCGTGGTGATATTAAAATCTTTCAGATGAATTTTGCCTGCGGCTTCAAAACCAGCGCGTTTGCCGCCCCACGGGTCGTCGCCCTGGCCGATTAATTTCGCTTCCAGCGTTACCGGTTTTGTTACGCCGTTCAGCGTCAGATTACCGGTAATATTCAGCTCATCACCGTCTTTCTTTACCGCTGTCGACGCGAAGGTGGCTTGCGGGAATTTCGCCACGTTCAGGAATTCAGCGCTGCGCAGATGTTTATCACGCTCGGCGTGGTTAGTATCGACGCTGTTGGTATTAATGGTGACATTCACTTTATCGGCAGCAGGGTTTTTCTCGTCGAAAGTGAATGTGCCATCGAAATCATTGAACGTGCCATATAACCAGCTGTAACCCAGATGCTGAATACGGAAATTGACGAAGGCATGCTGACCCTCTTTATCAATTTTATAGTCAGCAGCGACAGCCGAACCGGTGGTGAATAACAGCGAACCTAATGCGATACCCAACAGGCGTTTTTTCATTTTATGCTCCAGAGTCAACTGACGAACGGCCAAGCATGCGCTTCAGCGTATCGTCTTTATCAATAAAGTGGTGTTTCAGGGCCGCAAGGCCGTGCAGAACCGATAAGATCACCACGCTCCATGCCAGCCACAGGTGAACCACACCTGCGGTGTCAGCCTGTGAACCGGCGTCAGCCAGCGTGGCGGGGACGTCAAAAAGTCCAAACACGCTGATCGGCTTGCCGTCTGCGGTCGAAATGAGATAGCCGCTGATCAGAATGGCGAACAGCAGGGCATAGAGTGCGATATGTGCACCTACAGCGCTGATGCGGGTAAGACGACCATGGCTCTTGGGGGCAGGTGGGGGCGGAGAGATATGTCGCCAGATTATGCGAATAACCAGACCCATCATCAGCAGAACCCCAATGCTTTTGTGCAATTCGGGAGCCTGATGATACCAACCGTCATAATAGCTTAATGTCACCATCCAGAGGCCGAGACCAAACATGGCATAGACGGCAAGCGCAAATAGCCAGTGTAAGCACATGGATATTATTCCGTAGCGGCTGGAAGAGTTACGCCATTGCATATGAATTTCCGTTCTCAAATGTCTGAGCACTAAAAATGAACGGGTTAAATAAATAATGCAACTGAAAAAAAAGAATAATGATTTTTATTTAATTTATTTCAGCGAATTTGAATGTGTTTGCGCGATGTATTTCAATCGCTTCGTTCAATAAATTTGAGGTGAGTTTTTATAAAAAATAGAAGTTAAATAAACTTAAAGGAGTGTCAGTAAATGTCAGCGAGTATTCTCAGAAGAATACGATATAGATGACGTCAACGATCGCCAGCAGCGACCAGAGCACAATGTAGAGCATGAAATGCTCGCGAATGTTATTGATCAGATAATTCACCAGTCTGCGCATCATGCCCCTCTCGCTAAACAGGCTCCGGTTATTCGGAGCCTGGGGACGTATTATCTGTCAAAGCGCGAGAGCGCGAAGGGAGTGAGATCAAACGAAGGCGCGATCCCCTGCGCAAACTGGGCGGCGATTTCGCCTAGCACCGACGCAAATTTAAACCCGTGACCGCTGAGCCCGGTTACGATCAGGGTATTGTCGTGTCCGGGCAGCGTGTCGATGATGAAGTCTTCATCCGGCGTGTTGTCATAGGTGCACGCTGCGCCGTAAAGCAACCCGCCTACGCCCGGCAGAATATTACGCAGGAACGTGAAGGCTTCGGAACCATCCTGCGGATAGGCTCCATACGGCTTGCGCTCTTCCGCAGAGGAAATAACCTGCCCGCCGTTATGTTTGCCTATCTTGAGCGCGTCTTTTTCCGAAGGGAAACCGTAGAACTGATCGCCATTGGGTAATTCGCCCGTAAACGCCGGGAATTTGTTCTGGCTGCTGTAACGCCCGTCAGACTGGAACCATGAGAATACTTTGCGCACCGGCTGGATGGGCAGGTCGGGCAGCAGTTTTGTCACCCACGTTCCCGCACTGACCAGCAGGCGTGCGGCGGTATATTCACCCTCAGACGTGGTGACGGTTGAACCATCGGCATGGTGGGTGATGCCCGTGACCGGACAGTTGAACAATTGCGCGCAGCCCGCTTTGGCGGCGAGATCGATCCAGGTCTTAATGGCCGTTTCGCTGTGCAGCACGCCGGAGTTGGCTTCAAACAATCCAATATAATCTTCAGGGACAGAAATTTCCGGCCAGCGCGTCATAATGCCGTTCGCATCCAGACGCTCTACCTCCAGGCGGTAGGCTTTCGCGCTTTCCTCAACATTCGCCAGAAACGTGGAGCTGGAAGGCCCCAAGTTAATGACCCCGGTGCGCTCAAAAATGCGCTCCTCGGTGAGTGCCGCCAGTTCGTCCCACAGCGTCTGAGCCCGAAGCACCAGCGGTACATAGCGTTCACCTTCACCGTAAGCGTGACGGATCAAACGGGTATCGCCGTGATGGCTTCCTTCAGAATGGGGGGGAAGGTGGGCGTCAATCATCAGCACATTCAGACCCGCCTGCGTGGCGTAATAACCGGCGGCAGATCCTACGGAGCCGCTTCCGATAATGATCAAATCGTATTTCATAGGCTTCTCTTTACTAACGCTTTGTTAGCAGAGTAATTAACTATGTGGGCTTATACAAGAACGAAATAAATAAGGCACCGCGAGGGTGCCTGTTGAGTGAAGAGGCATAAGATTAATGCCGTTTATACTCATTTTCCTGGTAGTCGCCAGATTCTATTTTTGCGATGCCTGCTTCCAAAATAGAGATAAACTGACGGGCGACGTCTGTTGTAAGCCACAGCGTCTGTCCAACTTCCGCTTCATCACGGTTTTGCTGATTTGGGGTCTGGTAGTGCAAACGCAGCATCAGCGCATCGTAGCTGTCTACGGTGCTGATATCCCAGCCAACAAGCGGATGGGTCTGGATCACTTCACTATTCTTTTCCATTATAACCCCCTTAATGCGTGTTAGAAGACAACGACTTTGAGGTTCAATGCATGTTTTTCTGAAAGCAATTTCAGTATATCAATTAATAAGGGTTCAGAAGGAAAAAATAAACGGGTAGCAACACATTTTTATGCTTTTTAGGATTGTTCGAGCAATAAAACACCATCTTGTTCACGATTTTCTAAGAAGATGCTGAAATATTTTGAACTTACAGGAGACGAAACGAAAAAAAGCCGGGGCGACCCGGCAAAAAACACAATGAGGGAGCAAATTTCAATCCGTGATGAACCAGTCGTCGGCGCTTTCCCAGGTTTCCTGCAAAATTTCGCTGATGCGGTCTTTGTCTTCTTTCGCGCCGCCGATGACGAAAAGATGGTTTGCCGTTGCATAACGTACCGTTACGGCGCCATCGTTTTCAGGAAAAGTACTGTGAATACGTCGGGATAGCTCACCCGCCAGCGCGTCGAGTGCGCCAGCAGGCAGGACGGTGGTTTTTGCAATGGTGACTTCAATACGCATAAATGCCCCCTGTGTAATATACTGTTTATTTATACAGTTATATTATCGGTTTGACAACAGGGAGCGACAGTTTTTTAGCGTTTTACCGTCCAGCTTACGGTTTCACCGGCCAGGAACGGGATCAGCGTATCATCGGTGAGCGCAATCGACTTTTCAACCTGGCTTTCTTTACGCTCCAGCTCAATGAAGGTGTCATTGACCGGCAGACCGTAGAAACGTGGACCGTTGAGGGAGCAGAAGGCTTCGAAATGCTCTAGCGCGTTCATATCTTCAAACACGGTTGCGTAACTTGCCAGGGCGGTCGGCGCGTTGAAGCAGCCTGCACAGCCGCAGCTCGCCTCTTTCCGGTGACGGGCATGCGGGGCGGAATCCGTGCCCAGAAAAGCGCGAGGGAAGCCGCTGGCCACCAGCTCACGCAGCGCCTGCTGGTGGATATTGCGCTTAAGGATCGGCAGACAGTACAGATGTGGGCGAACCCCGCCCACCAGCATGTGGTTACGGTTAAACATCAGGTGCTGCGGGGTGATGGTGGCGGCAATCAGTTCGTTTCCATCCCGGACGTACTCTGCGGCATCTTTGGTCGTGATATGTTCAAACACCACCTTCAGCCCCGGAAGACGCTGGCGCAGCGGCTCCATCACCGTTTCAATAAACCGCGCTTCGCGATCGAAAATATCAATATCAGCATGGGTCACTTCCCCGTGCACCAGCAGCGGCATCCCCAGTTTTTGCATACGCTCCAGAACGGGCATGATGGCGTCAACGCTGGTCACCCCATGGCTGGAGTTGGTGGTGGCGTTTGCCGGGTAGAGCTTCGCAGCCGTGAACACACCTTCGTTAAATCCGCGCTCAACCTCATTGGGATCCAGTGAGTCCGTCAGGTAGCAGGTCATCAACGGGGTAAAATCGTGCCCGGCCGGAACGGCGTCAAGGATACGCTGACGATAGGCGATCGCGGCCTCGACGGTGGTGACTGGTGGAACCAGGTTAGGCATTACAATCGCACGGCCATAAATTTCGCTGGTATACGGCACGACGGTTTTCAGCATATCGCCATCACGAAGATGGATATGCCAGTCGTCTGGGCGGCGGATTTTGAGAACCTGGGATTGTACAGTCATGGAAGCTCCGGCTTGAAAGAGATCAGTCATAAGATGGCTGTTTTTGCCGGACACAAATCATAAGCGGAAACGTTTTCGTTTGCACACACTTCCGTTAAAAAAAACGGGCGCCTGAGCGCCCGGAGTCTTTAGTCGGTGAAAGGAATGATGATTTCACCCGGCTTCACCTCTATCCCTTTGGCATATTTTTTCGCCAAAGATTCGCCCTTACTCTTGTCTTCGCTCAGAACGTAGGCGGGCTGCTGGTTAAAGTAATTCTGCAACGACTGGTTGAGATAAGGCATCAGCGTTTGCAGCACCGGTTTCATTTTGTCCGGCGTCACAACCGCGTCCACAATTTCCATCTCTTGCAGGAAAATTGCCCCTTTCTCTTTATTAAAGACCGGCAGCGCCTTGAGCTTCAGCTTAATGTCCGCTTTCTGATTGCCGAACAGCGAGGTCATGTCCAGGCTGGCATCGCCGGAAAGGGTGACTTTGTTAGGCTCCTCGCGACCAATCTGGCTGGCGAGATTCGTCAGAACGATATGCGCATCCGCAAGGCCGGGTACGCCGATATCTTTTGAAAATTTATTATGTTTTTCCAGCGCCTGATTAATTTCCTGCTCACTGACGGTGTACTGCGTAAGCTGGTTACATCCCACCAGCAGACCACTGACAACTAACGCAGCGGCAATAACGATCTTTTTCATGGCGTTCCTCAACATAAAATCGGCGCATCTTTCCTGATACGCCAGTATGTCAGGGTGATCCAACAGAAACCAGCAGAAAAAACTGATAGTGGAGGGAGGCAAATTTCCTCCCGCCAGAAAGTCAGGCGCCGGGCTCCAGCATCCCGCGCGTGCTGCGTTTATCGCTGAACTGCCACCAGAGGGCAATCAGCGTCATAAAGCCGACCATACCGAGCATGACCCACGGCAGCTCCGGCTGATGGAGGGCTTTTCCGGCATCAAACAGCCAGCCGCCGCCGGTGTACCCCAGTGCGCCGCCAAGCGCCAGTCCAAGACGGCTGAACCCCATGTAGCTGCCCCGGGCGCGAGCGTCGGCAAGCGACGCGCTCAGCGTTTCACGGGCTGGCTCGGCAATGATGGAGCCAATATAGAAGGTACAGATCAGCATAAACAGCTGCTGGAGTGAGCTCACCAGGCCGATGGGCATCATGCTCAGCGTCATCAGCAACAGCCCGGCCATCAGACGGTGCTCAAGCCGGAAACGGCGCTCGCTCCAGCGGGCAATCGGATAAAGCAGCGTCAAAGAGAGGCAGGCCTCAATGGCATACATCCATTTCACTGCCGCCGGCGTGCCGGCAATATCATTAACCATGATCGGCAGCATCAGCATGACCTGCACGGCAAGCATATAGTAGCCGGTCAGGGTTAACACATACGTGACGAAGCGTTTATCGCTCAGCACGCGGTCAAGCCCTTCCCGCACTGGCGCTTTAACTGTCGACAGCTTCCACGCAGGCAGAAACAGACCGTTAAACAGCGCGCAGAGAATAAACAACACCGCGCCGGTTGCGCAGACCAGACGGAAATCGTATTGCAGCAGCCAGCTTCCCAGCAGGGCGCCCACGACCGCGCCGGCGCTGTCCTGCATCATCAAAATTGAGAAGAAGCGACCCCGGTGTTGCGGGCGGATCAGCTTAACCACCAGCGCGGTACGCGGCGGGTCGAAAAGGGTGCCGCCAATGCCGGAAAGGAAACAGGAGAACCACAGCAGCCAGGGTTCATGCGCGATGGCCATCGTGGCGAAGCCCGCCGCACGTAACAGCATGCCGGTAACAATCATCGGTTTCGCGCCGAAGCGGTCGGCAATGGCGCCGCCAAACACGCCCAGGCCCTGTTGGACAAACTGGCGTAAGCCCAGCGCGATCCCGACCATCAACGCCGCCCAGCCCATTTGATCGACAAAACGAATCGATATAAGCGGAAAAACGACAAAAAAGCCGAGCACGACCAGCATGTTATCGACGAGCAGGAAATATTTACCCAGGCTCCTGGCCTGTGATACGCGGGACATTTTCCCTCCAGGGAAAACAGAAGATGAGCACGCTAACATTCTGCGGTGCCGCCACACTTTTTCCCATACCCGCTGGCGACAATATTTTTTTATCAAAAAGGTGCTTTGATAGAGAGTTCTCATCGAAAAATGTGAAAAGCGATCAAAATGGTATGTCACTGTTTTCACAGAAGGCACAGGCACAGGTATAGTAAAGCTAACTGGCAGAGCAGAATCGACGGGAAGGAGTGGTATCGATGTTTGGCTATCGCAGTAATGTGCCAAAAGTGCGTCTGACGACGGACAGGCTGGTCGTTCGTCTGGTGCATGAGCGTGATGCCTGGCGTCTGGCGGATTATTACGCCGAGAATCGCCAGTTTTTAAAACCCTGGGAACCCGTTCGTGACGAGAGCCACTGTTATCCCTCCGGCTGGCAGGCGCGCCTCAGTATGATTGCGGAATTTCACAAACAGGGAAGCGCGTTTTATTTCGCGCTTCTCGACCCTGAAGAGAAAGAGATCGTTGGCATTGCCAATTTTTCAAACGTGGTGCGTGGGTCGTTTCACGCCTGTTATCTCGGGTATTCCATCGGCCAGAAATGGCAGGGGCAGGGGCTAATGTTTGAGGCGCTGACGGCGGCGATCCGCTACATGCAGCGTACGCAGCATATCCATCGCATTATGGCGAACTATATGCCGCACAATAAGCGCAGCGGCGATCTGCTGGCCCGTCTGGGGTTTGAAAAAGAGGGCTATGCCAAAGATTACCTGCTGATTGACGGCGAGTGGCGGGACCATGTCCTCACCGCGCTCACCACGCAGGAGTGGACCGCGGGTCGTTAAGGAGAAAAGATGAAATATCAGTTAAATGGCACCGAAGCGCGCGTGATTGGCTGCCTGCTGGAAAAGCAGGTCACGACGCCGGAACAGTATCCCCTTTCCGTCAATGCCGTCACGATGGCCTGCAATCAGAAGACGAACCGTGAGCCGGTGATGAACCTGGGCGAACACGAGGTACAGGATATCCTCGACGAGCTGGTGAAACGCCACTACCTGCGTACCGTCAGCGGCTTCGGCAATCGCGTCACTAAATATGAACAGCGCTTTTGTAATTCTGAATTTGGCGATTTAAAACTCAGCGCTGCGGAAGTGGCTGTTATCACCACGCTGCTGCTGCGCGGGGCGCAGACGCCGGGGGAACTGCGTACGCGCGCCTCTCGCATGCATGAATTTCGTGATATGCAGGACGTTGAACAGACGCTGGAGGGGCTGGCCTCACGTGAGGACGGTCCTTACGTGGTGCGCTTACCCCGCGAGCCGGGCAAGCGCGAAAGCCGCTATATGCACCTGTTCAGCGGCGACGTGGATACCTCTGCGCTGGCCGCTGAATCCGACGCGCCAGCGTCAAACGACAGCCTGACCGCGCGCGTGGCAGCCCTGGAAGAAGAGGTTGCCGGGCTGAAGCAGCGTCTGGATGCTTTACTCGCACACCTGGGAGATTAAACGTGACAACATTACGCATTGGCGTTGTAGGCCTGGGCGGGATTGCGCGAAAAGCCTGGCTGCCCGTTTTAGGCGCAGCATCAGACTGGACGCTCCAAGGGGCGTGGTCGCCTACCCGTGAAAAAGCAGAGCGCATCTGCGAAACCTGGCGCATCCCTTATGCCGGTTCGCTACAGGATTTAGCCCGTGAATGTGATGCGGTATTTGTGCATACCTCTACGGCAACGCACTACCAGGTGGTGAGCGAACTGCTGAACGCGGGCGTTCACGTCTGCGTGGATAAGCCGCTGGCGGAAAATGTGCAGGATGCTGAACGTCTGATTGAGCTGGCTGCGCGTAAAAAGCTGACGCTGATGGTCGGTTTCAACCGCCGTTTCGCCCCGCTCTATCAGCAGCTCAAGGCTCAGTCCGGCTCGTTTGCCTCCCTGCGCATGGATAAGCACCGTACCGACAGCGTGGGGCCGAACGATCTGCGCTTCACGCTGCTGGATGATTATCTCCACGTTGTGGATACGGCGCTGTGGCTGAGTAACGGAAATGCACGCCTGCAAAGCGGCACGCTGCTGACTAACGAGCAGGGCGAGATGGTCTACGCCGAGCATCATTTTGCCGTTGAACATGTGCAGGTGACGACCAGCATGCACCGCCGGGCGGGCAGCCAGCGCGAGTCCGTGCAGGCCGTTACGGATGGGGCGCTGTATGACGTCACCGATATGCGTGAGTGGCGGGAAGAGAAGGGCAACGGCGTGGTCGCGTTACCCGTTCCCGGCTGGCAGAGCACGCTGGAGCAGCGCGGCTTTGTGGGCTGCGCGCGTCACTTCATCACCTGCGTGCAAAATCAGACGGTGCCTGAAACGTCCGGCGAGCAGGCAATTCTGGCGCAACGCATTGTGGAACGACTCTGGCGTGAAGCGATGTCGGAATAACCCGCTGTAACATCTGCCGATAGTAATTCCCTGAAATCCGGTTAGACTAAGCGCCGCTTGTTGGCTTTGCCGGGTGGCGCTGACGCTTACCCGGCCTACAAATCCGTAGGGTTGTGGAACTTCACGTTAATGAACTTATTAAAATCGCTGGCAGCCGTCAGCTCGATGACCATGTTTTCCCGCGTGCTTGGCTTTGCGCGCGATGCCATTGTGGCAAGGGTTTTTGGCGCAGGGATGGCAACGGACGCCTTTTTCGTCGCGTTTAAGCTGCCAAACCTGCTTCGCCGTATTTTTGCCGAAGGGGCCTTTTCACAGGCATTTGTTCCAATCCTCGCGGAATATAAAAGCAAGCAGGGCGAAGATGCCACCCGTGTTTTTGTGGCCTACGTTTCCGGTTTACTGACCCTGGCGCTGGCGATCGTCACCGTTCTTGGGATGCTGGCAGCGCCCTGGGTGATCATGGTAACGGCGCCGGGCTTTGCCGACACGGCGGATAAATTTGCCCTGACGACGCAACTGCTGCGTATCACATTCCCCTATATCCTGCTGATTTCACTGGCGTCGCTGGTGGGTGCCATCCTGAATACCTGGAACCGCTTCTCCGTTCCGGCCTTTGCCCCCACGTTCCTCAACGTCAGCATGATTGGCTTTGCGCTGTTCGCCGCGCCGCATTTTAACCCGCCGGTACTGGCGCTGGCCTGGGCCGTGACCGTCGGCGGCGTGCTACAGCTTGCCTACCAGCTTCCGCACCTGAAAAAGATCGGCATGCTGGTTCTGCCGCGCATTAATTTCAAAGACGCGGGGGCAATGCGCGTTATCAAACAGATGGGACCGGCGATCCTCGGCGTCTCCGTCAGCCAGATCTCGCTCATCATCAATACCATCTTTGCCTCCTTCCTGGTGTCGGGCTCGGTGTCCTGGATGTATTACGCCGACCGCCTGATGGAGTTTCCGTCCGGGGTGCTGGGCGTGGCGCTGGGGACTATTCTGCTGCCGTCGCTGTCGAAAAGTTTTGCCAGCGGCAACCATGATGAATATTGCCGCCTGATGGACTGGGGCCTGCGCCTCTGTTTCCTGCTGGCGTTACCCAGCGCGGTGGCGCTGGGGATCCTGGCGAAACCGCTGACGGTGTCGCTGTTCCAGTATGGAAAATTCACCGCCTTTGATGCCGCCATGACGCAGCGTGCGCTTGTGGCCTATTCGGTGGGGCTGATGGGGCTGATTGTCGTGAAGGTGCTTGCGCCCGGCTTCTATTCACGTCAGGACATTAAAACGCCGGTTAAGATTGCCATTGTGACGCTGATCATGACTCAGCTTATGAACCTGGCGTTTATTGGTCCGCTGAAACACGCGGGTCTGTCACTGTCGATTGGTCTGGCGGCCTGTCTCAACGCCGGGTTGCTCTACTGGCAGCTGCGCAAGCAGGATATCTTCACCCCGCAGCCGGGCTGGGCAAGCTTCCTGCTGCGCCTGGTGATCGCGGTACTGGTCATGGCGGCAGCGCTGGTGGGCATGCTGTACGTGATGCCTGACTGGGCGCAGGGCACTATGCCATATCGCCTGATGCGTCTGATGGCCGTTGTGGCCGTGGGCGTAGTGGCATATTTTGCCACGCTGGCGGTGCTTGGCTTCAAGGTGAAAGAGTTCACCCGCCGCACGGTATAAACGCCAAAAGGGGAGTCACCAGACGGTGCTCCCCGTTTCATGACGTGCCGCTACTGCGTCAAATCGAAATCTTTTTCCCGCCCGTGATACGTGCCGTGGCCGTCTGACCATCCGCACCGTACAGTCCCGGCTCTTTATAGGGCTTCAACACCTCAAGTGCCTGCTGATTACGGATAATCTGACCTTCCAGCAGCCAGCCGTTATGCTGGTTGAGATCGCGAAGATGCTGGGTTTTTTCTGTAATGGTCTGCCAGCGTTCGTTGAACTCGTCATTGGCGCTGCGTTTCGCGTCTTGCTCAGCGCGTCGCTGTTTTTCCAGATAATCCAGGGTCGCCAGCAGCGAACTTTTGTCTTCAGTAATGCGTTGCAACGCGCTGCCGTTGATTTGACCAGAAGAGAGGTGGTGCTGTTCTGCGTCCATCACCGTTTTCAGGTCGTTCAGGACCACCGTCATCTGATCCAGTATTTCTGACAGTCGACTCATACGGTTAGTTACTCTGGAGGAAACTCTGTGCGTCCTGAATCAGCGCATCAGCGATTTTGCTGGTATCCATTTTCAGTTCGCCGTTACGAATAGCCGTTTTCAGCGCTTCAACACGTTCCATGTTGATATCGCTGCTGCCTGGCTGCATCAGCTTCGACTGCGCATCGCTCAGCGTGACGCTGGTGCTGTTAGCGGTCGACGTTTTTTCCAGACGCGCTTTCTGCGGGGCAGCCTCATTCGTTTCGCGAGGTTGTACAGTGCTAACCGGCTTCAGGGCTGATGTACGATCAATGCTCATAGTGTTGTCCTCATCGAGGGTTCGCGGCGTTTGCGCCTGACATCATCATTTGTTGAATATTTATCGGCAGTCGCCGCGAAATCTTTAAAAAGATTACAGGTTAATCAGAATATTCCCATCAGGACCGACCGTGCCGCTGACCACCTGGCCTGAGGACATTCTGACCCGGGCATTCTGCGCCACTGCGGCGTTATTCAGCGCCTTTCCTTCACTGTTGATGCTAAAGCCGTCGCCATTGGCGACCACCATTACCTGTTGTCCGGCTTTTACCCGCCATGCCTGGCGCAGCATAGAGAGCTGTATCGCCTGTCCAGGGGCGACATCTCGCAGGCTGACCGCCTCCTGAGCCTGGTTAATGTCCAGCATAGTCCGCGGAGGAAGCTGATCCAGCCGGCCACGCTTCAGCGTTACGCTATCAGGTTGCAGCAGGCTGCCTCGCGGAATCGGAACGGCGGCGACAACATAATTGCCCGTCGCCTGTACCGCAACCTGTAAATACCGTTTTTCGTTGGCGCAACGCGCCAGTACGTTCACGTTGCCCCATAACTTTGTGCTGCCGGTCACGCTAAATGACGGGGCTTCGCAGGACGGGTAAAGGTTAGGCGGGGTGCGCACGGTCACGCGTACGTCATCGCTGAAGCCGGCCAGCTTCTGCGCAAAGAAAGCATTGAGCTGGTCCTCTAACCCCTCAGCCTGCACCAGAGGGCTTAAAAGCAACAGGGTCGCCGCCAGGCCACGTTTAAAAGTCCGCATCGCACGTTCCACCATGTCCAGAATTACGCAAATTCTACCCGCAGTGGTTTTGCATCAACGCAATAAATAGCGACGCATTTTGCGCTTATTCCGTCGATAGGGGAGACGGGGTGAGATTTAAGCTGTGAACTGAAATTTTCTCATCAGCGGAGGAGACATGCTCGATAAACTCGACGCCGCGTTACGTTTTCAGCAGGAAGCGCTCAACTTACGCGCCCAGCGGCAGGAGATTTTAGCCGCCAATATCGCCAACGCGGATACTCCCGGGTATCAGGCGCGCGATATTGATTTTTCCAGTGAACTTAAAAAAGTGATGGAGCGTGGACGTGCCGAAGGAACGGGTGTCTCACTTGCCCTGACATCCTCACGGCATATTCCCGCTCAGGCGATGACCGCGCCAGCAACCGACTTACTTTACCGTATTCCCGATCAACCTTCGCTTGATGGTAACACCGTCGACATGGACCGGGAGCGCACTCAGTTTGCCGATAACAGTCTGCAATACCAGACCGGCCTGACGCTTCTCGGCGGGCAAATCAAAGGCATGATGACCGTCCTACAGGGGGGCAATTAGTAAATGGCCTTGCTGAATATTTTTGATATCGCCGGTTCGGCATTAACAGCCCAGTCCAAACGACTGAACGTGGCGGCCAGTAACCTGGCCAACGCCGACAGTGTGACCGGCCCGGACGGACAACCGTATCGCGCTAAGCAGGTTGTCTTCCAGGTGGATGCTGCACCGGGTGCGGCAACGGGCGGCGTGAAGGTGGCGGATGTGGTTGAGAGCCAGGCACCTGACAAGCTGGTTTACGAGCCAGGCAATCCGCTCGCGGATGCCAGCGGTTACGTGAAAATGCCAAACGTGGACGTGGTCGGGGAGATGGTGAACTCCATGTCCGCGTCACGCAGCTACCAGGCAAACGTCGAAGTGCTTAATACCGTGAAGAGCATGATGCTCAAAACACTCACTCTCGGCCAGTAAAGGAGACACGCATGTCCATCGCCGTAAACGTGAATGACCCGACCAATACCGGCGTCAGCAGCACCAGCAGTGCGACCGGTTCCAGTTCCCTTACCGGGAGCAATGCCTCCGATTTACAGAGCAGCTTTCTGACCCTGCTGGTGGCGCAGCTGAAAAACCAGGATCCAACCAACCCGATGCAGAACAACGAACTGACCACGCAGCTTGCGCAGATCAGCACCGTCAGCGGCATTGAGAAACTCAACACCACGCTGGGCTCTGTCTCCGGTCAAATCGATAACAGCCAGTCCTTACAGGCCGCCAACCTGATCGGTCATGGGGTGATGATCCCGGGTACCACGATCCTGGCGGGTACCAGCACCACCGAAGGCACGTCCACCACTACCACGACGCCGTTTGGCGTTGAGTTGCAGCAGCCGGCCGACAAAGTCACCGCCACAATCAAAGACGCCAGCGGTAACGTGGTGCGCACGATTGAGATTGGCGAGCTTAAGGCGGGCGTTCATACCTTTACCTGGGATGGCAGCCTGACCGACGGCACCAAAGCACCTAACGGTTCGTATCAGGTTGCGATTAGCGCCAGTAGCGACACCACTCAGCTGGTGGCGCAGCCGTTACAGTTTGCCCTGGTTCAGGGCGTCATCAAGGGTAGCGATGGCAACAAACTGGATTTAGGTACCTCCGGTACCACCACACTCGACGAAGTTCGGCAGATTATCTAAGCCTTCATACTTATCAGGAGTAAGTCATGGCCTTTTCTCAAGCGGTCAGCGGCCTGAATGCTGCGGCCACCAACCTGGACGTCATTGGCAACAACATCGCCAACTCCGCGACCTATGGTTTTAAATCCGGTTCTGCGTCTTTTGCAGATATGTTTGCAGGCTCTAAAGTGGGCCTGGGCGTGAAGGTTGCGGGTATCACCCAGGACTTCACCGACGGCACGACCACCAACACCGGTCGCGGCCTGGACGTCGCCATCAGCCAGAACGGTTTCTTCCGTATGGTGGACGCTAACGGTTCCGTGTTCTACAGCCGTAACGGCCAGTTCAAGCTGGATGAAAACCGTAACCTGGTGAACATGCAGGGGCTTCAGTTAACCGGTTACCCGGTTGCCGGCACGCCTCCTACGGTGCAAACCGGTGCGAATCCGCAGGCGATCTCCATTCCCACGACGCTGATGGCGGCGAAGTCCACCACCACGGCCTCTCAGCAGATTAACCTGAACTCCACCGATACCGCGCCAACCGTCGCCTTCGATTCGACCAACCCTGACTCTTACAACAAGAAAGGCACCGTGACGGTGTTTGACAGCCAGGGTAATGCGCACAACATGAACCTGTTCTATGTCAAAAACGCGACTCCGGCTAACTCATGGAAAGTGTATGCGCAGGACGGCAGCGTAGCGGGAGATACCGCTAAGCTGGCAACAACGCTGACCTTTAACGCGAGCGGCGTACTGACGGGTGGTGATGATATCAAGATCACAACAGGTACCGTTCCAGGTGCTACGCCAGCCACATTTGACATGAGTTTCGCGAACTCCATGCAGCAGAACACCGGTGCGAACAACATCGTGGCGACGAGCCAGAACGGCTATAAGCCGGGCGACCTGGTGAGCTACCAGATCAACGATGACGGCACCGTTGTCGGTAACTACTCGAACGAACAGACCCAGGTGCTGGGCCAGATCGTGCTGGCTAACTTCGCCAACAACGAAGGCCTGAAGTCCGAAGGGGATAACGTCTGGTCCGCCACGCAGTCTTCCGGTGTTGCCCTGCTGGGCACCGCAGGCTCCGGTAACTTCGGCACGCTGACCAACGGCGCGCTGGAAGCGTCCAACGTCGATCTGAGTAAAGAGCTGGTGAACATGATCGTCGCGCAACGTAACTACCAGTCGAACGCGCAGACCATCAAAACCCAGGATCAGATCCTCAACACGCTGGTTAACCTGCGTTAAGCAGCTGACGGGAAAGCGCAATGGATCACGCAATATATACAGCGATGGGCGCAGCAAGCCAGACGCTCAATCAGCAGGCTGTTACCGCCAGCAACCTGGCAAACGCCTCCACGCCAGGTTTTCGCGCGCAGCTCAACGCGCTGCGTGCGGTGCCGGTAGAAGGGCTGTCATTGCCTACGCGTACGCTGGTCACCGCCTCCACACCGGGTGCCGACATGACGCCAGGCCAGATGGATTATACCGCGCGTCCGCTGGACGTTGCCCTTCAGCAGGATGGCTGGCTGGCGGTGCAAACGGCTGACGGCGCAGAAGGGTATACCCGCAACGGTAACATTCAGGTGAGCGCCACCGGACAGCTTACGATTCAGGGGCATCCGGTGATGGGCGAAGCCGGTCCGCTGACGGTACCTGAAGGGTCAGAGCTGACCATTGCGGCAGACGGGACCATCTCGGCGTTGAATCCGGGCGACCCGGCCAACACCGTTGCGCCTGTCGGTCGTCTGAAGCTGGTGAAAGCGGAAGGCAATGAGGTGCAGCGTGGCGATGACGGGATGTTCCGTCTGACCCAGGCTGCTCAGGCCACTCGCGGCGCCACCTTACAGGCCGACCCGACCATCCGCGTGATGTCCGGCGTGCTGGAAGGCAGTAACGTCAAACCGGTCGAAGCCATGACCGACATGATCGCCAGCGCCCGCCGCTTCGAAATGCAGATGAAAATCATCAGCAGCGTAGATGAAAACGCGAGCAAGGCTAACCAACTTCTGGCTATGAGTTAACAGGACTCCCTATGATCAGTTCCTTATGGATCGCGAAAACCGGTCTGGACGCACAGCAAACCAACATGGATGTGATTGCCAACAACCTGGCAAACGTCAGCACCAACGGTTTCAAGCGCCAGCGTGCGGTTTTTGAAGATTTGCTTTATCAAACGATTCGTCAGCCGGGGGCGCAGTCTTCTGAGCAAACCACGCTGCCGTCCGGTCTACAAATTGGTACCGGCGTGCGCCCTGTCGCCACCGAGCGTCTGCACAGCCAGGGTAACCTGTCTCAGACCAACAACAGTAAAGACGTGGCGATCAAAGGTCAGGGCTTCTTCCAGGTACAGCTGCCGGACGGAACCTCTGCCTATACCCGCGACGGCTCGTTCCAGGTGGATCAGAACGGCCAGCTGGTGACGGCGGGCGGCTTCCAGGTGCAGCCTGCCATCACCATTCCGGCGAACGCGCTGAGCATTACCATTGGCCGTGACGGCATCGTTAGTGTTACCCAGCAGGGGCAGGCGGCGCCGGTTCAGGTTGGCCAGCTCAACCTGACGACCTTCATGAACGATACCGGACTGGAAAGCATCGGCGAAAATCTCTACACAGAAACGCAGTCTTCCGGTACGCCCAATGAGAGTACGCCGGGCCTGAACGGTGCGGGGCTGCTGTACCAGGGTTATGTGGAAACCTCGAACGTCAACGTGGCGGAAGAGCTGGTGAACATGATCCAGGTTCAGCGCGCGTATGAAATTAACAGTAAAGCAGTGTCGACGACCGACCAGATGCTGCAAAAACTGACGCAACTCTAAGGTGTAGCCCGGTGCGGTAAACGTCGCACCGGCTCCCTGTTTTCGAAGATGAAGGCAATGCAAAAAAACGCGGCGTTTCGTTATCCGATCCTGACTGTTCTGGCCGTTACCCTCAGCGGGTGTGCCTGGATCCCGTCTAAACCATTAGTACAGGGTGCGACTACCGCCCAACCCGTTCCCGGCCCCGCGCCGGTGGTGAACGGCTCCATTTTCCAGACCGCGCAGCCGATTAACTACGGTTATCAGCCGCTGTTTGAAGACCGTCGTCCGCGTAACGTCGGCGATACGCTGACCATCGTGTTGCAGGAAAACGTCAGCGCGAGCAAAAGCTCGTCGGCGAACGCCAGCCGCGACGGCAAAACCAATTTTGGCTTCGACACCGTACCGCGCTATCTGCAAGGGCTGTTCGGCAACGCCCGTGCGGATGTGGAAGCCTCTGGCGGCAACACCTTTAACGGCAAAGGCGGCGCGAACGCCAGCAACACCTTCAGCGGCACGCTGACGGTAACGGTTGACCAGGTTCTGGTGAACGGCAACCTGCACGTGGTGGGGGAAAAACAGATCGCCATCAACCAGGGCACGGAATTTATTCGCTTCTCCGGTGTGGTTAACCCTCGCACCATCAGCGGCACAAACACCGTACCGTCCACCCAGGTGGCGGATGCGCGCATTGAGTACGTCGGCAACGGCTATATCAACGAAGCGCAGAATATGGGCTGGCTGCAACGCTTCTTCCTTAACCTATCGCCGATGTAAGCGAGGTGACCTATGTATAAATTTCTCTTCGCCGTGGCGCTGTCGCTGGTGGCTACCGTTGCGCAGGCCGATCGCATTCGCGATCTCACCAGCGTGCAGGGCGTGCGCGAAAACTCCCTGATCGGCTACGGCCTGGTGGTGGGACTGGACGGTACGGGTGACCAGACTACCCAGACGCCGTTCACCACCCAGAGCCTGAATAACATGCTCTCTCAGCTCGGTATTACCGTACCGGCCGGGACCAACATGCAGCTGAAAAACGTAGCGGCGGTAATGGTGACCGCGTCGTACCCGGCGTTTGCGCGCCAGGGGCAGACCATTGACGTGGTTGTCTCGTCGATGGGTAACGCCAAAAGCCTGCGCGGCGGTACGCTGCTGATGACGCCGCTGAAAGGCGTCGACAGCCAGGTGTATGCGCTGGCGCAGGGCAACATTCTGGTTGGCGGGGCAGGCGCGTCGGCAGGCGGCAGCAGCGTGCAGGTAAACCAGCTGAACGGGGGACGTATCACCAACGGCGCCATCATTGAACGTGAACTGCCGACCCAGTTCGGCACCGGCAACACCATTAACCTGCAACTGAATAACGAAGACTTCACGATGGCGCAGCAGATTGCTGACACCATCAACCGCAGCCGGGGCTACGGCAGCGCCACCGCGCTGGATGCCCGCACCGTGCAGATCCGCACGTCAACTGGCAGCAGTAACCAGGTGCGAATGCTGGCCGAAATCCAGAACATGGACGTGAACGTGCCGCTTCAGGATGCCAAAGTCATTATCAACTCCCGTACCGGCTCGGTGGTCATGAACCGCGAAGTGACGCTGGACAGCTGCGCCGTGGCGCAGGGCAACCTCTCCGTGACGGTTAACCGTTCGGCCAACGTCAGCCAGCCGGATACGCCGTTTGGTGGCGGTCAGACGGTGGTGACGCCGCAAACGCAGATTGATTTACGGCAGAGCGGCGGATCGTTGCAGAGCGTGCGCTCCAGCGCCAACCTGAACAGCGTAGTGCGCGCCCTGAACGCGCTGGGCGCAACGCCGATGGATCTCATGTCCATTCTGCAATCCATGCAAAGTGCAGGCTGCCTGCGCGCCAAACTGGAAATCATCTAAATGCTGACCGATAGCAAGCTGTTGACCAGTGCCGCCTGGGATGCCCAGTCGCTCAACGAGCTGAAAACCAACGCGGGTAAGGATCCGGCGGCGAATATCCGCCCGGTTGCCCGCCAGGTGGAAGGCATGTTCGTGCAGATGATGTTGAAAAGCATGCGTGAAACGCTGCCAAAAGATGGCATGTTCAGCAGCGATTCCACGCGGCTTTACACTAGCATGTACGATCAGCAGATTGCCCAGCAAATGACCGCCGGAAAGGGGCTCGGCCTGGCGGACATGATTGTGAAACAGACCGCAGCCGCTCAGGGGCTGCCACCTGAAGAGGCCCCGCAGCAGGTGCCAATGAAGTTTGATCTGGAAAAGGTGACCAGTTATCAAAATCAGGCGCTGACGCAGATGGTGCGTAAGGCGATGCCGAAGCCGGCAGAAACGCGTGATGAGCCGCTCTCCGGCGACAGCAAAGACTTCCTGGCGCAGCTCTCCCTGCCGGCGCGTCTTGCCAGTGAAGAGAGTGGCGTCCCGCACCATCTGATTCTGGCGCAGGCGGCGCTGGAGTCGGGCTGGGGGCAACGTCAAATCCGCAGGGAAAACGGCGAGCCGAGCTTCAACATCTTTGGCGTGAAGGCCACCTCCAGCTGGAAGGGGCCGACCACGGAAATTACCACGACCGAATATGAAAACGGTGCGCCAGTGAAGGTGAAAGCCAAATTCCGCGTCTACAGCTCCTATCTTGAAGCGTTATCGGATTATGTCGGGCTGCTGAGCCGGAACCCGCGCTACACCGCCGTGACTCAGGCCGCCACGCCAGAGCAGGGCGCTCAGGCGTTACAGAATGCCGGCTACGCCACCGATCCAAACTATGCCCGCAAGCTGACCAGCATGATCCAGCAGCTGAAATCCATGTCTGAGAAGGTCAGCAAAGCCTATAGCACAGATCTCGAAAATCTGTTCTGAAAGTTCTCAAGTCCCGGTGGAGGTTGCCGATAACCTTCATCAGGACTTGTGTCTGAACGTATAAAAGGAACCCCCATGTCCAGTTTGATTAACAGCGCCATGAGTGGCCTCAGTGCTGCACAGTCGGCACTCAATACCGTCAGTAATAATATTTCAAGCTACAACGTGGCAGGTTATACCCGCCAGACCACCATTCTGGGCGCATCAAACAGCACCCTGACCGGCGGCGGCTGGGTGGGTAACGGGGTCTATGTCTCCGGCGTTCAGCGTGAATACGATTCATTTATCACCAACCAGCTGCGCGCGGCGCAGAACCAGAGCAGCGGGTTGACCACGCGCTACCAGCAGATGTCAAAAATCGACGACGTGCTTTCGGATACCACTAACTCGCTCTCTGCCAACCTCCAGGATTTCTTTAAAAGTCTGCAAACGCTGGTGAGTAACGCAGAAGATCCGGCTGCACGTCAGACGGTTCTCGGGAAGGCGGATGGTCTGGTAAACCAGTTTAAAACCAACGATCAGTATCTCCGCGATCAAGATGCGCAGGTGAATACGGCGATTTCTACCAGCGTCGATCAGATCAATAACTACGCGAAGCAGATTGCCAACCTTAACGACCAGATCTCCCGGCTGACTGGTGTAGGGGCGGGCGCATCCCCGAACGAACTGCTCGATCAGCGCGATCAGCTGGTGAGTGAGCTGAACAAGATTGTCGGCGTGGACGTGACCGTGCAGGACAGCGGCACCTATAACATCTCTATCGCCAACGGTTACACTCTGGTTCAGGGCAGCAACGCAAGCCAGCTTGCCGCGGTGAAATCCAGTGCGGATCCCGCGCGTACCACGATTGCCTATGTGGATGCCGCCGCGGGCAACGTGGAGATCTCGGAAAAACAGATCACCACGGGGTCGCTTGGCGGGCTGTTAACGTTCCGTTCTCAGGATCTGGATCAGGCGCGAAATACGCTTAACCAGATGGCGCTGGCGTTTGCCGATGCCATGAATACCCAGCACCAGGCGGGCTTTGATGCGAACGGGGATGCAGGCGGTAAGCTGTTTGATTTTGGCTCCCCGGCGGTGCTGAGTAACGGCAAAAACACCGGGAACGCGGCCGTTACGGCAACGATGACGGACAGTACGAAGGTGCAGGCGACAAACTACAAAGTTGAGTACAACGGTACCGACTGGACCATCACCCGTCTGTCAGATAACACCAGCTTCACGGCCAAGCCGGATACTGGCGGTAACCTGTCGTTCGATGGTCTCAACGTCAACATTAGCGGTTCGGCCAATAATAAAGACAGCTTTATCGTGAAGCCGGTGAATGACGTCATCGTGAATATGGACGTGGCGATCAGCGACGAGTCCAAACTGGCGATGGCTTCCGCGAAAGGAAGCGGCGAAAGCGACAATACCAACGGTCAAAAGCTTCTGGATTTGCAGAGCGCCAAGCTGGTCGGTGGGAACAAAACCTTTAACGACGCGTATGCCGCCCTGGTCAGTACGGTGGGCAGCACCACGGCGTCTCTGAAAACCAGCAGCGAAACCAAGGTGAACGTGGTGACGCAGCTGACCAAACAGCAGCAGTCAATCTCCGGGGTTAACCTGGATGAAGAGTATGGCAACCTGCAACGCTATCAGCAGTACTATCTGGCGAATGCGCAGGTGCTGCAAACGGCAAGCACGCTGTTTGATGCATTGATCAATATCCGCTAAGGCTGAGGCATAAAAAATGCGTATTAGTACTCAAATGATGTATGAGCAAAGCATGCGCGGCGTGACGAACTCCCAAAGCCTCTGGCTCAACTACGGCGAGCAGATGTCTACGGGTAAGCGCATCAACCGTCCGTCTGACGATCCGATTGCCGCCTCGCAGGCCGTTGTGCTCTCTCAGGCTCAAACGCAAAACAGCCAGTATGCGCTGGCGCGCTCCTTCGCTACGACGAAAGTCTCGCTGGAAGAGAACGTGTTATCGCAGGTGACAACTGCAATCCAGGCGGCTCAGGAAAAGATTGTCAATGCGGGCAACGGCACGTTAAGCGACGATGACCGCGCTTCGCTGGCAACGAACCTGCAAGGTATTCGCGATCAGCTGATGAACCTGGCTAACAGCACGGACGGTAACGGTCGCTATATCTTTTCAGGATACAAAACCGAAGCGGTGGCGTTCGACCAGACGACCGGTACGTATCAGGGCGGCGGTACGCCAATCAGCCAGCAGGTTGATTCCGCGCGGACGATGCAAATCAGCCATACCGGCGCTGAAGTTTTCGACAGCTTCACCAGCAATGCGAAGCCGGAGCCAGATGGTAGCGCTCAGGAAACGAATTTGTTCAAGATCCTCGACGCTGCCATCGGTGCGCTGAATACGCCTATTGGCGATGACGAAACGAAGGCTGAAGCGTTTACTGCGGCAATTGATAAAGCCAACCGTGGTCTGAGCAACTCCCTCAACAACGTATTGACCGTGCGCGCCGATCTCGGCATCAAGCTGGACGAGCTGGGCAAGCTGGATTCTCTGGGTGAGGACCGCGCGCTGGGCCAGACCCAGCAGATGAGTGACCTGGTGGATGTGGACTGGAACTCGGTGATTTCGTCCTACACCATGCAGCAGGCGGCGTTGCAGGCCTCGTATAAAGCCTTCAGCGATATGCAGGGTATGTCGTTGTTCCAGATGAACAGATAATACTCAGACCTTTTGGAACATGTCTTGAAACTGGGCATGTTTTGTCTGCCCAACCCGTCCGGGTTGGGCATTTTTTTTACGCGCTTTCTGCCTGTGCTGACAGCACCCGGGCGCTTTCAATCACTCTGATAGCCAGCGCAATGGCGCCACACACGGTCGCCAGGGCTACCACGCCCGTCCAGCCTGCCAGCGTATAGATATTGCTGCCTAATGCTGAACCCAGCGCCATTCCGATGAAAATGACGGTAAACAGCAGGGCGTTAAGACGTCCGCGTGCCTGCGGCTCAAGGCCGTAGACCAGGTTCTGGTGCGCCACGAGGCTGGACTGCAAGCCGAGATCGAAACCCACCGCAGAGAGCGCTATCAGGATCAGCTGACCGTGTACACCCAGCGCCGGCATCAGGAACATCAGGGCAAACGACACGGTGACCAGTGCGGCACCCAGCTGGGTCACTTTACCGGCACCCAGCTTATCGGCCAGGCCACCCGCCAGCGGTGCGGCCAGCGCGCCTGCGGCACCAGCAATACCAAACCCACCCGCCACGGCGCTGCCAAGGTGAAAACGTTCCAGCAGCATGACCGCCAGCGTTGACCAGAACGCGCTGAAGGCAATCGACAGAAAACCCTGAGCCAGCGCGGCCCGACGCAGCGCCGGGTAGCGACGCCACAGGTGTTCCATGGAGCGCATCAGCGCCGGGTAGCTGAGCGTGGAGTGAACAGCGAAGCGGGGAAGCACGGCCCACATCGCTACGCCGACAAGCGCAATACTTGCGGCGGCCAGCTGATACATCACCCGCCAGCCGAAGGCTTCTCCCACCACGCCGCTTACGGTTCTGGAGAGCAAAATGCCCAGCAGCAGGCCGGTCATCACCGTGCCGACAGTTTTACCCTGTTTCCCTTCCGGCGCCAGGATCGCTGCCGCCGGGACGATATCCTGAGCCATGGTAGCGGCCATGCCAATCAGCAGGCTGGTGAGCAGCAGGGAGTGCAGTTGTCCGGTCAGGCTACAGCCCAGCAAGAACAGCGCCAGGGTCGCGCTTTTTATCAGGATCAACGTTCTACGGTCATGACGATCGCCGAGCGGGAGCAGGAACAGGATGCCTAAGGCGTAACCCGCCTGGGTGAGCGTCGGGACCATACCCATGCCTTCGATGCTCAGGTGCAGGTCTGTGCCCATCAGCGGCAGCAGAGGCTGGGCATAATAGATGGATGCTACGCTGAAGCCGGCGCCAAGCGCCAGCATAACGATTACCCAGCGGCTCACGGCCTGGGTGGTGGTTGTGGTGGTGTTCATAAGATGTTCCTCATTCGTCGTGTGCGGCTATTTTTTATCAGTACGCCTTGCGACGGTAGCGGGCGCGGTGGTAAAACGCTTATACGTTGAACGTATGATAATAAAACCTATGAAAAGAGCTGAGCGTATAGACAGGGTAGAGCTGATGCGCACGTTCGTTCGCATCGTTGAGGCAGGGTCACTCTCTGCGGCGGCTCGCCAGCTGGCTACAACCCAGGCGACGGTAAGCCGGCGGTTGCAGTCGCTTGAGACCATGCTGGGCGTGCGCCTGATGCTGCGTACAACCCATACAGCCCGTCTTACCGATGACGGCGAACGCTGCTATCAGCATGCCCGACGGGTGATTGACAGCTGGCTGGCGCTGGAAGACGAGGTGGGGCAGAAAGAGGATGAGCCGGTCGGTGTCCTGCGGGTGAGGGCCCCCCACGCGTTTGGCCAGGATCAGCTTCTGAAGCCGTTAACCGAATTTTTGCAGCGCTATCCGCTGCTCTCAATCGAATGGATGCTAAACGATAGGTCAGTTGATTTCCTCGGCGACAACCTGGACTGTGCTATCCGGGTAGGCGCTGAAGTCGATCCGGCAACCGTGTCCGTGCTGCTGGCTGAAGTGCCGCGCTCGGTGGTGGCGTCGCCGGCGCTGCTGGCCCGTTTTCCCGCAGTTAACACGCCGGACGATCTGCAACACCTTCCCTGGATTGCCATCAGCTCTTTTTATCAGCGTCATGTGGAGCTTTTTCATGAGGCATCACCTGCCACGGCGCGTGTGACCATTACGCCACGTCTGAGTACCGACAGCCTGTATGTGGCCCGCAATACGGCCCTCACCGGGCTTGGCGTGGCGGTGGTATCCAGCTGGACGGTGCAGGATGATATTCAGGAAGGGCGGCTGGTGCACTTGCTGCCGGAGTGGCAGCCGGCAGCGTTACCGGTGCATCTGGTTTACCCCTGGTCCCGCTACTATCCGGCGCGCTTGCGGCGTTTTCTGGAAATGATGCGGCAGATCATGCCGGAGGTCACCGGAATGAGAAAGCCCGTGCAGCAGCCATAAAAAAAGCCGACCCGGAGGTCGGCTTTCAGTCTTAGGGTGTGTTATTCCACAGACTGCGGACGGGTAGCAGGCGCAGTAGCCATGTGCGTTGCACTGTGACCACCGGCAGCACCTTTACCTTCGAAGTTGAATTCCGGACGTACCCAGTCGCTATGGCGCGGCGCTTCAGGCACATACTCTGGTGCCGGGGCGCGGGTCATAGGTGCTGTAGCAACGTGCGCTGGCGCTGGGGCGGCAACTGCCTCAACCGGCGCAGGCTTCACTTCAGGCGCTTTGACTTCTTCGACAACAGGTTCAACCTGAATCTCGACGTCCTGAACCACCTCTTCGGTAACCGTTTCGACGGCAACGTCTGCGGTTTCTTCCACTGCTGGTGCAGGTTCAGCGTGTTCCACGACCTCTTCAGCCACTACGGCATCTTCTTCGGCGATAATCTGTGGCTCGGCATCAACCGGTGCAGCAATCACTTCAGGATGGGTCGTTTCCACTTCCACAGCCTGTGGTGCCGCCGTTTCAACAGCCTGAGGCTCAACAACCTGCGGCTCTGCCACGGTTGCCGCTTCAGTCACGACGTTTTCTGCCGCGGCTACCGGTGCAATCACCTCTTCGGTTACAGCCTGCTCTTCAACAGCCTGCTCAGGGCGAGCAACCGGATAGCGGATCCAGACTTTACCGGAGGCCATCTCTGGTGACGCGCACGCCACGGTCAGCGGCATTGGCGACTGAGTCGGGTAACGCTCGTCACGGTAGCGACGACGACGCTGGCCGCTCACGCGCAGGTGACGTGGAGAACGGCGGGAGCGACGCGGCATGCCTGCGTTGTCACGGTTTTCGCTGCTCTCGTCCTGCTCAACCTGATTTTCCACCACGGCTGGCAGATCAACTTTCGCAACCTGTGTACCCGTTGTGCTTTCTGGCGCTTCGACCGCGATGACTTCGCTTTCTTCCGCCTGAGCAGCACCGACACGTACTTTCTGGGTCAGCTGACGCTGCTTGCGACGCGGCATAACCTGGGTGCGCTCTTCCTGCTCAGCGTCCTGCTGTTCTACAGGCGCTTCGCGATTCAGGTTTTTGACTTCCTGCTGAGCCTGGCGCTTCTCGTCGTTACGACGACGGCTACGCTCGCGGCGAGGCTGCTGCTCGTCACGCTGTTTGCTCTTCTCGGACTCATCGCCCGCCTGCTGGCGAATTTCACGATCTTCAACGTTCTGCTGTTGCTTCTCGCGACGGTTGCGACGGTTGTCCTCGCGTTGCTCGCGACCTTCGTTGTTCTCGGAACGATTATCACGGCGCTCATTACGATCGCCACGCTCGTTGCGGTCGTTACGATCGCGACGATTGTTCTGACGCTTACGACGGTCCTGCTGACGCTCTGGTTTCGCTTCTTTTGGCGCTTCTTTTGGCTGCTCGGGCTGAACTTCTTCGCCGGCAAACATTTTTTTCAGCGCACCGATGATGCGGCTCAGGAGACCCGGTTGCTCAGGCTGCGCTTTTGGCGCGGCTGGGGCGGCTTTCTGCACGGCAGGTTTTTCCGCTGGTTTTTCCAGCGTCGCTTCCGGCGGTGCTTCCGGCATGATGAAGGTCGCTAAAGCTGGCTGCTCAGGCAGTTTACGCTCGGCAGGCTCTTCGTCAGACGGCAGCGCCATTTCTTCTTCATGCAGCTTCGGCAGCAGGTAGCTGAGGGTGCTTGTCTCTTCGCCTTTACGGACGCGCAGCACGTGATAGTGCGGGGTTTGCATCTCGTCGTTTGGCACGATAATGCAGCGAACGCCACCCTGACGCGCTTCGATTGCGCTGACCGCTGCACGTTTTTCGTTCAGCAGGTAGGAGGCAATTGGCACCGGCACAATGGCGTGAACCTCTTTGGTGTTCTCTTTCAGCGCTTCTTCTTCAATCAGGCGCAGAATGGAGAGGGAGAGAGATTCATTGTCACGCACGGTACCCGTACCGGAACAGCGCGGGCACACGTGATGGCTGGACTCGCCCAGTGACGGGCTGAGGCGCTGACGGGACATCTCCAGCAGGCCAAAGCGAGAAATATGGCTGATCTGGATACGGGCACGATCCTGACGCACCGCTTCACGCAGGCGGTTTTCAACCGCGCGCTGGTGGCGAACCGGGGTCATGTCGATGAAGTCGATAACAATCAGACCGCCCAGGTCGCGCAGGCGGAGCTGGCGGGCGATTTCATCAGCGGCTTCAAGGTTGGTGTTGAAGGCTGTCTCTTCGATATCGCCGCCGCGGGTTGCACGCGCGGAGTTGATGTCGATGGCGGTCAGCGCTTCGGTGGTATCGATAACGATAGAACCGCCGGACGGCAGACGCACTTCACGCTGGAACGCGGACTCGATCTGGGATTCGATCTGATAGTGGCTGAACAGCGGGATTTCACCGGTGTACAGTTTAATTTTGCTGGTGAAATCCGGGCGACCCAGCGCGGCGATGTGCTGGCGAGCCAGCTCAAGCACTTTCGGGTTATCAATCAGAATTTCACCGATGTCCTGACGCAGGTAGTCACGGAAGGCACGCACGATGACGTTGCTTTCCTGGTGGATCAGGAACGGCGCTGGACGGCTTTCTGCCGCTTTCTTGATGGCTTCCCAGTGCTTCAGGCGGAAGCTCAAGTCCCACTGCAAGGCTTCGGCAGATTTGCCGACGCCAGCGGTGCGCACGATGAGGCCCATGCCGTCTGGCAGCTCAAGACTTGCCAGGGCTTCTTTCAGCTCGGTACGGTCATCACCTTCGATACGGCGAGAGATACCCCCGGCACGCGGGTTGTTTGGCATCAATACCAGATAGCTTCCTGCCAGACTGATAAAGGTGGTCAGTGCGGCACCTTTGTTGCCACGCTCTTCTTTATCGATCTGAACGATAACTTCCTGACCTTCACGCAGAACATCTTTAATGTTCGGACGGCCATGGGAGTTGTAGTTGGCAGGAAAATATTCGCGGGCAATTTCTTTGAGAGGAAGGAAACCGTGACGCTCAGCACCGTAATCGACAAATGCAGCTTCAAGGCTTGGTTCAATGCGGGTGATTTTGCCTTTGTAAATGTTCGCTTTTTTCTGTTCGTGTCCAGGACTTTCGATATCCAGATCGTACAGGCGCTGCCCATCCACAAGGGCGACACGCAACTCTTCTTGCTGAGTTGCGTTGATTAACATTCTTTTCATCGTAACTTACTCGTTATTCTTACATTGACGACAAAGCTGCGGGCAAGGTGACGCTTTCCGGGGTATGAACCGATGGCCTCGTGTCTATTCACGTCGCCAACCTCACGGTTGTCGCTCGCTTAAGAGGCGCAGAGTGTCGGTTGCCTGTATTTCATACGGAAACACAGCGCAATTATCAGGGGAATTGCCTGGGAAAACTCTCCAGAGAACAATCCTTATACCGGGAAGTACTGCAACCCGCAGCCCGCTAACTGCCTGAAAGATCAATACGTCTTACGCCATTGCTGCGTGGATGATCGGTCAGACAAAATTGGTCATTCCGTCGAGATCCTTACAAAACCCGGATTTAACGCGGAAAACGGATTCATTATTCCACTGCTCGCCGGGTTATAGCAAGATGACTTTTACCAATTATCACCCGGTTACTCACAGTTTCTTCACTTCAACGGGGTGATTGGTTTAATAACCACCAAATCGATTGCGCGAAAGCGGAGTGTTCCGGATAAAAGTAAATATAAGCATAGAAAAATGAGTGGCGCTATTGCCTGACGCTATTTAGAATCGCCAACCATGAAAACAGAGACTCCAGCCGTAAAAATGGTTGCCATCGCCGACGATGACGCGGGGCAACGTATCGATAATTTTTTGCGCACCCAGCTGAAGGGCGTGCCAAAAAGTATGATTTATCGCATCCTGCGTAAGGGCGAGGTGCGGGTGAATAAAAAACGCGTGAAGCCTGAGTATAAGCTCGAGGCGGGCGATGAAGTCCGCATTCCACCGGTACGCGTTGCAGAGCGTGAAGAAGAGGTCGTTTCTCCGAAGCTGCAAAAAGTCGCGGCCCTGAGCGAAGTTATCCTTTATGAGGACGACCACATTCTGGTGCTGAATAAACCGTCCGGAACGGCGGTACACGGGGGGAGCGGTCTGAGCTTCGGCGTGATCGAAGGTTTACGCGCGCTGCGCCCGGAAGCGCGTTTCCTTGAACTGGTTCACCGTCTTGACCGTGATACCTCCGGCGTGCTGCTGGTGGCGAAAAAGCGTTCTGCCCTGCGTTCCCTGCATGAACAGCTTCGCGAAAAAGGGATGCAAAAAGATTATCTGGCGCTGGTGCGCGGCCAGTGGCAGTCCCATGTAAAAGTGGTGCAGGCACCACTGCTGAAAAATATTCTGCAAAGCGGTGAGCGCATTGTTCGTGTTAATCAGGAAGGGAAACCGTCTGAGACGCGCTTTAAAGTAGAAGAGCGCTACGACTTCGCCACGCTGGTGCGCTGTAGTCCGGTGACGGGGCGTACGCACCAGATTCGCGTGCATACCCAGTTTGCGGGCCATCCGATTGCGTTTGACGACCGCTATGGCGATCGCGAATTTGATAAGCAGCTGGCGGGTACGGGGCTGTCGCGTCTGTTCCTGCATGCGGCAGCGCTGAAGTTCACCCATCCTAATACCGGGGAAGTTATCCGTATTGAAGCGCCGCTGGATGAGCAGCTCAAACGCTGTCTGAAAGTTCTGCGTGGCTGATTTTGTGCCGGGTGGCGCTGCGCTTACCCGGCCTACATGTATTTCTCCCTATCCCACGGGAAGAGGGCCGGGGTAAGGGCATCAGGCCGCAACGGTCACATCGTCAGCGGATTACATTCTTCACGTCTTAACATCTGGCACAGCGCTATCAGCGGCAGTCCCACCAGCGTGTTGGGATCCCGACCGTCCAGCTTGTCGAACAGCGCAATCCCCAGCCCCTCACTTTTGAAACTGCCTGCGCAGTTCAGAGGACGTTCCCGGCGCACGTAATCCATAATCTCCTGCTCGCTAAGATGACGGAAGTGCACGTCGAACGGCTCGCATTCGCTTTGCAGATGACCGCTGGCCGAATTATAAAGCGCTAGCCCCGTATAAAAGGTCACGATACTGCCTCGCGCACGCAGAAGCTGCTGGCAGGCGTTTTCTTCCGTATGCGGTTTACCGGTGATTTCCCCGTCCAGCACGCAAACCTGATCGGAGCCTATAATCAAATGTGCAGGATAACGTGCGGCCAGCGATTGCGCTTTCTCCTTAGCGAGACGGGTCACCAGATGACGCGGTGACTCTCCCGGCTGCGGCGTCTCATCAACGTCGGGTGCCGCGCATTCAAACGGGATCCCGAGCTTTTCCAGCAGCATTCGACGGTAGGGAGAAGTGGAAGCAAGGACGAGATTTGGCATATTTTTATCACCAGATATAGCGTATCGATGCCAGCCATTTTAAACTACAGGCCGCAATGTGTGCGAATAATTGGCAAAAGGCAGCTCTGGTTGCCTTTTTCTTTGACTCTATGACGTTACAAAGTTAATATGCGCGCCCTATGCAAAAGGTAAAATTACCCCTGACTCTTGATCCGGTTCGTACGGCTCAAAAACGCCTCGATTACGAAGGAATTTATTCTTCCGATCAGGCCGAGCGTATTGCCGAGTCTGTAGTCAGTGTGGACAGTGATGTAGAATGCTCCATGTCGTTCGCTATCGATAACCAGCGTCTCGCCGTCTTAACCGGTGATGCAAAGGTAACGGTAACGCTCGAATGTCAGCGTTGCGGGAAACCGTTCGTACAGCATGTTCACACAACGTATTGTTTTAGTCCGGTTCGTTCTGACGAACAGGCTGAAGCACTCCCGGAAGCGTATGAGCCGATTGAGGTTAACGAATTCGGTGAAATCGATCTTCTGGCTCTGGTTGAAGATGAAGTCATCCTCTCCTTGCCAGTGGTTCCGGTGCATGATTCTGAACACTGTGAAGTGTCCGAGGCGGACATGGTCTTTGGGGAACTGCCTGATGAAGCGCAAAAACCAAACCCATTTGCCGTATTAGCCAGCTTAAAGCGTAAGTAATTGAGGAGTAAGGTCCATGGCCGTACAACAGAATAAACCAACCCGTTCCAAACGTGGCATGCGTCGTTCCCATGACGCGCTGACCGCAGTTACCAGCCTGTCTGTAGACAAGACTTCTGGTGAGAAACACCTGCGTCACCACATCACCGCTGACGGTTTCTACCGCGGCCGCAAGGTTATCACTAAGTAATCACGCGTCAGCGTGATTAGGCTTAGTGAGGAACTTCCCCGTGCAAACGGGGAGTTTACCGAACCAGGCTGCGACGATACCTTGACACGTCTAACCCTGGCGTTAGATGTCATGGGGGGCGATTTTGGCCCTACCGTGACAGTGCCTGCAGCATTGCAGGCACTGAATTCTAATTCGCAACTCACACTTCTATTAGTCGGCAATCCCGACACAATCACGCCATTACTTGCAAAAGCTGACTTTGAACAACGTTCGCGTCTGCAGATTATTCCTGCGCAGTCAGTTATTGCCAGTGATGCCCGGCCATCGCAGGCTATTCGTAATAGCCGTGGCAGCTCTATGCGCATGGCGCTGGAGCTGGTGAAAGAAGGGCGAGCGCAGGCTTGCGTCAGCGCGGGAAATACGGGCGCGCTGATGGGGCTGTCGAAATTATTGCTCAAGCCGATTGAGGGCATTGAGCGTCCGGCGCTGGTGACGGTGTTACCGCACCAGCAGAAGGGCAAAACGGTGGTGCTCGATCTGGGCGCTAACGTAGATTGTGATAGTACAATGCTGGCTCAGTTTGCCGTGATGGGGTCGGTGCTGGCAGAAGACGTGGTCGGCATTAACAACCCCCGCGTTGCGTTATTGAATATTGGTGAAGAAGAAACCAAAGGCCTGGACAGTATCCGCGACGCTGCGGAAATACTCAAACAGGTTCCCTCCATCAACTATATTGGTTATCTCGAAGCCAATGAGTTGCTGACGGGCAAAACGGACGTATTAGTGTGTGATGGCTTCACCGGAAACGTAACGTTGAAGACCATGGAAGGGGTCGTACGAATGTTCCTTTCCCTGCTGAAATCGCAGGGAGACGGTAAAAAAAGGTCCTGGTGGCTGATTTTATTAAAGCGTTGGTTACAAAAAAGCCTGACGCGGCGATTCAGTCACCTCAACCCCGACCAGTATAATGGCGCCTGTCTGTTAGGATTGCGCGGCATCGTGATTAAGAGTCATGGCGCCGCCAATCAGCGAGCCTTTACCGTCGCGATTGAACAGGCAGTGCAGGCGGTGCAGCGACAAGTTCCTCAGAGGATTGCCGCTCGCCTGGGATCTGTATTAGCTAAAAGTGACTGAGCGTACATGTATACGAAGATTTTAGGTACCGGCAGCTACCTGCCAAAACAAGTGCGTACCAACGCCGATCTTGAAAAAATGGTAGATACGTCTGACGAGTGGATTGTCACGCGCACAGGTATCCGTGAACGTCGTATCGCCGCGCCAGACGAAACTGTGTCCACCATGGGCTACGAAGCCGCTCAGCGCGCGCTTGAGATGGCAGGCATTGATAAAGAACAGATCGGCCTTATTGTGGTGGCGACAACGTCTGCCACGCATGCCTTCCCAAGCGCGGCGTGCCAGGTGCAGAACATGCTCGGCATTAAAGGCTGCCCGGCGTTTGACGTTGCCGCAGCGTGTGCGGGCTTCACCTATGCGCTGAGCATCGCCGATCAGTACGTGAAATCGGGCGCGGTGAAATATGCGCTGGTGATTGGCGCTGACGTGCTGGCGCGTACCTGCGATCCAACCGATCGCGGCACGATCATTATTTTTGGCGACGGTGCGGGCGCGGTACTGCTGGGGCAGTCCGACGAGCCGGGCATCATCTCCACGCATCTGCATGCTGACGGTCGCTACGGCGAACTGTTAACGCTGCCTAACGCCGATCGCGTTAATCCGGACAGCTCCATCTACCTGACCATGGCGGGTAACGAGGTGTTCAAGGTGGCCGTCACTGAACTGGCCCACATCGTTGACGAGACGCTGGAAGCAAATAATCTGGACCGCGCCGCGCTCGACTGGCTGGTGCCGCACCAGGCTAACCTGCGTATTATCAGCGCGACGGCGAAGAAGCTGGGCATGTCAATGGATAACGTTGTGGTGACGCTCGATCGTCACGGCAATACCTCTGCGGCATCGGTACCGTGCGCATTTGACGAAGCGGTACGCGATGGACGAATTAAACGGGGCCAACTGGTCTTGCTTGAAGCCTTCGGTGGTGGGTTCACCTGGGGTTCCGCGCTGGTTCGTTTCTAGGATAAGGATTAAAAAATGACGCAATTTGCTTTTGTGTTCCCGGGACAGGGCTCGCAAACCGTTGGGATGTTGTCTGAAATGGCGGCAAACTATCCGGTTATCGAAGAGACTTTCCGTGAAGCTTCTGACGCGCTGGGTTATGATCTGTGGGCGCTGACCCAGCAGGGTCCAGCCGAAGAGCTGAACAAAACCTGGCAGACCCAACCGGCACTGCTGGCTGCCTCCGTTGCGCTGTGGCGCGTATGGCAGCAGCAGGGCGGCAAAGCGCCAGCGTTGATGGCGGGCCACAGCCTCGGCGAATATTCTGCGCTGGTCTGTGCGGGCGTTATTGCCTTTGCTGATGCGGTTCGTCTGGTTGAATTGCGTGGTAAATTCATGCAGGAAGCGGTGCCAGAAGGCACGGGCGGCATGTCTGCCATCATCGGTCTCGATGATGCTTCTATTGCGAAAGCGTGTGAAGAATCTGCTGAAGGTCAGGTGGTTTCTCCGGTAAACTTCAACTCGCCTGGCCAGGTGGTTATTGCCGGTCATAAAGAAGCGGTTGAACGTGCCGGTGCCGCCTGTAAAGCTGCGGGCGCTAAGCGCGCGCTGCCGCTGCCGGTGAGCGTGCCGTCTCACTGTGCTCTGATGAAGCCTGCCGCCGATAAGCTGGCGGTTGAGCTGGAAAAAATGACCTTTAACGCACCGACGATTTCCGTTGTGAATAACGTCGATGTGAAATGCGAAACCGCACCCGACGCTATCCGTAACGCGCTGGTTCGCCAGCTTTACAGCCCGGTGCAGTGGACCAAAACCGTTGAGTTTATGGCGTCTCAGGGCGTTGAGCATCTGTACGAAGTTGGCCCTGGTAAAGTTCTCACCGGCCTGACGAAGCGTATTGTTGACACCCTGACGGCCTCGGCGATTAACGAGCCGGAAGCAATGAAAGCGGCACTCTCGCAATAAAAGAGGAATACCATGAGTTTTGAAGGAAAAATTGCCCTGGTGACCGGCGCAAGCCGCGGTATCGGGCGTGCTATTGCTGAAACACTGGTTGCGCGCGGCGCGAAAGTGATCGGGACTGCGACCAGCGAGAAGGGCGCAGAGGCCATCAGCGAGTATCTGGGTGCGAACGGTAAAGGTCTGGTACTGAATGTGACTGAGCCAGCATCTATCGAATCTGTTCTGGAAAATATTCGCGCAGAGTTTGGCGAAGTGGATATTCTGGTCAATAATGCCGGGATCACTCGCGACAACCTGCTGATGCGAATGAAAGATGATGAGTGGAACGATATTATCGAAACCAACCTGTCATCTGTATTCCGTCTGTCAAAAGCGGTAATGCGCGCTATGATGAAAAAGCGTCATGGTCGTATTATCACTGTGGGTTCTGTGGTTGGTACCATGGGAAATGCTGGTCAGGCCAACTACGCTGCGGCGAAAGCAGGTCTGATCGGTTTCAGTAAGTCGCTGGCGCGTGAAGTCGCGTCCCGCGGAATTACTGTAAACGTTGTTGCTCCGGGCTTTATTGAAACGGACATGACGCGTGCGCTGACGGATGATCAGCGTGCGGGTACGCTGGCGGCAGTTCCGGCGGGTCGTCTTGGCGACCCAAAAGAAATCGCCAGCGCGGTTGCATTTTTAGCCTCTGACGAAGCGGGTTACATCACTGGTGAAACCCTCCACGTCAACGGCGGGATGTACATGGTTTAATCACGATCGAAAATATTTGCGTTATTTGGGCAAATGGCCTCAAAATAACGTAAAATCGTGGTAAGACCTGCCGGGATTTAGTTGCAAATTTTTCAACATTTTATACACTACGAAAACCATCGCGAAAGCGAGTTTTGATAGGAAATTTAAGAGTATGAGCACTATCGAAGAACGCGTTAAGAAAATTATCGGCGAACAGCTGGGCGTTAAGCAGGAAGAAGTTGTGAACTCCGCTTCCTTTGTTGAAGACCTGGGCGCAGATTCTCTTGACACCGTTGAGCTGGTAATGGCTCTGGAAGAAGAGTTTGATACTGAGATTCCGGACGAAGAAGCTGAGAAAATCACCACCGTTCAGGCTGCCATTGATTACATCAACGGCCACCAGGCGTAAGTGAACATCTCCAGGCGGTCATTCGACCGCCTGAGTTTTATCTTTTGTAGTCCCACGAATCTCTTTTTTTATCCCTCCCTGGAGGACAAACGTGTCTAAGCGTCGTGTAGTTGTGACCGGACTTGGCATGTTGTCTCCTGTCGGCAATACCGTAGAGTCCACCTGGAAAGCTCTCCTTGCCGGTCAGAGCGGCATCAGCCTAATCGACCATTTCGATACTAGCGCCTATGCAACGAAATTTGCTGGCTTAGTAAAGGATTTTAACTGTGAAGAGATCATCTCGCGTAAAGAACAGCGCAAGATGGATGCCTTCATTCAATATGGAATTGTCGCTGGCGTTCAGGCCATGCAGGATTCTGGCCTTGAGATTACGGAAGAGAACGCTACCCGTATCGGCGCTGCTATCGGCTCCGGGATTGGCGGTCTTGGCCTGATTGAGGAAAACCATACGTCTCTGATGAATGGCGGCCCGCGTAAAATCAGCCCGTTCTTCGTTCCGTCTACGATTGTAAACATGGTGGCAGGTCACCTGACCATTATGTTCGGCCTGCGTGGCCCAAGCATCTCAATCGCGACAGCCTGTACGTCTGGCGTGCATAACATCGGCCAGGCCGCGCGTATTATCGCGTACGGCGATGCAGATGCTATGGTTGCGGGCGGTGCTGAAAAAGCCAGTACCCCACTGGGTGTCGGTGGCTTCGGTGCAGCGCGTGCGCTCTCAACCCGTAACGATAACCCGCAGGCGGCAAGCCGTCCGTGGGATAAAGACCGTGACGGTTTCGTGCTGGGTGACGGTGCGGGCATGATCGTACTGGAAGAGTACGAACACGCGAAAAAACGTGGCGCGAAAATTTATGCTGAAATCGTTGGCTTTGGCATGAGCAGCGATGCGTATCACATGACGTCTCCTCCGGAGAACGGCGCGGGTGCTGCGCTGGCGATGGAAAATGCGATCCGTGATGCGGGCATTACCCCGGCACAGATTGGCTACGTTAACGCGCACGGGACGTCTACTCCTGCGGGCGATAAAGCAGAAGCGCAGGCTGTTAAGTCTATCTTCGGCGAATCTGCCAGCCGTGTACTGGTGAGCTCCACGAAATCCATGACCGGTCACCTGCTGGGCGCGGCGGGCGCGGTAGAGTCAATCTACTCTATCCTGGCGCTGCGCGATCAGGCCGTACCGCCAACCATCAACCTGGATAATCCGGATGAAGGTTGCGATCTGGACTTCGTTCCTCATGAGGCGCGCCAGGTGAGCGGTATGGAGTACACCCTGTGTAACTCCTTCGGTTTCGGTGGAACTAACGGTTCTCTGATCTTCAAAAAGGTCTGAGTCTGATTCGTCACTGATGTTAAAAAGGTCCGCTTGCCGGGCCTTTTTTATTAGGTGAAATCCACTTGTCCGGATATCAACATCCTGCCAGACTGTGCCTCCACGCATAAGGAGCCACCATGTTTTTAATCAATGGCCTTGAGCAAGAAACGCTGCCGGCAAGCGACAGGGCGACCCAGTTTGGCGATGGCTGTTTCACGACCGCGCGTATTCTCGACGGTGGCGTGTGCCTGCTCGAAGCCCATATCCTTCGTTTACAAAAAGCCTGCGAAACGTTACTGATCCCCTTCTCAGCGTGGGGCATTCTCGAAAGCGAGATGCGTCGGCTGGCATCAGCGAAAACAAGCGGCGTTTTGAAGGTGATTATCAGCCGTGGCAGCGGCGGTAGGGGGTACAGCGGCTCTGCCTGCCTGCATCCTACGCGGATCCTTTCCGTTTCAGATTATCCTTCCCACTATGCGGACTGGCGTGCAGAGGGCGTAGCCCTGGCGCTGAGTCCGGTACGCCTGGGGCGAAACCCGATGCTTGCCGGAATAAAACATCTTAACCGCCTTGAACAGGTGCTTATTCGTACTCATCTTGAGCAGACGGAGGCCGGGGAGGCGCTGGTTCTTGACAGCGAAGGGTACATTACGGAATGCTGTGCGGCTAATTTACTCTGGCGGAAGGGCAGTGACGTATTCACGCCTTCGCTGGAGCAGGCCGGCGTCAACGGCATAATGCGACAGTTTTGTTTGCAACAGCTGGCACGCGCTGACGTTCGCGTTGTCGAAGTTAACGCTAAGGAAGAGGTGCTGCTGGCCGCGGATGAAGTTGTTATCTGCAATGCGCTAATGCCCGTTGTCCCCGTTCGCGCTTATGGCCACACGTGCTGGTCATCCCGCGAGCTGTTCCAGTTTCTGGCCCCGTTATGTGAGCAAACCAGGTAGTCATGAAGAAAATGTTACGCTTTGTCCTCCTTCTTATCGTTGCGTTCGGTATTGCCGGCGGAGCGGGAGTGTGGAAAGTCCGTCAGCTGGCGGACAGCAAGATCCTGATTAAAGACGAGACGATTTTTACCCTGAAAGCGGGTACCGGGCGGCAGGCGCTTGGTCAGCAGCTGTATGGTGACAAAATCATCAACCGCCCACGTGTCTTCCAGTGGCTGCTGCGTATTGAGCCTGAACTGTCCCACTTTAAGGCCGGGACCTATCGCTTTACCCCAGACATGACCGTGCGCGAGATGCTGCAACTGCTGGAGAGTGGTAAAGAAGCCCAGTTCCCGCTGCGTTTTGTTGAGGGTATGCGTCTGAGCGATTACCTCAGGCAGCTGCGCGACGCGCCGTATATCAAGCATACGCTCAAGGATGATCGCTACCAGACCGTTGCGGAAGCCTTAAAATTCGACCATCCCGAGTGGATCGAAGGCTGGTTCTGGCCCGACACCTGGATGTATACGGCAGGCACGACGGACGTGGCAATCCTGAAGCGCGCGCACAACAAAATGGTCGCGGCGGTAGATTCTGCCTGGAAAGGGCGAGCTGAAGGCCTGCCGTATAAAGATCAAAACCAGTTCATGACGATGGCCTCTATCATCGAGAAAGAGACGGCCGTAGCTGCCGAACGCGATCAGGTTGCCTCGGTGTTTATTAACCGTCTACGCATCGGCATGCGTTTGCAGACCGATCCTACCGTCATCTACGGCATGGGTGAAAACTACAGCGGCAAGATTTCCAGAAAAGATCTGGAGACGCCAACGGCGTATAATACCTACGTTATTAGCGGCTTGCCGCCTGGACCGATCGCAACACCAGGTGAAGCCTCGTTGAAGGCTGCCGCGCACCCGGCCAGGACACCGTATCTCTATTTTGTGGCTGATGGAAAAGGGGGGCATACCTTTAACACCAACCTGGCCAGCCACAATCGCTCTGTTCAGGACTATCTGAAGGCACTTAAGGAAAAAAATGCGCAGTAAATACATTGTCATTGAGGGACTCGAAGGGGCGGGGAAAACCACCGCCCGTAACGTGGTGGTTGATACGCTGAAATCGCTTGGCGTCGCCGACATGGTCTTCACCCGCGAGCCGGGCGGTACGCAGCTGGCGGAAAAACTGCGCAGTCTGGTGCTGGATATCAAATCCGTCGGCGATGAAGTTATTACCGACAAAGCGGAAGTGCTGATGTTCTATGCAGCGCGCGTTCAGCTGGTGGAGACGGTGATCAAGCCCGCGCTGGCAGAAGGAAAATGGGTAATTGGCGATCGCCACGATCTCTCAACCCAGGCGTATCAGGGCGGTGGCCGAGGTATCGATCAGGCCATGCTGGCTACGCTTCGCGACGCGGTTCTGGGCGATTTCCGTCCTGACCTGACGCTGTATCTCGACGTGACCCCTGAGGTGGGCCTGAAGCGCGCCCGGGCGCGCGGCGAACTGGACCGAATTGAACAGGAGTCTTTTGACTTCTTTAACCGCACCCGCGCGCGTTATCTGGAACTGGCCGGACAGGACAGTACCATTCGTACCATCGACGCGACGCAATCCTTGGAAGACGTGACGCGTGATATTCAGCAGACCGTTACGCAGTGGGTACAGGAGCAGCAGGCATGAAATGGTACCCATGGTTGCGCCCGCACTTTGAACAGCTGATCAACAGCTATCAGGTTGGTCGGGGGCATCATGCGTTACTGATCCAGACCCTGCCGGGCATGGGCGATGATGCGTTGATCTACGCCATCACGCGCTTTCTGATGTGCCAACAGCCGGAAGGGCATAAAAGCTGCGGCAAGTGCCGGGGCTGCCAGCTCATGCAGGCAGGCACGCATCCTGACTATTACACCCTCGAACCCGAGAAGGGCAAAAATACGCTCGGCATCGACGCGGTGCGTGAGGTCAGTGAGAAACTGTACGAATATGCGCGTCTGGGAGGGGCGAAAGTGGTGTGGCTGAAGGACGCCGCGCTGCTTACGGAAGCCGCCGCCAACGCGCTGTTAAAAACGCTGGAAGAGCCGCCAGAGAATACCTGGTTTTTCCTCTCCTGCCGCGAGCCGGGCCGACTGCTGGCGACGCTGCGTAGCCGCTGCCGTCTTCACCACCTTGCAGCCCCCCAGGAGTCGTGGGCTCTCGCCTGGCTGGAGCGTGAAGTGACGGTGTCACAGGGTGCGGCGCTCTCGGCGTTGCGCCTGTGCAGCGGTGCGCCTGCGGCTGCGCTGGACTTATTGCAGCCGGAGGTGTGGTCCCAGCGTGAAACGCTTTGTCGTGCGGTTGAATCAGCTCTCGATAACCATGACTGGCTGAGCGTCCTGCCAGCGCTGAACAGCGATCAGGCTCCGGAACGGCTCCACTGGCTGGCCGCACTGCTGCTGGATGCGCTCAAAACCCAGCAAGGGGCGACGCTTCTGACTAACCCTGACGTGTGGACGCTGGTCACCACGCTGGCGAATCGCCTGTCCGTGTCGTCGCTGCACGCTATCCTTCATGATATCTGCCAGAGTCGTGAACAACTTTTGACGGTAACCGGTCTTAATCGCGAGCTTTTACTGACCGACCAGTTACTGCGTATCGAACACTACCTGCAACCGGGTGTTATACCGCCGGTTTCCCACCTCTGAGAGAGACATCATGTTTTTAGTCGACTCACACTGCCATCTTGATGGCCTGGATTATCAATCCCTGCATAAAAATGTGGACGACGTGCTGGCGAAAGCCGCCGAGCGCGATGTGAAATTTTGCCTGGCCGTGGCGACCACGCTGCCGGGCTACCGTACCATGCGTGAACTGGTTGGCGAGCGTAATAACGTTGTCTTCTCCTGCGGCGTGCATCCGCTGAATCAGGATGAAGCGTACGAGGTTGAGGATTTACGCCGCCTTGCCGCAGAAGAGGGCGTCGTGGCGATGGGCGAGACCGGCCTCGACTACTTCTACACGCCAGAGACGAAACCTCGCCAGCAGGAATCCTTCCGCAACCATATCCGTATTGGCCGTGAACTGAATAAGCCGGTTATCGTTCATACCCGCGACGCACGCGCCGACACGCTGGAGATCCTGCGGGAAGAAAAGGTGACGGATTGCGGTGGCGTACTACACTGTTTCACAGAAGACAGAGAGACGGCGGGTAAGCTGCTTGATTTAGGCTTTTATATCTCGTTTTCGGGGATCGTCACGTTCCGTAATGCTGAACAGCTGCGTGATGCGGCGCGCTATGTTCCGCTGGATCGTATTCTGGTGGAAACCGATTCTCCGTACCTGGCGCCGGTGCCTCATCGCGGCAAAGAGAACCAGCCGGCGATGACCCGAGACGTTGCTGAGTATATGGCTGTTCTGAAAGGTGTCAGTATTGATGAGCTGGCTCGCGTGACCACGGAAAACTTCGCCAGCCTGTTTCATATCGACCCCGCCCGCCTGCAATCTGTCTGATACGCCTGTTTTTTTTAGGCTCGTAATTAATAAGCAAAACGAGTAAAGTTCACCGCCTCATTCAGGGCGGTGATGGCGTTTTTAGACACATCCAGACATGCTTTATGTAAATATCTGCAAGTTTTTTGGTCGTCTTGAACTGAAACGTGATAGCCGTCAAACAAACTCAGAGGGAATTATTTTACTCTGTGTAATAAATAAAGGGCGCTTAGATGTCCTGTCCACGGCGCGGTACTCCCCCCGGGCCAATGCGTGAAAGCGTAAAAAAAGCACAAATACTCAGGAGCACTCTCAATTATGTTTAAGAATGCATTTGCTAACCTGCAAAAGGTCGGTAAATCGCTGATGCTGCCAGTATCCGTACTGCCTATCGCAGGTATCCTGCTGGGCGTCGGTTCTGCAAACTTCAGCTGGCTGCCAGCCGTAGTTTCCCACGTGATGGCCGAAGCAGGCGGTTCTGTTTTTGCTAACATGCCGCTGATCTTCGCTATCGGTGTTGCGCTGGGCTTCACCAATAACGACGGTGTATCCGCTCTGGCGTCCGTTGTCGCTTACGGCATCATGGTGAAAACCATGGCTGTGGTTGCGCCGCTGGTCCTGCATTTACCTGCTGAAGAGATTGCCGCTAAGCACCTGGCAGACACCGGTGTTCTCGGTGGTATCATCTCCGGTGCGATTGCAGCGTACATGTTTAACCGCTTCTATCGCATCAAGCTGCCTGAGTATCTGGGCTTCTTCGCGGGTAAACGTTTTGTGCCGATCATTTCTGGTCTGGCCGCGATTTTCACCGGTGTGGTCCTGTCCTTCATCTGGCCACCAATCGGTACGGCTATACAGACCTTCTCTCAGTGGGCGGCTTACCAGAACCCGGTTGTGGCGTTCGGTATCTACGGCTTCATTGAGCGCTGCCTGGTGCCATTTGGTCTGCACCACATCTGGAACGTTCCATTCCAGATGCAGATTGGTGAATACACCAACGCAGCAGGTCAGGTGTTCCACGGTGACATCCCACGCTACATGGCGGGCGACCCAACGGCAGGTAAACTGTCTGGTGGCTTCCTGTTCAAAATGTATGGTCTGCCAGCCGCTGCGATTGCTATCTGGCACTCTGCTAAACCAGAGAACCGTGCAAAAGTGGGCGGTATCATGATCTCCGCAGCGCTGACCTCGTTCCTGACCGGTATCACCGAGCCGATCGAGTTCTCCTTCATGTTCGTTGCGCCAATCCTGTACATCATCCACGCGGTACTGGCAGGTCTGGCATTCCCAATCTGTATCCTGCTGGGTATGCGTGACGGTACGTCCTTCTCTCACGGCCTGATCGACTTCATCGTTCTGTCCGGTAACAGCAGCAAGCTGTGGCTGTTCCCAATCGTGGGTGCGGGCTACGCAGTGGTGTACTACACCGTCTTCCGCGTGCTGATCAAAGCACTGGACCTGAAAACGCCCGGTCGTGAAGATGCAACTGAAGACAGCAAAGCCGGTGCGACCAGCGAAATGGCACCTGCACTGGTTGCGGCCTTCGGCGGTAAAGAAAACATCACTAACCTGGACGCGTGTATCACTCGTCTGCGTGTGAGCGTTGCCGACGTGGCGAAAGTAGACCAGCCGGGTCTGAAAAAACTGGGCGCAGCAGGCGTCGTTGTTGCAGGTTCTGGTGTTCAGGCAATCTTCGGAACAAAATCCGATAACCTGAAAACCGAAATGGATGAGTACATCCGCAACAACTAAGCTGTGACCTGGGGAGACTAAGGCAGCCGAATGGCTGCCTTTTTTATTAGTGCGGTTTGTGGCGCGGGGTGGCGGGTATACATTACCCGTCCATGATGATGGGTAGGCCCGGTAAGCGTAGCGCCACCGGGCTTAAACTCAGAAGTCGTAGCTCGCGCTCACCGAAACGTTCAGCGGCGCGCCATACACAACATACGATCCGACATAGTCGTAATACTCTTTGTCGAACAGGTTGTTGACGTTAGCCTGAACGGCAAAGTCTTTGGTGACCTGATAGCGGCTGAACAGGTTCACCAGCCCATAGCTGCCTTGCTCCGCGCGGGAACGTCCTGCCGGACCGCCTTCCACGTCCGTCCATACCTTGTTCTGCCAGTTTACGCCACCGCCCACGGTCAGCTCCGGCAGCATGGGCAGCTGATAACGGGTGAATAGCTTCATGGTCGTGCGCGGCTGATCGGCACTGACGGCGTTGCCATTTTTATCTTCTGCAATGTAACGCGTCGCGCCGAAGGTCAGCTGCCAGTTATCGGTCAGGGCACCGTTGAGCTCGAATTCAACGCCTTTGCTGACCACGCCGTCCAGCGATTCATAAATCGACTCACCGCTCGGCATGTAGGTATAGGTGTTGCTTGCGACGTTATCCTGTTCAATACGGAAAATCGCCAGCGAGGTGGTGAGGCGGGTATTAAACCAGTCGGCCTTCACGCCCGCTTCATAGCTTTTGCCCGTGGTAGGGTCGAGATAACGTCCGCTGGCGTCGCGCTTATCCTGCGGCTGGAAGATGGAGGTATAGCTGACGTAGGTCGACCAGTCCTCATTGATGTCATACACCAGGCCCGCGTACGGCGTTACGTCATTTTCGGTACTTTCCAGACGGGTGTTTGGGGAACCTGCCGGATTATAGCGAATGTTATAGCTGGTGTAGCGCGCGCCCAGAATCAGGTGCAGCGGGTCGGCCAGCGAGAAACGCGCAGAGGAATAGGCTGAAGACTGACGAATATCATCTTTGCTGTAGAGCTTCCATGGGGTCCACTGCGGATCGGCAATGTTCCCGTTCCAGTTCTTAAAGTTGCCGACGTCAACCATGCCGTATACTGCATCCGGCATGGTATTGTCGTAATGGTTGCGCTGACGGCTGAAGCTGCCGCCGAACATCATTTCGTGCTGACGACCAAAGAGATCGAAGCCGCCGCGCAGGAAGGCGTCGACCGCATCCTGTTTACGTTCCCCGCGGTTCCAGCCGCCGTAACCCACAAGGCCCGCGCCAGTCTCTTTATCCGGATAGCCGGACATATACATCAGCTTAGAGTCAAAGTTGGTTTCTGCATGCATGCCGTTGATGTGCGCTTCCCAGCCATTATCGAAACGCTGGGTCAGGTTAGCGAAGATGCGGGTGCTGTCTTTATCCGAATAGGCCCAGTCAGGCGCGACGGTCTGGCTGCGATTGTAGTTGGTCTTACTTCCGTCGCTGTACCAGGTCGGCAGGCCGCCCCAGGTTGGGTCGGCGGTATGGCTTTCCTGATACTCATACCCTACCGAGAGGGTCGTGCTGTCGGTGACATCCGCGTCCATCACGCCGTAGAGGAATTTCTTCCGGTAGTGGTAGTTATCCACGAAGCTGTCGTTGTCCTGATAACCGGTAATAAGACGGCCCCGCACCTTACCTGACTCCACCAGCGGCGCCTGGAGATCCAGCACGTAACGCTGCTTGTCCCAGCTGCCGTAGCTGGCAGAGACGTTGCCTTTAAATTCCGGGCTGTCCGCATGCTTGCGCACCATATTAACGTACGCTGCCGGGTTGCCCGTACCGGACATCAGGCCGGTGGCGCCGCGGACCACTTCAATGCGGTCATAAATTGCGGTGTCGGCGGCGGTATCACCAAAGTTCCACACTTCACTGATGGACGTTGGAAGGTCGTCATAGGCGTAGTTGCTGACGAAAAATCCGCGTGAGTAAAACACGGTACGGTCGCTATCCTGCACCTGCGCCGTAATGCCCGTGGTGTTTGTCAGCACCTGGCCGATAGATTGCAGATTCTGATCAGCCATACGCTGCTGGCTAATGACGCTAACCGACTGCGGGATATCACGAGGGACCAGCAACAGTTTGGTGCCGGTAGTGGTGGTTTTTACGCTGTAATCCTGATCCTGGCTGGCAGACAGATCCTGTGTGTTGTCAAAACCTCCATCAACGACGACGGTATCTTCGGTTGAAGCAGCGAAAGCGGCGGTTGGCGTCAATGCCATAGCAATGCAGGCTGCCAGCAACGAAGGTGTTGCGACAGGCTGACGTTGCCCATCCCTGGTGTGATTAATGAAAGACATCATCAAACCCTTAGTGAATGGTGAAGGTGGTGCGCGACAGCTCCGCTAGCACGGGCTGACGTCGTTTTCTATGTTAAAAATGCGCATGAAAATGCAAATGCGAAATATACGCATTGTGATTAACGCTGTAAACAGATGTTTCGGGATGAACTGAAATCAGGTTTCAGAAAAGAAATGTCCTAAAGCGACGCCTCTTCAGCCAGATGGCGAACAATCAGGAAAGAAATCACGGGAGAAGGTTGAAAGGACAGGAGAAAGTCGCTCATACTCTTGTGTTGTGTCACGCAGTAAAATAGACAATGTGTGTTAACAACGGACGCACGACGCCAGATTAAATTTAAAAGGAAAAGGTCATGGCTGAAGAAACGATTTTCAGTAAAATTATCCGCCGCGAAATTCCGTCGGATATTGTCTATCAGGATGAACTGGTCACGGCTTTCCGCGACATTTCTCCCCAGGCGCCGACGCACATCCTTATTATTCCCAATATTCTCATCCCGACCGTCAATGACGTTAAAACCGAGCACGAAGTGGCGCTAGGCCGTATGCTTACGGTGGCCGCGAAAATCGCTGAGCAGGAAGGGATTGCTGAAGACGGATACCGTTTGATCATGAACTGCAATCGCCATGGCGGGCAGGAAGTCTATCATATTCATATGCATCTGCTGGGTGGACGTCCACTGGGACCGATGCTGGCACATAAAGGTCTTTAATATGTTAATTGGGCGTATTGCAGCGCTGATCGTGACGCTGGTAATGGTAGGGTGCAGCGCGCGTCCTGCCATCCCGGTCAGTGAAGAACAGACGCTGGTAATGGAGTCTTCAGTGCTTGCTGCGGGCGTTACGGCCGAGCAGCCTTCACTGACCATTAGCGAAATCCAGTCTTCTGCCTCCTCTACGCTCTATAACGAAAGGCAAGAGCCAGTGACGGTGCATTATCGCTTCTACTGGTATGACGTGAGAGGTCTTGAGATGCATCCGCTTGAGGCGCCGCGCAGCGTGACCATTCCGGCAAGATCGTCGGTCACGCTCTACGGCAGCGCCAGCTATCTGGGTGCACATAAGGTGAGACTTTATCTTTATTTGTAAGGGGTGAACCTTGATTAAAACGATGAGCCGTTATGCGCTCCTGAGTGCCTTCGCACTCTTTCTGGCAGGCTGTGTGACGCGAACTGAAGAACCTGCACCGGTGGATCAGGCGAAGCCGGGGACGGAACAGCCAACAACGCCGGCGGAACCTGTGCCAACCGTGCCGTCTGTACCGACCATTCCGGCGCAGCCTGGCCCGATCGAACATCAGGACGATACCGCACAGCCTGCACCGCGCGTGCGCCACTATGACTGGAACGGCGCGATGCAGCCGATGGTAGGCAAAATGTTGCAGGCACAGGGCGTTACGCCCGGCAGCGTGCTGCTGGTGGACAGCGTGAACAACCGTACGAATGGTTCACTGAATGCGGGCGAAGCGACGGAAACGCTGCGCAATGCGCTGGCGAACAACGGTAAATTTACGCTGGTCTCAGCCCAGCAGCTCGCGGTCGCTAAGCAACAGCTTGGTCTGTCGCCTCAGGACAGCCTGGGTTCGCGCAGTAAAGCCATTGGTATTGCCCGCAACGTTGGCGCGCAGTATGTCCTTTATTCTAACGCGACGGGTAACGTGAACACGCCGTCGTTGCAGATGCAGTTAATGCTGGTTCAGACCGGCGAAATTATCTGGTCAGGTAAAGGTGCCGTTACGCAACAATAAGCGCACGCGTCATGATGTCCTGACGCGCTATTTCCCACAGTACCGTGTTATCGCGCCGCAAGCCCCCGTCGGGCTTGGCGGCGCGAGTTGCATTATTGAGCATGGTGATCATCGGCTGGTTTTACGCCAGCATCACGATGCCGCCGCGCCTGCCTCCCATTTTCGTCGTCAGTTCCGCGCCCTGAAGCGCCTGCCCGCCGACCTTGCGCCGCAGCCCCATCTCTTCATCAGGGACTGGATGGCGGTGACGTTTATTGCGGGTGAGATCAAACGCGAGCTACCCGATCCCCCGACGCTGGCAGTCATGCTGTATCATCTGCATCGCCAGCCGCGTCTGGGCTGGCGGGTAACGTTGCTCCCCTTGCTGGAACGCTACTGGCAGCAGGCCGCGCCGGGACGACGCACGCCATTCTGGCTGGCGCAGCTGAAGCGGCTGCGTAAAGCAGGAGAGCCGCAGGCGTTACGCCTGGCACCGCTGCATATGGACGTCCACGCGGGAAATATCGTTCATACGGCGGCAGGCGAGAAACTTATCGACTGGGAATATGCCGGGGACGGTGACGTGGCGCTCGAACTTGCCGCGGTCTGGATGCCCGACGAGGCATCGCGCGGACAGCTGGTTGCTGCTTATGCCCGAAACGCCAACATGAATGCGCTCACCCTTGCGCGGCAGGTTGCGCGCTGGCGGCCATGGGTAATCTTGCTCATGGCGGGCTGGTTTGAAATGCGCTTTCAGCAAACAAATGACGAACAATTTATTGCGCTGGCAGATGATGCCTGGCGCCAGTTACAAACGAAAGGATAAGAGAGGTTGGTGTGGGTCCAGTAATGTTGGATGTTGAAGGGTTTGAGCTGGATGCGGAAGAGCGTGAAATCCTTGCGCACCCGCTGGTAGGGGGGCTGATTCTTTTCACCCGCAATTATCACGATCCGGCGCAGCTGCGTGAGCTGGTTCGTCAGATCCGCACGGCTTCGCGCAATGACCTGGTGATCGCGGTAGATCAGGAAGGTGGCCGCGTACAGCGTTTCCGGGAAGGGTTTACCCGTTTACCTGCCGCGCAATCTTTCGCAGCGCTGCTGGGAACCGAAGAGGGCGGTCAACTGGCGCAGGACGCTGGCTGGCTGATGGCCAGCGAGATGATCGCCATGGATATCGACATCAGCTTCGCTCCGGTCCTGGACGTGGGCCACATTAGTGCGGCAATTGGTGAACGTTCGTATCATGACGATCCGCGTATCGCGCTGGCAATGGCGACGCGCTTCATTGACGGAATGCATGACGCGGGCATGAAAACCACCGGCAAACACTTCCCGGGCCACGGGGCGGTGATGGCGGATTCCCATAAGGAAACCCCGCGCGATCCGCGCCCGGAAGCAGAAATTCGCGCTAAAGATATGTCTGTTTTCCGCTCGCTGATTACCGATAACAAGCTGGACGCGATCATGCCTGCGCACGTCATCTACAGTGAGGTCGATCCGCGCCCGGCCAGCGGCTCTCCGCACTGGCTGAAAACCGTGCTGCGTCAGGAGTTAGGCTTCAACGGCGTGATTTTCTCCGACGATTTATCCATGGAAGGAGCGGCGATCATGGGGAGCTATGCTGAACGTGGGCAGGCTTCTCTGGATGCGGGTTGCGATATGATCCTCGTCTGCAATAATCGTAAAGGTGCGGTGAGCGTGCTGGATAACCTGTCGCCGATCAATGCTGAGCGTGTTACACAATTGTATCATAAAGGTTCATTTAGTCGTCAGGAGCTGATGGACTCGGCGCGCTGGAAAACGGTAAACGCCCGGCTTGAAGCCCTGAACGAGCGCTGGCAGGCACATAAAGCAGCCCTTTAATTCATCCCGGAAGGCGTAGCGTGGTGAGACGATGATCATCTATTTACACGGTTTTGACTCAAACAGTCCTGGTAATCATGAGAAAGTGCTGCAATTGCAGTTTATCGATCCGGATGTTCGGCTGATTAGCTACAGCACGCGTCATCCGAAGCATGACATGCAGCATCTGCTGAAAGAAGTGGATAAAATGTTGCAGCTCAATATCGACGATCGCCCGCTGATTTGCGGCGTAGGGTTGGGTGGATACTGGGCAGAACGCATCGGTTTTTTGTGCGATATGCGCCAGGTCATTTTCAATCCTAACCTGTTCCCGAACGAGAACATGGAAGGCAAGATTGACCGTCCGGAAGAGTACGCCGATATCGCAACCAAATGCGTGAGCAATTTCCGTGAAAAGAACCGCGATCGCTGTCTGGTGATCCTCTCGCGCAACGATGAAGCGCTAAACAGCTCCCGCGCCGCCGAGCTTCTGCATCATTACTACGAAATTGTCTGGGACGAAGAGCAGACCCACAAGTTCAAAAACATCTCGCCGCATTTGCAGCGTATTAAGGCCTTCAAAACGCTGGGCTGATCTCCCTGATCTTGATAAAGGCCCGGTATGCGAAAGCGTGCCGGGCCTCTTTTTTGTCGGAATTGTCTACTTTTAAACCATCAAAACTTGATACATATCAATTTTGGTATGACCAATGCGCCTGACGTGCTATTCTCAATGAATCTGAATGGTTTCAGCGCAGTAACCTGTTGTTAATTAAGGGTTATTTCTATAACTTTTAATTAACAATTGGTTAATAATTTGAGGGGGTCACGTTGACTACGCCATTGAAAAAGATAGTGATTGTCGGCGGTGGTGCTGGCGGACTGGAGCTGGCGACACAGCTGGGTAAGAAGCTGGGTCGCGGTAAGAAAGCCAAAATTACGCTGGTGGATCGTAACCACAGCCACCTGTGGAAGCCACTCCTGCACGAAGTGGCGACCGGGTCGCTGGATGAGGGCGTGGATGCGCTGAGCTATCTGGCGCATGCGCGTAACCACCATTTCCAGTTCCAGCTGGGCTCCGTGGTGGATATCAACCGTGAAAATAAAACCATCACGCTGGCCGAGCTGCGGGATGACAAAGGCGAGCTGCTGGTCCCTGAGCGCAAGCTGGCCTATGACACGCTGGTGATGGCGCTGGGCAGTACGTCCAATGACTTCAACACGCCAGGTGTGAAAGAGAACTGCATCTTCCTGGATAACCCGCATCAGGCGCGTCGTTTCCATCAGGAAATGCTTAACCTGTTCCTGAAGTACACCAATAACATGGGCGCCAACGGCAAGGTTAACATTGCTATCGTGGGCGGCGGGGCAACGGGCGTTGAGTTATCGGCGGAGTTGCACAATGCGGTTAAGCAGCTGCACAGCTACGGCTACAAAGGGCTGACTAACGAAGCGCTGAACGTGACGCTGGTGGAAGCAGGTGAACGCATTCTGCCTGCGCTGCCGCCGCGTATCTCCGGCGCTGCCCATAACGAGCTGACCAAGCTGGGCGTGCGCGTGCTGACCCAGACCATGGTGACCAGCGCGGATGAGGGCGGTCTGCATACCAAAGACGGCGAGTACATCAAGGCCGACCTGATGGTCTGGGCCGCTGGTATCAAAGCGCCTGATTTCATGAAGGATATCGGTGGGCTGGAGACGAACCGCATTAACCAGCTGGTGACCGAGCCGACGCTGCAAACCACGCGCGATCCGGACATCTTCGCCATCGGTGACTGTGCCTCCTGCGCGCGTCCGGAAGGCGGGTTTGTGCCTCCTCGCGCTCAGGCAGCGCACCAGATGGCAAGCCTTGTGCTGCACAACATCCTGGCGCAGGCGAAAGGCAAACCGATGAAAGCCTATGTCTACAAAGACCATGGCTCTCTGGTGTCGCTCTCCAACTTTTCCACCGTAGGCAGCCTGATGGGTAACCTGATGCGCGGCTCCATGATGGTTGAAGGGCGTATCGCCCGCTTCGTGTACATCTCTTTGTACCGTATGCACCAGATTGCGCTGCACGGCTACTTCAAAACCGGCTTAATGATGCTGGTCGGCCGTATCAACCGCGTGATCCGCCCACGCCTGAAGCTGCACTAATTTCTCCCTCCCTCCGGGCCCGCCGGAGGGAATTTTTAGCACATCATGCTGTTCCTTCCGCTCCTGACGCTTAAGAGTTCTCCTAAACACGCCTTATGCCAGGTCAATGCCCCATTTTTTGATCCTTTGTCTTATTGGCGAAGCGCCTAGCGCGCTGCAAAATTGCTACCAATTGCAACAAAGGAGGAAGTCCCGTGAATAAATCAATGTTGGCGGGTATAGGGATTGGCGTCGCAGCTGCGCTGGGTGTGGCTGCCGTTGCCAGTCTGAACGTACTTGATCGTGGCCCGCAGTATGCGCAGGTGGTTTCCGCTACACCGATTAAAGAGACGGTCAAGACGCCTCGTCAGGAGTGTCGTAATGTTTCTGTCACCCATCGTCGTCCGGTTCAGGACGAAAACCGTATCGCGGGCTCCGTGCTGGGTGCGGTTGCCGGTGGGGTGATTGGTCATCAGTTTGGTGGTGGCCGTGGTAAGGATGTCGCGACGGTTGTCGGTGCGCTGGGTGGCGGTTATGCCGGTAACCAGGTGCAGGGCGCGATGCAGGAAAACGACACCTACACCACCACGCAGCAGCGCTGTAAAACCGTGTATGACAAGTCTGAAAAAATGTTGGGTTACGACGTAACCTACAAAATCGGCGACCAGCAGGGGAAAATCCGCATGGATAAAGATCCTGGCACGCAAATTCCGCTCGACGGTAATGGTCAGCTGATACTGAATAACAAAGCGTAAAAAAGATGTTCTCTGAACTTAGCTCCTCATGCGCTCAGGCTGAGGAGCTTTTTTTTGCTTCAGAGCTTAAGAAGTTCTGGCCACAGGCGCAGCGTTGTTTGCGTAATACCCTGCAACTTTTCCAGCGTCGCGCCCTCACGGGCGCTGATCGACATCCCCTGCAAAATACAGCTCAGATACTGGGCCAGCTCCTGCGGACGGCAGTGCGCCGGAATTTCGCCGCGCTGCTGGCGCTGAGTCAGAAACGTGCTGAGCGTCTCCTCCTGCATCGCATGACGTGATTTAACCGTGTTGGCTATCTCCTTCGACGAGGCGGCGAGGGTGGCGGAGGTGTTGATCATAAAACAGCCCGCGGGCGTGTCTTTACTGGTGAAGCAGGTTGCAACCGCGCAGAAATAATCCCGCAATGCCTGCTCTACGGTTTTATCTTCACAGAATAGCTGCGCTTCATGTTTTGCCGCAAAGCGCGAGATGTATCTGTCCAGAACGGCCCGGAACAAGCCTTCTTTATTGGTGAACTCTGCATAGAGGGTAGGGGCTTTCGCGCCAGTTGCTTCCACCAGATCGGAAAGCGACGTGGCTTCATACCCATGCTGCCAGAAGAGCGTCATGGCCTTATCGAGCGCCGCATCCCTGTCGAACACTTTTGGTCGGCCACGGCTTTTCTTTGCGCAACTCGTGACGTCGGTTGTCATATGCCGTTGGTCCTCTGTTGATTTGTTGAATAATCATTATAAAAATAAATGCCTGCTACGACCAGCAGTGATTTCTGAAAAATATTTTTAGTTTATCTTTATGAAATACAAGGAAAAACAAATTAATTTAATGGTCGTTATAAAAATGGGTTGACGTGTGACCTGGATCACATCTATCATTTACCTATCGATCGTTAATTAAATAATTAACGACCACACCATCATCTGCTAAAGGTAAAAAATTATGAAAAACGTTAAAACCCTCATCGCTGCGGCCGTTCTGAGTTCACTCTCTTTCGCAAGCTTTGCTGCTGTAGAAGTGCAGTCTACTCCAGCAGACCAGCAGAAAGTCGGTACCATCTCTGCCACCGCCGGGACTAACCTGGGCTCTCTGGAAGATCAGCTGGCGCAAAAAGCTGACGAAATGGGTGCGAAATCATTCCGCATCACCTCTGTGACCGGTCCTAACACCCTGCACGGTACCGCAGTTATCTACAAATAAGCGTAACGCAACCCTCCGTTATGCCACTGCAATAAAAAACGCCCTGCTCATGCAGGGCGTTTGTCGTTATGACTGATTTACATCGACTGTTGAGCAACCTCATGATGCCGCGTGACGTTGGTCGGCATTCCCGAGCGCGCTTCCATCGCCCGCTCCATCACAGCGCCGTCGGTATTGGCGTTCGTTTTAAAGCTCACCATAGCCGCATTCAGATTAATAGGCAGCGTCTGCGGATCGTCATTGATGTTTTTCGACAGCGGCTGGTGAATCTCAACCAGGCGGACGCCACCCGGCTCTTCAGACACCTTAATCGGCGTATTGATGATATTCACTTTCGTGCCAGGGGTAATCACGCTGTACAGCGTCTTGATGTCGTCATCGCGCAGGCGAATACAGCCGGAGCTGACGCGCATCCCGATCCCGAAATCCGCATTCGTGCCGTGCAGAAGATAAACCCCACCGTAGGCCGCCAGGCGGATAGCGTGGTGTCCCATCGGGTTGTCCGGACCAGCGGGAACCACAGCGGGCAGATCGATACCTTGTGCTTTATAGCGGGCGCGAATGTTTGCCGTCGGCGTCCAGGTAGGATTGGCGCGCTTATCAGAGACGGTGGTGACCATGGTCGGGGTAAGCGTATCGCCCCCCAGCTGGCCGATACCGATAGGGTAGACGGTGACTTCATTCTTGCCCGGCGGGTAGTAATACAGACGCAGCTCGGCGAGATTAATCACGATGCCCTGACGCGGCGCGTCCGGGAGAATAGTTTGCAATGGAATCGTCAGCACGCTGCCGGCCCGGGGCACATAGGGGTCAACGCCCGGGTTGGCCTGCAACAGCGCGAGGAATCCAACATTATATTTTTTGGCAATTGCTTCCAGCGAGCCGCCATCATTTTCTACTACATGGAAGCGGTTCTGGCCCACGACGTTGCTGCCGGCAGGCGGAAGAGGCCAGGTATTAGCGCGCGCGGGCAGCGCAACGGCAACGGCTGCGGCCAGCGCAAATAGCGTGATCCAGCGGGTAAAACGCGAAGAGGTCATCATTATCATAATCCATACAAATGATAAGGTTATTGTTTTATAAGGGGTTAATGATAATTATGGCGAATGTACAGTCTGGAAGCCTGGGCGAAGTGCAAAGAGTTTGTAAATTGTCCCCCACCAGCCAAACGCTGGCGAGGGCAATCTTTTAAGCGATAGCGTTCTCTTCCAGCTGGCGCATAAAGTTACGCACCCAGTCCATGCGTGTTTTACGCTCTGTCAGATCCTGGGTGAATTTCAGACGCGTCGGGCCATCAAGACGGAAATGCTGCGGCTGTTTTTGCAGCAGGCCAATCAGCCACATCGGGTCGACGTGGTTCTTCTCGGCAAATTCAATCATGCCGCCTTTCTCGTTGCCTTCGAGCTTGCGGATCCCCAGTTTCTGCGCCTGCTGACGCAGCCGGGCGATATCCAGCAGGTTGCGCGCCGCGTCCGGCAGAATGCCGAAACGGTCAATCAGCTCGACCTTGATCTCCTCAAGCTCGCCTTCGCTTTTCGCGCTGGCAATGCGTTTGTAGAACGACAGTCGCGTGTTGACATCAGGGATAAAGTCGTCCGGCAGCAGAGAAGGCATGCGCAGCTCCACTTCGGTCTGCTGGCTGGTGAGATCTTCCAGAGACGGTTCACGTCCGGCTTTAAGCGCGTCGACGGCATTTTCCAGAAGCTCCATATACAGCGAGAAACCGATAGTTTCCATGGAGCCGCTCTGGTCTTCACCCAGCAGCTCACCGGCGCCGCGGATCTCTAGGTCATGCGTCGCCAGCGCAAAGCCCGCGCCCAGATCTTCCAGCGAGGCGATGGCTTCCAGACGCTTTTGCGCGTCGGTGGTCATCGCCTTCGGATGCGGCGTCAGCAGCCACGCGTAGGCCTGATGGTGCGAACGCCCGACGCGGCCGCGCAGCTGGTGCAGCTGGGCGAGACCGAAGTGATCCGCGCGCTCGATGATGATCGTGTTTGCCGTCGGGATATCGATGCCGGTTTCAATGATGGTGGTACACACCAGCACGTTAAAGCGCTGGTGGTGGAAGTCGTTCATCACCCGCTCCAGCTCGCGCTCGCGCATCTGGCCGTGACCGATGGCGATGCGCGCTTCCGGCACCAGCTCTGCCAGCCTGTCGGCGGCTTTCTGGATATTTTCGACGTCATTGTAGAGATAGTAAACCTGGCCGCCGCGCAGCACTTCGCGCAGGATCGCCTCGCGCACCACCAGATTATCATACTCGCGCACGAAGGTTTTCACCGCCAGACGGCGCGCCGGCGGGGTGGCGATAATCGACAGATCGCGCATGCCGCTCATCGCCATGTTCAGGGTGCGCGGGATCGGCGTTGCGGTCAGGGTCAGGATGTCGACGTCGGCGCGCATTGCTTTGATGCGCTCTTTATGGCGCACCCCGAAGCGGTGCTCCTCGTCGACAATCAACAGGCCCAGATCTTTCCACTTCACGTCGCTTTGCAGCAGCTTGTGGGTACCGATCAGGATATCAATTTTGCCTTCGGTTGCCTGCTCCAGGATCTGTGTCTGCTCTTTGGCGCTGCGGAAGCGGGATAACATTTCAATACGCACCGGCCAGTTGGCGAAGCGGTCGCGGAAGTTGTCGAAGTGCTGCTGGGCAAGAAGGGTGGTCGGCACCAGCACTGCCACCTGCTTGTTGTTCTCAACCGCCAGGAAAGCGGCGCGCATCGCCACCTCGGTTTTACCGAAGCCCACGTCGCCGCAAACTAAACGGTCCATCGCCAGCGGCTGGCACATATCGCTCAGCACCGCGTTAATGGCCTGAGCCTGATCCGGCGTAGTTTCAAACGGGAAGCTGTCGCAGAACAGCTGGTATTGCTCTTTATCATGCTTAAACGCATAACCCTCTTTGGCCGCACGCTGGGCGTAAATGTCCAGCAGCTCGGCGGCCACGTCGCGCACTTTTTCCGCCGCTTTCTGCCGCGCGCGTGACCAGGCGTCGCCGCCCAGCTTATGCAGCGGGGCGTTATCTTCGGCGCCGCCCGCGTAGCGGCTGATCAGGTGCAGAGACGACACCGGCACGTACAGTTTGGCATCGTTGGCGTAGGTTAGCATCAGATATTCACCTTTGATGCCGCCGGCTTCGAGGGTGGTCATACCCTGATAGCGACCCACCCCGTGTTCTAGGTGCACGATCGGCTGGCCGGGATGCAGCTCGGCCAGGTTGCGGATCAGGGTGTCCAGGTTGATGGTGCGACGGCTGTCCTGACGACGGCGCGCCACGCGTTCGCCCAGCAAATCGCTTTCACAAATCAACGCCAGGTTATTGAGCGTATCAATGAATCCGTGCTCGGCGGCGCCGATCATCAGATAACGACCGTTACCGGTCGCCTCGCTCAGCCGCAGAATGCGTTTTGGTGCGACCTTAATCCGTCCCAGCAGTTCACCCAGCGCTTCACGGCGACCTTCGCTCTCAACGGAAAACACCACCGGTCCGGTAAAGGACTCAAGAAACTTGCGCAGATTATCCAGTGGGGATTTTTGCTGCGCCTGGACGGCCAGATCGGGCAGCGTACGGAACGCGAGATTAGTGTTCGCCGCCTTATCGGCAAGCGAGTCGGTTTTGAGCTGCATGCGCGGCCAGCGTTTCAGCTCGGCGTTGAGCTCATCGGTACGCAGCCACAGCATTTCCGGCGGCAACAGCGGACGCATCGGGTCCACGCCCCGGTTTTCAAAGCGGGCCCGCGTCTCGCTTTCAAAGCGGCTGGCGCTGGCGTCGATATCGCCGGTATTCACAATCAGCGTGTTTGCCGGGAAGTAGCTGAACAGCGCCGGCAGCGGCTCGTTAAAGAACAGCGGCTGCCAGTATTCGATCCCGGCCGGCAGGGTGCCCTTGCTGACCTGCTGATAGATATGTTCAGCATCGCGCTTCACGTCGAACCTGTCGCGCCACTGGCTGCGGAACAGTTCGATGGCGGTTTTATCCGTCGGGAACTCATGGGCGGGCAGCAGGTTAATGGATTCCACCTCTTCCAGCGTGCGCTGGGTGTCGGCGTCGAACACGCGAAGGCTGTCGATCTCGTCGTCGAAGAAATCCAGACGATACGGCTGATCGCTGCCCATCGGATAGAGATCCAGCAGCGCGCCGCGCGTCGCGTACTCACCGTGCTCCATCACCTGGTCGACATGACGATAGCCAGCGCCGTCCAGCTGCACGCGCAGGGCATCGCGCGACAGGCGCTGGCCTTTTTTCATCACCAGCGCGTGGCCGTGCAGGTAGCTGTGCGGGCAAACGCGCTGCATCAGGGTATTCACCGGCACAATTAGCACGCCGCGCTGCATGGTGGGAAGCTGGTACAGCGTCGACAGGCGCGAGGAGATAATCTCCTGGTGCGGAGAGAAACTGTCGTAGGGAAGCGTTTCCCAGTCGGCCAGGCTGAAGACCAGGCTGTCGGTGAACTGGCGGATCTCATCGTGCAGGCGCAGGGCGTTTTGCATGTCCGGGGCAACCAGCACCACCGGCCCAGGATGCCGCTCGGCAATTTCCGCCACCAGCGTCGCGCAGGCCGCGCCCGTCAGTTCGCCGAGCTGGCGTTGATCGCCTGGTTTAACAGGCAGGGAATAACGATAGTGTTCAGGCATGGCTATGTCAGAGTCTCTTGGGGATATACCAACAGTATTGGGGCATATCACTGATACGCAATGTCTTTATTATCCTCGATCGTTTTGCATTAGCAAATCGTAACCGCACAAGAGGAAAAGAGCCCCCGGATGGGGGCGGGGCAGATTAGCGGGTAACGGGCACGGGTGAAACACGCGCGGGTGGGGAGAAGAAAAAATCGCCAAAGAGGGCGGTCGAGAGCTTACGGGCCCCCAGCCCGACCAGCGTGCAGACGAGCAGGCTGATAAACGGATAGACCAGAATCAACGCAAGTTCAGCCCAGGCCGGCCAGTATGCCGCATTCATTTCGCCGATCAGGATCAGGCTAAACGCCTCAATTAAAATGCGGTGGGTGGTGTAAATCGCGATAGTGTTCGACCCGATGACGTTCAGCAGATTATTGGGGCGAACGGCATAACGCTGCTCAATGCTGTAGAAAAGTTTCATAATGACCACGATCGACAGCAGAGAGAGCGGCAGAGGGACGTTAGCGAACCACAGCACCACGGACAGCGCGGCAGAGGCAATGAGTGCCAGCCAGCTGCGGCGCAGATTCAGCCCTTTCATCCACGCCATCAGCTGCGCGCCGTACCATGCGCCGAGGCTGTAGTAGATCATATTGCGCACGACGCTGTTCATTCCCCACCACGGCAGCGGCAGGACGTTAATTGCGACGCTTGCCAGCGCCAGAATCCCCAGCATCGGCAGTTTCCAGCGGCTCAGCAGCTTACAGAGCGTGAAGTAGACCACTAAAGCGTACAAATACCACAGGCTGGTGCTGGCCGTGAGCATCCCCAGCACAAACCCTGAAACGGAATCGGCATAAGCCGCATTGGATGATGTTGCCAGTTCACGCTCGGGGGCGAGCCAGGCGTTCAGATGGGTCAGCGCCTGCCATTGCAGCACGCCCCACAGCGCCAGTACCCAGACGATGCTCCAGATGCGCTTGTCGAGACTGGTGCGCCAGTTCACCTCGTCAATGTATCGGCGGATCAAATAGCCGGAGATGAAGAAAAATACCGGCATACGGAACGGGGCAAGGTAAAGGTTAAAGTAGACCCAGCATTTGGCGAGAAGGCCTGATAGCGGATGCTGTAGCCCGTCCAGGTGAGGATAAAAGGTGATCACCGAGTGGTAAATTACCACCAGGCAGATGCACAGGCCTTTTATCTGGTTAATCCATAATGCTTTTTGTTTCATGGTGCGTGACGACCTTGTTGCCATAAACGAAACGCCGATTGTTGTAAAATGAAGCCCTGATGTAACGGGTAACAGTCTGTATCAGGACGATTTTCGGAAAAGGTGGAGGCTGCCTGGCGGAAGTTCGGTCAGTAGCATGATGATTTATCTGAATTTTTCGGAAAAATGATTACCGAATCTTACGGTTTCAGTCATTTACGCTTAACGGATTCGCTTATATACTCGTGGGTCTGCTATCAGCAAACAGACGGATTTCATGTATCAACCTGTCGCACTCTTCATAGGCTTACGTTACATGCGTGGGCGCGCCGCGGACCGCTTCGGTCGCTTTGTCTCCTGGCTTTCGACTATTGGCATTACGCTTGGCGTGATGGCACTGGTGACGGTGCTTTCCGTCATGAATGGCTTCGAGCGCGAGCTGCAAAACAATATCCTGGGGCTGATGCCGCAGGCCGTTCTCTCTTCCACTCAGGGTTCCGTTAACCCGCAACAGCTGCCGGAAAGCGCGGTGAAGTTACAGGGTGTTACCCGCGTTGCGCCCCTTACAACGGGCGATGTGGTGCTGCAAAGCGCCCGCAGCGTGGCGGTCGGGGTGATGCTCGGTATCGATCCGGCGCAAAAAGATCCGCTGACGCCGTACCTGGTTAACGTGAAGCAAACCGACCTTGAGCCGGGTAAATATAACGTCATCCTCGGCGAGCAGCTGGCCGGGCAGCTTGGCGTTAACCGTGGCGATCGGCTGCGCGTGATGGTGCCCTCAGCCAGCCAGTTTACCCCGATGGGGCGTCTGCCAAGCCAGCGCCTGTTCAACGTGATTGGCACGTTTGCGGCGAACAGCGAAGTCGATGGTTACCAGATGTTGGTTAACATTCAGGACGCCTCGCGTCTGATGCGCTACCCGGCGGGCAATATTACCGGCTGGCGTCTGTGGCTTGACGCGCCGCTGAAGGTAGACACCCTCAGCCAGCAGGCGTTACCGGAAGGGACGAAATGGCAGGACTGGCGTGACCGTAAAGGCGAGCTGTTCCAGGCCGTGCGCATGGAGAAAAACATGATGGGGCTGCTGCTAAGCCTGATCGTGGCCGTTGCCGCGTTTAACATCATCACCTCGCTGGGGCTAATGGTGATGGAGAAGCAGGGCGAAGTCGCCATTCTGCAAACCCAGGGCCTGACCCCGCGCCAGATCATGGCGGTATTTATGGTTCAGGGCGCCAGCGCCGGCATCATCGGTGCGCTGCTCGGGGCGGCGCTGGGCGCGCTGCTCGCCAGCCAGCTCAACAATCTGATGCCGATCATCGGCGCGCTACTCGATGGCGCGGCGCTGCCGGTGGCTATCGAGCCGCTACAGGTGGTCGGTATTGCGCTGGCCGCGATGGCCATTGCGCTGCTTTCTACGCTTTATCCTTCCTGGCGGGCTGCCGCCACTCAACCCGCTGAGGCTTTACGTTATGAATAAGATCCTGTTGCAGTGCGACAACCTGTCCAAACGCTATCAGGAAGGCGCTGTGCAGACCGACGTGCTGCACAATGTGAGCTTTAGCGTGGGTGAAGGCGAGATGATGGCGATTGTCGGCAGTTCCGGTTCCGGTAAAAGTACGCTGCTGCACCTGCTGGGCGGGCTCGACACCCCAACCGAAGGTGATGTGATCTTCTCCGGACAGCCGCTGAGTAAAATGTCGTCAACGGCGAAAGCCGAGCTGCGTAACCGCGAGCTGGGCTTTATCTATCAGTTCCACCATCTGCTGCCGGACTTCACGGCGCTGGAAAACGTGGCGATGCCGCTGCTGATTGGTAAAAAGAAACCGGCAGAAATTAATGCCCGCGCCAGCGACATGCTAAACGCGGTAGGGCTGGGACATCGCGGTAATCACCGTCCGTCCGAGCTTTCCGGCGGCGAACGTCAGCGTGTGGCGATCGCCCGCGCGCTGGTCAACAACCCGCGCCTGGTGCTGGCGGATGAACCGACAGGTAACCTCGATGCGCGTAACGCAGACAGCATTTTCCAGCTTCTCGGCGAACTGAACGCCGCGCAGGGTACCGCGTTTCTGGTGGTGACCCACGATTTGCAGCTGGCTAAGCGGATGGGCCGTCAGCTGGAAATGCGCGACGGTCGTCTGAACGCAGAACTGACGCTGATGGGAGCGGAGTAATGGCTTCACCGTTATCGTTACTCATCGGGTTACGCTTTAGCCGCGGTCGTCGCCGGAGTGGGATGGTATCCCTTATCTCCGTCATCTCCACCATCGGTATTGCCCTGGGCGTGGCGGTGCTGATCGTCGGCTTAAGCGCCATGAATGGCTTTGAGCGTGAACTGAATAACCGCATTCTGGCCGTTGTTCCTCACGGTGAAATCGAGCCGGTTAACCAGCCGTGGTCCAACTGGCAGGATGCCCTGAACAAAGTGGAAAAAGTGCCGGGCATCGCGGCGGCTGCACCTTATATCAACTTTACCGGGCTGGTGGAGAGTGGGGTAAACCTGCGCGCCATCCAGGTGAAAGGGGTAAATCCTCGTCAGGAAGCGCGTCTGAGCGCGCTGCCGCGCTACGTGCAAAATGGCGCATGGGCAAACTTTAAGGCCGGCGAGCAGCAGATCATCATGGGCAAAGGCGTTGCCGACGCGCTGAAGGTGAAGCAAGGCGACTGGGTATCGATCATGATCCCGAACGCCAGCGCTGACCACAAATTGCAGCAGCCTAAACGCGTGCGTCTGCACGTCACCGGTATTTTGCAGTTGAGCGGCCAGCTCGACCATAGCTTCGCCATGGTGCCGCTGGAAGATGCGCGTCAGTACCTGGACATGAGCGATAGCGTGACGGGGATAGCTATTAAGGTTAACGACGTTTTCAACGCTAATAAGCTGGTGCGTGATGCCGGCAGCGTGACCAATAGCTACGTCTACATCAAAAGCTGGATAGGCACTTACGGCTATATGTACCGCGATATCCAGATGATCCGCGCAATTATGTATCTGGCGATGGTGCTGGTGATTGGGGTGGCGTGCTTTAATATCGTCTCGACGCTGGTCATGGCCGTTAAGGATAAGAGCGGCGACATCGCCGTGTTGCGTACCCTCGGGGCAAAAGACGGTCTTATTCGCGCCATTTTCGTCTGGTACGGTTTGCTGGCGGGGCTGTTTGGCAGCCTCTGCGGCGTGGTCATCGGCGTGGTAGTGTCTCTTCAGCTGACGCCGATTATCAACGGGATTGAAACGCTTATCGGCCATCAGTTCCTGTCCGGCGATATCTATTTTATTGACTTCCTGCCGTCTGAACTGCACTGGCTGGACGTTATTTATGTGCTGGTTACAGCACTTTTACTGAGTCTGCTGGCAAGCTGGTATCCGGCGCGTCGCGCAAGCCGTATCGATCCGGCGAGGGTATTAAGTGGCCAGTAATTTCGTCATGGTTTAGCGGTCTTTGGGCCGCTGAATCAAGCAGAGGAATGCATCATGTATTACGGATTTGATATTGGCGGCACCAAGATTGCGCTCGGCGTGTTTGATAACGATCTCACACTCCAGTGGGAAACCCGCGTGCCCACGCCGCGTGAAAGTTACGATGAATTTTTAACCGCTATCGCCGCGCTGGTAGCGCAGGCGGATGAGCGGTTTGGCGTTAAGGGCAGCGTCGGCATTGGAATTCCGGGTATGCCCGAAACCGATGATGGCACGCTGTATGCCGCCAACGTGCCTGCCGCCAGCGGTAAACCGCTGCGCGCCGATCTTTCAGCCCTCCTTGAACGCGACGTGCGTTTAGATAACGATGCCAACTGCTTTGCCCTCTCTGAAGCCTGGGACGATGAATTCCGCCGCTATCCGCTGGTGATGGGGCTGATCCTCGGTACCGGCGTAGGCGGGGGGATTGTCATCAACGGCAAGCCGATTACCGGGCGCAGCTACATCACCGGGGAGTTTGGTCATATCCGTCTCCCGGTGGATGCGCTGGAGGTAGTAGGGCGCGATTTCCCGCTTTCCCGCTGCGGCTGTGGTCAGCACGGCTGCATTGAAAACTATCTGTCGGGACGGGGGTTTGCATGGCTGTATGAACACTTCTATCATCAGAAACTTGAGGCCCCCCAAATCATTACCTTGTGGGAACAAGGGGATGCGCAGGCGCGAGAGCACGTTGAACGCTATCTCGACCTGCTGGCGGTGTGTCTGGGTAACATCCTGACCATCGTCGACCCGGATCTGCTGGTGATTGGGGGAGGGCTGTCAAACTTCACTGCGATTACGGAACAGTTGTCCGGGCGTCTGCCCCGACATTTATTACCGGTCGCCCGCGTGCCGCGCATTGAGCGTGCGCGACACGGGGACGCAGGAGGCATGCGCGGAGCCGCATTCCTTCATCTCACCGATTAGTTTACGAGGTTACTATGCTGTCGCGTCGCCAGGGTCGACTCAGCCGTTTTCGCAAAAATAAACGCCGCTTACGTGAACGCCTGCGTCAGCGGATCTTTTTCAGAGACAGGATGATGCCAGAAGCGATGGATAAACCCAGAGTGGTGGTGTTGACCGGGGCGGGGATCTCCGCCGAGTCCGGTATTCAGACCTTCCGCGCGGCGGACGGGCTGTGGGAAGAACACCGAGTTGAAGATGTGGCGACGCCGGAAGGTTTCGCCCGCGATCCGGCGCTGGTTCAGGCGTTCTACAACGCCCGCCGTCGTCAGCTTCAGCAGCCGGAGATTGCGCCAAACGCGGCGCACCTGGCGCTGGCAAAGCTGGAGGAGGCGCTGGGAGATCGTTTTCTGCTGGTGACGCAAAACATCGACAATCTTCACGAAAGAGCCGGTAACCGCAACGTCATTCACATGCACGGCGAACTGCTCAAGGTGCGGTGCGCATGGAGCGGTCAGGTGCTGGACTGGAAAGAGGACGTGCTGGACGAAGACCGCTGCCACTGCTGCCAGTTTCCTTCGCGTCTGCGTCCGCACGTGGTCTGGTTTGGCGAAATGCCGCTGGGAATGGATGAGATCTACAGTGCCCTGGCCATGGCGGACGTCTTTATCGCCATTGGTACCTCAGGCCATGTCTATCCGGCGGCGGGATTTGTGCACGAAGCGCGACTGCAAGGTGCCCATACGGTGGAGCTCAATCTGGAGCCAAGCCAGGTCGGCAGCGAGTTTGAAGAGAAGCATTACGGTCTGGCAAGCGAAGTGGTGCCGGCCTTTGTGGATAAACTCCTGAAGGGGCTGTAAGGGTAACGGGCGACCTTGTGTCGCCCGTTATGCATTAACGACCTGCTTTCAGCTTCTGATAATACTCTTCATAAAGGCGGCTCGCGTCACCGACGTCGTTCTGCCATTCCCCTTTGCTGATGGTTTCAGCGTCCGGATAAAGCGATTTATCATTCGCCACTTCAGGGCTTAGCAGCTTCCGCGCGGCCAGGTTCGGCGTCGGATAGCCGATGGTTTCCGCCACCTGTTTTGCCACGTCCGGGCGCAGCAGGAAGTTAATCAGCTTCAGGGCGCCATCCACGTTTTTCGCATTAGCCGGAATTGAGAGGCTGTCCATCCAGAAGATCCCGCCTTCTTTCGGCCAGACCACCTCCAGCGGTGTCCCGGCCTGACGCGCAACGAACGCCGAGCCGTTCCAGACCATCCCAAGGTTCACTTCTCCTTCCATATACGGGTTGGCCGGGTTATCGGAGTTGAACGCCGCCACGTTTGGCATCAGCTTTTTCAGTTCGTTATACGCTGCTTCGATCTCTTTCGGATCGGTGGTGTTGCCGGAATAGCCGAGTTTACGCAGCGCAATCTGGAACACTTCACGCGCATCGTCGGTTAACAGCAGGCTGCTTTTGTATTCCGGCTTCCACAGGTCGGCCCACGAGGAAACCGTTTTTGGATCGACGGCGTCGCTGTTGACGCCAATTGCCGTCGCGCCCCAGATGTAGGGAATGGAGTAGTCGTTGTTGGGGTCGAACGGTTTGTTCAGCATCTCAGGATCTAGGTTTGAAAAATGGGTTAGCTTCGTTTTGTCGATCTTCTGGATCATGCCCTCTTTGCGCATTTTGTCGACGAAATAGGTCGACGGCACCACCAGGTCATACGCGCCATCTTTGTAGGTTTTAAGCTTGGCATACATGGTCTCATTCGACTCATAGGTGGAATAGATCACCTTGATGCCCGTCTCTTTGGTGAACTGCTCCAGCAGGCCCGGCGGCACATACTCGGTCCAGTTGTAGAAATAGAGCGTTTTACTGTCATCAGCGTGCGCGGCACCCATACCAAGCACCAGCGCCGCAGCGGCAAGCATTTTTTTCATTTCTGTGTCCCCTGAGATTTTGTTTTATCACGAGCAATAACCTGGCTGGCAATGACCAGAACCAGCGATAACACCAACAGAATAGTCGCCAGCGCGTTCACTTCGGGTGAAACACCGACTTTAACCATTGAGTAGATCTTCAACGGCAGAATTTCATAGCTCGGCCCGGTGACGAAGGAGGACACGACCACATCGTCCATCGACAGGGTAAAGCTGAGCAACCACCCGGCTGCAACGGCAGGCATCGCCAGCGGCAGGATGATTTTGCGCAGAATAGTCATCTCGCTGGCACCCAGATCTTTCGCCGCTTCCAGCATGCGCACGTCGAACCCTTTCAGACGCGCGTAGACGGTCACCACCACAAACGGCAGGCAGAAGGTGATATGCGAGAACAGCAGCGACCAGAAACCGAGCTGGACGCCCAGCAGCATAAACAGCACCAGCAGTGAAATGGCCATCACGATGTCCGGGGACATCATCACCACAAACAGCATGCCGCTGACGAACGGCTTACCGCGAAAACGGTAGCGGTACAGCGCCACGGCGGTCAGCGAGCCAATCAGCGTCGCGAAGGTGGCAGAGAACACCGCCATCGTCAGCGAGTGCTGCGCGGCCTGGAGAAGGCTGTCATTGTTCATCAGCAGGCCATACCATTTGGTGGTAAACCCTTGCCAGTTGATCCCGAAGCGTGAACTGTTAAACGAGTTCACAATCAAAATGATTATCGGAATATAGAGATACGCATAAATGGCGGTCATAAAACCGCCGCGAAGCAGTCGACCGATCATTCCAGCTCCACCTTCTTGTTCAGCAAGCGCGAGGCACGCCAGTAGACCAGCAGCATCAGCCCCATCACCACCGTCAGAGTAATGCTGGTAGCCGAGCCGAACGGCCAGTCGCGGATGTTCAGGAACTGGCTCTTGATCACGTTGCCGATCAGCAGGTTTTTCGCCCCGCCCATCAGGTCCGACACGTAGAACAGGCCCATCGCCGGCAGCATGACCAGCAGACAGCCGGCGATAATGCCCGGCATGGTCAGCGGAATAATGATGCGGATAAAGGTTTGCAGCTTGCTGGCCCCCAGGTCTCTCGCGGCTTCCAGCAGCGGTTTATCAAGCTTTTCAATGCTGGAGTAGAGCGGCATCACCATAAACGGCAGCAGGATATAGACCAGGCCGACGATCACCGCGCTCGGGGTGAACATAATGCGGATCGGCGTATCGATAATCCCCAGCCACAGCAGAAACTCGTTCAGGTAACCTTTGGTGCTGAGGAAGATCTTCAGCCCGTAGATGCGGATTAACGAGTTGGTCCAGAAGGGCACAATCAGTAAAAATAGCAGCAGCGGACGCACTTTTTGCGGCAGGCGAGCCAGGAACCACGCGAACGGATACCCCAGCACCAGACAGGCAACGGTGGCAATCAGCGCCATATTGAGCGAGTGCAGCAGCACGTCAAAGTACAGCGGATCGAGCAAGCGCGCGTAGTTGTCCAGCGTAAAGACCATCGCGACGAAGTTCGCGTCGTCGCGGGTCAGGAAGCTGGTTACGATGATCATCAGGTTGGGTAGAAAGACAAACAACACAAGCCAACCGACGATCGTGGCAATCACCACATTCTGGAACTTACTTGTGTTCTTCATCAGCCAGTACAACCTCCCAGCTTTCTACCCAGTTGATGACCATCTTCTGATCCAGCGAGTGGTCGAAGTCCGGATCGTCCTCGTTGAAGAACTCACTGACCATCACCATTTTGCCGTTTTCCAGTTCGACCACGGATTCGAGGGTCATGCCTTTATAGTTGCGCTCGCGAACGTAACCGATCAGACCTTCGGCGTCAGCCGTGTCGTGGATCTCATCGACGCGGAGATCTTCCGGGCGCAGCAGCACATTGAGCCTTTGTCCCTTTTCCACGGCAAAGTTCACCGTGATGTTGCATTCGCGGCCTTCCACGTTAGCGCGCACGCGCTGCTCGTCCAGACGCTCAATCACCGTGGCGTTGAAAATATTGATTTCACCAATGAAGCTGGCGACGAACAGGTTTTTCGGCTCTTCGTAAATTTCACGCGGCGTGCCGTCCTGCTCAATCTTGCCGTCGCGCATCACCACGATACGGTCCGACATGGTCAGGGCTTCTTCCTGATCGTGAGTAACAAACACGAACGTGATGCCGAGTTTACGCTGAAGCGCTTTCAGCTCGTTCTGCATCTGCTTGCGCAGCTTGTAGTCCAGCGCGGAGAGGGATTCATCCAGCAGGAGCAGGCGCGGTTTGTTGACCACGGCGCGGGCAATGGCCACGCGCTGCTGCTGTCCGCCGGATAGCTGATGCGGCTTTCGCTGGGCAAACTCTTCCAGCTGCACCATGCGCAGGGCTTCGGTGACGCGGGGTGGGATCTCGCTGGCCGCTGTTTTTTGCATCCGCAGGCCAAACGCCACGTTCTCAAACACGGTCATGTGCGGGAACAGGGCATAGCTCTGAAAGACGGTATTGACGTGGCGATCTTCGGCAGGAACCTGGGTAATGTCCTGATTCTCAAGATGGATGTGGCCGCTATCGACGCTTTCCAGCCCGGCGATAAGGCGCAGGACGGTGGTTTTGCCGCAGCCGGAGGGGCCAAGCAGCGTGAGAAACTCACCGTCATTGATGGTCAGATTCAGGTCGGTAATGACGTCCTTGCCATCAAAACTTTTACGAATTCGTTCCAGTTGCACCAGCGGTGAAAGGGAACGGGGTTGTGTATTCAATTTTCGCGCTGTCCCATATAGACGCCTCAGACAGCTGACTGAAGCGGGGTTTGTGTGTAACCACCTTGGTGACTCGTAATGAGGGCGGACATTCTACGGCAAACCCATTGAATCGCCAATCCTTCTCACTTATTCATAAGCTACATTTATTAACGCAGAACGATATAAACGTAAAAAGTTCTCGTTTGCGGGATAAAAGTGACCTGACGCAATATTTGCGTTTTGCTGCTTACTGATAATGTTGTCACAAAAAGTGAGGGTGACTGCATGGATAAACTACTTGAGCGTTTTTTACATTACGTTTCGCTGGATACCCAATCTAAGCCGGGGGTCCGACAGGTGCCCAGCACCGAAGGCCAGTGGAAGCTGCTCAACCTGCTAAAAGAGCAGCTTGAGGCCATGGGGCTGGTCAACGTCACGCTGAGCGAAAAAGGTACCGTGATGGGAACGCTGCCGGCCAACGTTGAGGGGGATATCCCGGCGATTGGCTTTATTTCTCATGTCGATACCTCACCAGATTTTAGCGGTAAACACGTTAATCCGCAGATTGTTGAAAACTACCGCGGCGGTGATATCGCGCTGGGGATTGGTGACGAGGTGCTGTCGCCGGTGATGTTCCCGGTGCTGCACCAGCTGCTGGGACAGACGTTAATTACCACCGATGGCAAAACCCTGCTGGGCGCCGATGACAAAGCGGGTATCGCCGAAATCATGACGGCGCTGGCGGTGCTGAAGGGACAAAATATCCCGCACGGCGATATCCGCGTCGCCTTCACGCCGGATGAAGAGGTGGGTAAGGGCGCGAAACACTTTGACGTTGAGGCGTTTAACGCTCAGTGGGCGTACACCGTCGACGGCGGCGGCGTGGGCGAACTGGAGTATGAAAACTTTAACGCGGCATCGGTGACGATCAAAATCGTTGGGAATAACGTGCACCCGGGTTCTGCGAAAGGAGTGATGGTGAACGCGCTGTCGCTGGCCGCGCGTATACATGCGGAAGTTCCCGCCGAAGAGAGCCCGGAGATGACGGAAGGGTATGAGGGTTTTTATCATCTGACCAGCATCAAGGGGACCGTGGACAGCGCGCAGATGCACTATATTGTCCGCGATTTTGACCGCAAAGCCTTTGAGGCGCGCAAACGTAAGATGATGGAGATCGCGAAAAAGGTCGGCAAGGGGCTGCATCCGGATTGCTATATTGAGCTCATCATTGAAGACAGCTATTACAATATGCGTGAGAAGGTGATGGAGCATCCGCACATTCTGGATATCGCCCGGCAGGCGATGCGCGATTGTGACATTGAGCCGGTGATGAAGCCGATCCGGGGTGGAACCGATGGTTCGCAGCTGTCGTTTATGGGCCTGCCGTGCCCGAACCTGTTTACCGGCGGGTATAACTACCACGGTAAGCATGAGTTCGTAACGCTGGAAGGGATGGAGAAAGCGGTGCAGGTGATTGTGCGCATAGCCGAGTTAACCGCGAAGCGGTAAAAAAAAAGCCCGGTGACGCTTCGCTTACCGGGCCTACAGGAACGGTTTTTGTTTACCGGGTAAGGCGTAGCCGCCACCCGGAAAACATCACACATCAGTCCTCAAAGAACCAGTACCCGCTGTTCACCAGCGCGGCCAGCATGGCGAGGAACGACGGATCGTCCAGCGCATCGCCAAAGGTATCCGCAGACAGCACCATATGGCTGGCAATCGCTTCCAGCGCCGGACGGTGCGGGGAGTCCAGACGCTCGCCGTTGACGAATACCTCTTCGCCAATGCGCAGCACGCGTAATCCGCCCAGACGAACCAGCTTAACGCCCTGCTGGAGTGCATCATAAATTTCATCCGCCTGATACGGTGGCTCTGGCGGTGCGACGTCCAGTTCATGACGCGACTGGCTGATAAACTCGCCAAACCACTGTCTGAAGTGCTCCGGTTCACCGATCAGATCCAGCATCATACCGCGCAGCTTATCCAGCTCCTCTGGCAGAATATCTGCCGGATGCTCACGCGCCGGAACGTCCGGATCGCTGTAACGGTAGCTGCCCAGCTCACGCTGTAAAACATAATCAGCAAATCCGCTGATCATCTCGCGGCCGCTTGGCGAGCGGAAACCGACCGAATAGTTCAGCGAGTTTTCCAGCGAATAGCCTTCATGCGGGAAGCCTGGCGGGATATACAGAATGTCGCCCGGCTCCAGCTCTTCATCAATGATCCCTGCAAACGGATCGACCTGAAGCAGGTCCGGGTGCGGGCAGTGCTGCTTCATTGGCACCTTTTCGCCCACGCGCCAGCGACGGCGACCGGTACCCTGAATGATAAACACGTCGTACTGATCCAGATGCGGACCCACGCCGCCACCGGGAACGGAGAAGGAGATCATCAGATCGTCCATTCGCCAGTCCGGCAGGGCACGGAAGGGGCGCATTAAGGCCGCGGTGGGTTCGTGCCAGTTATTGACCGCTTGCACCAGTAAAGACCAGTTACTTTCGCCCAGGTGATCGTAGCTTTCAAATGGACCATGGCTGACCTGCCATTTTCCGTCCTGGTGGCTCACCAGACGGCTGTCCACCTCGTTTTCCATCGCCAGACCCGCGAGTTCGTCAGGTGAAATAGGGTCGATAAAATTGCTGAACCCGCGTTTCAGAACGACCGGGCGTTTTTGCCAGTAACGTTCGATGAAATCGGGCCAGTTAAGCGTTAATTGATAATCCATATTTTTGTTTTCCGCAGGCTCTTACTGAGACGGATTATAACGGAAGCAAAGAAGCCTGGGGGCGAGATCCACGTATTTTTCACATTCCGGGTTAACTATCGTTCGATACGGGCTGTTGACGGCCAAAAATGACCTCCATACGGGCGCCGCCCAGCAAACTTTCACCGGTTTCGATCTTGCCCTCGTACTGATCGACGATTTCCCGGGCGACGGCCAGCCCCACGCCCTGGCCCGGACGCAGAGTATCGGCGCGCTGACCGCGGTCAAATACCACTTCGCGTTTATTACGGGGAATGCCGGGACCATCATCCTCAACAATAATATGCAGTTCGTTATCCGTTACCCGCGCGGACACCTCGACAAACTCCAGACAATACTTACAGGCGTTATCGAGCAGGTTTCCCATCACTTCCATGAAGTCATTCTTCTCGCCGACAAAGCTAATTTCCGGTGAGATATCCAGGCTGATATTGACCCCTTTACGCTGGTATACCTTGTTCAGCGCAGAGGTGAGGTTATCCAGCAGCGGGGCTACCGGGTGCAGCTCGCGGCTCAACAGGGCGCTTCCGGAACGCATGCTGGCGCGGTGCAGGTAATAACCAATCTGCTGTGAAATCCGGCTGATTTGCTCCAGCATCACCGGCTCGGCGTCATCCACGCTCATTTTAGAACTGCGCATTGAGCGCAGGGTGCTTTGCATCACTGCCAGCGGGGTTTTCAGGCTGTGCGTAAGATCGGTGAGCGTCGTGCGATACTTGTCGTAGCGTTCACGTTCGCTTTTCAGCAGGCGGTTGAGGTTGCGCACCAGGCTGGTCAGCTCGCGCGTGGTCTCCGGGTTCAGCTTCTCGCGGTGATGCTCCTCCAGCTCGCGCACCTCTTTGGCGAGGGACTCAATCGGACGAAGACTCCACCACGCAGCGACCCACAGGAGAGGGATCACCAGCAGCAGGTTGGCCGCCAGAACGTACACGAACCAGTTCCAGACCATATACGACCGTTTTAGCTCAACCGGTATGGTATCAATTACCACAATGGTCAGTTGAGGCATGTTCAGGGTAGCGGGATACAGGTTGATGGCCACCGAGTGGGTCATCTCCGTGTCGTCATCTTCGGCGCGGATCTCATTGAGCTTGTTCTGTAACGCCCGATCGTCTCGCAGCAGGATGCTGGTCGAGTTGAGGTCGGCTTCTATTTCATGAAATCCGTTGGTTTTCAGCCATTCCGGACGGATGCGTTTTTTCAGCCAGGGAACATCACGCTGCGCCCACAGCAATTTGCCTTTTTCATCGTAGATCAGCGCCAGCGTCGGGCTCTGCTGGTTCAGGTTTTCCGGCATCTCGACGGTGATTTGGTTGTTTTCCCATTTCGCCAGGGTATAAAACAGATTACTTTCGCCGCGAAGCAGGCGGAAGGTGGTTTTATCGAAGCTTACGCTGTACCCGACCAACGCCACCATTCCGTAGGAGAGTGACAGCACCAGCACGACGGCGGCGGTTGCCAGCAGAAAGCGAACCCGCAGCGAAAGGGGTAAAATGTGGCGCAAAATCCCTTTCATTTAGCGTAATTCGAACAGGTAGCCCTGACCGCGCACGGTGGTGATCACGTCGTGCGGGTACTGCGCCTGAATTTTTTTGCGCAGGCGGCCCATCAGCACGTCAATGGTATGGCTTTCGCGCAGCTCGGCATCCGGATAAAGCTGAAGCATCAGGGAGTCCTTGCTTACCACTTTACCGTTGTTACGGATCAGCGTTTCCATAATGGTGTATTCGAATGCGGTCAGCTTGATCACTTCATCATTAATGGAAAATTCGCGGCGGGAGAGATCCACCTGGAACGGCGGCAGAGAGATCACCTGCGACGCCAGCCCGCTGTTACGGCGCAGCAGCGCCTGCATACGTGCGGCAACCTCTTCAATATGGAAGGGTTTGGTAACGTAGTCATCCGCGCCTGCGCTCAATACTTCAACCTTGTCCTGCCAGCCTTCGCGTGCGGTCAGCACCAGCACCGGCAGCGAAACGTCATGACTACGCCAGCGGCGAATAAGGGATAATCCGTCTTCATCCGGCAGCCCTAAATCGACGATGGCGATGTCCGGCAGGTGTTCATTGAGATAATAATCGGCCTCTTTTGCGTCTTCGGCATCGTCCACCTGATGGCCCATCTCCTGAAGCTGAACTTTCAGGTGATGACGTAGCAATGCGTTATCCTCAACAACCAGTACGCGCATCATCACTTCTCCCTTTATAAATGGTATGAATAGTTTAACGCTGATTATCCAGGCTGACATCAGCGTGATGAAATTAAATGGTTTTTTCATGCCCTAAAAAAGCGCAAGTAATATAAACCGACTTCTTTTCGCAAGCTTCCGCATTCCGGATAAAACAGCCATCTGTTTATTAACTGTTGAGGGCGCGCGGCTTTATCGTCAGAACGGCATTGAGGGGGAACAAAGCCCGCGAGGTACTTAAGCTGCGCGCAAGTTTTGTAAATATTGCCCTTTTTTTTGTAAGGATGTTTTCGATCTTTCCATCTTTGTCTACGCTTATTTTATGGTGCGAAATTAGATCCACATAATATGGACCAGTAAATCAGCATTTTTACACAACTAAACAGCAATTTATCGAGTAAAGAGGCATTTATGGAATGGAAGGTTGTTGAGACTATTGCGAGCCCGGAAAGCGGTACCCTCTTTTGCAAGGTTGAAACACATTATGGCCTGAATTACATTCTGTGGCTTAAAGGGGATTATTACGTTCGTGCAGGTGAAATCATCACCACCTCAAGCCAGGGGATCCTGATTAACGACCGACGCCGAAGAGTATGGATAGCGCAGGCAATGCCCTTTACATCAATAGGTTGGATGGGTTTCAAAAAGAAAAACGCGTGTCCAGGGAACCGGCAGGAGATGGATCGCCCGTGCACCGTTGAGACGCCTTGCCAGTTCAGGCTGTGCCCGTTTGGCCTGAAACGCTATATTCCGGAAAGTTATTCCACGACGAAAAATAACAATCAGCCTGACAGCAGGCTTTAATCCCGGCAAAGCCTGTAACGGGGCATGAAAACGTTGGCACGATGTTGAAAAGCAGCCCCCTTTCCGGATGGAAAGGGGGAAGGCGATTACTTCAGCTCGTCAACCATGGTAACGGCACGGCCAATATAGTTTGCGGGGGTCATCTCTTTCAGGCGCGCTTTTTCTTCTTCTGGCAGCGCCAGACCGTCGATAAACTGCTTCATACCTTCAGCATCAACGCGTTTACCGCGGGTCAGCTCCTTGAGTTTCTCATACGGTTTTTCAATGCCGTAACGACGCATCACGGTCTGAATCGGCTCCGCCAGCACTTCCCAGTTGTGATCCAGTTCGTCCAGCAGTCGGTCACGGTTCACTTCCAGTTTGCTCACGCCTTTCAGGGTAGACTGATACGCGATCAGCGCATAGCCAATGCCCACGCCCAGGTTACGCAGCACCGTGGAGTCGGTCAGGTCGCGCTGCCAGCGGGATACCGGCAGCTTGCTCGCCATATGCTGCAACACGGCATTCGCCAGACCCAGGTTACCTTCGGAGTTTTCGAAGTCGATTGGGTTCACCTTGTGCGGCATGGTGGACGAACCGATTTCTCCGGCGATGGTCTTCTGCTTAAAGTGGTTCAGGGCGATATAACCCCAGACGTCGCGATCAAAGTCGATCAGGATGGTGTTAAAGCGCGCGATGCAGTCAAACAGCTCGGCGATGTAGTCATGCGGCTCAATCTGGGTGGTGTACGGGTTCCACTGAATGCCCAGAGAGGTCACGAACGCTTCGCTGAACTGGTGCCAGTCCACTTCCGGGTACGCGGCGATGTGGGCGTTGTAGTTACCCACCGCACCGTTAATTTTGCCGAGGATCTCAACCTGCTCCAGCTGACGATACTGGCGTTCCATGCGGTACGCCACGTTCGCCATCTCTTTACCCATGGTGGATGGGGTTGCCGGCTGGCCGTGCGTACGGGACAGCAGCGGAATGTCGCGGTATTCCACGGACAGCGCTTTCACCGCGTCGATGATTTTACGCCAGTAAGGCAGCACCACTTCTTTACGCGCGGTGGAGAGCATCAGCGCGTGAGACAGGTTGTTGATATCTTCGGACGTACAGGCGAAGTGAATAAACTCCGATACCGCATGCAGGGCCGGGACGCTTTCCACTTTCTCTTTCAGGAAGTACTCAACCGCTTTCACGTCGTGGTTAGTGGTGCGTTCAATGGTCTTAATGCGCGCGGCATCTTCTTCGCTAAACTCAGCAACGATTTTATCAAGGTAATCGTTTGCCTTTTCGTCAAAAGCAGGAACTTCCTTGATTGCTGCCTGGGCGGCCAGCTTTTGCAGCCAGCGTACTTCAACCTGAACACGGAACTTCAGCAGGCCATATTCGCTGAAGATCCCGCGCAGCGCGCTGACTTTATCGCCGTAGCGTCCATCGACAGGGGATACGGCGGTCAGTGAGGATAATTCCATAATTCGCAACTCCGGGAGGTTAACAATGAGCAAGAATTTGTTTTGCCTGAGTCGTCAGGCGATGACGAGAAAACATTAACTGTAGGCGGCCACCGCCGACCTGTTGCCATAGCACCGCGGCACGAATGCCTGCTAGCAGCGAGGCGCGAACCTTCGCCTGTACCTGTGGGCTTTGCAATACGGCAGGAGAACCCGTGACCTGAATACGTGGACCGAGCGGGCTAATCACGTCGACGTAGATGCCTGCCATCGCGCTCAGCAGGGTTTCAGACTGGAGATCAAAATGGTCGAGCTGACGCTGTAGCCCGGCGATGCGGTCACCCAGGGTATTCATTGCCCCTTTTGCCGCGTTCAGCTTACGTTCCAGTACCATCAGGCTTAAGGTATAGCGGGTCAGCTCCGCGTTCAATCCCTGACGGTTGCTGGCGTTGAGCACGCCGAGCAGGGTTTCAAGACCGAGACGAAGGTTGGTTTCACTGCCGCCAAAGACGCCCAGCGTGGAGCCCGGGTTGAGATCGATAACGCTGTTAAGTGAAACGTGCAGGGCATCGGCGTCGCAATGACCCTGATGCGCCAGCTGTTGCACCAGACGGGCTGACTGGCAAATTCCCGCCAGCGCCAGGGTGATGTCGTAGTAGTTCTTCGCCACACGGTCTCCTTTATGTGTGAAAACGGTTTAAACAGCAGGCAGCGGCAGGCGCTGTTCAATGATCCCACCGCCGAGGCAAATGTCGCCGCTGTAGAAAACAGCTGACTGGCCAGGGGTAACGGCGGAAACCGGCTCGTCGAAACGCACGTCAATGCGGTCGTCATCCAGTGCGGTCACGGTGCAAGGGATGTCCGTCTGGCGGTAGCGCGTTTTCACGGTGCAGCGCAGCGTGCCTTTCAGCGGCTCGCGATCGACCCAGTGCAGCTGCTGCGCAATAAGTCCAACGGACATCAGGCGCGGGTGGTCGTGACCCTGAGCCACCACCAGAATATTGTTCTCGACGTCTTTGTCGACCACGTACCACGGATCTTCGCTGCCGTCTTTGGTGCCGCCAATACCCAGACCTTTGCGCTGGCCGAGGGTGTGGTACATCAGTCCCTGATGCTGGCCGATTTCGTCGCCATCAACGGTGACAATTTTGCCCGGTTGTGCAGGCAGATAGCGGCCCAGGAATTCGCGGAATTTACGCTCGCCGATAAAGCAGATACCGGTGGAGTCTTTTTTCTTCGCGGTGATCAGATCCAGCTCTTCAGCAATTTTACGCACTTCCGGCTTTTCCAGCTCGCCGACCGGGAACAGGCTCTGGGCAATCTGTTCGTGGCTCAGCGTATAAAGGAAGTAGCTCTGATCTTTGTTGCCGTCCAGACCGCGCAGCAGCTGGCTTTTGCCATTCACGTCCGCGCGACGCACGTAGTGGCCGGTCGCAATGTAATCCGCGCCCAGGTCTTCAGCGGCGAATTCCAGGAAGGCTTTGAATTTGATCTCTTTGTTGCACAGGATATCCGGGTTCGGCGTGCGGCCCGCTTTGTACTCTTCAAGGAAAAGCTCAAAGACGTTGTCCCAGTATTCTGCGGCAAAGTTAACGGTGTGCAGTTCGATGCCGAGCTTATCGCATACGGCCTGCGCATCGGCGAGATCCGCAGCGGCAGTGCAGTATTCCTCGCCATCGTCTTCCTCCCAGTTCTTCATGAACAGGCCCTCCACCTTATAGCCCTGTTGCTGCAACAGGTAGGCGGAAACGGAGGAATCGACACCGCCGGACATGCCGACGATCACTTTTTTCTGGCTGTTATCTGACATGGAATACTCACGACATTGAACTTCAAGGCGGCGTATTCTATCACGCCCCCCCACCATTGACACCCTCTGTAAACGGCCAGTTAAACTCTCCGATGACATCCAGCGGCAGGCGGCCCGCAGACTGCCAGCAGCGGATGCTTTCGGCAACCAGCGGCGAGCGCAGGTTTGGCGCGGTCAGGATCTCCTCGGCAGTCACCCACAGACAGCGATCGATATCGTCGTCGTGCGGTTCAGTGGCGCACGTTTCGTTAAGCTCAACGGCGAATAAAAAGCGCAGGAAAGGCGTGCGGTCAGGCGCTATCCACTGATGCATGCGGATAAAGTGCTGCGGTTCGGCACGGATACCCGTCTCCTCCCACAGCTCGCGCTTTGCCGCCTGGAGTAAGGTTTCATTGGCTTCAAGGTGCCCGGCAGGCTGATTCCACAGCGCTTTGCCGTTGATGGTCTCTTCCACCACCAGGAATTTCCCCTGCGCGTGGACCACGCAGGCGACCGTAACATGAGGTTTAAACATCAGTTCTCCTTGGGGGTAACGTCACGCCATTCCCCGTTTGCCAGTGCGTCCAGCGTGTAGCTTCCCATCGCGTAGCGAATGAGTCGCAGGGTAGGGAATCCCACGTGTGCAGTCATGCGCCTGACCTGTCGGTTGCGGCCTTCATAAAGGGTGATTTTAAGCCAGCTGGTGGGAATGGATTTGCGCTCACGAATCGGCGGATTGCGCGGCCACAGCCACTCGGGCTCATTCACGCGCTCAATACCCGCGGGCAGGGTGGGACCGTCGTTTAACGTCACGCCGTTGCGCAGCTTTGCCAGCGAGGCGTCGTCCGGCTCGCCTTCAACCTGCACGTAGTAAATTTTTCCGGTACGTTTTCCCGGCTGAGTAAGCCTGGCCTGTAGTACGCCGTCGTTGGTGAGCACCAGCAGCCCTTCGCTGTCGCGATCCAGTCGCCCGGCCGCGTAGACACCCTGTACGGGTATAAAATCCTTCAGCGTGCTGCGCCCGGCTTCATCGGTAAACTGCGGCAAAACATCGTAGGGTTTATTGAACAGTATGACCCGCGTCGGCTGGGTTTCTGGCGTTCTTCTGGTCGCTTGTTGTGAGCTGAATCGCTCAACCCGGTGTTTTCTAAAAGAAGTTTTCTTCATGGTATTTTCAGGCTTTATCAATTGCCGCATTATAGCCTAATAACGAAGACCTTTCATGGCGTCGGACAATCAGGTACTATCGGAAGGCTCATTACAATTTATTAACATAAGATCAGTAACAACCAGAAGCGCTCGAAGGAGAGGTTAATGGAAAGCAAAGTAGTTGTTCCGGCGGAAGGTAAAAAGATCACCCTGCAAAACGGCAAGATTAACGTTCCTCACAACCCGATTATCCCGTTCATCGAAGGTGATGGTATCGGCGTAGACGTTACCCCGGCAATGCTGAAAGTGGTTGATGCCGCTGTTGAGAAAGCCTACAAAGGCGAGCGTAAAATTTCCTGGATGGAAATTTACACCGGTGAAAAATCCACTCAAGTTTATGGCCAGGACGTCTGGCTGCCAGCCGAAACGCTGGACCTGATCCGCGACTATCGCGTTGCTATCAAAGGCCCTCTGACCACGCCAGTTGGCGGCGGCATTCGCTCCCTGAACGTGGCGCTGCGTCAGGAACTGGACCTGTATGTGTGTCTGCGTCCGGTACGTTACTACCAGGGCACCCCAAGCCCGGTTAAGCACCCGGAACTGACCGACATGGTTATCTTCCGTGAAAACTCAGAAGACATCTACGCCGGTATCGAATGGAAAGCGGATTCTGCTGATGCAGAAAAAGTGATCAAATTCCTGCGCGAAGAGATGGGCGTGAAGAAAATTCGCTTCCCAGAGCATTGCGGTATCGGCATTAAGCCGTGCTCCGAAGAAGGGACCAAGCGTCTGGTGCGTGCAGCTATCGAATACGCGATCACCAACGACCGTGACTCTGTGACGCTGGTGCATAAAGGCAACATCATGAAGTTCACCGAAGGCGCGTTCAAAGACTGGGGCTACCAGCTGGCGACCGAAGAGTTCGGCGGTGAGCTGATCGACGGCGGCCCATGGCAGAAGATTAAGAACCCGAACACCGGTAAAGAGATCGTCATTAAAGATGTGATCGCCGATGCGTTCCTGCAACAGATCCTGCTGCGTCCTGCTGAGTATGACGTGATCGCCTGTATGAACCTGAACGGTGACTACATCTCTGATGCGCTGGCAGCACAGGTTGGCGGTATCGGTATCGCGCCGGGCGCGAACATCGGTGACGAGTGCGCTCTGTTCGAAGCCACTCACGGTACTGCACCGAAATACGCAGGCCAGGACAAAGTCAACCCAGGCTCTATCATTCTGTCCGCAGAGATGATGCTGCGTCATATGGAATGGTTCGAAGCCGCAGACCTGATTGTTAAAGGTATGGAAGGCGCGATTAACGCCAAAACCGTCACCTATGACTTTGAACGTCTGATGGAAGGCGCTAAACTGCTGAAATGCTCAGAGTTTGGCGACGCGATTATCGCGAACATGTAATCCATTCGCTGGGTTAGATGACAACGGGAGCCTGAGGGTTCCCGTTTTTTATGCACAAAAGACGGAAAAACGCTATGAACCATGATATCCCGCTCAAGTATTATGACATCGTCGATGAGTATGCGACTGAAACGGCGAAACCGGTCGAAGAGGCAGAGCGTACGCCGCTGGCACGCTATTTCCAGCTGCTGCTCACTCGCTTATATAACAATGAGGAAATCAGTGAAGAGGCGCAGCGGGAGATGGCTCTCCAGGCGGATATTGATGAAGCGCGCATTGACGATATCGCAAACTTCCTGAATCAATGGGGCAATGAATAACGCTTCATCGCGTTGAGTCTGCCAGCAGGCTGGCCAGGTCGCGCCGGGTTAACGATTTTGAAAAGTACCAGCCTTGCACGAGGGCATCAGGATATCTCTGGGCGATGAACTGATATTGCGTTTCGCTTTCGACGCCCTCAAACACGAGGGTTTTGTGCAGCTTAGCGAGCGCGTCGCAAAAGATCGCCAGAATATCCTGTTTATAATGCTCGTTAATGCCATCCACTAAAGACTTATCCACTTTGATTTCGTCATACTTGAGGTTTGACAGCCTGGCCAGATTAGAATTTTGCACGCCAAAATCGTCTATGGAAATTTTGACGCCTGCCGATTTAAGCTCCTCACAAAACTCTTCAAGGATGGCCGAGGTGGATACGCCATTCTCGGATAATTCGACCTTTATTAACGATAAGGGAAGCGCGTGCTGTAGGCATTCATGGCGTAATACCGCCAGGAATTTGCCGTCTTCAATTTCCGTTCGCCCAACGTTCAGTGAAATCATGAGCTGATGTTCAGTGGCCAGCGCGGCAATTTCCGACAGGGATTTTTTAATCATGTTCCGGTAATAAACGTTATACAGCCCAATTTTTTTAATCAACGGGATAAACAGCTCGGGAGAAACCTCTTTGTGGTTGTTATCCTGCCATCTCGATAACACTTCAACCCCAACGATTTTCTTATCAGCAACCCGAATAACGGGCTGAAAGTGTACGCTGATAGTATTCGCTTTCACCGCCTTGACCAGCGTTCGCTCCAGAGATAGCCGGTCTTCATAAAGTCGCAGAGAAAACAGCGTCAGCGATACCCAGATAAAGTATAAAAACAGACACAGGAGCACCATCACTACGCGGGACAGCGATGCCAGTCCGGCATTGTGATGGGTGACGGTCACGCACAAATCCCAGCGGGTGCTGCACTGCGTCACGGTCTGCGTGAATAGCAGAGACGACAAGCGGCTAAGGTTATCTGTAGGAGACGTAACGGTGAAAAAGGTCCGGTCGAAATCTTTCGTGGAAGAACGAAGAGAATAATTGGCGGTTACGGGGGAAAATTTATCGTAGGCTGAACGTGACGTGAAGATAATAAGATGGTTATAAATTGTCGCATTGCCCACAAAAAAATCTTTCTGTGAAAATTGCGCCAGGCTAAATCCGTTCAGAGTGTCATGAAGCTCAGAGGGAAGGGCGATGGGATTTGCCAGCTTGCCCCAAAATGCGGTGCAGGTGATTTTCCCATTTTCAATAAACCCCACATCGGCGAAATAGAGACTCTGCATCTTTAATTTACGGTAGTCGTTCAGACTCGCGCTATCGCATCCCTTCACGGAAGTCGTTTTAAGCGTGCTGGCGATAATTTGCGTCAAGTCTTCGGAATAGCGTAACAGCGTGTGGGCGATCTCCCTCTGCCGTTCCTTTTGCTGCTCAACAATGATGGCGTTAACAGCATACAGCGACAGGACGACCAGAAAGGTTGAGATGATAGCAACGCTAATGGCCTTCTTCATATTCCTGCTGTCCCGCCACGTCCTGAGGTGCAGGGATCTTAACACAGGTCATAAAAGCTACAAGCAGGAGAGAAGAGCCAGCACGGTATCGCCGTGCAGGCTACATTCCATTCAGAACCACTCAAACCGTGTGGAGAGCAGTAACAGTAGCGTACTGGCAGAAACAAGATTCAGGCAGATGACAAATTTGCTCGATACGTTCATGTAATCAATTCTTTGCTGTTCAGTAGCCACAGAGAATAGCGTTTCGCCACCTGTGAAAAAACGCCAGATTTTGGTGGGTTCAGGCAAAAAAAAGCCCACTAAAAAGTGGGCAAGAAATACTGGAAGCAATGTGAGCAATGTCGTACTGAATACCTGAGTGATTTGCTCAACTATTCAGCATTGAGAAAGATAATCTTTCTCAATAAAAGATGCAACCCCACGATTCATGTGGAACGGCAAATTTTTACTGTTCAGATTTTACTCAAACGAACCGTGTGATTCTTATCACAAATTTCCTTTCTCAAATCCTGTGCTATCCTTTTCTGTGTCGTTGATTTAATGACAAAAACCATACGGAGAGGAAAGCTATGGGAATTTTATCCTGGATTATCTTTGGGCTGATTGCGGGTATCCTGGCGAAGTGGATTATGCCGGGCAAAGATGGCGGCGGTTTCATCGTCACGATCATTCTGGGGATTGTGGGTGCAGTCGTTGGTGGCTGGATCAGTACCCTGTTCGGCTTTGGCAGAGTTGATGGCTTCAACTTCGGCAGCTTTGTCGTCGCGGTGATTGGCGCGCTGGTTGTTCTGTTTATCTACAGAAAAATCAAAAGCTAAATCTGAACTGTGTTAAAAAAGGCTGCCTGATGGCGGCCTTTTTACTTTGGGTTACCACCAGCCCAGCTGGGTACCGGCTACGGCTACGATGGCCACAATCAGCATGATGAGGGTCGTTTTTCTCACTTATGCCCCCGGCGCGGCGTATCCGCCAAGGAAAAACCAGCCTAAAAACACCACCGCCGTGATAAAAATAACAACCGGAAAGAGGATCCCTATTCTCATGCCATCACCTGTTTGAGTTTGTATAAGGCCGTAGAGTGTACGGTTTTAATCTAACGCGACAAAGCCTGTTTTGCTTTTTCCCTTTTTATCCTGATACATCGCGAGGTCTGCGGTGCGCAGGGCGCTATCTTCATCCGTGCTGTGAGGATCCACAATAACGACGCCATAGCTTGCACCGGGATAGAGAATAGTGACATTTCCTAACCTATATTCGCCCGCGATACGACCGTTGAGGCGGGTTTTGATTGCGTTGACCTCTGAGCTGGCGTCGCCATCATTGCTGTCACTCAGGCTGGCAACCAGAAATTCATCGCCGCCGAGCCGGCCGATAATTTCGTCCTGCGTTTGCTCGTGCGTAAGCCGATTGCCGACCTGAATGAGGAACCGATCGCCCGCTTCATGACCGTACTGGTCATTGATTCGCTTGAAGTCATCAAGGTCAATAAAGGCAATCATGACGTTGCGGTTAAGATGGCGCGCCAGTGAGAACAGGGTGGTGAGATTTTCAAAAATTGCGCGACGGTTTGGCAGGCCGGTAAGGGCGTCGGTGTATGAGTAGGCAATGAGCGCGGCGTTAGCTTCGCGAAGCTGAAGCACCAGCGACTCTTTCTGAATGTACTGACCAATTAGCCCGGCAAAGAGTCTGATCACCTGCTCGCCACGCTCGCTGAACTGTTTCTGTGCGGTGCTTGCCGCACATAGCGTGCCGTACAAGGTACCGTCAGCAAGGTGAACCGGCACGCTCATATAGGTCGTAATCCCCAGCGCTTTTGCAGCCTCACATTCTGGCCAGCGTCCAGGCACCTCGTTACTGAACAACGTGTCGCTATCCATGGCGCGCTTACACAGCGTTTCGTCCCAGGGCACGCTGAACCCTTCCGGGATCTGCATTTGCTTACTGTTACGGGCATATAAAATGTGCTGTAAACGCGCGTTGATATCGATTTTGGTCAGGTAGGTTGATTCCATATCGGTCACAATTTCCAGCATTTCCAGTAGCTGACGCACCAGACTGTCGAGAGATTGCTCGGTGGCGAGGGTTTCTGAAACACGGGCAAGAATGATATCTGACATAAAGCAGGTTGACTCCCATGCAGAAGGCCTCTGTATCTGCATGTTATGCTGAAATTATAGACTCCGGTCATAGTTAAACATGAATAGGGGAAATTTTATATATTCTTCTGGAAACCAGGGCGGGCGCGCTAAAAAAAAGCCCCGACGCGAAGGCCGGGGCAAAACATCTTGATTACGGAATGATGTTCTCTGATCAGAGTGAGAACAGACCCCACTATAGGGACGAATCGTGCAGGTTTAATGGAGAAATCATGGAGAAAACGGCGATGACCCGTTACTCTGACGTTTTCAACACCCTGAAGGATCGTGAAAATGAAATATCTTTTCCTGGCACTGGTACTTCCGTTGGCCGCATGTTCATCAAAGACACCCCCTCCCGATGCGCCTGAGCCGCCGCACGCTATTGGTATGGCAAACCCGGCGTCAGTGTACTGTCTGGAGAAAGGGGGAGAGCAAATCCCTGTTCAAAGCCCTCAGGGCGTACGTACCGAGTGCAAACTGCCAGGCGGAGAAACGATCGATGAATGGGATCTCTACCGCCGCGATCATCCGCAACCGACCAGATGACAACGGCAATAAAACTGCGATACACTTCTCTTTAGGATTATTCTTAGCCAGTTTCTGGCAGCACGTTTGCGAGAAGAAGTATGTTTCAGTTAAAACCGGGCAGCATGGCGATGATCGTGGGTGCGCGTACGACGGCAGGCCGTCGAAATATTGGTAAATCCGTTGAGCTGTTTGGGCTCTGTCAGCCAGGCCAGCGTTTTGTGAACCCGGTCAACGGCGTCATGACGCAGTTACCCGCCACGTCAGCGCGCCCGCTGTGGCTGGTCACCGGTGATGTCTACGCGTTTGATAACCAGCACGGTTTTGCGTTTGTTCGCCCGGAACATCTGATGCCGCTGACGCCGGACGAGATGCCACGCATCGTTGATGAGCTGGCGATCGGCTAATCAAAATCTCCGCAGCCAGTCCGCCAGCACCCGCGCGTGATTCTGCTCCGTATTTTTCGCACCATAGAGTAGCGTCACGGTCTGCTGTCGGGCGAGGGCCGCAAGGCGTTTGCCTTCATCCTGATGCTGCGCCAGCTCTTTTCGATAGGCTTCACTGAACGCGGTGAAATCGATCGCTTCACCGTGGAAGGCTTTACGCAGTTCGCTCGACGGCGTTAGCGATTTGCACCACTCATCGTAGGCAAGATCGCTCTTTTTTATTCCTCGTGGCCAGAGTCTGTCTACCAGCACCCGGTAACCATCGTCTGACGTTGCCTCTTCATACACGCGTTTGCATTGAATCATCCGTTTTCCTCCCTACTGTTGTGTGACGTTCAGCAAGAACACTATAGCACCAGGCTTTTATCCACCCAATTTAAGGTATTGTGATAATTGCAAAAGATCGGTAGTCTGAGGTTCCTTATGTTATCTGAAAATCCTCCGGCATAAGGAATCTCTCATGGAACTCTCCCCGGTTAAAACGACGCTGCGCATTGCGCTGGTTGGTGATTACAATCCCGATGTTATTGCGCACCAGGCGATCCCGCTGGCGATTGACGACGCCGCTGCGGTTCTGGATCTCACCGCGGATTATGACTGGCTCGCCACGCCTGAGCTCACCAGTCCCGAAGACCTGGTCGGTTACGATGCCATCTGGCTGGTTCCGGCAAGCCCATATAAAAACACCGAGGCGGCGTTTATTGCGGCGCGTTACGCGCGCGAAAACAGCATCCCCTTTCTTGGCACCTGCGGCGGGTTCCAGCATGCGCTGATTGAATATGCCCGCAACGTGCTGGGCTGGCACGATGCAGGCCATGCCGAAACCGATACCGAAGGGAGGATGGTGATTGCGCCGCTGGCCTGCTCGCTGGTGGAACAAACCGACGCGATCGAACTGCGGAACAACACCCTGATTGCCAAAGCGTACGGGAAGCCGGAAATTCAGGAAGGGTATCACTGCAATTACGGCGTCTCGCCTGAGTTTGCCCGGCAGCTTGAGCGGGGCGACATGCGCGTGACGGGCTGGGACGAACAGGGCGAGATCCGCGCGGCAGAGCTGGTGACCCATCCCTTCTTTGTGATCACCCTGTTCCAGCATGAGCGGGCCGCGCTGCAAGGGCGTCCGGTGGTGCTGGCCCAGGCCATGCTGCGGGCGGCGCAGGGATAAAAAGGCAGACCGAAAGGTCTGCCTTGTGTGTCAGCGGGGTGTGATTTCCCGATCGCGCCCGGCCAGCATGCCGCAGAGAGCCATCACCACCGCAGCCAGCGCGCAGGCGAGCAGCGGAATACGCCAGTCTCCGGCGGTATCGTGAATTTTCCCCATCAGCGGTGGCCCACAGGCCGCCAGAAGATAGCCAATGGACTGCGCCATGCCGGAAAGCGCGGCAGCCTGATGGGCCGAACTGGCGCGCAGCCCGATAAAGGTCAGGCCGAGGATCATGGTGGCGCCGGATCCAAAGCCAAACACCAGCGTCCAGACGACGGCCAGCTGCGGCGCAAACCAGAATCCGGCTGCGCTTACGGCGCACATCAGGGCGACAAGCCCGGCAATGCCACGCTGATCGCGAAGACGGCGCAGGATAAGCGGAATGGCGAGACCGGGAACAGCGGTGGCCAGCTGGAGAAGGCCGTGCATGGAGCCCGCCTGCGTTTCGCTGTAGCCGTGGCTGATCAGAATTGCGGGCAACCAGCCGATTATGACGTAGTAAATCAGTGAGTTGATGCCCAGAAAAAGCGTCACCTGCCAGGCAAGGGCGGAGCGCCAGATGGCCCGGTTGTGCAGCGCGCCCGCTCCCGTCAGGGTTGCGACCGGCTTCTGGCGCCATTGCGGTAACCACAGCAGCAGCGCCACCAGCGGGAAGAACATCAGCATCAGCAGCGCCCCGTGCCAGCCGGCATTCCCCAGAGACAGCGGGACGATCAGCGCCGATCCTGCGGCAGCGGCGGCCCCCATCGTCAGCGAATACGCCCCCGTGAGTTTTGCGACCTGGCCCGGAAAATCGCGTTTGATTAGTCCGGGTAACAGGACATTGCCCAGCGCAATCCCGCAGCCAACGACCGCCGTACCGATAAACAGCAGCGACGCCGACGGCAGCGAACGTATGCCAATCCCGATGCATATCAGCAGCAGCGCGATAAAAAGGCTGCGCTCCATGCCCAACCGCCGGGCGACGCCTGCGGCAAGGGGAGAGATTAACGCGAAGGCCAGCAGCGGCAGCGTCGTGAGCAGACCGGTTTGCGCCGTGCTTAAGCCATAGTCCTGACGAATGGTATCGAGCAGGGGGGCGACGCCGGTAAACGTGACGCGCAGCGTCGTGGCAATCATCAGGATACCTGCAATCAGCAGCGCACCCTGTTTCCCGGAAGGTTGAATAGCAGTAGTCATTATTGTCTCTTACGTTCAGGCGAGCGCATACAATACCGATTTAAGTCGTGGTTGAAATCAGGCTAAAATGACAGTTTATCGCTAATATCGGACAACTTTATGTACGGACTGGGGCTCGACGGCTACGATCCCGACAGCCAGAACGATGCGGCGGTGGCCTTTCGCATCCGTGTGGTGGCACAAGAACAATTTATTCCGCTTCATCAACACCGCAAAGGGCAGCTGATTATGGCGCTGGGTGGGGCGATAACCTGCGAAGTGGAAAACGCGATGCTGATGGTGCCGCCCCAGTATGCGGTGTGGATCCCGGGGCAAACGCCGCACAGTAACAGGGCGACGCCCGGCGCGCAGCTCTGCCTGCTGTTTATTGAACCCGGTGCGCTCGACCTGCCGGCGCGTACCTGTACGCTGAAAATATCGCCCCTGGTGCGGGAACTGGTGCTGGCGCTCGCGGACAGGTCGCGGGAAGAACTGCCGCTTCCCGCGACTGGCCGACTGGTTGACGTCCTGTTTGACGAACTGCCCCTGCAACCGCAGGAGCATCTCCAACTGCCGGTTTCCCCGCATCCGAAAATTCGCCTGATGAGTGAGACCATGGCAAATGAGCCTGCCGCCTGGCAGACGCTGGCCCAGTGGGCCAGCCACTTTGCCATGAGCGAGCGCAATCTGGCGCGGCTGGTGGTGAAAGAGACCGGGTTAAGCTTTCGCCGCTGGCGTCACCAGCTCCAGCTGATTGTCGCGTTGCAGTTCTTGATCGGCGGGAAGTCAGTACAGCAGGCGGCGCAGGCGCTGGGGTATGACTCCACCACCGCCTTTATCACCATGTTTAAGAAAGGGCTGGGGCAGACGCCCGCCCGCTATATCGCCAGCCTGACTACGACTTCCCGATAAACAGCGAAACCAGCCCGGCAGCAATTAGCGGGCCAACCGGCACGCCACGAAACAGCGCCACGCCCAGCACGGTGCCCACCAGCAGGCCGGCCACCAGTGAGGGCTGGCTGCTCATCAGCGTCACGCCGCGTCCGCCAAGCCAGGAGACAAAAACGCCCACCGCAATCGCCACCAGCGATTTCCAGTTCACAAAGGAGTGCAGCAGCGTTGAGGCCGGCAGCGTTCCGCTGGCAATCGGTGCCATCACGCCGATGGTCAAAATAATGATCCCGATGGTTAGCCCCTGTTTTTCAATCCACGGGAAGAAGGTGTTTAGCGGCGTAACGCGAACGATGATCAGTACCAGAATGGAAATCGCGACGGTGGTGTTGTGGCTGATAAAACCCAAAGCAGCCAGGGCCAGAAGTATAAGCAGAGTAGGGTCGAGCATGACGGGATCCTTGCCAAAAATAGTAAGCCTGCTTACTTTACGCGCAAACGCGACGGCAGGCAGGCTTTAGTGAAAAAATTGTCTATTTTTGGGCGCTTGCCTGAAGTCAGTTCACCAGTTGAGGGATAAGCGGACTCCCGTCGCGGATAAACACCGGGATGGTTTCCAGCGTCGCGGGCACCCGGATATGCTCCCCGCCGGGGTAGCGTTCGCCGTTAAGGGCGACCCAGCTATTGCCATTCGGTAACCAGACATCGCGCTCACGCTGGCCGGCCTGCATAACCGGCGCCACGAGAAGATCTTCGCCAAACAGATACTGATCTTCACACGCCCAGCTCTGCTTATCCTGCGGATAGTGCCAGAACAGCGGACGCATTAGCGGGTCTCCGTGCAGATGCGCCTGCTGGTACAGCGCGTCAATATACGGGCGCAGGGTTTCGCGCACGGTAAGCCAGTGCTGCATGATGGCGTAATTCTCTTCTCCGTAACTCCACAGCTCATTAGGCGAACCGCTGTTACATTGAGGAATACCGTCCCGATAGCGCTCCGGGGGCTGGATCTGCGGCTCGCGATAGCCGTGCATGCGCAGAACCGGCGTAAACACCGCCCACTGGAACCAGCGGATCAGCAATTCGTGGAACGCCGGGTCGTTGACGTTCCCTCCCTGGAAGCCGCCGATATCGGTAGTCCACCACGGGATCCCCGCCAGCCCCATATTCAGTCCGGCGGCGAGCTGATTGCGAAAAGCATGGAACGAGGAGTGGACATCACCCGACCACGCCAGCACGCCATAGCGCTGGCTGCCAGCCCAGGCGCAGCGTACCAGGTTAACTATCTCAGTTTCACCGTTTGCCTGTAGCCCATCGTAAAAGCCCTGCGCAAAATCGCGCGGGTAGCGGTTGCCCACTTCCAGCACCGGACCGGCGTGGTAGCGATAGTTATCAAAATCATAGGCGCGGTACTCCGGTTCCGCTTCGTCGAGCCAGAACAATTTGATGCCCATGTCGTAGTAATTTCGCTTCACCGTATCCCAGACAAACTCGCGTGCCTCGGGATGCGTGGCGTCAAAGAACGTCGTATTGCCCATAAAATCGAGGTTGACCTGCACGCCGCGTTCGCTGCTGACAAGCCAGCCTTTGGCTTTCATCTGCGGGTAGAGGGCGCTGCGCGCCTCTACCGTTGGCCACACCGACACCATCAGCGCAATACCCATTTCGCGCAGCTCATCGACCATTGCTTTAGGATCGGGCCAGTCCACGGGATCGAAGCACCAAGTGCCCTGATTCGGCCAGTGGAAAAAGTCGATGACCATGACCGACAGCGGCAGGTTACGGCGGCGATACTCCCGCGCGACCTCCAGCACCTCCTGCTGGGTGCGGTATCGCAATTTACACTGCCACAGCCCGCTGATAAACGCCGGGGCTGCCGGGGGCATACCGGTGGCTTTCACATACTGGCGGGTGATCTCCGCCACCGTGTCAGCGGCAGTGATCAAGTAGTCCATTTCACCTGTGACCCGGGCGCGCCATTCCGTCTGGTTTTTAGCAAAGCTGGCTTCGCCAATCGCAGGATTGTTCCACAGCAGGCCATAGCCAAGGCTGGACTGCATAAAGGGGACGCTTGCCTGAGAGTTGCGCTGCGCCAGTTCCAGCGTGCAGCCTTTCAGATCCAGCCACGGCTGTTGATACTGACCCATACCATAGATGCGTTCTTCCGGACGCGATTCAAACCGGACAGTGAGCTGATATTTGCCGCCCATCAGCGGCTTAAATTCGCGACCATCCAGCTTCAGGGCGCTGACGTATTTATCCTGACTCTTCTCGCTGGCACCGATACCGACCGTAGAACGCTGGCGCCACATCTCCTCCAGCAGCAGCTCACCGCGCTGATTGTAAAAGGCCAGCTGACCTTTAAGGTTCAGCCTCGCGGTGATATTGCCGTTGCGCAGCGTCAGGCTTTCCGCTTCGGCGACGATTTCAGCTTCGCAAGGTGCAGCGGGTAACAGCGCCTGCAAGGCTTCATCGAACGTCGGGGAACAGGTGGCCCTGACGCGCAGGCTGTTTTCCCCCCAGGGTTCAATACGCAGGATCTGACGTTCAAAACGCCACTCGATACTGTTGGAATGTTGAATCAGCTCACTCATGGATAACGCGTCCTTCTAAACGGGGTGTTTGGCGAGATGGATAGACTGCATGGTGCTGTCGTCGAGCTTGTACCAGCGCAGCGTGGCAAACGCGCAGAGCGACAAGACGCCAGGCACGAGGGTGAAGAGGGCAATGATGCAGTACATCGCCGTGGTGGTCTGTTCCGGGGCATTGGCCACATAGCCGCTTAAGCCCAGCGTCCAGCCAACAATCGCGCCGCTGATTGCCATCCCCAGCTTGAGTACGGCGAGGAAGGTGGAGAAGATCACGCCGTCCATGCGTTTGCCCTGTTTCCATTCGCCATAGTCGGCGACGTCTGCCATCATCACCCACATCAGCGTGGTGGTGGCCTGGTAAAGGGTGGAGACGATGAACGTCATAGGTACCAGAATCAGCACCGACTTAGGCGCAAAGAACAGGGCGATACTGAGTACTCCCGCCAGCACGGAACAGTAGCCAAACATCTGCACTTTACTTACGTTCTGCGTCAGACGTTTAGCCAGCGCGCTGCCTGCGGCTTTTCCGAGAATATGCGCGCCGAGCATCCACATAAAATAGCTCGCGCTACCGAGATAATACGTGACGAAATACATCATTGCGCCAAGGCGAATAACGCCAAAACCAATGTTGGTTATTACCAGTACGGCGACAACACGCCATTGGTCGTTTCGTAATAAATCCCGCAGTTCCGCAAGATAATTATTGTGGGTGGCGGGAGCCTTAATACGCTCGCGCGTATTGGCGAAGCAGATCCAGAACATGACGACCGCGACGGTCGCCATAATGGCCATCGCCCAGCGGTAGCCCAGCAATTTATCGTCGCCGCCTAAAAACTCTGCCAGCGGCATCATAAAGAATGTCGACAGCGCGCCGCCCAGCGTGGCCAGGAAAAAGCGATAAGACTGGAGGGAAATTCGCGCATCGTTGTCAGGGGTAATTACCGCGCCCATAGAGCAATAGGGGATATTAATCGCGGTATACATCAGCATCATCAGGGTATAGCTGACGGTAGCGAAAATCATTTTACCATGCAGATCGAGCGACTCCGGTACGGCGTAGGTCAGCAGACAGCTGGCCCCAAAGGGCAGCGCCAGCCACAGCATCCACGGGCGGAATTTGCCCCAGCGTGTGCGCGTCCTGTCGGCGATATAGCCCATCGCCGGGTCTATTATGGCATCGGCGGTTCTTGCCAGAAGAAACATAGTGCCCACGAATGCCGCAGGCAGACCCACCACATCCGTATAGTAAAACGTCAGAAAAATAATGACGTTATCCAGCCCAATATGGCTCGCCATATCGCCTAACCCATAACTGATTTTTTCTTTACGGGTAATTATTTCGGTCATTGTATTCACCTTGCCAGTGTAAGGTTTATTTATGAGGTGCTCCGTTAACAGAGTTAACCATGATGAAAAGGTTAACAATTACGAGATCTGGCATCGGGGTTACGTTAATTTCTTTTCGTGATACCGGTAACAAATAAATCATATAATGAGTGACTTTACGCAGCGGACCATATTTCGCTCAGAATCGTTTCAGCGGCAAAATAGTCGTTTTATTTATGCATCGCTGTCATGTCGCTGTCATTTGGCGGGGGTAAAAAAGGGGTGATCGGGGCAACGCTGAGGGCATCATGAACGATCCTATGTTTGTCGAAACGCTGGTTATCTCCTCTTCGTTTTTTATCATCGCGATTATTCTGATCGCGTCCGTGCTGCTGCTGGAAAACGGCTGACCGTTAGCCAGCCTCTGTATTTATTGTTTCCGGAAGGTCACAAGCTCAGGACGGGCGATGCGCAGATAGTCCTGGGTATCCATAATCACCGACTTTTCCAGCAGGCCAGCGTTAAAGGCGATCTCGTCGAAACGCTCAAACAGCAGCGGATCGGCGACCAGCGTCAAATCCGGATGAAAGCTGAACGGGGGAATGGCGCCGAAAACGCAGCCGGTAAGGGCGTCCACCTCCGCCGGACTGGCGAGAGAGGCCTTAAGCCCACCGAAATGGCGGGCAAGCAGGCTCAGATCGGCCTGCCGATCGGCGGCGAGGATAGCCAGAATATGTTTCTTTACGCCGTTGCCTTTTACCTTGCAGACCAGCGCTTTTGCACCCTGTCGGATATCGGTCCCGCGAATTTCACTGACCGCTTCGCATTTTCCAACGGCCTCATGCTCCATCACGCGAAAACGCGCACCCTGCTCGGTTAATAAGCTGATAAGCTGCTGATGGGTCGTCGTCCCAGTCACGTCACCAGACATCATGATTTCACCTGTGATTTGTCAATACGCAGCTTGTTACCTTAGCACGGGACGGAGAGGGCTGAAAGAAAACAGCCAGCGGGAGCGCTGGCTGTTGGGTCATGCATTGCTGGTGGACGATTGTTTCTGGAACAGTTCCCGGAAGACCGGATAGATGTCATCCTGGTCACGAATGTGCTGCATCGCGAAGTTATCGAACATCGCTTGCAGATGCTCATATTCACGCCACAGCGTCTGGTGGGCGCGACGGGTAATTTCAATGTAGCTGTAGTAACGCACCACCGGCAGGATCTTCTTCGCCAGAATTTCATGACACAGCGGCGAGTCATCCGCCCAGTTATCACCATCCGATGCCTGCGCGGCATAGATGTTCCACTGCGCCGGATCGTAGCGCTCCTTCACCACCTCATCCATCAGCTTCAGGGCGCTCGACACGATGGTGCCACCGGTCTCCTGCGAGTAGAAGAACTCATGTTCATCCACCTCTTTTGCCTGAGTATGATGGCGAATGTAGACCACCTCCACGTTCTTATAGGTTCTGCTCAGGAACAGATAGAGCAGAATATAAAAACGCTTAGCCATATCCTTCGTCGCCTGATCCATCGAGCCTGATACGTCCATCAGACAGAACATCACCGCCTGGCTGGACGGCTCCGGACGTTTTTCGTAGTTCTTGTAGCGCAGGTCGAAGGTGTCGATAAACGGTACCCGGTCGATCTTCGCCCGCAGTTCGGCAATCTCTTTACGCAGGCGCTCCTCTTCCAGCAGCTGCGCCGGTTCCGTGTTTTCCACCACCTTCAGGCTGGTTTCCAGCTCGCGCAGTTCGCGCCGTTTACCCGCCGTCATCGCCGTACGTCGCGCCAGCGAGTTTTGCAGCGAACGCACGACGCTGATGTTGGCGGGCACGCCGTTTGCGGTATAGCCCGCGCGGTGGGTTTTGTATTCATTGAGCTGGCGATGCTGATTCTTTTTCAGATTCGGCAGGGCCAGATCTTCGAACAGCAGGTCGAGATACTCGTCTTTAGATATCTGGAAGACGAACTCATCCTGGCCTTCACCGTCCTGGCTGGCCTGTCCCTGACCGCTGCCAGAACCGCCGCCTCCGCCTTGTGGCCGCTCGATTCTGTCATTCTGGACGAAGTGGTCATTTCCTGGGTGCACGCGATGGCGAAGGCCGCCACGCCCCTGATGAAACATCGGTTCGCTGATGTCATCGTTGGGGATGGAGACGGATTCACCGCTGTCGACGTCGGTCACCGAGCGTTTGTTGATGGCCTCGGAGATCGACTGTTTAATTTGCGATTTATAACGGCGCAAGAAGCGCTGGCGATTCACCGTGCTCTTGTTTTTGCCGTTAAGACGCCGGTCAATAAACCAGGTCATATATCCCCCGTACTGCATTTGCCAACTTTCAGCGGCCCGGTCAGCAAAGGCGCTGCCGGGCACTTGTGTTAAGACGATTTGCGCACGCGCAGGTACCATTCGCAGAGCAGGCGGACCTGTTTGCGGGTATAGCCTTTCTCCATCATACGGTCGACAAAATCGTCGTGCTTTTTCTGCTCGTCGGTGGAGGTTTTGGCGTTAAACGAGATGACCGGCAATAGCTCTTCCGTGTTGGAGAACATTTTCTTCTCGATAACCGTGCGCAGTTTTTCGTAGCTGGTCCAGTTTGGATTGCGGCCATTGTTATGCGCTCTGGCGCGCAGCACGAAGTTCACAATCTCGTTTCGGAAGTCTTTCGGGTTGCTGATCCCGGCCGGCTTCTCGATTTTTTCCAGCTCCGCGTTCAGGGACTCACGGTCAAACAGCTGGCCGGTGTCCGGGTCGCGGTACTCCTGATCCTGGATCCAGAAGTCAGCGTAGGTGACGTAGCGGTCAAAGATGTTCTGGCCATATTCGGAATAGGATTCCAGGTAGGCGGTCTGGATCTCTTTGCCAATGAACTCGGCGTATTTCGGGATCAGGTAGCCTTTCAGGAACTCCAGGTAGCGTTCAGCCTGCTCCTGCGGGAACTGCTCGCGTTCAATCTGCTGTTCCAGCACGTAGAACAGGTGGACCGGGTTAGCGGCCACTTCCGCGTGGTCGAAGTTGAAGACCCGGGAGAGGATCTTAAACGCGAAACGCGTCGACAGACCGTTCATCCCTTCGTCGACCCCGGCGTAATCGCGGTATTCCTGGTACGATTTCGCTTTCGGGTCGGTATCTTTCAGGCTTTCCCCGTCATAAACGCGCATTTTCGAGTAGATGCTGGAGTTTTCCGGCTCTTTCAGGCGCGACAGGATCGAGAAGCGCGACAGCGTTTCCAGAGTTCCCGGCGCGCAAGGGGCATGCATCAGCTCACTGTGGTTGAGCAGTTTTTCGTAAATCTTGATCTCTTCGGAGATCCGCAGGCAATAAGGCACTTTGACGATATAGACTCGGTCAAGGAACGCCTCATTGTTTTTGTTGTTACGGAAGGTTACCCACTCAGATTCGTTCGAATGAGCGAGGATAATCCCGTTAAACGGCAGGGCGGAGATACCTTCCGTCCCGTTGTAGTTGCCTTCCTGCGTGGCGGTCAGCAGCGGATGCAGCACTTTGATCGGTGCTTTAAACATCTCGACAAATTCCATAATCCCCTGGTTGGCGCGGCACAGCGCACCTGAATAACCGTAGGCATCCGGATCGTTTTGCGCGTGATGCTCCAGCTTACGGATATCGACTTTACCCACCAGCGCCGAGATATCCTGGTTGTTCTCGTCACCGGGCTCGGTTTTAGCAATGGCGATTTGCTCAAGAATGGATGGCCAGACCTTCACGACGCGGAATTTGGTGATATCCCCGCCAAACTCATGCAGACGTTTTGCCGCCCACGGCGACATGATGGTGCCGAGATAGCGGTGCGGAATGCCAAACTCTTTATCCAGAATCTGCGCATCCTCCTGCGGATTAAACAGGCACAGCGGATGGTCATTCACCGGGCTGCGCTCGCCGTTGGCGCTCAGGACATAGATCGGCACGCGCTGCATCAGCGCCTTCAGCCGTTCAGCCAGGGAGGATTTACCCCCGCCGACAGGACCCAGCAGATAAAGGATTTGCTTCTTCTCTTCCAGCCCCTGAGCGGCATGCTTCAGGTAGGAGACGATCTGCTCGATGGCGTCTTCCATGCCGTAGAACTCTTCAAACGCCGGGTATCGGGCGACCACCCGATTCGAAAATAGACGGGAAAGCCGTGGCTCCAGGGCAGTATCGACCATGTTTGGCTCACCGATAGCCATCAATAGCCGTTCTGCCGCATTGGCATAGGCACTGCGATCTTGCCGACAAATGGTAAGAAACTCCTGCAGTGTGAACTCTTCGTCCTTGGCAGCTTCATAGCGCTGGCGATAGTGATCGAATATATTCATGGCATGCCGTCCTTTCGTTTTTTAGCACAGGATAAGAGCCGTTCGTATGAGTAGTGGAGGCTCCCGGAAGAGAATTTTTCGCACCTCACCTCCAGAGCAGCAACCTGTGTGCCAGGTCGAAGGCTATGAACCGCAGGGTGTTCAGCAAAACCTCTTCTTAAATTAAAGCGTAGATGGCAATTGCAAAACTTGCATACGCATAAAATCTACTTTCAATGACATATCAATAACTCATCCAAAAATTTCCACTGTGGTTATAAGCGAAAGGAGGGTTTTTCATTTAGCGTTCACATAAATGAAAGCGGGTTGTCATCTGAAAAATGAAAAATAACGGGTTAATCAAACAGATTAGCGCGCAAAAAATTTTGGGATGTACGGGAATGGCGGTTACACTTCACCCGCTGATTATTTGACTACAGGAAAGAATGGATTGTGACCAAACTCAAACTTCTGGCATTGGGCATCCTTGCCGCGACCGCAGCGAGCACCGTACAGGCTGAGAGCCAGTGGACTGTTGGCGCGGGTGCTGGCGTGATCAACAGCCCGTACAAGCAGTATGACCGCGACGTTTATCCTGTCCCCGTTGTCACCTATGAAGGCGATAACTTCTGGTTCCGTGGATTGGGCGGCGGCTACTATCTGTGGAACGATACGGCCGATAAGCTCTCCATCATGGCCTATTACGACCCAACGTACTTTAAACCAGGCGACAGCGACAGCAATGCGCTTCGTCAGTTGGACAAGCGCAGAAGCTCGCTGATGGCGGGGCTTTCATATGTGCATAACACCCAGTATGGCTTCCTGCGCACGGCGCTGGCGGGCGATACCCTGGACAACAGCAACGGCTTCATCTGGGATCTGGCGTGGCTTTATCGCTATACCAACGGCGCGGTGACCCTGACGCCGGGTATCGGTGTGCAGTACAGCAGCGAGAATTACAATGACTACTACTATGGCGTGTCTAAGGCTGAGTCTCGCCGCAGTGGTCTGAATAGCTACAGCGCTGATGATGGCTGGGATCCGTACCTGGAACTCACCGCCTCCTATAACTTCCTCGGCGACTGGAACGTGTACGGTACTGGCCGTTATACCCGTCTGAGCGACGAAGTGAAGGACAGCCCGATGGTCGACAAGTCCTGGTCCGGCATCTTCTCCGTGGGTGTGACCTACAAGTTCTGATCTGAACGTTATGTATTAAAACGGGGCGCTTGCGCCCCGTTTGTTTTTTGTTATGCCTGACGCTTCACTATCTTGATCGTCTGGCCTAAGCGGGACGGTTTTTCTTCGCTGGTTTTCTGCGGCACAGTCACACACGCGGTTTCCACACACACGAAGGTTTTGTAACCGTCGTCCGGGATATCCGCCATGCTGACGGAAAGGGCCGGGCCCGGGTTCCAGCCGACCACGTTGCTGTGGTGGTGGTGAACCACGTCAATACCGCGGTTCAGCGCGCTGTCGTGGATCACGCTACAGGCTTCCGGGTGCAGATAAACGCGGTCGGTACGATCCGGGAAGCTCTGCACGCCATCGTCCAGCTTGCCTTCTTTCGCGTTATCCACTTTGTCGATGAAGGTATCGCCCAGTCCGCTCACCTTAACGGCCTGGATGTCGCCTACGTTGAAATAGGTGTGCAGCGCGGAGGTGGTTTCGAATTCGCCGTGCGCTTCCAGCTCAATTTCGCAGGTTTTACCCAGCTTGAAGCGGGCATACAGAGTGAACTCGTGTGGCCACAGGGCGCGTGTTTCATCGTTCGCCTGGAGCTCAAAGGTCAACACCGCGCCGTTATCATCTTCGTTATGCGCCTTCAGCGTCCACTGCTGGTTACGGGCGAAACCGTGAGACGGTAAACCCTGCTGCGCTGACGGGCCAAACCATGGCCAGCAGATCGGTACGCCGCCACGGATCGCCGCCCCTTTTTTGAACGAGGTGGCATCGCTCAGCCACAGGCCTTCTTCTTCGCCTTCTGGTTTCCAGGAGAGCAGGTGGGCGCCATTGAGCGCTACGGAGGCTTTAACGCGCGGATGATCGACGACGATGAGATCGGCACCGTCAATCTGACGGCGGGAGAGCACAGGGGTAAGTTGTTCGACTACCGGAAGTGCAAAAATTTTATTAATCATTAAGCAATCCTCTGTCTAAAAAACAATAAAAAAGGCGACCGAAGTCGCCTTTTAAGATCAAGCACTCATCTCAACTTATTTGGAGATGTGAGCGATCAGGTCCAGTACTTTGTTAGAGTAGCCAGTTTCGTTGTCGTACCAGGAAACCAGTTTCACGAAGTTGTCGTTCAGTGCGATACCTGCTTTAGCATCGAACACGGAAGTGCACACTTCGCCGTTGAAATCGGTAGATACAACGTCGTCTTCGGTGTAACCCAGAACGCCTTTCATTGGGCCTTCGGAAGCAGCTTTGATTGCTTTCTTAATTTCTTCGTAAGAAGCAGCTTTTTCCAGACGAACGGTCAGGTCAACAACGGATACGTTAGGAGTTGGAACGCGGAACGCCATACCAGTCAGTTTGCCATTCAGTTCTGGCAGTACTTTACCTACTGCTTTAGCAGCACCGGTAGAAGATGGGATGATGTTCTGAGCCGCGCCACGGCCGCCGCGCCAGTCTTTGTGAGACGGGCCATCAACGGTTTTCTGAGTAGCGGTGGTAGCGTGAACGGTAGTCATCAGACCTTCGATGATGCCGAAGTTGTCGTTGATCACTTTAGCCAGCGGTGCCAGGCAGTTGGTGGTGCAGGATGCGTTGGAAACGATGTCCTGGCCAGCGTAAGTTTCGAAGTTTGCACCACGAACGAACATTGGGGTGTTGTCTTTGGATGGACCAGTCAGAACAACTTTCTTCGCGCCCGCAGTGATGTGTTTACGTGCAGTTTCGTCGGTCAGGAAGATACCGGTCGCTTCAGCTACAACGTCAACACCGATTTCGTTCCATTTCAGGTTAGCTGGGTCTTTCTCAGCAGTAACGCGGATGGTTTTGCCGTTAACAACCAGGTGGCCGTCTTTCACTTCAACGGTGCCGTCGAAACGACCGTGAGTTGAGTCGTACTTCAGCATGTACGCCATGTATTCAGCGTCCAGGAGATCGTTGATACCAACGATTTCGATGTCAGAACGTTTCTGAGCAGCACGGAAAACAATACGGCCGATACGGCCAAAACCGTTGATACCTACTTTGATAGTCATATATTCCACCAGCTATTTGTTAGTGAATAAAAGGTTGCCTGTAAAATTACAAAAACCTTACGCAGCGTCAAGCGGAATCGTGTCAATCATTGCGACAAATCAATCCTGTGACTAACGTTTGTGCGACTGACTCGCCTCACTTTCCCTTTGAGCTAGCAACCACATGGGGGCTGCGCCAGGAATTTTAAAGGCCTCACGGGATTAAAATGTGAAATTGATCACAATTGCCCGACCGCCTTTTCGCGACACATAAGTTTAGAACAAAAGTGCACGCGCGGGTGTTAATGTTTTGTTAGAATCTGGGTTAAAAGATGTCTGTTTCAACAGCGAGATGTAAGCATATGTCGAACCAACATAACCCCGACGATCTGAAAAAAAACCTGACAGAAATGCAGTTTTACGTGACGCAAAATCACGGCACAGAACCGCCGTTTACCGGGCGTCTGCTGCACAATAAGCGGGAAGGCGTCTACCACTGCCTGGTGTGTGATGCACCGCTGTTCAACTCCCAGACTAAGTATGATTCTGGCTGCGGCTGGCCGAGCTTTTACGAGCCTGTCAGCGACGATGCGATCCGCTACCTGACGGACTCCTCGCACGGCATGGTGCGTACCGAAATTCGTTGCGGAAACTGTGACGCCCATCTCGGGCACGTTTTTCCGGACGGCCCGCAGCCGACGGGGGAGCGTTTCTGCGTCAATTCGGCGTCAATGAGCTTTACCGATGACGAAAACGGCGACCAGACCAAAGGTTGAAAAAACGATTCAGCAAATTATTCCTTTGAAAGGGAGAGATCGTGAATATTGATGACATGATTGCTAGCATGACCCCGGAGGTGTATCAGCGTCTGGTGACGGCCGTTGAGCTGGGAAAATGGCCGGACGGTGGGGCGCTGACCCCGGAGCAAAAAGAGAACAGCTTGCAGCTGGTGATGCTGTGGCAGGCGCGTAACAATACCGAGGCGCAGCACATGACTATCGACACCAACGGTCAGATGGTGATGAAGAGCAAGCGCGAGCTGAAAGAAGAGTTTGGCATCACGCCGAAGCCGATTGCGACGATGAAAATGCAATAACGGTGCGGGTGATGCCCTTACCCAACCCTCTCCCGTCGGGAGAGGGCTTGATGTCGTACTACTTATGCGGGATCCCGAGCGACTCCGCCAGCTGCTTCGCTAACTGATTGTTGTCATCCGCGCCATACTCCCAGAACATGGCGCCTGCGAGACCTTTCTCCTTGATGTAATCCGCTTTGATCGCCACGGAACGCGGGTTCTCATAGGAGATCGCAAACAGCGCCTTCCCGTCGGCCGATTTTACCGACAGCCACGGTACCTTCGCCCGATCGTCCCAGTGTTCGGTAAAGCGTTTCTGCGGATCGTTCAACAGCTTGCTGACGATATCATTGTATTTCACATAGGTATCTTTGGTCAGATCGTAGCCAAGCGATTTAAACAGGCCAATTTCCCGCGGGCCGAAGTAGGGCTGGGTCACCGGATTGTTTTGCGCGTCCGGTTTGCTCCAGTCGATGCCCGGTTCAACGGCGCGCTTCGGTACGCGACCGTAAAAACCGATTCCGAGGTTCATCTGCTGCGGCTTAAGCCCGGCGGCCAGGTAGTTATTGACTACAAAATCGACGCTGTATTTATCGGCCTCGGCCACCGTTGGCCAGGCGCTGGAGTCATACAGATTGGCGTTGAAGTACTGGGTTCCGTACGCCATGTCGTAGGTCATCAGGTTGATGTAGTCGAGCAGGGGGGCAATGGCCTTCACGTCCACCCAGCTTTTCGGACTTTCCGCATTCGCGCCCACCGCAATCGTGACCAGCTTCTTCTGACCAAACGCGTCACGCAGCTCTTTTAACAGCGCGGTGAAATTATCCCTGTCGGCAGGGTTACTCTCGACCAGCCCCCACGCGCCGTTGACCGGGAATTCCCAGTCGAGATCGATCCCGTCCAGGCCGTATTTATTGACGATCTCCTGCGCGGAACGAATAAACACCGCGCGGCTCTCCTGGGTTGCCGCTGCGCCAGAAAAACCGCGCGCTCCCCAGCCGCCCACGGACAGCAGGACTTTCAGGTTCGGGTTTTGTTTACGAAGCTGAGGAATTAACGCCAGGTCGGACGCCACTTTCGGGGATAACCAGATTTGATGCAGCTTCGCCGGATCTTTCAGTGCGGCGTTGGTTTCGTCTTTCTCGTTGTTGTAGACCAGACCAAACGAGTAGTTCAGGTGGGTGATCTGGCGAACGTCGAGTTTATTGATATCGCCACCCGGTCCGGCGGTGACGTCGCCACCCCCGTTAAAGTAGCCCACGGACATCAGGGGCGCGGCGGAAGCAAGCGACGCGCAAAGCAAGGGTAATGCTGCCAGCAAGGGCAAACGTTTCATATAAGATCCTCTTTGACTAAAAATAACCACGCCACAGAAAAAGGCGTGGCGAAAAAACAGCCTGAAGAGGATAGCATTGCCGCTTCGCCTGTGATGCGAGGGAGTTCACTTTATGGAGATTGGGGGAGAAATGCCGGGTGGCGCTGCGCTTACCCGGCCTACAAAACCAGAGAAAGTAGGCCGGGTAAGGCGAAGCCGCCACCCGGCAAAAAAGCTTACGCCTGCGTCTCCAGCCAGTCAGCCAGCGTATACAGCGTTGCGCCTTCCGCCGCCATATCCATAAACGCCTGGGCGCTGTCCTGCGGCTGAATATTCACCCCACGACAGCCGTCGGTGATGACATTCACGGTATAGCCCAGCTGGAGCGCGTCCAGCACCGTAAACTTCACGCAGTAATCCGTTGCCAGACCCAGTACAATCAGCTCGGTGATCTCATGATGGCGTAACCACGCGTCCAGCGCCGTTTTCTGGCGGTGACCATTATCGAAAAAGGCGCTATAGCTGTCGATTGTCGGGTTTTCGCCCTTGTGGAACACGGCGTCGATCGCCTTCTGGTTCAGCAGCGGATGCAGCCCGGCGCCTTCCGTCTGCTGTACGCAGTGATCGGGCCAGAAGGTTTGCGCCAGCCCGTCCAGCTCGCCCTGACTATAAGGCTCAACGTTGTGCTGGCTGGCAAAGCTGCCGTGGTTTGCCGGATGCCAGTCCTGACTCGCCACGACCGCTTCACCGCGAGCCTTACACCACGCAATGAGCGAATTAGCGACGTCTACGGTGCTGTCGCCTTCCGCGACGGCCAGCGCACCGCCCGCACAGAAATCATTTTGCAAATCGACCAGTAACAGGGCGCGTTGCTTCATGGGAACTCCTTATTCGTCCGGCGTCAGTTCGCCGCGCAGGTTTTGCATCATGGCGCGGCGAATGGAATCAATATCCAGATCCTGACTCAGTAAATAGTGAAGTTTAGTCAGCGTTGCCTCAACGGTCATATCGAATCCGCTGATCACGCCCGCGTGCGCCAGGGCATTGCCGGTGGCGTAGCCGCCCATGTTGACCTTGCCGGACATGCACTGGGTGAGGTTGACCACCACAATCCCGCGATCGCTCGCCTCCTGAAGCTCCTTCAGGAACTCACCGTTCTGCGGGGCGTTACCCACACCATAGGAGCGCAGGATCAGCGCCTTTACCGGCTGGCGCAGAAAGTTGCGCACCACGTCGGCGGAGATGCCAGGATAAATCGTCACCACGCCAATCGGCTGCGGGGTGATTGGGTGAACAATCAGCTCGCCTGCGGTATTTGGCGCAGGCGGCGTGCCCAGACGGCGGATATGGATCCCCGCTTCAAGCAGTGGTTGCAGGTTAGGCGAGGCAAACGCGTCAAAACCATCGGCGTGCGCTTTAGTGGTACGATTCCCGCGGTACAGCCGGTTGTTGAAGAACAGCGACACTTCGTTGATCGGGTAATTAGCGGCCACGTACAGGGAGTTAAGCAGGTTGATCTGCCCGTCCGAACGCAGTTCCGCCAGCGGGATCTGCGAGCCGGTCACGATGACGGGCTTGCTCAGGTTCTCAAGCATGAAGGAGAGCGCCGAGGCGGTGAACGCCATGGTGTCGGTGCCGTGCAGGATCACGAAGCCGTCATACTGGTCGTAATGGGCTTTAATATCGTCCGCGATATGCTGCCAGTCTTCCGGCGTCATGTCGGAGGAGTCCATCAGCGGCTCATACTCGTGGATGGTGAAGTCCGGCATTTCCGGACGGTGGAATTCGGGCATCAGCGCCAGCTGGCGCTGCAAGTGACCGGAAACCGGGATATAGCCATTTTCCGAGCGCTGCATACCGATGGTACCGCCGGTATAGGCGACATAAATTGATTTCTTCTGCATGGTAGTGAGTTCTTGTTCTTCAAAAGAAAAAATCCCCTCTTCACGGGAAGAGGGGACGGTTTTTAACGCACGTTCGCACACGTCAGGCAAAACGCGTAACGGCTTTGCGGATCGTTGAAGGCCGCGAGCTTATCGCTCTCCGCTTTCATGGCTTTAGCCGCAGTCGCCACCGGCGCCGGCAGATACGCCTGAAGCGCTTCCGGCAGCATGGCGCGGACGGAGCCGGACATGCTGTCCATAACCATATCGAAGAACGTCGGTTCGTCCTGATAATAGTCCACGTGCCACTGCTTCAGCTTCGCCAGTTCCGCCGCTTTCTTCACGGCGTCATCGAAGTCACCCAGGCTGTCTACCAGACCGTTGCTCTTCGCATCCTGGCCGGTCCAGACGTGGCCCTGCGCGATCTGGTCAATCTGGTCTGGCGTCTTTTTACGGGAATCCGCCACCAGCGTAATGAAGCGCTTATAGCCACTCTCAATGCTGAGCTGCATCATCTCAGACACCTCAGGCGGCAGAGATTTCGTCACGGACACATCCGCCAGCGGCGAGGTGGACACCCCGTCGGTATGAACGCCGAGATAATCCAGGCTGTTCTCTACGGTGTTGATCACCCCGAAGATGCCGATTGAACCCGTCAGCGTGCTTGGGTTAGCCACGATGTAGTTAGCCGGCGTCGAGATCCAGTAACCACCGGAAGCCGCCATGCCGCCCATCGAGACCACGACCGGCTTGCCCACGGCGCGCGCGGCGGCCAGCTCAGCGCGGATCACCTCGGAGGCGCTGACGCTGCCGCCTGGGCTGTTGACGCGCAGAACAATGGCTTTCACTTTCGGATCCAGGCGAGCATCGCGGATCTGCGACGCGGTGGTATCACCGCCGACGTTACCCGGGGTTTCCTCACCGTCCATAATGGCGCCGTTGGCAAACACCACGGCAACGCTGTCGCCGCTGTCGTCCGGTTTTTTCGCGGCGTAGTCATACATGCTGATGGCGCTGTAGTTTTTGTCCTCTTTACTCCAGCCGAACTGTTTGGTCAGCGCTTTTTCAATTTCAGCGCTGGAGCCCAGCCGATCGACCAGTTTGTTATCAAGCGCGTATTTCGCCGTATCGCCGTCCACCTTACGCAGTCCGTCCAGTACGCCGCGCGCGCCCGGGAAGACCTGCTCAGCGGTCATTTGACGGTTAGCGGCAATGGTGCCGAGATAGTTCTGCCACAGCTCGCCAATCCAGCGGCTGTCCGCTTCACGGGCCGCAGGGGACATATCATCGCGGATGAACGGCTCCACGGCGGATTTATAGGTCCCGACGCGGAAGACGTGCGTGGTGACCTTCAGCTTGTCGAGCAGCGTTTTATAGTACAGACCGTTGGTGGCGAAGCCATGAAGATCGACCGTGCCCTGCGGCGAAAGCCAGATTTTATTGGCAAAGCTCGCCAGATAATATTGCCCCTGGGTGTAGCTGTCGCCAACGGCAATGACCGGCTTCCCGCTGTCGCGGAATTCGCGCAGCGCTTTACCGATGTACTGCATTGACGGCTGATCGGCCCCGGCAAAATCTTTCAGGTCCAGCACGATGCCCGTAATGTTACGGTCGTCTTTGGCCTGACGGATGATGTCAACGATATCAAACAGGGAGTTTTCCTGAAGACGGTCTGACGTTGCGCCAAAAAGCTGGCGGCCAATCACGCCCAGACGGTTGCTGGTAGACGGCTTATCGACAATCACCCCGGTGATGTCGAGCAGCAGCGCGCCGCGCGTTGAATTCTGCGCCTGGCTGGTGCTGCTGATATGCATCCAGATGCCCACGCAGACCAGGACCAGGAAGATGAAGAAGATATTCATCACCAGGTTGCGGACGAAGTTGAGCAGTCGCCACGTCCATTTAAAGAAACCGGCAAAGATTCGCCAAAGGGTTCGCATGTATTCTCCCTAACCAGAAAAGGACTGTTTCCGTCGCCACGGGACGGTAATGTGCGGTTATCGTAATGACCCAACCGCCACTTGTCAGCAGGAATCGCCTGCCGCGCTGTAACAAATTCTGCTGTCGTGTTAATTTTGTGAGTAAATTTCACGAAAGGAGTTAACCAATGGACGCACTTGAACTGCTTGTTAACCGTCGTAGCGCTTCCCGCCTGGCCGAACCGGCACCCGTCGGTGAGCAGCTGGAAAACATTCTGCGTGCCGGAATGCGTGCGCCGGACCACGGCACATTGCAGCCGTGGCACTTCTTTATTATTGAAGGCGAAGGGCGTGACCGCTTCAGCCATCTGCTGGAGCAGGGGGCTATTGCCGCAGGCCAGGATGAGAAGGGGATTGATAAAGCCCGCGACGCGCCGTTCCGCGCCCCGATGATTATTGCCGTCGTGGCAAAATGCCAGCCTGACCATAAGGTGCCGGTCTGGGAGCAGGAGATGTCTGCCGGTTGCGCGGTAATGGCAATGCAGATGGCCGCCCTCGCGCAGGGCTTTAACGGCATCTGGCGTACCGGCCCGCTGACCGGTAGCGCCGCTGTGCGGGAAGGCTTCTCCTGCAGTGAACACGATAAGATTGTCGGCTTCCTCTACCTCGGCACTCCACAGCTTAAAGCCTCCAGCACCATTAGCGTGCCGGATACCACGCCTTTCGTCAGCCGTTTTTAACCACACGCGCTAAACTGTCTGGATTCTGAGCATCCGCCGCAGAATTCAGACAGTCATACTTACCTCTTTATGGAATGAGCGCTACCATAGCGCGATTGAGATGACAGGAGACGTCCATGAGCGAGCAAACCATTCGTTTAACGCAGTACAGCCACGGAGCCGGTTGCGGTTGTAAAATTTCCCCGAAAGTGCTGGAGACCATTCTGCACAGTGAACAGGCGAAGTTTGTCGACCCGAACCTGCTTGTCGGTAACGAAACGCGTGACGATGCAGCGGTTTATGACTTAGGTAACGGCACCAGCATTATCAGCACCACTGATTTCTTTATGCCGATCGTCGACAACCCGTTCGACTTCGGGCGCATTGCGGCCACCAACGCCATCAGCGATATCTTTGCGATGGGCGGCAAGCCGATTATGGCGATCGCCATTCTGGGCTGGCCCGTCAACACCCTTGCGCCAGAGATTGCCCGAGACGTGATCGAAGGCGGACGCTTCGCCTGCCAGCAGGCGGGAATTGCGCTGGCTGGCGGCCACTCGATTGATGCGCCGGAGCCCATCTTCGGCCTTGCCGTGACAGGCGTGGTGCCGACCGAACGCGTGAAGCGCAACAGCACCGCGCAGCCGGGCTGCAAGCTGTTTCTCACCAAGCCGCTGGGCATTGGCGTACTGACGACCGCAGAGAAAAAATCGCTCCTTAAGCCTGAACACGTCGGGCTTGCGACGGAGGTCATGTGCCAGATGAACCTCGCGGGTGCGGCGTTCGCCAATATCGACGGAGTAAAGGCGATGACCGACGTCACCGGTTTTGGTCTGCTGGGGCACCTCTCAGAAGTGTGTCAGGGGGCGGGCGTGCAGGCGCAGGTCTGGTATCAGGACGTGCCGAAGCTGCCGGGCGTGGAAGAGTACATTGCCCAGGACGCCGTTCCGGGCGGGACGCAGCGCAACTTCGCCAGCTACGGCCACCTGATGGGCGAAATGCCGGAAGCGTGGCGCAACCTGCTGTGCGATCCGCAAACCTCCGGCGGCCTGCTGCTGGCGGTGACGCCGGAAGCGGAAGCTGACGTTCAGGCGACGGCCGCCGAGTTTGGCATCACCCTGACGGCCATTGGCGAGCTGGTGACCGCCCGCGGTGGCCGCCCGATGATTGAGATCCGTTAATTCGATGCGGTTGTTTATTGCCGAAAAGCCGAGCCTGGCCCGTGCCATCGCCGACGTGCTGCCTAAGCCGCATCGCAAAGGCGACGGCTTTATCGAATGCGGTAACGGGCAGGTGGTCACATGGTGTATCGGTCACCTGCTTGAACAGGCGCAGCCGGATGTCTACGACAGCCGCTATGCCCGCTGGAATCTCAACGATCTGCCGATCGTGCCGGAAAAGTGGCGTCTGCAACCTCGTCCGTCCGTCACCAAACAGCTTAACGTCATCAAGCGCTTCCTGCATGAGGCGACGGAGGTGGTTCATGCGGGTGACCCGGACAGGGAAGGGCAGCTGCTGGTAGACGAAGTGCTGGACTACCTGGAGCTGGCGCCGGAGAAGCGTCAGCAGGTACAGCGCTGCCTGATTAACGACCTCAACCCGCAGGCGGTGGAGCGCGCGATTTCGCGCCTGCGCGCCAACAGCGAATTTATCCCCCTGTGTGTCTCCGCGCTGGCCCGTGCCCGCGCGGACTGGCTGTACGGGATCAACATGACCCGCGCCTACACCATCCTCGGTCGCAATGCGGGCTATCAGGGCGTGCTCTCCGTGGGCCGCGTGCAAACCCCGGTGCTGGGGCTGGTGGTGCGTCGTGACGAAGAGATCGAAAATTTCGTCGCAAAAGATTTCTTTGAAGTGAAAGCGCATATCGTCACGCCGAAAGACGAGCGCTTTACCGCCGTCTGGCAGCCGAGCGACGCCTGTGAGTCGTATCAGGACGAAGAGGGGCGGCTGCTGCATCGTCCGCTGGCAGAGCACGTGGTCAACCGCATTACTGGCCAGCCCGCAATCGTCACCAGCTATAACGATAAACGGGAATCAGAGCCTGCACCGCTGCCGTTTTCCCTTTCGGCATTGCAGATTGAGGCCGCGAAAAAGTTTGGCCTGAGCGCGCAGAACGTGCTCGATATCTGCCAGAAGCTTTACGAGACCCACAAGCTGATCACCTATCCGCGTTCGGACAGCCGCTATCTGCCGGAAGAGCACTTCGCTGGCCGCCATTCGGTGATGAACGCCATTGGTGTCCATGCGCCGGATCTGCTGCCTCAGCCTGCGGTTAACCCGGATACCCATAACCGCTGCTGGGACGATAAAAAAGTCGATGCCCACCACGCGATTATCCCGACGGCGCGCGCCAGCAGCGTCAACCTTAGCGACAACGAAGCAAAGGTCTATAACCTGATCGCGCGTCAGTACCTGATGCAGTTCTGCCCGGACGCGGTGTTCCGCAAGTGCACGATAGAGCTGGAGATTGCCAAAGGCAAATTTATTGCGAAAGCGCGTTTCCTCGCGGAAGCGGGCTGGCGCACGCTGCTCGGCAACAAAGAGCGCGACGAAGAGAACGACGGCACGCCGCTGCCGGTGGTGGCGAAAGGTGACGAGCTGCTGTGCGAGAAGGGCGAAGTGGTTGAACGTCAGACCCAGCCGCCGCGCCACTTTACCGACGCCACGCTCCTTTCCGCGATGACCGGGATCGCCCGTTTTGTGCAGGATAAAGATCTGAAGAAGATACTCCGCGCCACCGACGGTCTGGGCACGGAGGCAACCCGAGCGGGGATCATCGAATTGCTGTTCAAGCGCGGTTTCCTGGAGAAAAAAGGGCGCTATATCCATTCAACGGAGCCGGGCCGGGCGCTCATCCACTCCCTGCCGGAGCTGGCCGCAAGGCCGGATATGACGGCGCACTGGGAGTCGGTGCTGACGCAAATCAGCGAAAAGCAGTGTCGTTACCAGGACTTTATGCAGCCGCTGGTGGGCACGCTTTATCAGCTGATTGACCAGGCGCGCAGCACGCCGGTGAAGCGCTTCAGAGGGATGGTTGCGCCCGGTGGCGGGGCGAAGAAGCCGTTCAAAAAGAAAAAGAGCGCGGCCAAAAATACAGTTGCTTAAACCGTAGGCCGGGTAAGGTGCAGCCGTCACCCGGCGAAAAGCGGCTCTGCGGCCCAGAAAAAAAGCCCGGTGGCGCTGACGCTTACCGGGCCTACAGGGCGAGATCGCAGCGAAATGTTAAATCACACCCTGCCCGATCATCGCATCTGCCACCTTCACGAACCCGGCGATGTTGGCGCCGCGCACGTAGTTGGTCTGTGACGCCTCGCCGCCGTACTCCACGCAGGCATGGTGAATATCCAGCATAATGTGGTGCAGTCGGGCATCCACTTTCTCTGCCTTCCAGCCCATTCTCGCGGCGTTTTGCGCCATTTCCAGGCCGGACGTTGCCACGCCGCCCGCGTTCGCCGCCTTGCCCGGAGCAAACAGCACGCCTGCTTCGAGGAACAGATCGGTCGCTTCAATGGTGGTGGGCATGTTTGCCCCTTCCGCTACCGCCTTTACGCCGTTGCTAATCAGCGTACGGGCGGCGTCCACGTCCAGCTCGTTTTGCGTCGCGCACGGCAGGGCGATATCCACCGGCACGCCCCACGGCTGCTTGCCTTCCAGGTAGGTCAGGCCAAACTCGCGGGCATAGTCCGCCACGCGCCCGTCGCGGCTGGCTTTGATTTCGCACAGGCGCGCCAGTTTTTCTGCCGTAAAGCCGGCTTCATCCACCACGGTACCGCTGGAGTCGGATGCGGTCACTACGCGCGCGCCAAACGCCATCGCTTTCTCGATAGCGTACTGCGCCACGTTGCCGGAGCCGGAGACCGCCACGCGCATCCCCTCGAAGCTCAGGCCGTGACGCTTAAGCATCGCTTCGGTGAAATAGACCAGACCGTAACCCGTCGCTTCGGGGCGAATCAGGCTGCCGCCAAACGACAGCCCTTTGCCGGTAAAGACGCAGGCGCTGTTGTTGGAGAGTTTTTTCATCATCCCGGCCATAAAGCCCACTTCACGTCCACCCACGCCAATATCACCGGCAGGGACGTCGGTATCTGGCCCAAGGTGACGATAGAGCTCAGTGACCAGCGCCTGACAGAAGCGCATCACTTCGCCTTCGCTTTTGCCTTTTGGATCAAAATCACTCCCGCCTTTGCCGCCGCCCATCGGCAGGGTAGTGAGCGCGTTTTTAAAGGTCTGCTCGAAGCCGAGGAATTTCAGAATCGACAGGTTCACCGACGGATGGAAGCGCATCCCGCCCTTAAAAGGCCCAATGGCGGAGTTAAACTGTACGCGCCACGCACGGTTGACCTGCACCTGATTGCGATCGTCCACCCATGCCACGCGGAACTGGATCACGCGCTCCGGCTCCACCAGACGTTCAAGCAGCGCCATCTGGCGGTAGCGCGGGTTTTCTTCAAGGAAGGGCCACAGGGTGGTCATCACTTCACGAACGGCCTGGGCGAACTCGCTTTGGTGCGGGTCGCGCTGCTGAACGTGGGCAAGGAAGCTTTCCAGAGAGCGTGTCTGATCCATAGATATAAGAACCTCTTATAATAATTTATGCGCGTGGCGTAGATGTTATGTGTTGTTTTTTTGACTATACCACCCGCACCGCTTTGAGAGGCAAGCAGAAATTTAGACCGAAAGGGAAATTAATGACGAGGCGCGCGTCATAACTAAAAGCGATGACGAGATAAATTAAAGATCCCGTCGCGATCTACCGTTATAGATATAAACGATGCAAAGGAAATAAAGCTATGAACCGTTACGCAATGGCCGCGTTGTGCTTGATGTTTTCTGCCGGGGCGCAGGCTGACCGCTTTCGACCGGATGTTGAGGTGAACGTGCCGCCAGAGGTCTTTAGCGCCGGCGGCCAGCGCGCGCAGCCGTGCAATCAGTGCTGTATTTATCAGGATCAAAACTATTCAGAAGGGGCGGTGGTCAGGGCGGATGGCGTACTGTTGCAATGCCAGCGCGATGAACGCACCCTCAGTACGAACCCGCTGGTCTGGCGTCGCGTAAAAGAATAAACGCTTCCAGCAGCGGAATATCCGCCGGCGCTAACTCATAGCTGAAAGCGTCTTCTGGCGTGCACCACACCAGCGCCGAGTGGTAGTGCGCCTTTAGCTCGCCGCTAAATTCCGGCACGTGCCAGGCGTGGAGGTGGATCAGCCGCTGCGACACTTCCCGCCGGTGGCTTGCCACATACTGCGCGGGCACGGCCTCAATGCCGAGCTCTTCACGCAGTTCGCGGATCAGCGCTTGGGGCTGGGTCTCACCGGCTTCAACCTTGCCGCCCGCAAATTCCCACATTCCTGGCTGATCCGCATGGGCAGGGCGCTGTGCCAGTAAAATCTTGCCCTCTTTTTCAAGGATGGCCGCAACAACATCGAGTGTTTTCAGCATGTTCGTCAATAATTAATAGCGAAAAACGACATATTATCGTGCCCTTTCAAAGAGTCCAGTCATCAGGAGAAACAGGTGAAAGAGACATCCGCCTGGGTTGCCCCCATTGAATCCCTTCCCGTCAGCCTCAAGCCCATTGCCGCGATGCAGAAAAAACACTTCGGTGCGGTGCTAAACCCTACCCGCTGGTGGGGGCGCATGCCGCGTCTTTTCTGGCTGGTGGCGCTGTTTGTTGGCTATCTGGAGCGCCGCCGGGCGCGTTTGACGCCGGTGCTGCGTTCGCTGCTGATGACGCGGGTTTCGCAGATCTGCCACTGCGCATTTTGTATCGATGCCAACAGCCTGCGTCTGGCCGAGCGGAGCGGGGCGCTGGATAAAGTGCAGGCCGTCAGTGACTGGCACCATTCCATCCTGTTCAGCGAAGAGGAGCGCGCGGCGCTGGCCTTTGCGGAGGCGGTCACCGCCACGCCGCCTCGGGTGGATGAAAATATCAAAAGCCAGCTAAAGCGCCACTTTACGGAAGAGACCATCACCGAAATGACGGCCCTGATTGCCTTTCAGAACCTTTCCGCCCGCTTTAATGCCGCACTGGATATTCCGGCGCAGGGGTTGTGCGCCACGTTTAAAGGTAAACCGCATGCTGGATAAACATCTGCACCCCCGTCTGAAGCCCCGGCTAAATCAGCTGGCTGCCGCGCTGGATAAACCCTTTGTCACGCCTGACGGATTAACGCTCGCCGGGTTTGCCATCGGCGTGCTGGCGTTACCGTTTCTGGCGCTGGGCTGGTATCCGGCGGCGCTGGTCGCCATAGTGCTGAACCGGCTGCTGGACGGGCTGGACGGCGCGCTGGCGCGTCGCCGTGGCCTGACGGATGCGGGAGGGTTTCTTGATATCGCCCTCGACTTCCTGTTTTATGCCCTGGTGCCGTTTGGCTTCGCGCTGGCTGCACCGGCTGAAAATGCAATTGCTGCCGCCTGGCTGCTGTTCGCGTTTATCGGCACGGGCAGCAGCTTTCTGGCCTTTGCCGCGCTGGCGGGGAAACATAATATCGACAACCCCGGCTACGCGCACAAGTCGTTTTATTACCTCGGAGGGTTAACGGAAGGAACGGAGACCATCGCGCTGTTTGTGCTGTGCTGCCTGTTTCCGGCACACTTCACGCTGTTTGCCTGGGTGTTTGGCGCGTTGTGCTGGCTGACCACCACAACGCGCATCTGGAGCGGTTACGTGACGCTGAAGTCACTCTCCCGCTAGCGTGTACTCTCCGGGCCGCGCGCGCCGGTGGAGACCGGGTTCTGCGGATGACTGCTCCATTCGTACCACCCGCCGTCGTAGACAGCCACGTGCTTCCAGCCCATGGCGCGGGCGTACATGAAGGCTTCAGACGCGCGCCAGCCGGTGCCGCAGTAAAATGCAACGTGCTGCTCCGGCAGGATATTCCACGCCTTCCACATGTCGGCGATGTCATCGGCGCTGCGCATGGTGCCGTCCGGATTGTGGAAATCCTCCATATGGGTCGCGTCGCTGCCCGCATGGCCCCAGCGCGCGCCGGCAATATCACCTTTTGGCTTGATATAGCTGTAGCCGCTGGTTTCACCGATGAATTCCGGCCAGGAACGAATGCTTACCAGGGATGCATCCTGACGGTGCAGCATTCCCCGGGCCTGTTCCATATCCACCATCAGTTGGGGTTGAACCGGGATCGGCGCGCCAAAATCAGGGGCTGGCGTTACGTTCTCAGGCGTTCCGCGCTCAACGGGCAGGCTGGCGTCTGACCATGCCTTCCAGCCGCCGTCCAGAATACGCACATCCTTCACGCCCGCGTAGAGCATGATCTGCGCTACGCGCGCGGCGGCATACACGTCGCGACCGTACAGAATGACGGTGGTATCGTGACGGATCCCGTGCTTCGTCAGCATCGCTTTAAGCTTCTCGTCAGAGACCTTATTCCACAGCGGCTCGCTTTCCACTTCGTTGGTGTCAATGTAACCCGCGCCGGGAATGTGGCTCAGGAGATAAAGCTTCGGCGCACCCCAGCCAGCCTCAATCACCTTCCAGTCGCCCGCCGGCGCGGCGGTAACCGGTTTACCCTGCTGCAACCGGTGGATCCACTGCGGATAAACCAGCTGTTCGAAATGCGCCAGCCGTTGCAGACGGTCAGCCTGTTGCAGGGCGTCGCTCAGGATGGAAACGTGGGTAAAGCCTGCTTTTTCCAGCCGCGTTTTGACGGTCTGGTTGTCGTCATCGTTGCCATAGAGCGCAACCGGCACGTCTGGCGTCAGCCGGTGCTGTTTTGCCCAGCCGCTGAGCTGTTCATCGCTCATTGCCCCAAGCCAGCGGGCAGAGAGATTAAGCGCGGCGGGCTCGTGCCCGGACGTTCCGCTCAGGGTCTGCGGCCAGCCGTTATAGAACGCACTGATACGCGTATCGATTACCGCGCCGTTCTGCGCCTGTAGCTGGGCCAGCGTGAGGGAGTGGGGCATGTCAGCCGCCGAGGAGGAAAGGGAAGCGAGGCCGCAAATCAGGGCCAGCGCGGTCAGTTGAGAAACACGTTTCATCGAAAAACCTGACGTCATTAAAAGAGGATGGCATTGTCGTCGCTCCTGAGGCCAAAAACATTGCGTTAGCACATTATTGCCAGCGAGAAATCTCAATCACCTTCCCGCCGGGCGGAATATCGTCCTCATCGTGGGTGACCAGTACCACAGGGATCCTGCGCTGACGAGCGATCTCAAATACCCATGCGCGGAATGAGGCGCGCAGCGCTTTATCCAGACGACTGAACGGCTCGTCGAGCAGCAATGCCTGCGGCTGGGCGAGGAGGGCGCGCAACAGGCTCACCCGGGCGCGCTCGCCGCCGGAAAGGGTAGCCGGATCGCTGGCGTAGTGGTTTGCCAGCCCGGCAGTGCCCAGGGCCTGCTCGACCGCCTCGCGCCGGGCGCGCCCGGCAACGTGCGCCGGCAGCGCCAGCATCAGGTTTTGCCCCACGCTGAAGGCGTCAAACAGCAGGGCATCCTGAAAGAGAATGCCGATCCCGCGCGTTTCCACGGGAAGCAGATCGCAGCGACGATCGTTCAGCCACAGCTCGCCGTGCGCCTTAAAATCAGCGGATAACGCGCCCACCATCCAGGCGAAAAGGGTCGATTTCCCGCTCCCGGATGGCCCCATTAGCGTGACGATCTCCCCCGCCGGGACGCGGAAGTTGACCTCATGAAAGAGCGGCGAAATGGTGAGATTTTTCACGTTCAGCATCAACGTAATCCTTGTCTGTTACGGCCTACGAGGCGGGAGAGCAGCGCGGCAAGGGCAAAGACGCTGCTGGTCAACAGCAGCAGACCCAGCGCCCGGTTAGCCAGCACGGGCACGCTGCCGCCGCTGCTGAGGGCGACGGCCTCAGTCGTCAGGGTGGTGAGACGGCCCGCCCCCAGCCAGAGGGTAGGCATGTACTGGGCTATGCTCACGGAAAAGCCGACTGCAAAGGCCAGCAGTGCCGGGCGAACCATCAATGGGCATTTTACGCGCCAAAAAATTTTCGCCCGTCGCCAGCCCAGCGTTCTGGCGGTCAGGATCAGACGGGGATCGATCCTGCGCCAGGCCGGTTGCAGCACCAGAAGCATCCACGGGATGACCCAGAGCATATGGCTCCAGAGCACCGCAGCGTACTCGCCGTCGATGCCCAGCCACAGCGCAACGGCATACTGCCCGGACACGAGCGGCAGCGCAGGGAGGGCAAGCGGCAGCCAGATCCACACCGCGCCACGCGTCGGCCCCCACTCAAGCCAGAGCAGGATGATTGCCAGCGCTATCAGGCTCGACAGCAGTCCCAGCGAAACGCTGTCGCTGACGGGGCCGACGTCGTCCCGTCGTGCCAGCAACAGCAGGACAAGCGCGCAGAGCACCCCGCACAGCGGCAGTAGCGCGCCCAACGTACGTGCGGGCAGCATGAAATGAGAAGGATGACGGATCCCGGAGGTGTCCGGCCCGGCGCGCCGCCATGCCGTCCAGAGGCCGTAGCCTGCGGCCGCCAGCGCGGCAAGCAGCAGGAGTAACACCAGACACAGCAGCGTTCCCTTGGTGTGCTGCTGCGCATCGCCCTGGGTGAGCCACTGCCAGGCCAGTACCGCCAGCGTCGGCGGGTTGCCCGGCCCGAGCACAACGGCTACATCCACCGCGGAAAGCGACCAGGCCAGCACCGCCACCATCACGGCGCCCAGCGCCGGGGCGATGGCCGGAAGGATGAGCCAGCCGAGCGCCTGCATCCGCCCGTAGCCGAAGGTATGCAGCACGATTTTCTGCTGGGCGAGGCGCTTTTCAGGCAGCGCGGCGTAGATCGCCCACAGAACGAACGCACTCTCTTTGACCGCCAGCGTCAGGCCAAGCCCGATACCGTACCGGTCCAGCTGCGGCGAGCAGAATGTACAGAGCCGGTAAAACTGACCGCCTTCCGCAAACAGCAGCAGCGCACTGGTGGCGAAGGCGATGTGCGGCACGGCTAACAGCCACGGCAGGCGGGTGCTCAGGCGCTGCCAGCCTTCACCCGGCCAGAGAAGCGCAAGCAGGCTCAGGGCGATAATCAGCGAACCCAGCGTCGCGATCAGCGCTGACACCAGCGTGGCGGCCAGCGCCTGCGGCAGCTGTGGGTCGGCAAACAGCGCCGCCCAGTTGTCGAAAGAGAACGCCGGAGCCAGCAGCATGCCGCTGGCGGGAAGCAGCGGCAGATAGATCACCGCCATTGCTACCCACACCAGCCCGCTTAGCGGGTTCCGTAGCGGCGAAGCCATTCCTGCTCCAGGGCGTTCACCCAGGCGGCGTGCGGTTCAGGAAGCACATCTGGGGTGCCCGAAGGGGTAAAGGCGCGAAGCTGTTTTGCCGCTGTCGCAGGCAGTTTTCCGCCGTCCAGCACGCTCGGGTCACCCCAGACGGCAGGATCGGCTTTGCGGATCTGCGCCTGGGGTGACAGCAGGAAGTTCGCCACCACTTTTGCGCCCGCGCTTGCGCTCGCATTTGCCGGGATAGCGACAAAATGCACGTTGCCAATCATGCCCCGGCTAAAGCCGAAGCTGTAGCTGTCGGCAGGCAGTTCACCGCTCGCCACCTTTTGCTGCGCGTGGGCCGGATTAAACGTCAGCGACAGGTTCAGGCTGCCGCTGGCCAGCAGCGTATCCATGCGCGCAGGCGACGGAGGAAAATCGTTCCCTTCACGCCACAGCAGGGGATGCAGCGTATCAAGATAATCCCACAGCGGCGCGGTGACCTGCGCAAAGGTATTATCTGGAGCCTTTTTCAACGCCTCCGGATGGGCGGTCAACGCCAGCAGTAGCTGCTCAAGAAACGCGGTGCCGGTAAAATCAGGAGGACGTGGATAGCTCACCTTGCCGGGGTGTTGCTGAGCGTAAGCCAGCAGCGCGCGGGGATCTGCCGGCGGCGTCGGCATGCTCGATTTCCGGGCAATAAAGGTTAGCTGCGCGCCGCCCCAGGGGGATTCTGCGCCCTCGGTAGGAAGGGCAAAATCTTCCGTCACCGGTTTGCGGGTATCGACATAACGCCAGTTGGGCAGGGTTTGCGCCCAGCCGGTGAGCAGCAGGTTCGCCTCTTTCAGCGTGCGGAAGTTTTCACCGTTTACCCAGAGCAGATCCACCGACCCGTTACGGCTGCGTCCTGCGGCCTGTTCCGTCTGGATCCGCTTAACCGCGTCGGCGGCATCGGCCAGGTGAACGATCTTCAGGTCGATGGCGTAGTGCGTTTTCACTTCGCCGCTCACCCAGTCGAGGTAACGGTTAACGGCCTCATCGCCGCCCCAGGCGTTAAACCAGACGGTCTGCCCGCTGGCCTGCTGTTGAAGGGATTGCCAGCTCTGGGCTGCAAAGAGGGGCGTTGCCAGCAGCAGACCCGTCAGAAACGCGCAAAAACGCACCCGGCGCATAATGCCTCACTTTTTAATCGAAGGGATGTATCGGGAAAACAGCCGGCGCGTAGCCAGCGGTAATAACCCCAGTAGTGTAAAGGCGAACAGCAATCCCGGCGACAGAATATCGCTTAGCGAAGTGAGTTTCCCCAGTTCGCGCCCGGCGTTCAGATAGATGACGGTGGCAGGCAGCATGGCAAGCTGGCTCACCCACCAGTAGTGACGCACCTTAAGTCGGGTAAGGCCCATCAGTAGATTAACCAGAAAGAACGGAAACAACGGCATCAGGCGCAGGGCAAAAAGGTAGCGCGCGCCGTCGCGATCCATTCCCGTGTCGATCGTGTTCATCTGTGCAGCAAAGCGCCGTTGCACCCAGTCCCGCAGCAGATAACGGCTGACGAGCATGGCAAGCGTGGCGCCGAGCGTTGAGGCAAATGAGACCAAAAGCGTCGCCTCCCACAGGCTGAAAATCGCCCCGCCGAGCAGCGTCAGAAGCGCGGCCCCGGGTATTGACAGCGCGGAGACCAGAACGTAAACCGCAAAATAGAGCAGCGCGCTCTGAAGGGGCGCCTGCTCCATACGATTGACCAACGTTTGCTGGTGCATTTTTAACGCGTCGAGGGAGAGAACGCCCGGAGGAAGCAAAACAACGATCAAAACAAATGCGCCCAGAAGGGCGCACAGGAGAATGATTTTTTTGCTATTCACTGGGGATTACAGCTTGAATGTTGCCCATACCGGCGCATGGTCAGACGGCTTTTCCATGCTGCGGATATCATAGTCGATGCCGGTTTCAATGCAGCGCTCGGCGAGCGGGGCGCTTGCCAGCAGCAGATCGATTCGCAGGCCACGGTTGTCATCGAAGCCTTTCGAGCGGTAGTCAAACCACGAGAAGCGGTCCTGCGTCTGTGGGTTGGCATGACGGAAGGTATCCACCAGCCCCCAGCCGAGCAGGCGCTCCATCCACTCGCGCTCTTCCGGCAGGAAAGAGCATTTGCCAGTGCGCAGCCAGCGCTTGCGGTTCTCTTCGCCGATGCCGATATCCAGATCCGTTGGGCTGATGTTCATGTCGCCCATGATCAGCACCGGATTTTCTTTGTTGAGTTCGGTTGCCAGGTAGTTTTGCAGATCCTGATAAAACTTCGCTTTAGCCGGGAATTTGGTTTCATGATCGCGGCTTTCACCCTGCGGGAAATAGCCGTTGATGACGGTCACGTTGCCGAGTGCGGAAGGAATTTCCGCCATGATGATGCGGCGTTGCGCCTCTTCACCGTCACCCGGGAAGCCACGACGCACCGATACTGGCGTATCTTTGGTCAGCAGCGCAACGCCGTAGTGGCCCTTTTGACCGTGGTAAAAGACGTTATAGCCCAGCTTCGCTACGTCTTCGAGCGGGAACATATCGTCGTGAACTTTTGTCTCCTGCAAGCCGATCACATCTGGCTGATGTTGCTCAACAATTGCTTCAAGCTGGTGAGGGCGGGCACGCAGGCCGTTGATATTAAAAGAGACAAATTTCATAGTCGCTGCCAATGCAAGGTAAATAGTGCATGGATGGTAGCAGAATTTACGTCGTCTGTTATCCGCTTCGCCCAATTACTGCGACAGATAATGCCAACGGTGCAAATTTTGCACCATTTCGACGCGCCTTGCCCTCAAACAGGGCGTAAAGAACCGATAAATTTCGCGAGCGATCACAATTCCAGAATTATATTTGGTCTCTGCATACTCTTTCTTGTTTTCATGCGGCAAAGCGCCGCTTGATGTAAAAATATTCACTATTTATGCACCAACAGTGAATAATTTCATATTGTAACTCGTTGATATTCTGTTACCTCATCCCGTTTATGCATTTTTATCGCTGGCTGGCACGAACGCTGCAATCTACATTCACAGTGCAAACACTCAATTATTTAACATTTAAACAACCTTTTATTTACCGGATGAGGTCGCTATGTCTCTGTTAGTTACGCGTGAAAATTTCGATGAATGGATGATGCCGGTATACGCTCCGGCGGCTTTTATTCCGGTACGTGGGGAAGGTTCTCGCCTGTGGGATCAGCAGGGCAAAGAGTACATTGACTTTGCGGGTGGGATTGCGGTGAATGCGCTGGGCCACGCGAACCCGGCGCTGCGGCAGGCGCTGAACGACCAGGCGGCGAAATTCTGGCATACCGGCAACGGGTACACCAACGAACCGGCGCTGCGTCTGGCGAAGAAGCTAATCGACGCCACTTTCGCAGAAAAAGTCTTTTTCTGTAACTCCGGCGCGGAAGCGAACGAAGCGGCGCTAAAGCTGGCGCGAAAATATGCGCACGATAAATTCGGCGTGCACAAGAGCGGCATCGTCGCCTTCAAAAATGCCTTCCATGGCCGCACGCTGTTTACCGTCAGTGCAGGCGGCCAGCCCTCCTATTCTCAGGATTTTGCGCCGCTGCCGCCGGATATCCGTCACGCGGCGTATAACGATTTACACGCTGCCAGCGAGCTGATTGACGATAACACCTGTGCGGTGATCGTGGAGCCTATGCAGGGTGAAGGCGGCGTCGTGCCCGCTCAGAAAGCGTTCCTGCAAGGGCTGCGCGAGCTGTGCGATCGTCACAACGCGGTGCTGATTTTTGACGAAGTACAGACCGGCGTGGGCCGCACGGGTGAGTTGTACGCCTACATGCACTATGGCGTGACCCCGGATGTGCTCTCAACAGCCAAAGCGCTCGGCGGCGGTTTCCCGGTGGGAGCGATACTGACCACCGATACATTTGCCAGCGTGATGACCGTGGGCACCCATGGCACCACATACGGCGGTAACCCGCTGGCGACCGCTGTTGCCGGGCAGGTGCTGGATATCATCAATACCCCTGAGGTGCTTAACGGCGTGAAGCAGCGTCACCAGTGGTTTGTTGAGCGTCTGACCGCCATCAATAACCAGACCGGGCTGTTCAAAGAGATCCGCGGTCTGGGGCTGTTGATTGGCTGTGAGCTTGCCCCTGAGTTTGCCGGAAAAGCGAAGCTGATTTCACAGGAAGCGGCAAAACAGGGCGTGATGGTGCTGATTGCCGGTGCCAACGTGGTTCGGTTTGCCCCTGCGCTGATCGTCAGCGAGGAAGAGGTCAGAACCGGGTTAGATCGTTTTGCGCTGGCATGCGATCAGGTGAAGTCCGGGGTGTCATCATGATGGTTATCCGTCCCGTTGCGCACGGCGATCTCGCCGGGCTTATGCAGCTTGCCGGTAAGACAGGGGGCGGGCTGACCTCGCTGCCTGCCGATGAACAAACGCTGTCGGCGCGCATTGATCGCGCCCTGCAAACCTGGCAGGGGACGTTGCCAAAAAGCGAACAGGGCTATGTGTTCGTGCTGGAAGAGACCGACACGGGGACCGTGGCGGGGATCTGCGCCATCGAAGTGGCCGTCGGGCTTAACGATCCGTGGTACAACTACCGCGTCGGCACGATGGTCCACGCCTCGAAAGAGCTGAACGTTTACAACGCATTACCGACGCTCTTTCTCTGTAATGACCATACCGGCGCCAGCGAGCTCTGCACGCTTTTCCTCGATCCGGACTGGCGTAAGGAGGGCAACGGCTATCTGCTCTCCAAATCGCGCTTTATGTTTATGGCCGCCTTTCGCGACCGTTTCAACGAAAAAGTGGTCGCCGAAATGCGCGGCGTGATTGATGAGACGGGCTACTCGCCGTTCTGGGAGAGCCTGGGCGAACGCTTCTTCTCCATGGAGTTCAGCCGGGCGGATTACCTGTGCGGCACCGGTCAGAAGGCATTTATCGCCGAGCTGATGCCGAAGCATCCTATCTATACCCATTTCTTAACGCCGGAAGCGCAGGCGGTAATTGGTGAAGTCCATCCGCAAACCGCCCCGGCCCGCGCGGTACTGGAGAAAGAGGGATTTCGCTACCGTAACTACGTCGACATCTTCGACGGCGGCCCGACGCTGGAGTGCGACATTGACCGTGTACGCGCCATCCGTAAAAGCCGTCTGGTCGAGGTTTCGGAAGGCCAGCCTGCACCGGGCGAATGGCCGGCCTGCCTGGTCTCGAACGAGAATTACACCAACTTCCGCGCCATGCTGGTGCGAACCAACCCGGCATGCGAGCGTCTGGTGCTGACGCCTGCGCAGCTGGATGCCCTGAAATGTAACGCCGGCGATACGGTTCGCCTGGTGCGGCTCTGCCCTGAGGAGAAAACAGCATGACTCTATGGATTAACGGTGACTGGGTAACGGGCGAAGGTGAGGCGCGGATCAAAACCAATCCGGTGGGCCAGGAAGTGCTCTGGAAGGGGAACGACGCCAGCCCCGGGCAAGTTGAACAGGCCTGCCAGGCTGCTCGCCGCGCGTTTCCGGCGTGGGCGAAACGGCCATTCTCCGAGCGTCAGGCGTTGGTTGAGAAATTTGCCGGATTGCTGGAGGCGAACAAGGCCGAACTGACGCGCATCATCGCGTCCGAAACCAGCAAACCGCGCTGGGAAGCGGCAACCGAAGTCACGGCGATGATCAACAAAATCGGTATATCGGTGAAGGCGTACCACGCCCGCACCGGCGAGCAGCATACCGATATGCCGGACGGCGCCGCCACGCTGCGCCACCGTCCACACGGCGTGCTGGCGGTGTTCGGCCCGTATAACTTCCCCGGTCATCTGCCGAACGGGCATATCGTACCCGCGCTGCTGGCGGGGAATACCGTCATCTTCAAGCCAAGCGAGCTCACGCCGTTAACCGGCGAGGCGGTGGTGAAGCTGTGGGAGCAGGCCGGGCTGCCGCCGGGCGTGCTGAATCTGGTGCAGGGCGGGCGTGAAACCGGTCAGGCGCTGAGCGCGCTGAGCGACATTGACGGCCTGCTGTTCACCGGCAGTGCCGGAACGGGCTATCAGCTGCATCGCCAGCTGGCGGGGCAGCCGGAAAAAATTCTGGCGCTGGAGATGGGCGGCAATAACCCGCTGATTGTGGAAGATCCGGATGATATCGACGCCGCGGTCCACCTGACCATTCAGTCGGCATTCATTACCGCCGGGCAGCGCTGCACCTGCGCCCGGCGTCTGCTGGTGAAACGCGGCCCGCAGGGCGACGCGTTCCTGAAGCGCCTGGTGGACGTGAGCGCGCGTCTGACCCCCGCGCAGTGGGATGCCGAGCCGCAGCCGTTTATCGGCGGACTGATTTCCGAGCAGGCCGCGCAGAATGTGCTGAAAGCCTGGCAGGAGCATGTGACGCGCGGGGCGAAAACCCTGCTGGAGCCGAAACAGGTCGCACCGGGCACCTCGTTACTGACGCCCGGCATTATTGAGATGAGCGGTGTTGACCCTGTGCCGGATGAAGAGGTCTTTGGCCCGCTGCTGTGCGTCTGGCGCTATGACGATTTTGATGCGGCGATCGCGATGGCCAACAATACCCGCTACGGCCTGTCGAGCGGCCTGATATCGCCGCATCGCGAAAAATTCGACCAGCTGCTGCTGGAAGCGCGCGCCGGGATCGTGAACTGGAACAAACCGCTGACCGGCGCGGCGAGCACGGCGCCGTTCGGTGGCGTGGGGGCGTCGGGCAACCATCGCGCCAGCGCCTGGTATGCCGCCGATTACTGCGCGTGGCCGATGGCAAGCCTGGAAACCCCGGCGCTGACGCTGCCGGAATCGCTGAATCCTGGGCTGGATTTTACAGAGGGTGATACCCATGAAAGCGCGTGAGGTTAACTTTGACGGGCTGGTGGGGCTGACGCACCACTATGCCGGGCTGTCGTTCGGCAATGAAGCCTCGACGAAGCACCGCTTCCAGGTCTCGAACCCGAAACTGGCGGCGAAGCAGGGGTTGCTTAAAATGAAGGCGCTGTCCGATGCCGGTTTCCCGCAGGCGGTGATCCCGCCGCAGGAGCGTCCGAACGTGGCCGTGCTGCGCCAGCTGGGCTTCAGCGGCACGGATGAGGAGGTAGTGGAAAAAGCCGGTACGCAGACGCCACAGCTGCTTTCTGCGGCCAGTTCAGCCTCTTCGATGTGGGTGGCGAATGCTGCCACCGTCGCGCCGTCGGCGGATACGCTGGACGGCAAAGTGCATCTGACCGTTGCTAACCTGAACAATAAATTCCACCGCGCCAGCGAAGCGGAGACCACCGGGCGTGTGCTGTGCGCCATTTTTAATCATGAGGCGCATTTCGAGATCCATCAGGCGCTGCCGCAGGTCGCGATGTTTGGCGACGAAGGGGCGGCAAACCACAACCGTCTGGGCGGCGACTATGGCGATCCGGGCTTGCAGCTGTTTATCTACGGACGAGAAGAGGGCGGCCACGCCGCGCCGGTTCGTTATCCGGCGAGACAAACCTTGGCCGCGAGTCAGGCGGTGGCGCGGCTGAACCAGGTGAATCCTTCTCAGGTGATTTTTGCCCAGCAAAATCCGCAGGTAATCGACCAGGGCGTGTTTCATAACGACGTGATTGCCGTTTCGAACCGCCAGGTGCTGTTTTGCCACGAGCAGGCGTTTGCCCATCAGGAAAAGCTGCTGGCTACGCTGCGTGAACGTGTGCCGGGATTTATGCCGATTCAGGTGCCCACGGAGGCGGTAAGCGTTCAGGATGCCGTCGAAACCTACCTCTTCAACAGCCAGCTGTTGAGCCGGGAAGACGGCAGCATGATGCTGGTACTGCCCCAGGAGTCCCGCAATCATCAGGGCGTGTGGCGCTATCTCAGCGAGCTGGTGCAGGCGGATAACCCGATTGATGAACTCCGCGTATTCGATCTGCGGGAAAGTATGGCCAACGGCGGGGGACCGGCGTGCCTGCGCCTTCGCGTGGTACTCACGCCGGAGGAGATGCAGGCGGTGAATCCGGCAGTGATGATGAACGACACCCTGTTCAATACCCTCAACGACTGGGTGGATCGCTACTATCGCGACCGTCTGGTTCAGGCCGATCTGGTTGATCCGCAGCTGCTGCGCGAAGGCCGCGAGGCGCTGGATGCCCTGTCGACCATCCTGCAACTGGGTTCGGTTTATCCGTTCCAGCGCTAAGGAGACGATATGGAAAACTTACTGGCGCTGACGCTGGCTGGAAAGACACCAGAGCGGCACGAGGGGGAAGGCCCCTCATTCCACTGGCGATGGCTGGGACCGGGCGTGCTTGAGCTGACGCCGTTGGAGGAATATGACCTGTCGCTGCTGCTCTCCACCGGCATTCACGGAAACGAAACCGCGCCCGTGGAGATTGTCGATCTGTTGCTGCGCGCGCTCTGTCGCAAGGAGATCACGCTGCACTGCCGTCTGCTGGTGGTGCTGGGAAATCCGCCTGCGCTGGCGCAAAACAAACGGTATCTCGTGAGCGACCTCAACCGCATGTTTGGGGGGCGCTGGACGCAATTTCCAGAGAGCGATGAAACGACGCGCGCGCAATGGCTGGAGGAGGTGGTAACGACGTTTTTTGCCGGGGCGGGGGCAACGCGCTGGCACCTCGATCTGCATACGGCCATTCGCGCCTCGTATCACGTGCGTTTTGGCGTTTTACCGCAGCGAAACCAGCCCTGGGATGAAGCGTTTCTGGACTGGCTTGGCGATGCCGGGCTGGAGGCGCTGGTTTTCCACCAGACGCCGGGCGGCACGTTTACCCATTTCACCTGCGAGAGTTTTGGCGCGCTTTCCTGCACCCTGGAGCTGGGAAAAGCGCTGCCGTTCGGTCAAAACGACCTTACCCGTTTTGCCCCTACGCATCAGGCGCTGCGGGCGTTGCTCGCAGGGGTTGCCCCGGAACACGTCTGTGAACCCGTCGTGCGCTATCGGGTCGTGCAGCAGATCACGCGCCGCAGCGAGGCTTTCCATCTTCATATGGCGCCCCATACGCTGAACTTTACGCCGTTTCGACAGGGAGTCCTGCTGGCGGAAGATGGTGAGACTCGCTATGCGGTACAACACGCCACGGAATATGTTTTATTCCCTAATCCGTCGGTCGCATTTGGTTTACGGGCCGGCTTGATGCTGGAAAAAATGTCCTGATCGTTTCCCCTCGCGTAGACCGGAGGGGAAGTGAAGAATAAATTTCTTAGCGATAAAAGCGCTCTTGTATAGTTTGCGGAATTTTCCTGGAGTATTGCTTTATTATTAAACGGCACTTCGTTATACTTCTCCATAATCTCTTTAAAATCATCCTTTTGAATATTTCTGTTTCATCTCTCCACGCTTTTTCCTTAATTTCTCCATAATTGGCGAAAACGTGTTTTTTATACTTTCATTGTTTTACCGTTGCTCTGACTAATTGACGATAAACCCCGTAAAGTTAATCTCGTCAACACGGCATAGCGCCGAAGAATAACTGAAAGTAAGGAAAGACATTATGCGTAAATTAACTGCACTGTTTGTTGCCTCTACCCTGGCTCTGGGCGCTACCAGCATGGCGTTCGCCGCAGATACCGCGACCACTACCGCCGCGCCGGCTGAAGGCAAAATGATGATGCATCATAAAGGCAAGCCGGGTATGCATCATGAGATGATGATGTTTAAAGACCTGAACCTGACCGACGCGCAGAAGCAGCAGATCCGCGACATCAGAAAAAGCCAGCGTGACCAGATGAAGCGTCCTCCGCTGGAAGAGCGCCGCGCGATGCATGACATCATTGCCAGCGACAGCTTCGATAAAGCAAAAGCAGAAGCGCAGATCGATAAAATGGCCGAGCAGCATAAAGCGCGCATGCTGGCCCACATGGAAACCCAGAACAAGATTTACAACATTCTGACGCCGGAACAGAAAAAGCAGTTTAATACCAATTTTGAGAAGCGTCTGACAGAACGTGCAGCGCCGGAAGGTAAAATGCCTGCACCAGCCGAATAATCGGCTCACTCTCTTAAGACCGCCGGGCTCCTGTCTACAAAAGCGAAAACGCTGTGGACAGGACCGGCGGTTTTTCTTTTGCCCCATGCCTAAGGTCTGGCCTTACCGCTGCCGATAATACGTCTGTGAAATGCCCTGGCGCACGGTGCGTCCTTCAGGAGTGGTAATGGAATTCTTTGATATCCGTAAAATGCCCGTCAGTCTCTGGCGTAACGGCGCGGGTGAGACGCGTGAGATTTGCTGTTTCCCTCCCGCGACGCGGGATTTTTCCTGGCGGGCCAGCATTGCCTCCATCGCCAGTGACGGCGAATTCTCCGCTTTTCCGGGCGTTGACCGGGTGATAACGCTGCTGGAAGGCGGCGTGGTGACGCTGGATGCGGGCAGGGCGTTTTGCCATACTCTGAAACACCATCAGCCTTACGGCTTTGCGGGCGATCTGACGGTAAAAGCCGTGCTTACGGAGGGGCAGATGTCGATGGATTTCAACGTCATGACCCGACGGGAGCACTGCCAGGCAAAGGTGCGCGTTGCTACCCGAACGTTCACCACCTTCGCGTCACGCGGTGGGGTGGCGTTCGTGTTAAGCGGGGCCTGGCAACTGGGCAACAAGTTACTGACCGCCGATCAGGGCGCCAGCTGGGAAGCGGGCACCCATACCCTCCGATTACTGGAAACAAAAGGTGCGCTGCTGTTCAGTGAAATTACCTGGCTGCCGGGTCAGTGAGCGCGATGATCTCATATTTTCCGGTTAACAGTGGCTTACAGAGAATCTTGTATCCGTCCTGATCGAACCCGGCCGGGGTGCGCAGCAGGGCGGTGGCGTCATCCAGGCTATCGACGGCGCCAAGCCAGAGCCAGTTGCGAATAATGTGATAATGCGTCATACCCTCGCGGGTTTCTTTCAACGCCACCGCGCCTTCCCACGGCCAGCAGTTAACGCTGATAGAGGCCAGGCCCGCCATAAACCGGGCGTGATGCTCTTCAACGCTCTCTCTTCCACAGCACGCCCCGGCGCAGCGTTTCAGCGCGGAACGGAAACAGGCGCGGCCGCGGGTGGTGGCCTCCAGCCCCAGCAGGCCGTAGCAAAGCTGTAATTCATCAGCCAGGGATTGCAGGGTTTGCAGGGCGGCACGTTTGTTGGCGAACAGGCCGTAAAGATTCGGTTCATGTGAAAAATCCACTTCGCGGGCATACACCACCTGCGGTTTTCCCGCTTTGATCTGCAAGGAACACAGCTGGCGGTTGCGGCGCAGGCGTTTGTTAAACAGCGGCTGCTGTTCCTTGATGAGCCTGGCTTCGAGCAGAAGAGCGCCCAGTTCGCCTGCCGTCTCGATCCAGGTGATCCGCCGGGACTGCCTGAGCATTGACGCCTCGTCTGGGGTACGGAGGTGCGACATCACCCGGCTGCGGATATTCACGCTTTTGCCGATATAGAGCGGCATGGTGTCGCTGTCGCCGTGGAAGAAATAGACGCCAGGCTGTTTAGGCAATGCCTCAAGCCAGGGGCGAAGATGCTCGGGATATTCGTAGATAGCCGCCGCTTCAAACTCAAGACGCGGGGCGGATTGACGCCTGCTCACATACTGCTCCATATACTGTTCAGGTATACAGTGTAGCAGGTGTTTGGTGGTTAAAAAAGAGCCGGGTGGCGGCTACGCCTCACCCGGCCTGCAACAGCGCGGAACCGTAGGCCCAGCAAGCGAAGCGCCGCTGGGCAAAAATAGTGGCTATTTCTTCCAGAAGTCGTCAAACACCGTGATTGGTGGACGGCGCTTGTGCTCGGTTTTCAGATACCAGCCTTCGATAATTTTCGCAGTCCCTTCGTCGAGCGTTTTGCCTTCGAGATAATCATCGATGTTGTCATAACTCACGCCCAGCGCCGCTTCATCCGGCAGGGAAGGACGATCGTCCTCGAGGTCTGCCGTTGGCGCTTTCTTATAAAGGTGTTCCGGGCAGCCCAGCGCCGCCAGCAGCTGCTTGCCCTGACGCTTGTTCAGGCGGAAGAGCGGATTGATATCCGTGCCGCCATCGCCGTATTTGGTGAAGAAGCCGGTAATGGCTTCCGCGGCATGGTCCGTGCCGACGACCACCCCTTTGGTCATGCCTGCAATACTGTACTGGGCCTTCATGCGCTCGCGGGCTTTCTCGTTGCCGCGAACAAAATCGCTCAGTTCAATGCCGGCTTCACGCAGGGCCTGCTCGCTTGCCAGCACCGATCCTTTGATGTTCACGGTAAGCACGCGGTCCGGCTGGATAAAGGCGATAGCATCCTGACAATCCTGCTCGTCGGCCTGCACGCCATACGGCAGACGTACGGCAATAAATTGCAGCGCGGCGTCACCGGTCTCGTCACGCAGCTCGGAGATGGCCATCTGGCTCAGCTTACCGGCCAGCGTGGAATCCTGACCGCCGCTGATACCCAGCACCAGCGTCTTCAGGAAAGGGTGTGCAGACAGGTAAGCTTTCAAAAAATCAACGCTACGACGGATCTCTTCATTGGCATCAATCGCAGGTTTCGCGCCCAGCGCCTGGATAATTTCTTGTTGCAGAGCCATTACGCCCTCCCTATGCAGAACCAAACAGAATGTACGATCTGTTAAAACTAACCCTTTGTCGGGAAAACGACAAGGATCACAGTTTTGAGTGTACTGTTTTACAGCGATTTAGCAGCTTATCGTTGTTTTATTAGAATTTTCCGAAATTCGTCTGGCGTAACTCGCAAAGTTGAACAATAGTAATTTTTATCCCATGCTTAGTTAACACGCTGATAAACAAGAGGACGGAATATGAACAAGAACGTAGCAGGAATTTTAAGCGCAGCGGCGGTACTGACTATGCTGGCAGGGTGTACAGCTTACGATCGCACTAAAGATCAGTTCACACAGCCAGTAGTTAAAGACGTCAAAAAAGGGATGACGCGTTCCCAGGTTGCGGCCATTGCCGGTAAACCTTCTTCTGAGGTCACCATGATCCACGCGCGTGGTACCTGCCAGACCTATATTCTGGGTCAACGCGATGGTAAGGCAGAGACCTACTTTGTCGCCCTGGATGATACGGGTCACGTAATCAATTCTGGTTATCAGACCTGTGCTGAATACGACACCGACCCGCAGGCACCTAAAGCACAGTAAGCGTACTTGCCCGCGAGCGAATGAAACCGGCCTGAAGGCCGGTTTTTTTATGCATACGTAAATCTTATTTCTTGTCGCGAATTATTTGCCTGAAATGTGAAGGTAGTCAACAAGCCAGGTCAATGAGAGACAATTTTAGTCTGTCCAGAATTATCCCCTCCCTGTACCATTGCGTATACTCACTTCAACAACAAACAATGTTCAGCACACTGCCCGTCAGCCAGGATAGCGAGTCGAGTGATAGCGCGACGGCGGACAGACCAATAAGAGGGAAATTATCATGGAAAAGAAACATATCTACCTGTTTTGCTCTGCGGGCATGTCAACGTCGCTGCTGGTTTCCAAAATGCGCGCGCAGGCCGAAAAATATGAAGTCCCTGTGGTGATTGAAGCGTTTCCGGAAACGCTGGCGGGCGAAAAGGGCCAGGCGGCAGACGTTATTTTACTGGGGCCGCAAATCGCTTATATGTTGCCCGAAATTCAACGTTTACTCCCTAATAAGCCGGTTGAAGTGATCGACTCCGGTCTGTACGGCAAGATTGATGGTTTAGGTGTATTAAAAGCTGCTGTTGCGGCGATTAAAAAAGCTGCTAATTAATTTTTTATTTTTCCCGTCAAAGAGTTATTTCACACACAATACGCCGTAACGGTTGTTGCGGCATTTAAGGGTATTTTCCTATGAGTAAAGTCATCGCTTCACTTGAAAAGGTACTCCTTCCTTTTGCTGTTAAAATAGGAAAGCAGCCTCACGTTAATGCCATTAAAAACGGCTTTATTAAATTAATGCCGTTGACGTTAGCCGGGGCAATGTTCGTTTTAATTAACAACGTTTTTCTGAGCTTTGGTGAAGGTTCCTTTTTTTATTCATTAGGAATTAGGTTAGATGCTTCAACTATTGAAACCCTTAATGGTTTAAAAGCCATTGGCGGCAACGTATACAACGGTACGTTGGGTATTATGTCGCTAATGGCGCCTTTCTTTATCGGTATGGCGCTGGCGGAAGAGCGTAAAGTGGATCCGCTGGCGGCGGGCTTACTGTCTATAGCCGCGTTTATGACCGTCACGCCGTACAGCGTGGGCGACGCTTATGCCGTAGGCGCCAACTGGCTGGGTGGGGCAAACATCATTTCCGGTATTATTATCGGGCTGGTGGTGGCCGAAATGTTCACCTTTATTATTCGCCGCAACTGGGTTATCCGCTTGCCGGATAGCGTTCCGGCCTCCGTTTCTCGTTCATTTTCCGCGTTGATTCCGGGCTTTATCATTCTCTCTATCATGGGGATTATTGCCTGGGCGCTCTCTCACTGGGGGACTAACTTCCACCAGATCATTATGGACTCTATCTCAACGCCGCTGGCGTCGATGGGTAGCGTGGTCGGTTGGGCGTACGTCATCTTTACCTCCCTGCTGTGGTTCTTCGGCGTGCATGGTTCACTGGCACTGGCGGCGCTGGACAGCGGTATTATGACCCCGTGGGCACTGGAAAACGTCGCGCTTTACCAGCAGTACGGCTCCGTCGATGCGGCGCTGGCGGCCGGTAAAACCTTCCATGTGTGGGCGAAGCCGATGCTCGACTCCTACATTTTCCTGGGCGGTACCGGGGCGACGCTGGGTCTGATCATCGCGGTCTTTATTGTCTCTCGCCGCGCTGACCATCGTCAGGTTGCAAAGCTGGCCCTGCCGTCAGGCATCTTCCAGATTAACGAGCCGATCCTGTTTGGTCTGCCGATTATCATGAACCCGGTGATGTTCATTCCCTTCATCCTGGTTCAGCCGCTGCTGGCCGCGATTACGCTGACGGCGTACTACCTGGGCATTATCCCGCCGGTGACCAACATTGCACCGTGGACGATGCCGGCCGGTCTGGGCGCGTTCTTTAACACTAACGGTAGCGTAGCTGCCTTCCTGCTGGCGCTGTTCAACCTCGGGATTGCAACCCTGCTCTACATGCCGTTCGTGGCGATTGCGAACAAAGCCGCAACGGTAATCGATGAAGAAGAGAGCGAAGAGGATATCGCCCTCGCACTGAAATTCTAAAATTGCACGGCGCGGGGCAACCCGCGCCAGCGTAAAGGAGCTGAAGATGTTAGATTTAGACAGTATCGTCGCAGAAGAAACCGCAGAGAACGATCTGGAAGAGGTGGTGATGGGTCTTATCATCAACTCCGGGCAGGCACGCAGCCTGGCGTATGCGGCGCTTAAGCAGGCTAAGCAGGGCGATTTCGTTGCCGCGAAAACCATGATGGAGCAGTCCCGCACGGCGTTAAACGAAGCGCATCTGGTGCAGACGAAGCTCATCGAAAGCGATCAGGGTGAAGGGAAGATGAAGGTGAGCCTGGTGCTGGTACATGCTCAGGATCACCTGATGACCTCCATGCTGGCGCGCGAGCTGGTAGCGGAGCTCATTGAGCTTCACGAGAAGATGCAGTAAGTCAGTTCAGGCAGCAGGAGGTCAGCACGATGGAAATCAAAACCGCACATGAGCAGCAGCTGTTTAACGGCAAGAATTTTCACGTGGTGATATACAACAAGACGGAGAGCGCCAGCGGTCTGCACCAGCACGACTACTACGAGTTCACGATTGTTCTGACCGGCCGCTATTATCAGGAGATCAACGGTAAGCGCGTCCTGCTTGAGCGCGGTGATTTCGTCTTTTTGCCGATGGGATCTTATCACCAGAGCTTTTATGAGTTTGGTGCGACGCGCATTCTGAACGTAGGGGTGAGCAGGCGTTTCTTCGAGAAGCACTATCTGCCGTTGGTTCCGTTCTGCTTTGTGGCGTCACAGGTGTATCGCGTCAAAAATGAGTTTATGACCTGGATTGAAACGGTTATTGCCTCGCTGAATTTCCGCGACAATGAATTTGATGAATTTATTGAAACCGTGACGTTCTACGTGATGAATCGCCTTCGCCATCACCGTGAAGAACAGCAGGTGGTGGACGATATTCCCCAGTGGCTGCGCAGTACCGTGGAGCTAATGCACGACAAAGGGCAGTTCAGCGATAACGCGCTGGAAAACATGGTCGCGCTGTCGGGTAAATCGCAGGAATATTTAACGCGCGCCACGCAGCGCTATTACCGTAAAACGCCTGTGCAAATTATTAATGAAATCCGCATTAATTTTGCCAAAAAGCAGCTGGAAATAACTAACTACTCTGTCACCGATATCGCTTACGAATCCGGTTACAGCAGCCCCAGCCTGTTTATTAAAACCTTTAAGAAACTGACTTCATTTACACCGAACAGTTACCGCAAAAATTTAACGGTAATTAATTAACTTTCTGCGGTATATCCGCCAGGAATGTTGACGTAATGGCTTGCCCAAATAGCGGGAAGAGTACGCTATACCTTGCAGGCGATTAACCTGATACGCTAAGGGAGAGATTATGCAAAAAAAATTAAAAGTCGTAACCATTGGTGGCGGCAGCAGCTATACCCCGGAATTACTTGAAGGTTTCCTGAAACGTTATCATGAATTACCGGTCAGCGAATTATGGCTGGTGGATGTTGAAGAAGGTCAGGAGAAGCTGAATATTATTTTTGAGCTGTGCCAACGCATGGTTGAAAAGGCGGGCGTACCCTTAACCGTGCACAAAACGCTGGATCGCCGCCTGGCGCTGAAAGATGCTGACTTCGTGACCACGCAGCTGCGCGTCGGCCAGCTGAAAGCGCGTGAGCTGGACGAGCGTATTCCGCTGAGCCACGGTTATCTGGGTCAGGAAACCAACGGGGCAGGCGGCCTGTTTAAAGGTCTGCGTACCATTCCGGTTATTTTTGACATCATCAAAGACGTGGAAGAGATCTGCCCGAACGCGTGGGTGATTAACTTTACCAACCCGGCTGGAATGGTCACCGAGGCGGTTTATCGCCACACCGGTTTCAAACGCTTTATTGGCGTCTGCAATATTCCGATTGGCATGAAGATGTTCATCCGCGATGTGCTGGCACTGAACGATAACGACGAACTGTCCATTGATCTGTTCGGCCTGAATCACATGGTCTTTATCAAAGATGTGATCGTGAACGGGCAATCGCGCTTTGCAGTACTGCTCGATGGCGTCGCCTCTGGCCGCCTGACCGCGGCCTCGGTGAAAAACATCTTCGACCTGCCGTTCAGCGAAGGGCTGATCCGCTCCCTGAACCTGCTGCCGTGCTCGTATCTGCTCTACTACTTCAAGCAGAAAGAGATGCTGGCGATCGAAATGGGCGAATACTACAAAGGCGGCGCGCGCGCCCAGGTTGTGCAGAAAGTAGAGAAGCAGCTGTTTGATTTGTACAAAGATCCGAACCTGAACGTGAAGCCGAAAGAGCTGGAGCAGCGCGGCGGGGCATACTATTCGGATGCCGCGTGTGAAGTGATCAACGCCATTTACAATGACAAGCAGGCCGAGCACTATGTGAACGTTCCGCATCATGGGCACATCGACAATATCCCGGCAGACTGGGCCGTTGAGATGACCTGCATCCTTGGACGCGACGGCGCAAAACCGCATCCCCGCATTACCCACTTCGACGATAAAGTGATGGGCCTTATTCACACCATCAAGGGCTTTGAAGTCGCGGCGAGCAATGCGGCCCTGAGCGGCGAGCTGAATGACGTGCTGCTGGCGCTGAACCTCAGCCCGCTGGTGCATTCTGACCGTGACGCTGAAAAACTCGCGAGCGAGATGATCCTGGCGCATGAAAAATGGCTGCCAAACTTTGCTGCAACGGTTGAGAAACTGAAGCTCACACACCGTTAAGAGGAGGTGCGATGGAAAACCTGCTGATCGTCAATGCCGATGATTTTGGCCTGTCAAAAGGGCAGAACTACGGCATTATCGAAGCCTGTCGCCGGGGCGTCGTAACCTCTACCACTGCGCTCATCAACGGTGAGGCGGTGGAACATGCGGCGCAGCTAAGCCGTGAGGTGCCCGAACTGGGCGTCGGCTTGCACTTTGTGCTGACGCTTGGGCAGCCCCTTTCACCGATGCCGGGGCTGACGCGCGACGGGCAGCTGGGTAAATGGATTTGGGAAATGGTGGAACAGGACGCTCTGCCGCTCGATGAGATTGCCCGCGAGCTGGATTGCCAGTTTAACCGCTTTGTGGATGTGTTTGGTCGTGAACCCACCCATATTGATAGTCACCATCATGTGCATATGATCCCGGCGATTTTCCCGCTTGTGGCAGAGTTTGCCCAACGTAAAGGCGTGGCGATGCGCCTGGATCGGGAGGTGCGCGGATTACCGGACGTCGCGGTGACGTCAACGGAGGGGTTCAGCAGCGCATTTTACGGCGACGAGATCAGCGAAGCGCTGTTCCTTAAGGTGCTGGATGATTCCGCCGTGCGGTCGCTGGAGATCATGGCGCATCCTGCCTTTATCGATAACACCGTGCGTAAGAGCGCCTACTGCTGGCCGCGTCTGGCGGAGCTGGACGTGCTGACGTCGGCGTCGCTGAAGTATGCGATTGCCGAGCGCGGGTATCGTCTGGGGACGTTCAGGGATCTTTGAGTTAAAGCCCGGTGGCGGCTTCGCCTTACCGGGCCTACAAAAGCAATCGAAATGTAGGCCGGGTAAGCGCAGCGCCACCCGGCTTTTTTTTACGCCGGTATCTGGTCGGTCTTGCTGCTGCGCGACCACACGCGGTGCGCGGCGAGCAGGTCAAACAGCCGGGTCATAAACGCATCGTCAACGTTATCACCTTCGACAATGCCTTCTTCCCCTTGATCCGGTACCTTCAGCAGAGATTTAAACTTCCGCGCATCGCCTGCCAGGGCGATTGGCTTCAGGTGCTTATAGGCTTCCAGCAGATAATAGGCGGCATCACCGTTGCCGAGCAGACTCTCAACGTCGCCGCACGGCATAATCACCGCGTCAACCGTCAGCGACGGTGCCCCGGCGAAGGTCGCGGCAATCGGCAGGACGGAGCCATCGTCGGCCGTCACTTCACCCATGCGTGAGTAAAGCAGTTTGGCATGTACGCCCTGGGTTTTGAGCGCCCGCATGATCCCCAGCACGTCGCTGGCGCGCGGTTTATCGTTCAGCAGGATAGCCACCACGCGGCCTTTAATCGATCCGCCAGGTACCGCGTACAGGCTCAGGGACGGATCCTTCTTCAGTCCGTTTACGTCTTTTGGCGGTGCGGCATGGCATTGCTCATCGGTGAGCGTAATGCCGAGGTTATTCGCCACGCCCTGCGCAAGCTGGATATCGATATGTGCCAGATGGTCGACCACGCGCTCGCGAATGTAGGTGCGCACCACTTTACTCAGCTCAAAGCTGAAGCCGCCGATAATGTGCTGCTGTTCGATCGGGGTCTGGCTGTTCCAGAACAGGCGAGGCTGGGCGTAATACTCGCCGAAGGACGGGCTGCGTTCGCGAATTTTTGTTCCGTCCACGCGCTCCTGGTACGACTCAAATCCGCCACGTTTTGGTCCCGGCGGCGTTTCACGCGGCCAGTTATCGTTAATGGAGTTCGGCTCGTAGTTCGCCGGGTTGGTGTCGATATCCTGACGATGCATCCCGTCACGCTGGAAGTTATGGTAAGGGCAGGTAGGACGGTTGATCGGAATTTCGTGGAAGTTTGGTCCGCCGAGACGGCTGATCTGCGTATCGGTATAAGAGAACAGACGGCCCTGGAGCAGCGGATCGTTGGTGAAATCCAGCCCCGGCACAATATGGCCCGGGTGGAACGCGGCCTGCTCATTCTCCGCAAAGAAGTTATCCGGGTTACGGTTAAGCACCATTTTGCCCACCAGCTGAACCGGCACCAGCTCTTCAGGAATTAGCTTGGTTGGGTCAAGCAGGTCGAAGTCGTATTTAAACTCGTCCTCTTCCGGGATCAGCTGTAACCCCAGCTCGTATTCCGGGAAATCTCCGGCTTCAATGGATTCCCACAGTTCGCGACGGTGGAAGTCCGGATCGCGTCCGGTGAGCTTCTGCGCTTCATCCCACACCAGCGACGCTTTCCCCGCGACCGGTTTCCAGTGGAAGCGCACAAACGTTGCTTTGCCTTCGGCGTTAATAAGACGGAAGGTGTGAATACCAAACCCTTCCATGGTGCGATAGCTGCGCGGGATCCCCCGGTCAGACATCGCCCACATCACGTTGTGCAGCGTTTCCGGTTGCAGGGAGACGTAGTCCCAGAAGGTATCGTGCGCACTTTGTCCCTGCGGTATGGCCCAGTGTGGCTCCGGTTTTACCGCATGGACAAAGTCAGGAAACTTATGCGCATCCTGAATGAAGAACACCGGGGTGTTGTTACCGACCAGGTCGAAAATACCCTCTTCGGTATAGAATTTAGTAGCGAAGCCGCGGATATCACGCACCGTGTCAGCCGAGCCAGCGCCGCCCTGTACGGTAGAGAAGCGTACAAATACCGGTGTGATTTTGTTCGGGTCGGAAAGGAAATCCGCTTTCGTGATCTCCGTCAGGCTCTTGTACGGCTGGAAATAACCGTGCGCCGCGGAGCCGCGGGCGTGGACGATACGTTCAGGAATACGCTCGTGGTCGAAATGGGTGATTTTTTCGCGCAGGATGAAATCTTCCAGCAGCGTCGGGCCGCGCGTTCCGGCGCGCAGGGAGTTCTGGTCATCGGCAATGCGAACGCCCTGGTTCGTGGTCAGCGCATGGCCTTCACCGCCCTTGCGGTGAGGATCGAGCGATTTAAGCTTTTCGTTTTCCGTTTCCGGGGCTTTCATGCTGCCCGGGGCGGTAGGTTGTTCACCCGGTGCGGAAGGACCCGGTGAAGGTTTGTGTGAGCCGTCGGCGGGGGCAAGTGAGTCCATTCCCGGTTGAGATTCTTCAGTGCCATGAATAGGTGACTGATGTGGTTTATCATTGTTCGACATTGCACGCTTCTCCTTTGTTCATTCCTAAAAACCCTATTAAGGATAGAACAATGTTAAGAATTAGCAGGCGAACTAAGCGTTTTCAGATATTGATTAGCGAATGGAGCCCTCTGCCATACGTCAGGCGCGACGGGCGGGGGGAGAATCGGCTATGATAGAAATTTCCTGCTTTAAGAATTTGCTTTAGTGAATCCGTCGCTTATGAAACCTCTTCGTCAACAAAACCGCCAGGTTATTAGCTATGTACCCCGCGTTGAGCCCGCGCCGCCAGACCATGCCCTGAAGGTGGATGGTTTTCGCGATGTCTGGATGCTGCGGGGGAAATACGTTGCCTTCGTGCTGATTGGCGAGCACTTCCGTCGCTCCCCTGCGTTTACGGTGCCGGAATCGGCACAGCGATGGGCGATGCAGATGCGCCAGGATGAAGAGGTTGAAGAATAACAGCCATAAAAAAACCGCCCTCAGGCGGTTTTTTTATTTCGGCAGTGATTAACGATGCGCCAGTTCGGCATCATCTTCACTGTCGAGAATCGTTTTGTCGGTCTGCTTCAGCCACTGGCTGGTCAGGGTACCGGCGGTCATTGAGCCACTCACGTTCAGCGCGGTACGACCCATGTCGATCAGCGGTTCCACAGAGATCAGCAGGGCGACCAGCGTCACCGGCAGGCCCAGCGCAGGCAGAACAATCAGCGCAGCGAAAGTCGCGCCGCCGCCCACGCCTGCAACACCGGCGGAGCTAATGGTCACGATACCGACCAGCGTCGCAATCCAGACCGGATCCAGCGGGTTAATGCCTACGGTTGGGGCAACCATCACGGCCAGCATCGCCGGGTAGAGGCCCGCACAGCCGTTCTGGCCGATGGTGGCGCCAAAGGAGGCCGAGAAGCTGGCGATAGACTCCGGCACGCCCAGACGACGGGTCTGCGCTTCGACGTTCAGCGGAATAGATGCCGCGCTGGAACGGCTGGTGAAGGCGAAGGTCAGCACCGGCCAGACTTTACGGAAGTATTTCAGCGGGCCAACGCCGTTCACCGCCAGCAGAATGCCGTGCACAACAAACATGATGCCCAGACCGAGGTACGAGGCAATCACAAAGCTGCCAAGTTTGATGATGTCTTGCAGGTTAGAACCTGCAACGACTTTGGTCATCAGCGCCAGGACACCGTACGGCGTCAGCTGCATGACCAGACGCACCAGCTTCATCACCCAGCTTTGCAGGGTATCAATGGCAGTCAGCACGCGTTCGCCTTTTGGCGCATCGTCCTTCAGCAGCTTCAGCGCCGCCACGCCCAGGAACGCCGCGAAGATCACCACGCTGATAATGGAGGTTGGGCTTGCACCGGTCAGGTCAGCAAACGGGTTCTTCGGAATGAAGGAGAGCACCATCTGCGGAACGGTCAGATCGGCCACTTTACCCACGTAGTTGGTCTGAATAGCCGTCAGACGCGCGGTTTCAGCGCTGCCCTGCACCAGACCTTCAGCGGTCAGGCCAAACAGATTGGTCACCAGCACACCCACCAGCGCCGCAATCAGCGTGGTGAAGAGCAGGGTACCAATGGTCAGGAAACTGATTTTACCCAGCTGAGACGCATTATGCAGACGGGCCACGGCGCTCAGGATAGAAGCGAATACCAGCGGCATGACGATCATTTGCAGCAGCTGTACATAGCCGTTACCGACAATGTTGAACCACTGAATAGAATCTTTCAGTACCGGGCTGTCGGAGCCGTAAATAGCGTGTAAGGCCAGGCCAAATACCACGCCCATTACCAGACCGACCAGCACCTTTTTCGCCAGGCTCCACTGTTTGTGGCGAGCCTGGGCGAGAAGCAATAGCAATACGACGAACACAACAATGTTCGCGATGAGTGGAAAATTCATCCCCGTTCTCCTGATTTATTATTCGGTCGGTTTTTACCGTACCTGTTGGCGCAAGGTTATCAGAAGTGTGATGTGGCGCTTATATCCATATGGAATGGTTTATGACAAAAGTGATTATATTGTCGGTTTAATGTTCAATCTGGTGATGAATAAAACGATTGAACTGAAATTGCAGCGAGTTAATCATCTGCGACGACCAGCGCACTGCACCATTTTCGGGCAACGTCTGCGGCATCCAGACGGCATACGCAAACAGCGCCATGCACAGCACGCGCTCCAGCTGGTTGCCCTTTTGCGGCACGAGGATCGGCAGGCGGAAACGCCAGCGGCAGGGCCAGAGCAGCGGAACGCCCGCAGGCGTCAGCATATCCGCCAGGATATGGCTCAAGTAACCGAGCACCATACCCTGAATGGCATCCGCCGGGACTATCCAGCTCTCAGGAACCTTCAGATAAAAGAGGGTTAACAGGCCAAACACGGCCAGCAGGCTGTGGGTGAACCCGCGATGACCAAAGGCTCTGGCGATGGGTTTTGAAATCCACTTCAGCCGTTGACCGAGGAAGGATTTGGGATGGTCGATGTCCGGCAACAGGCAGGTCAGTACGGCAGAAGGGACAATATGCCACCAGTCCCCCTGTGCCAGCACAGGGGTCAGTTCAGCGTTTTTAGCAAACACTGCACAGGCAAGTGAAAAAAGCAGGTGGCCTTCCGCCGTCATGATAAAACCCGGTAAACTGTCAATTCATACAGTATAGGGTTTTTATACAGTGTGCGAAAGAGGTGACGGTGTAACTCTTTGTCACAAACGCGCAGTTAGCGCGCCAGCCAGCCGCCGTCTACGGCGAGGGTATGGCCGTTGACGTAATCAGATGCTCCTGAGGCCAGAAACACCACCGGCCCCTGTAAATCCTCCGGCAGTCCCCAGCGTCCCGCCGGAATACGCTCGAGGATCGCCTGGCTGCGTTGCTCATCATCGCGAAGCTGTTGGGTGTTATTTGTCGCCATATAACCCGGGGCGATTGCGTTCACGTTAATGCCCAGCGGCGCCCATTCGTTTGCCAGCAGGCGGGTGAGCCCGAGGACGCCACTTTTCGAGGCCGTATAGGATGGCACCCGAATGCCGCCCTGAAAGGAGAGCATAGAGGCAATGTTAATGATTTTTCCGCCCTGACCCTGATCGATAAACCGTTTGGCCACCGCCTGCGAGAGGAAAAAGACCGATTTCAGATTCAGATCGATGACTTCGTCCCAGTCTTTTTCGCTAAATTCCAGTGCATCGCACCGACGAATGGTGCCGGCATTGTTGACCAGAATATCAATGCGTCCCATCTCTTTAACAGCAGTATCTACGACGCTCTGAATGTTCTCATGCTTGCCGAGATCGGCGCGGATTGCGATAAAGCGTCGTCCCAGCGCCGTGACGCGCGCTGCCGTTTCGTCAGGAACCTTGCGGTTAACACCCACGATATCGCAACCTGCCTCAGCGAGGGCAATGGCCATGCCCTGACCCAGGCCGGTATCGCATCCGGTCACCATCGCCACTTTTCCTGCCAGAGTAAAAGCATCCAGTATCATACGCGCCTCAGAAGTCAGGTTATTGTCATTCTGCACGTAAGAATAGGAGCCTGGAATGAGAAAAGCAAATAAAGTAAAACGATGTTTTAATTTTGTGATGCAGGCAGCCGAAGCTGCCTGAAAAGAGGATCACTCTCCGCGCAGATGGCGGACAGTCAGTTCTTCAAGAGACGTCAGCCTGACATCCGCGAGGGCAAAACGAGGGTCATGTCGGCTTTCTTCAGCAGGCACAACGATGGAGCGCATACGTGCGGCTTTGGACGCTATCATGCCGTTAACGGAATCTTCCAGCGCCACGCAGGTGAGCGGATCCAGCCCCAGTTTCGCGGCGCAGTTCATATACACCTGCGGGTGCGGCTTGCTGTAAGGCAGCTTTTCGGCCGAGGCCAGCGCGTCGAAGCTGTCGCGCAGCCCAAACATCGTCAGCACTTTTTCCAGCATATGCAGAGGTGAGGCGGAAGCAAGCCCCACTTTCAGTCCTTGCGCCTTGCACAGGGCGATAGCGTCATGGACTCCCGGTAACAGTGGCTTATATTCTTCAACCAGGGAGATAGCGCGGTTGATAATGCGCGCCGTGACTTCGTCGCGATCCGGTCCAACCCATGGCTGGTGGGCATACCAAAGATCGACCACCATATCGATACGCAGCCCCAGGGTATCGGGGAGTTCGTTACGACGACTGATATCGACGCCGAGGCTGGCCATCACGTCGAGTTCAGCCCGATCCCACAGGGGTTCGGAATCAATCAGCAATCCATCCATGTCAAAAATAGCGGCAAGTATCTGGCGCGGTGTCGACATTACAACTTCTCCTTATCTTAGAGGTAAGACGAACGGTGCTAAGCACAAGCAATTTAGCATATCGCATCCAAAGATCGGGCGAAAATGACCGACAGCAGGTAGACTTAGGCACAAATAACGCGTCTTTATTAAGAGGAACTGATGACGTATCAACAAGCTGGACGCATTGCGATCTTAAAACGTATTGCTGGTTGGGTTATTTTCATTCCCGCCCTGATTTCAACGCTGATTTCCGTACTCAAATTTATGTACGATCACAGCGAAAAACAGCCGGGCATCAATGCCGTCATGCTTGATTTTGCCCACGTTATGATTGAGATGATGCGGTTTAATACCCCGTTCCTGAACGTGTTCTGGTTTAACTCGCCCACACCGGATTTTCACCACCAGCTTAACGTTGGCTTCTGGATAATCTATGCGCTGATCTTTATCGCAATGGCGTTGCAGGCCTCCGGCGCACGCATGAGTCGACAGACCCGTTTTTTACGTGAAGGGGTGGAAGACCAGATGATCCTTGAGAAGGCGAAAGGCCCTGAGGGAATGACCCGCGAGCAGATCGAATCGCGCATTGTCGTTCCGCGCCATACCATCTTAGTGCAGATTTTCCCGCTCTACGTTCTGCCGGTCATTATCATTGTGGCCGGGTATTTCTTCTTTACCCTGCTCGGCTTCCTGTAAATGCTGAAGGGGGCGTGTTGCGCCCCCCTTACGTTATGCCGCCAGAATGCGGTCCAGCGCACGCTGGGCGTTGACCAGATGGTTTCCGCCAAACAGGATGGCCCGGTTGAGCAGGGTGTATAGCTGATACACCGGCTGGCGTTCGAGAAAGTCAGGTGGCAAAGGCGAGACCGACTGGTAGCCATCATAAATTTGTGGCGGTTGTTCAGGGTGCAGCGGCAGCATCGCGAGGTCGCACTCTCTGTCACCCCAGTAGCAGGCCGGGTCAAATATATAGGGACCATCAGGCCCAAGCGCACAGTTATCCGACCATAAATCCCCGTGCAGAAGGGAAGCCTGAGGCTGATGTGAGGCCAGGCGCTGCTGGACGTGTTCAACAATCGCATCGATGTTGCCGAACGCCAGCCCCTTTTCAGCGGCCAGCTCCAGCTGCCAGCCAATTCGCTGCTCGGCGAAAAATGTCGACCAGCGGCGCTGCCACGCGTTTGGCTGCGGCGTGGTGGAGAGGTCGTTATCAAAATCGAGCCCGAACTGTGGCTGATCGCTCCACTGATGCAGGCGGGCAATCTGTTGACCAAGGATAAAGGCGTTGTGGGCATCCAGAGGGCGCGCGGGAAGATAGTTCATCACCAGAAAGCTGTAGTCGCGATCGCTGCCGACGGCTAAAACCTGCGGAACGGTGACGGTTTTACTGCGCGATAACAGCTCAAGCTGATCGGCTTCAGCAGTAAAAATGGGAAGCAATTCGCGTTCATCACATTTCACGAAAAGATCGCGCCCGGCGTAGCGTAAATGCCATGCGGCATGGATCTCTCCGCCTGGCAGTTCGTTACGCAGTTCAATTTCACCTTCACCCAGTTGCTCACTTAAAAGATGACTGATAGCCTGCCACATGATGTCTCTCCCATGTTGTCTGCCAGATCATAAAGTTAGCGCAAAACGGCAATAAAAAAACAGGAACTAACGCACAACTGAGCGGTTTAATTTTATACAGGGCACTTATTGTTCTTTTTTGTGCCAGTTTTCCCAGCTATCGACCTCAATTTCTGTCGCTTTGTCAGTCACGCTTTCCACCAGGCTGCTGGCCAGCGCCTTGACCTCTTCCTGACTTAGCGGGCTGATCAGGCCAAAAGCCAGCGAGCCGAGGTCGTGGATATTGCCTTCATCGTCGGTCAGCGTGAGCAGAAAATTTGCCCGCGTGAAAGCGTTGTTAAGTTCATTCAGCTCGGTCAGCGACGCCTCATGAATATTGACAGTTACGACGTAGCGGGTGATATCACCACTGCTCATAATGCACCTCGTTGTTATCCTGAAAGTTTTCTTAGCATAGTCGATAAGCGCTATTTAGCGACTTCCCCCTCCACAGGAGGGGGAAGAACGTTTAGCTTCTCGCCAGGTAATCGACAATTTTTTGGGTATCCGCAAGCGAGCACAGCCGCGTTCCCTGATTGATGGTGGCCGCGCTCCCTGCCGCGACGCCATAGCGAGCCATCTCCAGAAGCGAAGCGCCTTGCGCCAGCTTCAGCACCATCGCGCCAACCATACTGTCACCTGCACCTACGGTGCTCTGGCTTTTCATCGGTGGTGGAACGACCTGCACACAGCCCGTCTTGTCGACGGCCAGCGCACCCTGAGGACCGAGAGAGACCACCACGCGATGCGCTTTGCCCGTGCGTACCAGTTCTTCTGCGGCAGTACGCACGTCATCGGGCTGGTTGAGCTCGCGATTGACAAGCGCACTCAGCTCTTTCTGGTTAGGTTTCACGAGCTCAAGTTGCCCGGGTTCTAACGCTGCCTTCAGGGCTTCGCCTGAGCTATCAACAATGCAGCGGATGCCGCGCTGGAGCACCGCCTGAACCAGCGCCGTCAGCTTTTCTGTTTCAATGCCCGGCGGCAGGCTACCGCTGATGACAAGCAATGAGCCGCTTTCAATGGTCAGCACTTTCTCTTCCAGTTGACGAAACTCATCATCGCTCAGCTTTGCCCCCGGCATCACAAAACGATACTGTTCGCCGCTCGATTCCACATGAACGTGCAGGTTCTGCCGGGTCCAGTCTCTGGCGTCTACCGTGTCTACCGCAACCTGTTCATCTGCCAGCAACGCAACCAGATGTTCGCCCGTGGCGCCGCCAGCAGGGAAGATGGCGGTTGCTTTTCCGCCGAGGTGGGTAATGGCGCGCGCCACGTTAATACCACCGCCGCCGGGTTCAAATACCGGCGCGCTACAGCGCAGCTTACCTTCCGGGTAAATTTGCGGCGTCATGGTCGCGGAGTCGAGGGAAGGGGAGAGCGTCAGCGTGTAAATCGAAGCCATCATGACCTCCTTTTAGCATGGGTTCTTTTAAGCCTGGCACCGTTTGGCAGGAAGGCAACGTAAATAACAGTATGATTTTAAAAATGAATGCTGACAAATAACCTGCGCAGGACATATAAAATAAAACGCGTTTTGGGATCGTTCTTATTCAAAAAATGAAAGAAGAAATTATTGCTATGTTATTTGCGGCTTTTTATAATTTGTTACCTTTCTATGGTCGCCTTGTCATTGATCCGCAAGAAAGTTTCCGAGACCGTGACGGTCTCTTTTTATGTTGTACGGACTCCTTAAATATAATGAAGCTTTTGAAGACAGTACCCGCAGCACTGATGCTGGCGGGTGGCGTATTTGCGTCACTGAACGCAACCGCCGATGATACCGTTTTTACTGTCATGGACGACCCCTCCACTGCCAAAAAACCCTTTGAAGGTAACCTGAATGCCGGGTATCTGGCGCAATCCGGTAACACGAAAAGCTCCTCCCTGACCGCAGACAGCACCCTGACCTGGTACGGCAATACCACGGCCTGGTCGCTGTGGGGAAATGCCAGCAACACGTCTGCTAACGATGAACGCTCCTCGGAGAAATATGCGGTAGGCGGACGTAGCCGTTACAACATGACCGATTATGACTACCTGTTCGGGCAGGCAAGCTGGCTGACTGACCGCTTCAACGGCTATCGCCAGCGCGATGTCGTGACGGCGGGTTATGGTCGTCAGTTCCTGAATGGGCCGGTGCACAGCCTCCGTTTTGAATTCGGTCCGGGTGTGCGTTACGACGAGTACACCAACGGCGAAGATGAAACCCAGCCGCTGGGTTATGCATCGGGCACCTACGCATGGCAGATGACCGACAACGCTAAATTCACCCAGGGCGTGTCGGTGTTTGGTGCAGAAGATACCACCCTGAACTCTGAAAGCGCGTTGAACGTGGCCATCAACGAACACTTTGGACTCAAGGTGGCGTACAACGTAACCTGGAACTCATCCCCCCCTGATTCTGCGCCGGAACATACCGATCGCAGAACCACGATTTCTTTAGGTTATAAAATGTAATTCCGTCGGGCTGAGATTCTTCTCGGCCCGTTTTTTATTTTTTGAAACTGTGCGTAATTATATTAAATGGCGTTTTAAAAATAACAGAATGCGTCCTCTTCATCCTTTCTCCATAATTAGGCGCGCACGGCTTATTCAGTTTATTTGACACGAATTGATAAATATTTTGACTAGGAAAAAGTGTGATCCAGATCTACACTTACGCCACAGGCAAAAAATCGCCTCAGGCTTTTTCTGCATTAATTTAGTATGAGAATAAAATTATGAAAACAATCAAAACTGCTACAGCAGCGATGGTGCTTTCCGCACTTTCATTTGGCGTCTTTGCTGCTGATAATATGACGCAACCTGCCAGTGACGCTAACAGCCAAATCGGAATTACCAACGCCTCTGATGTTGAAGCGGGCTCTAACATTGCCCCTGGCTCCCAGTCAACCGGCCAGTCAATGAACGATGCGTTTGATGTGCATAAGCTGGTAGCGGGTGAGTGGTCCTGATAAATTAACTGCCACGTTGTGATGGAATATAAACGCTATGACAACCTGTCGAAAACCGGATAATGATGTACCGGTTTTTCACAATCCGGTGGCGTAAAGCGAGTTAAAGATTATTCAATAAATTAACGGCACGTTTACGCTGACCTCAGCACTAATGACTTCCCTTTCTGACAATACATTAACCCCAAATCATTGCAGCCCAGCGCAGCAGCAACATCGCGCCGCAAATAGCAATTAATACCACGACCATTTTCCAGTGCTTAACGGCAAATCTTTTTGTTGGCATAACCTAATCCTTGTCAGTTGATACCCTTAGTGTACCAAAGTCTGCGCCAGAAAGCGCTTTACCCGGGACAACAGGTTATGCCAGAACACCGGTTCGGCTCAAAACCACTGGAATCTGTTGGCCAGAATCAAAACCAGGCCAGCCGCGGAAAGTAGATTCAATATCACAACGGTTCTGCTGGATACGTTCACGTGATACCCCTTCGATGTTTAAGGATCAGATCAAGAATAGCTCAGCACTTTTGGATTGCGAGCCTCCGTCAGCAAAAGTTCATGAACGCATATAAAAGGATGAGCGGTTCAAAACGGTCGCAGAGGATGCATTCGCCCTTTCAATAGTGTTACCATTAGGCTGCTTGCCGTATATTCGCCTTTGTCTGATTTCGGCTGGCAGAGGATGACGAACCAATTTGACGATTGTTGGTCAGATGGTTCCTAATCTACTGTTTAATCACGATTATTTTCTTTGTATATGCTCTTATGTGTGGGGCATCACTGCAAATAAGGATATAAAATGCCTGTAATTACTCTTCCTGATGGCAGCCAACGCCATTTCGACCACGCTGTAAGCCCAATGGATGTAGCCCTGGACATCGGTCCTGGACTCGCAAAAGCAACCATTGCAGGCCGCGTAAACGGTGAGCTGGTAGATGCGTCTGATGTTATTGAAAACGATGCGACGCTCTCAATCATCACCGCGAAAGACGAAGAAGGTCTGGAGATCATTCGTCACTCCTGCGCGCACCTGTTAGGTCATGCTATCAAGCAGCTGTGGCCAAACACCAAAATGGCGATCGGCCCGGTTATCGACAACGGTTTCTACTACGACGTTGACCTTGACCACACCCTGACCCAGGAAGATATCGACGCGCTCGAAAAACGTATGCACGAGCTCGCCGAAACTAACTATGACGTCATCAAGAAGAAAGTCAGCTGGCACGAAGCGCGTGAAACCTTCGTGAAGCGCGGCGAGAGCTATAAAGTCTCGATTCTTGACGAAAACATTTCGCATGATGACAAGCCTGGCTTGTACCATCACGAAGAATACGTCGACATGTGCCGTGGACCGCACGTGCCGAATATGCGCTTCTGTCATCACTTTAAGCTGATGAAAATCGCAGGCGCCTACTGGCGTGGCGACAGCAACAACAAGATGTTGCAGCGCATCTATGGTACCGCGTGGGCCGATAAAAAAGCCCTGAACGCGTACCTGCAACGCCTGGAAGAGGCGGCTAAACGTGACCACCGTAAAATCGGTAAGCAGCTTGACCTGTATCATATGCAGGAAGAAGCGCCGGGGATGGTGTTCTGGCATAACGACGGCTGGACTATCTTCCGTGAACTGGAAACGTTCGTACGCTCCAAGCTGAAAGAGTACCAGTATCAGGAAGTGAAAGGCCCGTTCATGATGGACCGTGTGCTGTGGGAAAAAACCGGCCACTGGGACAACTATAAAGATGCGATGTTCACCACCTCGTCTGAGAACCGTGAATACTGCATCAAGCCAATGAACTGCCCGGGCCACGTTCAGATCTTTAACCAGGGTCTGAAATCCTACCGCGATCTGCCGCTGCGTATGGCCGAGTTCGGTAGCTGCCACCGTAACGAACCATCAGGTGCGCTGCACGGTCTGATGCGCGTTCGTGGCTTTACTCAGGATGATGCGCATATCTTCTGTACTGAAGATCAGGTACGTGATGAAGTTAACGCCTGTATTCGTATGGTCTACGATATGTACAGCACCTTTGGCTTCGAGAAGATCGTGGTCAAACTCTCAACGCGTCCGGAAAAACGTATCGGCAGCGATGAGACATGGGATCGCGCAGAAGCGGATCTCGCCGTGGCGCTGGAAGAGAATGGGATTCCATTTGAATACCAGCTGGGCGAGGGCGCATTCTACGGTCCGAAAATTGAATTTACCCTGTATGACTGCCTCGATCGCGCATGGCAGTGCGGAACGGTACAGCTGGACTTCTCCCTGCCGCAGCGTTTAAGCGCCTCTTATGTTGGCGAAGATAACGAGCGTCAGGTGCCGGTCATGATTCACCGTGCTATTCTCGGTTCACTGGAGCGCTTCATCGGCATCCTGACCGAAGAGTTCGCGGGCTTCTTCCCAACCTGGCTTGCGCCAGTGCAGGTGGTGGTGATGAACATTACCGATTCTCAGGCGGATTACGTTAAAGAATTGACGCAGAAACTACAAAATGCGGGCATTCGCGTAAAAGCAGACTTGAGAAATGAGAAGATTGGCTTTAAAATCCGCGAGCACACTTTACGTCGTGTCCCGTATATGTTGGTCTGTGGTGATAAAGAGGTGGAAGCAGGCAAAGTTGCCGTTCGCACCCGCCGTGGTAAAGACCTGGGGAGCCTGGACGTAAGTGAAGTGATTGAGAAGCTGCAACAAGAGATTCGCAGCCGCAGTCTTCAACAACTGGAGGAATAAGGTATTAAAGGCGGAAAACGAGTTCAAACGGCACGTCCGAATCGTATCAATGGCGAGATTCGCGCCCAGGAAGTTCGCTTAACAGGTCTGGAAGGCGAGCAGCTGGGGATTGTGAGTCTGAGAGAAGCGATCGAAAAGGCTGAAGAAGCTGGAGTAGATTTAGTTGAAATCAGCCCTAACGCCGAACCGCCAGTTTGTCGTATCATGGACTACGGCAAGTTCCTTTATGAAAAGAGTAAGTCTTCTAAGGAACAGAAGAAGAAGCAAAAAGTTATCCAGGTTAAGGAAATTAAATTCCGTCCTGGTACCGACGATGGCGATTATCAGGTAAAACTCCGCAGCCTGATTCGCTTTCTGGAAGATGGCGATAAGGCCAAGATCACGCTGCGTTTCCGCGGTCGTGAGATGGCCCACCAACAGATTGGTATGGAAGTGCTTAACCGCGTCCGTGAAGATCTGAGTGAACTGGCAGTAGTCGAATCCTTCCCTACGAAGATCGAAGGCCGCCAGATGATCATGGTGCTCGCTCCTAAGAAGAAACAGTAAGGCCTTCAAGCAGCAGAATCTGTGGAGCCTTCGGGCCCCATAGGTTTTGTTCGCCTATGTTTCGTTTATTTAACAATGCGAAGTGGAAGTTATTAAAATGCCAAAAATTAAGACCGTACGCGGTGCTGCTAAGCGCTTCAAAAAAACCGGTAAAGGTGGTTTTAAGCACAAGCACGCTAACCTGCGTCACATTCTGACTAAGAAAGCTACCAAGCGTAAACGTCACCTGCGTCCAAAAGCCATGGTTTCTAAAGGCGATCTGGGCCTGGTCATCGCGTGCCTGCCGTACGCATAAGTCGTTAACGTTTAACTTTTTTAACTTAGAATAGATACAGGAGAGCACACATGGCTCGCGTAAAACGTGGTGTAATTGCACGTGCACGTCACAAGAAAATTTTGAAACAAGCTAAAGGCTACTACGGTGCGCGTTCACGCGTATACCGCGTTGCCTTCCAGGCTGTTATCAAAGCAGGTCAGTACGCTTACCGTGACCGTCGTCAGCGTAAGCGTCAGTTCCGTCAACTGTGGATTGCGCGTATCAACGCAGCAGCACGTCAGAACGGTATTTCTTACAGCAAATTCATCAACGGCCTGAAAAAAGCCTCTGTTGAAATCGACCGTAAGATCCTGGCTGACATCGCAGTATTCGACAAAGTAGCGTTCACCGCTCTGGTCGAAAAAGCGAAAGCAGCACTGGCATAAGCCAGTTGAAAGAGGAGGCTTTGCCTCCTCTTTTCATTCAACACCATCAGAAGATTGACATTTATCCGTGCAGGCTTTTCAATAAGGTCTCAACGGTTTTTACCCTACAAGGTAACGCAAGCATGAATGCTGCTATTTTCCGCTTCTTCTTTTACTTTAGCACCTGACATCAGGAGGCTAGCGCGTGAAAGATGAAACGAAAAACAGCGCCAGATAAGCCTCCCGATGGAGGCTTTTTTTGTGCCTGAATTTGAGAGAATACGTCCAACAATTCGGTGTCTGCACCGACATAATGAGGAAAACCATGTCACATCTCGCAGAGCTGGTTGCCAGTGCAACGGCCGCCATTAACCAGGCCTCAGATGTTGCCGCGTTAGACAATGTCCGCGTCGAATATCTGGGCAAGAAAGGGCATTTGACCCTTCAGATGACTACCCTGCGTGAACTTCCAGCAGAGGAACGCCCGGCAGCAGGTGCAGTGATTAACGAAGCCAAAGAACAGGTACAGCAGGCGCTGAACGCCCGTAAAGCCGAGCTGGAAAGCGCCGTACTGAATGCGCGTCTGGCAGCAGAAACCATCGACGTTTCTCTGCCGGGGCGTCGTATTGAAAACGGCGGCCTGCATCCGGTGACCCGCACCATCGATCGTATTGAAAGTTTCTTCGGTGAGCTCGGCTTTACCGTGGCGACTGGCCCGGAAATCGAAGATGATTACCACAACTTCGATGCCCTGAATATTCCTGGCCATCATCCGGCACGTGCTGACCACGACACTTTCTGGTTCGACGCCACCCGTCTGCTGCGTACCCAGACCTCCGGCGTTCAGATCCGCACCATGAAGGAACAAGAACCGCCTATCCGCATCATCGCGCCGGGCCGCGTATACCGTAACGACTACGATCAGACGCACACCCCAATGTTCCACCAGATGGAAGGCCTGATTGTTGATAAAAACATCAGCTTTACCAACCTGAAAGGCACGCTGCACGATTTCCTGAACAACTTCTTTGAGGAAGATTTGCAGGTTCGCTTCCGTCCGTCCTACTTCCCGTTCACCGAACCGTCTGCGGAAGTTGACGTGATGGGGAAAAACGGCAAATGGCTGGAAGTGCTGGGCTGCGGCATGGTGCATCCAAACGTGCTGCGCAACGTGGGTATCGATCCGGAAGTGTATTCCGGCTTTGCGTTCGGTATGGGCATGGAGCGTCTGACCATGCTGCGCTACGGCGTAACCGACTTACGTGCGTTCTTCGAAAACGATCTGCGTTTCCTCAAACAGTTTAAATAAGGGCAGGACAGAACAATGAAATTCAGTGAACTGTGGTTACGCGAATGGGTTAACACCACGCTGGACAGCGAAGCGCTTTCCAACCAGATCACCATGGCGGGCCTGGAAGTTGATGGCGTAGAGCCCGTATCTGGCGCTTTCACCGGCGTAGTAGTAGGTGAAGTGGTGGAGTGCGGCCAGCATCCTAACGCCGACAAACTGCGCGTAACAAAAGTGAACGTGGGCGGTGACCGTCTGCTGGATATCGTCTGCGGCGCACCAAACTGCCGTCAGGGGCTGAAGGTGGCTGTGGCGACCGTGGGTGCGGTACTGCCGGGCGATTTCAAAATCAAAGCCGCTAAACTGCGCGGTGAGCCGTCTGAAGGCATGCTGTGCTCCTTCTCCGAGCTGGGTATTTCCGACGATCACAACGGCATCATCGAGCTGCCGCTGGATGCGCCGATTGGCACTGACATCCGCGAATACCTGAAGCTTGATGATAACACCATCGAAATCAGCGTGACGCCTAACCGTGCCGACTGCCTGGGCATCATCGGCGTGGCCCGCGACGTGGCCGTGCTGAACCAGACCGAGCTGAACGTGCCGGAGATCGCGCCGGTTGAAGCCACCATCAGCGACACGCTGCCAATTCAGGTTGACGCCGTTGACGCCTGTCCGCGCTACCTGGGCCGCGTGGTGAAAGGCATTAACGTTAAAGCGCCAACCCCACTGTGGATGAAAGAGAAACTGCGTCGCTGCGGTATCCGTTCTATCGACGCGGTGGTTGACGTCACTAACTACGTTCTGCTGGAGCTGGGCCAGCCAATGCACGCGTTCGATAAAGATCGTATCGAAGGCGGTATTGTGGTGCGCATGGCGAAAGAGGGCGAAACCCTGGTGCTGCTGGACGGCAGCGAAGCGAAGCTGAACGCCGACACCCTGGTGATTGCTGACCACAGCAAAGCGCTGGCGATGGGCGGTATCTTCGGTGGGGAGCACTCTGGCGTCAATGACGAGACGCAAAACGTCCTGCTGGAATGCGCGTTCTTCAGCCCACTCTCCATTACTGGCCGCGCGCGTCGTCACGGCCTGCACACTGACGCCTCTCACCGCTATGAGCGTGGCGTAGATCCTGCTCTGCAATACAAAGCGATGGAGCGTGCGACCCGCCTGCTGATCGACATCTGCGGCGGTGACGCCGGTCCGGTTATCGATGTGACCAACGACGCGACGCTGCCGAAGCGTGCGACCATTACCCTGCGCCGCAGCAAGCTGGATCGCCTGATTGGTCATCACGTTGCCGATGCGCAGGTGACCGACATTCTGACGCGTCTGGGCTGTGAAGTGACAGAAGGTCAGGACGAGTGGAAAGCCGTTGCGCCATCCTGGCGTTTCGACATGGAGATCGAAGAAGATCTGGTGGAAGAAGTGGCCCGCGTTTACGGCTACAACAACATCCCTGACGAGCCGGTGCAGGCGGGTCTGGTGATGGGCAGCCATCGTGAAGCCGACCTGTCTCTGAAGCGTGTGAAAACCATGCTGAACGACAAAGGCTACCAGGAAGTGATCACCTACAGCTTCGTTGATCCTAAGCTGCAACAGCTGATCCACCCGGGTCAGGAAGCCCTGATCCTGCCAAGTCCTATTTCCAGCGAGATGTCAGCGATGCGTCTGTCCCTGTGGACCGGCCTGCTGGGCACTGTCGTTTATAACCAGAACCGTCAGCAAAACCGCGTGCGTATTTTCGAAAGCGGCTTGCGCTTTGTACCGGATACTCAGGCGAATTTAGGCATCCGTCAGGATCTCATGCTGGCGGGCGCCATCAGCGGTAACCGCTATGAAGAGCACTGGGACCTGGCAAAAGGGACGGTTGATTTCTACGATATGAAAGGCGATCTGGAAGCTATTCTCGATCTGACCGGTAAATTATCCGAAATTGAATTCCGTGCAGAAGCGATTCCGGCCCTGCATCCGGGCCAGAGTGCGGCGATTTATTTAGACGGCAAACGCGTTGGTTTCATTGGCGTTGTTCACCCAGAGCTGGAACGTAAGCTGGACCTGAATGGCCGTACCATCGTGTTCGAGCTGGAGTGGAGCCCGGTTGCAGACCGCGTGATTCCTCAGGCGCAGGACATCTCTCGCTTCCCTGCAAACCGCCGTGATATCGCGGTTGTGGTCGCCGAAAATGTGCCCGCAGCAGATATTTTGGCCGAATGTAAGAAAGTTGGCGTAAATCAGGTAGTTGGCGTAAACTTATTTGACGTGTACCGCGGCAAGGGCGTAGCAGAAGGTTTCAAGAGCCTCGCTATTAGCCTTATCCTTCAGGATACCAGCCGTACACTCGAAGAAGAGGAGATTGCCGCTACCGTCGCCAAATGTGTAGAGGCATTAAAAGAGCGATTCCAGGCATCATTGAGGGATTGAACCTATGGCGCTTACAAAAGCTGAAATGTCAGAATATCTGTTTGATAAGCTTGGGCTTAGCAAACGGGATGCTAAAGAGCTGGTAGAGCTGTTTTTCGAAGAGATCCGTCGTGCTCTGGAAAATGGTGAGCAGGTAAAACTCTCCGGCTTTGGCAATTTTGATTTGCGAGACAAAAACCAACGTCCGGGCCGTAACCCGAAGACGGGGGAAGATATTCCCATTACAGCCCGCCGCGTGGTGACCTTCAGACCCGGACAGAAGTTAAAAAGCCGTGTCGAAAACGCAACGCCCAAAGCAGAGTAATATGAACTAACTAAAAAGGCCGCTCACGCGGCCTTTTTTCTTTGCGCTATTTGCCAAACCCGCCGTAAAATCAATGATATCTCAACCGGATAACCTATCGTCTATGCTTGATCTTGCCCGTCGCCAGCACCGCTCCGATCTCCGCCGCCTGTGTCTGCTCGGGGTGCTGTTGCTTGTCGCCACCACGGTCAGCCTGTGTGCAGGCGATCGGTGGCTGGGGCCGGCAAGCTGGTTTACGCCTGAGGGACAAATCTTTGTCTGGCAGATCCGCCTGCCGCGGACGCTGGCGGTCCTTTTAGTCGGCGCTGCCCTGGCGCTGTGCGGCACGATCATGCAGGCACTGTTTGAAAACCCGCTGGCGGAACCCGGTCTTCTGGGGGTGTCGAATGGCGCAGGCGTCGGGCTAATCGCCGCCGTGATGCTGGGAGGAGGCGAGCTCTCCGCCGGGGGGATTAGCCTCAGTGCCATTGTTGGCGCGCTGTTGATAACCCTCATCCTGCTGCGCTTTGCCCGACGCCACTTATCCACCAGCCGGCTGCTGCTTGCCGGGGTGGCGTTAGGGATCATCTGTAGTGCGTTGATGACCTGGGCCGTCTACTTCTCCACCTCTTTTGATCTGCGCCAGCTGATGTACTGGATGATGGGGGGCTTTGGGGGCGTTGACTGGCGTCAGGGGTGGCTGATGCTGCTCCTGCTCCCGGTCATTCTGTGGACGGCATTCCAGGCGCAGCCGCTGAATATGCTCGCGCTGGGCGAAACGTCTGCTCGCCAGCTCGGAATGCCGATTGGGTTCTGGCGCAACGTGCTGGTTATCGCCATCGGCTGGATGGTGGGCGTAAGCGTGGCGCTGGCGGGCGCGATTGGCTTTATTGGGCTGGTGATACCGCATATGCTGCGTCTGTGCGGCATTACGGACCATCGAACCCTGCTCCCGGCCACGGCGATTGCCGGGGCGGCAACGCTGCTGATTGCCGATATCATCGCCCGGCTCGCTCTGACCGCCGCAGAGCTGCCCATTGGCGTGGTGACCGCGACGCTGGGCGCGCCGGTCTTTATCTGGCTATTATTGAAAGCTGGACGTTAACACACTACCCGTAAGTCAACCTGAGGGAATGCTATGCAGTCTGATATTCTGAATACCGAAGTGACCACCATTGACGGCGAGAAAACCACGCTGGAAGGCTACAAGGGCAAGGTGCTGCTCATCGTGAACGTGGCGTCGAAATGTGGCCTGACGCCGCAGTATGAACAGCTGGAAAATATTCATAAAGCCTGGGAAAAAGACGGCTTTACCGTGCTCGGCTTCCCGTGCAACCAGTTCCTGGGGCAGGAGCCGGGCAGCGAAGAGGAGATTAAGACCTTTTGCAGCACGACCTATGGCGTGACGTTCCCGATGTTCAGCAAAATTGATGTGAACGGGGAAAATCGTCATCCGCTGTATGCCAAGCTGGTGGCCGCGGCGCCGACAGCGGTTGCGCCTGAAGAGAGTGGTTTCTACGAGCGCATGGCAAGCAAAGGCCGGGCGCCGCTCTATCCGGACGATATTTTGTGGAACTTCGAAAAATTCCTGATTGGCCGTGACGGTCAGGTCGTACAACGTTTTTCCCCGGACATGACGCCTGAAGATCCTATCGTGATGGAATCTATCAAGCTGGCGCTGGCGAAATAATGTCGCTCCTGATGCAGCTCACAGACGTTGCCGGGAAGGGACGTCTTGAGCCTGTAACCGCCATCGTCAACGCAGGGGAAATGCTTCACCTGGTTGGGCCAAACGGTGCCGGGAAGAGCACATTGCTGGCGCGCATGGCGGGGCTGACCGCCGGGGAAGGGGAGATTACCTTTCTAGGGCAATCTCTTGACGAATGGCTACCCGCCACGCTCGCCTCCCGTCGAAGCTATCTGGTTCAGCAGCAGGTGCCGCCCTTTGCGATGCCGGTCTGGCACTACCTGACGCTGCACCTGCCTGATAAAAATCAGGTGGCATTGCTCCACGACGTTGCCGCGGCGCTCGGGTTAGGCGATAAGCTTACCCGACAGGCCAGCCAGCTTTCCGGCGGAGAGTGGCAGCGCGTGCGTCTGGCCGCCGTCATTCTTCAGATCCATCCGTCCGGAAATCCTCACGGGCGGTTGCTGCTGCTGGACGAGCCAATGAGCGGGCTGGACGTTGCCCAGCAGGCCGCGCTGGATGCTCTGCTCAGCGCGCTCTGCCGCAAGGGCATTACCATTGTGATGAGCAGTCATGATTTAAACCATACGTTGCGTCACGCGCATCGGGTGTGGTTGCTGGCCCGTGGCAAGCTGATTGCCAGCGGACCGCGCGACAGCGTGCTGACGGCCCCCAATCTTGCCAGTGCTTACCACATGTCGTTCCGGAGGCTGGATATTGAAGGCCACAAGATGCTCATCTCCACGGCGCAGGAATAACCTTTCTTGCACAGCCGCATAGATGCACGCTAAATTACCGAAAGAACAAAAAAAGCAGAGGATTCGTCTGAAATGCGATTCTGGTTTCTCCTTGTTGCGGCGCTCTTTCTTGCAGGATGCAGTAGCCATCGTGCACCTCCGCCCAACCCACGGCTTTCCGATTCCATTACGGTCATTGCCAGCCTGAACGATCAGCTCAGCAACTGGCGCGGCACCCCCTATCGCTACGGTGGCATGAGCCGGGGCGGGGTGGATTGCTCGGGATTCGTGCTGATGACCTTCCGAGATAAATTTGATCTACAGCTTCCGCGTGAAACGCGTATGCAGGCGGAGATCGGCACTGAGATTGATAAAGACGAGCTCCTGCCCGGCGACCTGGTCTTTTTCAAAACAGGCTCCGGTGAAAGCGGCCTTCATGTCGGCATTTATGACACCGATAATCAGTTCATTCATGCCTCGACCAGCCGTGGCGTGATGCGCTCCTCTCTCGATAATGTTTACTGGCGTAAAAACTTCTGGCAGGCCAGACGTATTTAACCGATACATAAAGATGCGGTGCGGGGAGCCTGGCGGTGAATATAGCCGTCAGGCTTTTCTTACGGGTTGATTAAAGTTAAATTTTTGCCCAATTATTTATGTCGGCATGTGCCTGTTTTATCTAAAACTGGCTATTATTCAATAACCAGGATAAAATTATTAAAGATTCAGGGAAAAATCTGAAAATTAATACGGAAAGAATGAAATTAAACTTATTAAAATCAATACAGTGGAATTGTGCCTGCAATTGCTCCAGGATGTTCTCTCTCATCTTTAATGCAGGACAAGCGCGATGATTATTACGCTAGATAATGCTTACCAGTCTGAACTTTTACTGCTTCCGGCGCGTGATAGTGCAGGTTTGCTTAAAGGTTTAGAGATTTTGGTTAACTTTACTGGCGTGGGTACGGACGTACGAATCCCGACGGAACTGGTTATCCCGCATCTTTCCCGGGAAGATGAATTAGCGCTGTTTCAGGAGAAACTGCAATTACTCGATACCTGTAAGCTATTTTTTATTCAGCATCAGTTAATTGCATGGATCAATATTACACCCGCAATTGTTGAGTTTTTATTAACTAATGAGAACGCTGTTTCAATCCTTGAGCGTTATCCGTTTCTTGAGTTTACTGTTAATGAGAACTATCCAGGTTTAAATAACGGAAAAGACGATCTGACGCTGGCAAGAATGGCGATCCATTTCCCATTAGTGCTGGCTAACTTTGGTGCAGGGGCAGCGTCCCTTAAGCCGGTTTATGATGGTTTGTTCAAACGGGTCATTCTGGATAAAAACTTCATCCAGCAGCGCGTTTCGGCGCTCTCCTTTGAGCCTTTTATGCGCGCTATCCTCTGGCAAATCACGCCGCACTGTCAGTCGGTCATGGTCTCAGGAATTGACGATCACGGCATACTGCAACGCGTGCTGCCCTTCAATTTTGGTGCAATGCAGGGCACCCTGTGGCCTGCCGTCCCGGCTGAACGCGTCACGACCCTCGTTCAGCAATAACCCCTTTCTTCGCCCGTGTTTACGTTCAGGGAAACCCTCTACACTTAAAGCAGGAGGACTTATGACCCTGTCTTTTACTGCCCACTGGCATGATGAACTACCCGGCTTTTACACCGCGCTTAAGCCAACGCCTTTACAGAATGCACGTCTGATCTGGCATAACGATGCGTTAGCGGATTCGCTTGGCATCCCTTCGTCTCTTTTTCAGCCAGAAAAAGGCGCCGGCGTCTGGGGGGGGGAAACGCTGCTTCCGGGCATGAAGCCGCTGGCTCAGGTTTACAGCGGACATCAGTTTGGCGTCTGGGCGGGACAGCTCGGCGATGGTCGCGGCATCCTGCTGGGTGAACAGGTGTTGCCGAATGGCGAAACGCGCGACTGGCACCTGAAAGGGGCAGGGCTGACCCCATACTCTCGCATGGGGGATGGCCGCGCGGTGCTGCGCTCAACCATCCGTGAAGGTCTGGCGTCGGAAGCCATGCATGCGCTGGGGATCCCAACCTCACGCGCGCTGTCGATTGTCACCAGCGACACGCCGGTTGCCCGCGAGACGATGGAGCAGGGAGCGATGCTGATCCGCGTGGCCGAAAGCCATCTGCGTTTCGGCCATTTTGAACACTTCTATTATCGCCGCGAGCCGGATAAGGTCCGCCAGCTTGCCGATTACGCCCTTCGTCGTCACTGGCCGCATCTGCAAAACGAAGCGGATCGCTATGTTCTCTGGTTCCGCGATATCGTCGCGCGCACCGCCTCAATGATTGCCCGCTGGCAGGCCGTCGGCTTTGCGCACGGCGTAATGAATACCGACAACATGTCCCTGTTGGGGCTGACGTTTGACTACGGTCCGTACGGCTTCCTTGATGACTATCAGCCGGGTTACATCTGTAACCATTCGGACTATCAGGGGCGTTACCGGTTCGACAACCAGCCTGCGGTGGGGCTGTGGAACCTCCAGCGTCTTGCACAAAGCCTGTCGCCGTTTATCGACGTCGATGCCCTGAACGATGCGCTCGACAGCTATCAGGAGGTATTGCTGCGGGAATACGGCGCGTTAATGCGCAACAAGCTGGGCCTCATGACGCAGGAAAAAGGCGATAACGCGCTGCTGAACGGGCTGTTTGCGATCATGGCGCGGGAAGGCAGCGACTATACCCGAACCTTCCGTATGCTGAGCCAGACCATGCAGCAGAGCGCCGCGTCACCGCTGCGCGACGAGTTCATTGATCGACAGGCGTTTGATGACTGGTTTGCCGCTTACCGCGCGCGTTTGCAGCAGGAGCAGATTGACGATGATATCCGTCAGGCGCAGATGAAGGCGGTTAACCCGGCGATGGTGTTGCGCAACTGGCTGGCGCAGCGGGCCATTGAGCAGGCAGAGCAGGGGGAGTATACCGAGCTGCACCGGCTGCATCTCGCCCTGCGTACGCCGTTTGCCGACCGGGACGATGACTATGTCAGCCGCCCGCCGGACTGGGGCAAGCGGCTGGAAGTGAGCTGCTCAAGCTAAGGGGCGAGAAAAACCTGCGGCGCGGCATGCGCCGGATGCGTGCCGACGTGCACCTGTGCACCGTACCAGCGGGCCAGCGCGTCGGCCTGCAAAACTGTCTCCGGTATGCCCTCAGAAACAATCCTCCCGTTGTGGAGCAGCAGGATCCTGTCTGACCATAACGCGGCAAGATTGAGATCGTGCAGCACCACGCACACGTGAAGATGGCCCTGACGGGTGAGGGATTTCAGCAGACGCAGCAGATGCTGCTGGTGATAGAGATCCAGCGCGGAAGTGGGTTCGTCGAGAAACAGCCAGCCGCGCGGCGTTCCGTCACGCCACAGCTGCGCCAGCGCACGGGCGAGCTGAACGCGCTGCTGCTCGCCGCCCGAGAGGACATGATAGCGCCTGCCGGCCAGCGGCAGGCAACCGGTCAGCTGCAACACCTCACGCACAATCGACGGTTCCGGGTGCCGCGTCCAGGGCGCACGCCCCATTCCAACGATCTCCTCCACCTGCCAGTCAAATCCTGGCTGAGTATGCTGACGCATCACCGCCCGATAGCGGGACAGCGTTTCCGGCGGCCATTCGCCCAGGGTTTTCCCCGCCAGCGAACAGCTGCCGCTGTCGGGCTTCAGGTAGCCTGTCAGCAGCCGCAGCAGCGTCGATTTCCCCGCACCGTTGGGGCCGATAAGCGTGACCAGCTCTCCCTGCGACAGTGACAGCGAAATATTATCCGTCAGCGTGCGGCCAGACCGGGTAAGGGTAAGATGTTCAGCCGTATAACGTTCAGCCATGCTGCTCTCCACGCCGAAAGATAAGCCATAAGAACCAGGGGGCACCAAGGATGCTGGTAAGCAGGCCGACCGGCATTTCTGCCGGGGCGACCAGGGTGCGCGCCACCGTATCCGCCACCAGCAGCAGAAGCGCGCCCGCAAGTATCGCACCGGGGAGCGTTGCGCGGTGATCGGCACCCAGCCACATGCGCATCAGGTGCGGCACCACGAGCCCGACAAAGCCAATCACGCCGCTGACGGCGACAGCCGCCGCGACCAGCAGGGCGCTGCACAACAGTAAGATTCGCTGTACCTGGGCAACGTCCACGCCAAGGTAATGCGCTTCCTCTTCACCCAGTTGCAGCAAATTTAACGCGCTGGCACAACGCCAGATCGCCAGTACGGCAGGCACCATCAGCGAGGTCACGGCCAACAGCGTTGACCACTGCGCCTGACCGAGACTTCCCATTCCCCAGAGTGAAAGCTGGCGAAGCTGCGCGTCATTGCTGACCCACGAAAGTACGCCTACCGCCGCACCGCACAGGGCATTGATGGCGATCCCCACCAGCAACAGGCGTGACAGCGAGCCGTTACGCTGTCGGCTGAGCAGAAAGATTGCGGCTGTGGCCGCCAGCGCCCCAATGAATGCCGCCAGCATCGGGGCGTAGAGCATCATCAGCGCGGGCAAAGAGAGCGGAAGCACCACCCACAGGGCGACGGCCAGCGCCGCGCCGCTGCTGATCCCGAGCAGGCCCGGGTCGGCCAGCGGATTGCGGAACAGTCCCTGCATGACGCAGCCGGCAAGCGCCAGCGATCCGCCAATCACCAGCGCCAGCAGCACGCGGGGCAGACGGATGGTCAGCCAGATCTGGCGCAGCGTCTCATCGCTGCTGCTCCACAGCACGTTCACCGGCAGGCGTAACGCCCCAAAACCGGTGGCGGTGAACGTTATGACGGTGAGCGCCCCCGCCAGAAGCCACAGCGAGAGCGTGATGCGCCGGGACATCAGGGCAGTTGCTCCGCTCTGGCTCGCAGCTGCTGAATGGCTTTCGGCGTACGGACGCTGAAGCCCAGCAGGGCCATGTCGTCAATGGCCAGCACCTGCCTGTTTCGTCCCGCTGGCGTTTGCGCCAGGCCGGGCAGTTTCCACAGATTTTCTTCACCGCCCAGCGCGGTGAGGCCGTCCTGCGAAATCACCACCAGATCCGGCTGGCTGGCCATCACTCCCTCCTGCGAGAGCGGCTGATAGCGGGTAAAGCCCTGCATGGCGTTCTGCAACCCGGCAGCGCGGATTGCCGCATCCGCGCCGGTCTGTTGCCCGGCCGCCATTGCGGTCATCCCGCCGTGGCTGAGGATAAACAGCACCCGCTTGTTGAGCGGTGACGAGGGGAGTGCCGCCAGCGCCTGACGCAGCGAGCTGCGCAGGGTTTCCCCTTGCGCCTCATGATGCGTTGCCTGGGCTATCACCCGCACTTTTTCGTCAATCGCGCCCAGGTCCGGGGTGCCGGGAACGATCACCACCCTGACGTGGCTCTGTTCAACCTGCTTCAGGGCCAGTGATGGCTGCGCCTGGTCGCTTGCCAGCACCAGCGTCGGGCGCACGGACAAAATCCCCTCCGCGTTGAGCTGGCGAAGGTATCCCACGTCAGGCAGCGCTGTCGTTGCCTGCGGCCACTGGCTGGTACTGTCGCGCGCAACCAGAGAGGACTCCGCGCCGAGGGCGTAGACGATCTCCGTCACGTCGCCGCCGAGGGCGACAATTCTCTCCGGCGCGGCGGCGGCGAACAGCGGCAGGGCGCAGAGCAGGGCAAACCAGTTTTTCATGCGGCCAGCCCTTCCGGCGTCAGGGCGTCAATCTGGCGACGCCACAGGCTTTGCTCCGGCTCGCCTTCAGTACGCTGACCGTAGAGCTGGGCGATTTGGGTGCCATCCGCCGCAAACAGCTCCAGGCTGGTGACGTGACCGTCCGCCGTCGGCTTGCGTGTTACCCACGTCTCCGCGACGGCCTCCTCCAGCAGGTGCAGGGTAAAGGTCGGGTTGAAGATGTTCAGCCAGCCCTTCATTGGCGTCAGCTTTTCCACCGCACCGGTGAAGATCTGTACGCAGCCGCGGTTGCCGACAAAGATCATGATTTCGTTTCCGTCCCGTCGCGCCGTCTCCAGCAGCTGCGCCAGCGCGCTGTTTTCAACCTTACAGGCCAGATCGTCACTGACCAGACGAAACGCCTGCTGGCGGCTGAGGTTGTGGCGCTTGAGCAGGCTAAAGAACTGGTGCACGTCGGTCATGGCGCGCCACTCGTTCTCTACCAAACTGGCGTCTGCGCGTTCGGCATGCGCGGGCGCATTGGCCGCTTCCAGCGCCAGAGGGGGGTTATCGGCAATGATAAAACGGGTCAGCACGTCGCCCCAGGCGGCGACGTCGGTGCTATCCGTGGCGTAGACCTTCAGCAGCGCATCGCCCTGACGATCGAAGAACTGAATGCTCTGGCGTTCGCCGCGCGGGGTCGTCTCGCTGATATGAAACGCGCTCGCCCACTGGTTGAGGAACAGACGCAGATCCAACGCGCGCGGGTTCAGCACCAGCCCGGCGTGGCCGCCGAGGTGCTGGTTAGTAAACGCCCCGACCTGTTCATGAACGGCGTACTCGTTACGGCAGATGCATTTGGTTTCGCCCACGGACTCCAGCGCCGCCAGAATGTCGCGGATCTCGCCGCGCAGCCGCCAGGCGTCGTGGCCGACGCGTGCATAAGCCAGCTCCGCCTCACTGATGTTCATTAAGCCGGCGATATCACGCGCGTACTTACCCGGATTTTCTTCTTTAAGCTCAAGCCAGCGTGTGTAGTGACGCATAATCTTATCCTTCTGAATCGTTGCCCCGACGGGGATTACCACTGATAACTGACGAAAATTTTACCGTTGCGACCGTCCTGCGGAATGCCCTGCGGTGACCAGTAGGCTTTATCAAAGGCGTTCCCCAGTACTAGGGTGGTGGTGATGCCTTTGAACTGCTGCTGGCCTTTGTAGCTGACGTAGAAATCGTTAACCGCATAGCCCGGCTGCTCGCTGTAGCTGCTGCTGATGTGCGTTGAACGTTCGACGAAGGTGCCGATCCAACCCACGGAGAAGCCGCTTTGCGCCACCGGGATATCCAGCTTGCTGGTGACGGTGTCCGGATTAATGCTGGAGATATATTCGCCCGTGTCGGTATCTTTCCCGCGCGTGCGGTTGTAGGCCACGTCGAGGTTGAACAGACTGGTCGAGTAGGTCGCCATCATGTCCCAGCCCCAGATTTTGGCGTTTGGCACGTTGTAGGACATGGTGGTGGCCGCCGCAAAATCGACGGTGGTGGAGATGTAATCTTTCGCTTTGGTGTCGAAGTAGCTGGCTTTGAACTCCAGCGCGTCGTTGGCGAGTATGAGATCGTCAAAACGCAGACCAAAACCGAACTCCTGGGTTTCGTTAGTTTCCGGACGCAGGTTCGGGTTCGGCACCCAGTAGTTGGTGTAGAAACTGCCGATGGAGAAGTGCTTCGAGTCGTTATACATCTCGCCCATCGTTGGCGCGCGGAAGGCCTGAGCGTAAGAGCCGAACAGCATCAGCCAGTCGGCTGGACTCACGGTTAACCCGGCGCGTGATGACCATTTATCCGCATCCACGTCATCGTAACCGCTGCTGCTGCCGCGGTAGTTGTCGTAACGCGTCCCGCCGAGAAGCGTTACCGGCAGGTCGCGCAGGGTGATCTCATCCTGCAACCAGCCGGAGCTAAAGTCGATCTTCGCGTCCGGGAAGCCGGTGGTCGCGCCGCCAGGGTGTTGCTCCTGACGATAGTATTCCCCACCGTAGGTCAGCAAGTGAGAGGCAAAAGAGTCGCTGAACAGGCGGGTACGGTTTTCCACTTTGCCGCCTTTGGTGGTCTGCTTACGGAACTCGCCGCTGGCGTCAATGTTCTGGGCATTGATCCGCGCTTCGGACCAGTAGATTTTCGCGTCGGCGTTCAGCCAGTCGTTTCCGACGGGTGCAATGCGGTAGCCAAGCTGGGCATCGCGCTGAATGGTGGAACGGTCGGTCATCGGGTTACTGCTGTTGGCATCCGTGGTCTGCGGATTTTTTGGCTCCTGCGCGTCGTTGTTGTAGTAGCGCAGGGAGCCGCTCAGGGTCTGAGCCGGGTCGATTTTCCAGCTGCCTTTCGCCAGCATATTGTTGATGGACTCGTCGTTTGGTGCTCTCGCGCCGTCGCTCTGGCGAATGTCGCCGCGATCGCGGCTGGACCAGGAGACCAGGCCGTCAAGGGTATCGGTGCGGCCATAGGCGCTGGCACCCATTCCGATGCTGCGATCGCCCGTCGCGCCGGTAGCAAACACGCGATAGCCGCTGTTTTTACCTGCGTCCAGCAGATCGCTGGCGTCGACGGTATCATACGAAATCACGCCACCCAGCGCGCCGCTGCCGTACAGCAGGGCGGAAGGGCCGCGCACCACTTCAATACGTTTGATCAGCGCCGGGTCGAGGAACGTGCTGTTCAGGTGTCCGGTATCGGTACCCTGGCGTACGCCATCCACCAGCACCAGCACGCCACGGCGGTCGTAACCGCGCAGGTTAACGTCCTGGCCGTTGGTGCGCCCGGTGCCGTCCAGCATCAGGCCGGGCACCTTGCGCAGCAGGTCGGCGGCGGAGCTGGCGGTCTGGTTTTCCGGGGCGGTGGCGTCAATCACGCTCACCATCATGGGGGCTTCAAAGGCGCTGCGGGCATTGCCGGTGGCGGTAACGGTGATATCGTCTGCGGCGGCAAACGCAACGCCCGGCAGGGTGCTGACAATCGCCAGCGCCAGAAGGGACGGGCGTAAAGACGCGGATTGCAGGTGTGGCATAGCAACTCTCCATAAGAATTGAAAAGCGCTGGCTGCCTGGGGATCACCTGGGTGGCTGGCGAAGGTTTTGTCTGGTTTATTTTGTCAGGATCAGTTTTCCGGCATTGGTCTGGCGCAGCAGATAGTGCTGTCCGTCATGCTCGATAATCACCCGGCCCTCCTCACCCAACAGGCTGTTGCTGTCGATGCGGCGATCGGTGGAAGCAGGGGATGGCGCTGTGTGTGTTTTTACTGGCGTTGCCGCGCTGTTATCGGTCGGTGACATAATGTTTATAAATAACAATCAATGTAACAATGATAATCATTATCAATAAACTGCATTTTCACAGCAAGCGTTTTTGTGAAAATTGTGTGACGGGATCAAATTTGTGCAATGAAACGCCCGGTGGCGGCTACGCCTTACCGGGCCTACAACGGCACGGATCGTAGGTCGGGTAAGCGCAGCGCCACCCGACAATAACATCAGAAGCGAGAATAAACCGCCGCAGCCAGCTTCTCCAGCAGCCGTTCGCTGTCTTCCCAGCTCAGGCAGGGGTCGGTAATCGACTGGCCGTACACCATTTGCTGTCCGGCCACGATCTTCTGGGTGCCTTCTTTGATAAAGCTCTCCGCCATAATCCCCGCAATGGCGGTCGAGCCGCTGCGGATCTGCTGGCAGACTTCATCGCAGACGTCCAGCTGGCGGCGGTGCTGTTTCTGGCAGTTGCCGTGGCTGAAATCCACCACCAGATGCTCCGGCAGGTCAAACTCCGCCAATGTTTCGCAGGCGGCGGCAATATCTTCCGCGTGGTAGTTCGGCTTTTTACCGCCGCGCATAATGATGTGACCGTAAGGGTTGCCGCTGGTCTGGTAGATGGTCATCTGGCCGTTTTTATCCGGAGAGAGGAACATATGGCTGGCGCGCGACGCGCGGATGGCATCGACGGCAATTCGGGTATTGCCGTCAGTTCCGTTTTTAAAGCCCACCGGGCAGGAGAGCGCCGATGCCATTTCACGGTGGATCTGGCTTTCGGTGGTGCGCGCACCAATCGCGCCCCAGCTGATGAGGTCGGCAATAAACTGTCCGGTCACCATATCCAGGAATTCGGTGGCGGTCGGCACGCCCAGCTCGTTAACCTGCAACAGCAGCTTGCGCGCCAGGGCAATACCGTGATTCACCCGGTAGCTGCCGTTCAGATCAGGGTCGGAAATCAGTCCTTTCCAGCCCACCACGGTGCGCGGCTTTTCAAAGTAGGTACGCATCACGATCTCCAGCCGATCCTGATACGTTTCGCGCAGCGTCTGAAGGCGTTTTGCATAATCTACCGCCGCGTCCAGGTCGTGAATGGAGCAGGGGCCAATCACCACCAGAAGACGTTTGTCTTCACCATTGAGAATTTTTTCGATGCGGCGACGGGAGGCCGTCACATGGTCCGCCACCTCGGGGGAAACGGGGTGCAGCTGTGCCAGTTCAGCCGGTGTGACCAGGCTATCAATGCGCGCAGTGCGAAGTTCGTCGGTTTTGTTCATGGAATGTCTCAGAAATTTTTTGCTTCATCGGCAGACTACCGGGAAGTGATGGGCATCACCTTAAACCAATCCCTGCTGATTTCAAGTTCGGGGCGCGTCGCCCCGAGGATGAGCGTAATAATAACTGAAACTGGATTAATGTACTAGCATATTAGTACATGCGGCGATTCAGCCCCATGATGTCGAGGATTTTGGTGGCAATTTCTTCTACCGAATAGTTGGTGCTGTTCAGCCAGGGGATCTGGTTTTTTCGGTACAGCGCTTCGACTTCGGCGACTTCCATTCGACACTGGCGCATCGAGGCATAGCGGCTGTTCTCGCGACGTTCTTCGCGGATCGCCGCCAGACGTTCCGGGTTGATGGTCAGCCCAAACAGCTTATGCTGGAGCGGCTTGAGCGCGGCGGGCAGCACCAGGTTATCCATATCATCGGCAATAAAGGGGTAGTTGGCGGCGCGAATGCCAAACTGCATCGCCAGGTAAAGGCTGGTGGGGGTTTTACCGCAGCGCGACACGCCGAGCAAAATGACCTGCGCCTGATCCAGATTGCGCAGCGAGATCCCGTCGTCGTGCGCCAGGGTATAGTCAATGGCGGCAATACGCGCATCGTATTTGGTCAGGTTGCCGGGGTTTAGCCCGTGGGTACGGTGGGCGATGGGCGTCGGGTCGAGCTTCAGCTCGCTTTGCAGCGGTGCGACGAGCGCCTGCACGATGTCCTGGCAGAACCCTTCGCTTTGCAGAATGATATTGCGGATCTCGGGGATCACGATGGAATAGAACACCAGCGGACGAACGCCGGTCTGCTGATAAATGGCGTCGATCTGGTCCTTGACCGCTTTGGCCCGGCTCTCGTTTTCCACGAACGGCAGCGTGATGCTGTTTATCGACACGGGAAACTGCGACATCACCGCGTGGCCCAGCACCTCGGCGGTGATCGCGGTCCCATCAGAAATATAAAAAACGTGGCGATCGACAGCATTATCCATTTTATTCACCCTGAATAGCGTACGTAATTGCCTGAAAGCATAAATTAAAAAAGTTAATTTCACAGCTAAGAACGTATCTGAATTTAAAATGAAATGGTGTTTTTGATTTTCCTGAAAACCGGATTTCATTTTCCGAATAGCGGCTTTATTTTTATGGTTTCTGGCGGAATCTATAGGAATCATCGGGTTAGCAAGCGTATGGAAAGTGTCCGAAAAGTTGAAAATTAAAATTGCTTACACGATTCACCGTTTTTTTAGCGGAAATAAATATGCCAGTATAAATACGTAGTCAGGTGTTTCTTACTCCGATCAAATATCACAAAAGGATTGTTTCGATGTCCAACAATGGCTCGTCACCGCTGGTGCTTTGGTATAACCAACTCGGCATGAATGATGTAGACAGAGTTGGGGGCAAAAATGCCTCCCTGGGTGAAATGATTACAAATCTGTCCGGTATGGGGGTCTCCGTACCAAACGGGTTTGCCACAACCGCCGATGCGTTTAACCTGTTTTTAGACCAGAGCGGTGTAAACCAGCGCATTTACGACCTGCTGGATAAAACGGATATTGATGACGTGACCGAGCTTGCCAAAGCCGGCGCGCAAATCCGCCAGTGGATTATCGACACACCTTTCCAGCCAGAACTGGAAAAAGCCATTCACGACGCGTATAACCAGCTCTCCGCTGACGACGAGCAGGCCTCCTTTGCCGTGCGCTCCTCCGCCACCGCAGAAGACATGCCGGACGCATCGTTTGCCGGCCAGCAGGAAACGTTCCTGAACGTTCAGGGCTATGACGCGGTGCTGGTGGCGGTGAAGCACGTCTTCGCCTCCCTGTTCAACGATCGCGCCATTTCCTATCGCGTGCATCAGGGCTATGACCATCGCGGCGTCGCGCTCTCTGCCGGCGTGCAGCGCATGGTGCGCTCCGACGTAGGATCGTCCGGCGTGATGTTCTCGATTGATACCGAATCCGGCTTCGACCAGGTGGTGTTCATCACCTCCGCGTGGGGCCTGGGTGAGATGGTGGTGCAGGGGGCAGTGAACCCTGACGAATTTTACGTTCACAAGCCAACGCTTGCGGCAAACCGACCGGCGGTGGTGCGCCGTACCATGGGCTCGAAAAAAATCCGCATGATCTATGCCCCGACGCAAGAGCACGGCAAGCAGGTCACGATTGAAGATGTGCCGCAGGAGCAGCGCGACCGCTTCTCCCTGACCGACGCCGAGGTAGAAGAGCTGGCGAAGCAGGCGGTACAGATTGAAAAACACTATGGCCGCCCGATGGACATCGAGTGGGCGAAAGACGGCCATACCGGCAAGCTGTTTATCGTGCAGGCGCGTCCGGAAACCGTCCGTTCTCGCGGTCAGGTCATGGAGCGCTACACCCTTCACGCTCAGGGCAAAATTGTTGCGGAGGGCCGCGCGATTGGTCACCGCATCGGTGCCGGTCCGGTGAAGGTGATCCACGACATTAGCGAAATGAACCGCATTCAGCCCGGCGACGTGCTGGTGACCGACATGACCGACCCGGACTGGGAACCGATCATGAAGAAAGCGGCCGCCATCGTCACCAACCGCGGTGGACGCACCTGTCACGCGGCAATTATCGCCCGTGAGCTGGGGATCCCGGCGGTCGTCGGCTGCGGTGACGCGACCGAACGCATGAAGGACGACCAGAAGGTGACGGTCTCCTGCGCTGAAGGCGATACCGGGTACGTGTATGCCGATATCCTCGACTTCAGCGTGAAAAGCTCCAGCGTGGATACCATGCCGGACTTGCCGCTGAAGATCATGATGAACGTCGGTAACCCGGACCGCGCGTTTGACTTCGCCTGCCTGCCGAACGAAGGCGTGGGCCTGGCGCGTCTGGAATTCATCATCAACCGCATGATTGGCGTTCACCCGCGCGCGCTGCTGGAGTTCGACGACCAGGATGCGAAGCTGCAAAACGAAATCCGCGAGATGATGAAGGGTTACGACTCACCGAGAGAGTTCTATGTTGGCCGTCTGACGGAAGGGATCGCCACGCTCGGCGCGGCCTTCTACCCGAAACGCGTGATCGTGCGCTTGTCGGACTTTAAGTCCAACGAATACGCCAACCTGGTGGGCGGTGAGCGCTACGAGCCGGAGGAAGAGAACCCGATGCTGGGCTTCCGCGGCGCAGGCCGCTACGTGTCAGAAAGCTTCCGCGACTGCTTCGCGCTGGAGTGCGAGGCGGTGAAACGCGTGCGCAACGACATGGGGCTGACCAACGTGGAGATCATGATCCCGTTCGTCCGTACCGTGGATCAGGCGAAGGCGGTGGTGGACGAGCTGGCGCGTCAGGGGCTGAAGCGCGGCGAGAACGGGCTGAAGATCATCATGATGTGTGAAATTCCGTCCAACGCCCTGCTGGCAGAGCAGTTCCTGGAGCACTTCGACGGCTTCTCCATCGGCTCGAACGACATGACGCAGCTGGCGCTTGGTCTCGACCGCGACTCCGGCGTCGTCTCTGAGCTGTTCGACGAGCGTAACGAGGCGGTGAAAGCGCTGCTCTCCATGGCCATTCGCGCGGCGAAGAAACAGGGTAAATACGTTGGCATTTGCGGTCAGGGTCCGTCTGACCACGAAGACTTTGCGGCCTGGCTGATGGACGAGGGGATTGATAGCCTCTCCCTGAACCCGGACACCGTGGTGCAAACCTGGCTGAGCCTGGCAGAGCTGAACAAGTAAAACCGACATAACCTGAAAAAGGCGAGGATATCTGTCCTCGCCTTTTTTATTTTCCTGCGAATATGCTCACCATCACAAATAAAGCAAAAAACCAAATATCATAATTTACCTGTTAATTTAGACAATTGTTAGCGGGCAAGGCGTTGCTAATACTTGAGCCTTACCGCGTGCATCCTTCGGGATGATGCGCGACTGGTTGAAATACGTTTTAACCTGATAAAAAGGCAAATAACAATGACAATCTCCTCTGTATTACGCACCAAAGATAAAATAGGTTATGGCCTGGGTGATATGGCCAGCGCGCTGGTCTGGCAAACGGCAACGTTATTTCTCGCTTATTTCTATACGGACGTATTCGGTTTGCCTGCGGCCATTATGGGCACCATGTTTTTAGTGGTGCGCGTGGTCGATGCCTTTGTCGACCCGTGCATTGGCGCGCTGGTGGATCGCACTCAGACGCGCCACGGTCGTTTTCGCCCCTGGCTGCTCTGGTTTGCCATTCCGTTTGGCGTGAGCTGCCTCATTACCTTCTACGTGCCGGTTGCCGGGCGACGGCAAAAATTGTCTATGCCTGCGTGACGTATGCCATCCTGAGCCTGATCTACTCCGCCATTAACGTGCCTTACTGCGCCATGCCCGGCGCGCTGACGCTTGACCCGCGCGAGCGCCACTCGCTGCAATCCTGGCGCTTTGGCCTGTCGTTTATCGGCGGGTTGATTGTGACGGTGATTGCGCTGCCGCTGGTCTCATTATTAGGCCAGGGTAATGTGCAGAAAGGCTATTTCTATGCCATGAGCCTGATGGGGTTGCTGGGGATTGTTTTATTCTTCTGCTGCTTCTTTATGACCCGGGAGCGCTACTCTCCGCGTAATGACACCTCCGGCTCGATGCTGACGGATTTAAAACTGCTGGCCGGCAACAGCCAGTGGCGAATTGTTTTTCTGTTTAATATTTTACTGTTAACCGCCGTCGTGACGCGCGGCTCGGCGACCATGTATTACGTTGACTATGTTCTGTTACGTCCCGATCTGGTCTTTGCCTTTATTGTTTCCGGCATGGTGGCATCCCTGAGCGGCGCATTATTATCAGAACGCCTGCTGGGGAAATTCGACCGCGTGCGTGCCTATCAGTGGACCATTATTTCCTTCGTTATTTTTGGCGCGCTGATTTTCTTCATTCCCCCTTCGCAGGTGTGGCTGATATTCGGTCTGAATATTGTGTTTAGTTTTATTCAGAACCTGACCACGCCGCTGCAATGGACCATGTTCTCAGACGTGGTGGACTACGAAGAGCATCGCAGCGGCCGCCGCCTGGACGGGCTGGTCTTCTCTACCGCCCTGTTTGCCATCAAATTTGGGCTGGCGCTGGGTGGGGCAGTGGTCGGTTGGGTGCTTGGCATGGTGGATTACGCTCCCGGACAGGCAAACCAGGCCCCTCACGTACTCGCAACGATCAACGCGCTGTTCACCCTGATCCCCTGCGCGCTGTTCCTGTGCATGGTGGCGCTCCTTGCCATCTACAAACTCAACAGCCCGCTGGTGGACGCCATCGCCCGGGAACTGGCCAGCAAACGCGATATTCGAAACGATGCGGGGCAGCTTAGCCCGGCAGCGCAATCCGCACTACAGGAGTAAACCATGACTGCGATCTACAGGGACGCGGGACGTCCCGTACACGAGCGTGTCGCCGATCTACTGGCGCGTATGACCCCGGAAGAGAAATTTGCCCAGATGCACGCATACTGGCTGATCCTCGATGAAAACGGCAACCATCGCGAGCGCAGCGATCTGAGCGATGAGTTTGCCGGTGTAAGCGAACAGGCGTCCCTCAGCGAAAGGCTGAAGCTGGGCGTCGGGCAGATCACCCGTCCGCTCGGCACGCACATTGTCGACGCGAAGACCGGCGTGCGTGCTGCCAACCGCCTGCAACGCCTGATGATGGAGGAGACCCGGCTCGGCATTCCGGCGCTGTTTCATGAGGAGTGTCTGGTCGGCTTGCTTTGTAAAGACGCCACGCTCTTCCCGTCGTCGCTGAACTACGGTTCCACCTGGGACCCGGCGCTGGTGCAGCGCGCGGCAGAGCAGATTGGCAAAGAGGCCCGCTCAGTCGGGTGCCAGCAGGGGCTGGCCCCGGTGCTGGACGTCTCGCGCGACGTGCGCTGGGGGCGTACGGAAGAGACCTTTGGCGAAGATCCGTGGCTGGTGGGGGTGATGGCCACGGCGTACGTGAAGGGATTGCAGGGTGACAAGCGCGATCTGCTGGCGACCCTGAAGCATTACGTGGGCCACTCGTTCAGCGAAGGGGCGCGCAACCATGCCCCGGTCCATCTCGGCTTCAGCGAGCTAAACGATACTTTCCTGCTGCCGTTTGAGATGGCGGTCAAGCTGGCTAACGCCGGTTCGGTGATGCCGGCCTATCACGACATCGATAATCAGCCGGGCCACAGCGACCATTTCCTGCTCACCACCGTTTTGCGCGAGCAGTGGGGCTTCGACGGCATTATCGTGGCGGACTACGGCGGTGTCAGCCTGCTGCACCAGCACCACGGAATTTCTCACGATCCAGCGGAATCGGCTGCGCTGGCGTTTAACGCCGGGCTGGACGTGGAGCTGCCGAAGGATGACTGCGCGCGCCACCTGGCGGAAGCGGTAGAGCGTGGGCTCATCTCCATGGCGAAGGTGGATGAGATTGTGGCGCGCGTGCTGGGTGAAAAATTCCGCCTCGGGCTGTTTGAAAACCCGTACGTCGATGAAGACGGTATCGATTTGCAAAGCGAGGCGACACGACAGGCGGCGCGCGAGGTAGCAACCACATCGATAACGCTGCTGGAAAATAACGGCATTTTGCCTCTCGGCGGCAAACCGCGTGTAGCCGTAGTCGGGCCGACGGCAGACGATCCGCTGGCGCTACTGAGCGGCTACAGCTTCCCGGTTCACCTGATCATCAGCGATATGGTTGAAGAGACCTCGCAGGTGACGACTCCGCGCGCGGCGCTGGAACAGTACCTTGGCGCATCGCAGATACGTTATGCGAAAGGGTGTCACATTATTGAAAAACGGATGGCGGGTGCGCCGGTCTTCCCGGGCGACAGCGGCGGTAAGCTGATGCAGCAGTCGCCGGTGTCACAACGCACGGATCTGATCCCCGACGCCGTGAGTGCTGCACAAGCGAGTGACGTAGTGGTGGCCTGCGTTGGCGACCTTGCCGGGCTATTCCAGAGCGGCACCGTGGGGGAAGGCTCGGATACCGATTCGCTGGATCTGCCGGGCGTGCAGCAGCAACTGCTGGACGCGCTGGTGGCAACCGGCAAGCCGGTGATTGTTGTCATGACGGGCGGGCGTCCTTATAACCTTCAGGGGCTGGAAGAGAAGGTGGCCGCGCTGATAATGGCCTGGGCGCCCGGGCAGGAAGGCGGTTGGGCAATTGCCGATGTGTTAACCGGCCGTGCCGAACCGCAGGGCAGGCTGGTGGTGAGCGTGCCGAAAAGCGCCGGGGCGATGCCGTACTACTACAATCACAAGCTGAAAAGCGGGGGCACGCCGTTTGCCTTCCATTTCGGCGCGCGTTACCCGTTTGGTTACGGGCTCGGCTGGACGCAGTTTAGCTGGGGTGCGGCACGGCTGGCTGAAAGCCGCGTCCCGATCGCTGGAGAGGTGACATTAAGTATCGATATCACCAACGCCGGCGAGCGCAGCGGCAGTGAAGTGGTGCAGGTCTACGTGCGCGACAAGGTCGCCACGAAGGTGCGTCCGCTTCAGGAGCTGAAAGCGTTCCAGCGCGTTACGCTTGCACCGGGAGAAATCGCCACGCTGACCTTTACTCTGCCGGTGGAGATGTTCAGTTTCACGCGTCGGGACGGGAAGCGAATTGTCGAGCCAGGGGAGTTTGAGCTACAGGTTGGCGCTTCCTCGGCGGATATTCGCGAGGTTGTGACGGTGCAGGTGACCGGGGAAACGCGGGTGCTGGCGGGTGACTGGCAGATGCTCAGCCGCTGTGACATTACGCGGACGTAAAAAGGATAAAAAAAAGCCCACCGTGGGAGATGGGCAAAGACTACACACAGCAATTCGTTGTTTCACTCAGGGGATTTCCATGCTTATAAATCAAGGTGTTGATTTATAACCGTGTCTTAATAGTAGGCATGCCAGGTTTTTGAGTCGATCGGATTCGTCTCAATAGTTAAAGGTAGGTAAAGATTTCTCGAAGAGAATGACGGTTTTAGGCTGGAAAAGGCGGGTCTGACCAGTGTGCAGAGAATAAATAGTTTAGCAACGTTTAAGTATTGCTGCGAAGAGTGTAGGCCGGGTAAGTGCTGGCACCACCCGGCATAAAACTTTACTGCGCGTTCTTGTCTTCCAGCTCTTCTAGTTCCCTTAGCATGACGTCCGGATCGGTTCCCGGCGGCGGCACTTCATGTACCCAGGCGGAGAAGAGACGCCAGGTTACCGCAAGCAGCACCGGACCAATGAACAGACCAATCATGCCGAAGGCAATTAACCCCCCGATAACGCCGGACAGGATGAGGATCAGCGGCAGGTCAGCGCCCATGCGAATGAGCAGCGGGCGAATCACGTTATCCATGGTGCCCACCACGCAGCTCCAGACCAGCAGCACCGTGCCCCAGGTCGTATCACCCGTCCAGTAAAGCCAGATAATGCAGGGGACCAGCACCAGCAACGGACCAAGCTGCGCCAGACAGGTCATCAGCATGACGACGGTGAAAATAGTGGCATAAGGGACGCCGGCGATCGCCAGCCCGATACCGCCAAGCACGGCCTGCACCAGCGCCGTCACCACCACGCCAAGCGCCACCGCGCGAACGGCCTGGGCTGCCAGCAGTACGGCCGCGTCGCCGCGTTTTCCTGCCAGCCGGGTGGCGAAATGACGTACGCCCAGCGCAACCTGCTCGCCGCGCCAGTAGAGCAGGGCGCTGAAGAGCAGCATCAGGGCACAGTGCATCATAAAGCGGCCAACGTGAGCGGCCTGACCCACAAACCAGGTAGTGGTTGTGCCGATGTACGGACGCACTTTCGTCATCAGCGCGCTGCCGCCCATCTCCAGCAGGCTATGCCAGCCGCTGTACAGTTTAGCGCCCACGACCGGAATGCTGTTCAGCCACGCGAGATCCGGCAGCGTCATGTCACCACTGGTGACCGCGCGAATAACCGGGCCGCTGCTGTCCACCAGGCTATTCACCAGCAGTGCAATGGGAATAATAAACAGCAGGAACAGCAGCAGCGTCATCACCATTACGGCGAGGCCGCGACGACCAAACAGCAGTTTCTGCAAGCGTAAGAGTAAAGGCCAGGTGGCGACAACAACGGTAGCGGCCCAGGCAAAGCCGAGCACGAAAGGCCGAACAATCCACAGACACGCAATAATCATGAGGGCCAGGAACAGCACCGACAGTAAAATTTGCGCAACATCCCTGGGCTGGCGAAGGTTGACCATAAATAAAACTTTCCTTAAAAGAACGCCAGTCTGACTGGCGAAAACGTAAACCGCATCTCTTTAATCATTAATGATCTCAGCGATTTTTGACAGGCGAATTCTGCCTGTAATTCTGCTGAGCGCATAAGAAAAAAATGTGATAAAAAGTTGTGATACAACGCAAACGATTCCCATCACTCTCATTAGGGACGATAGTCATGATCCCACAGATTTCTCAGGCACCTGGCGTCGTTCAGCTGGTGCTTAATTTTTTGCAGGCACTGGAGCAACAGGGTTTTACAGGTGATACCGCCACGAATTATGCCGACAGGCTGACGATGGCGACCGATAACAGTATCTACCAGCTTCTTCCCGATGCCGTCGTTTTCCCGCGCTCTACCGCGGACGTGGCGCTTATCGCCCGCCTGGCATCGCAGGACCGTTTCACCTCTCTGGTCTTTACCCCGCGTGGCGGCGGTACGGGCACCAACGGGCAGGCGCTGAACCAGGGCATCATTATTGATATGTCCCGCTATATGAACCGCATCATTGAGATCAACCCCGAAGAGGGGTGGGTGCGCGTAGAAGCGGGGGTGATCAAGGACCAGCTCAATCAGTTTTTAAAACCGTACGGCTATTTTTTTGCGCCGGAACTGTCCACCAGCAACCGCGCGACCCTTGGCGGGATGATCAACACCGATGCCTCCGGGCAGGGCTCGTTGGTCTACGGTAAAACCTCCGATCACGTGATGGGGGTGCGGGCGGTGCTGCTGGGGGGCGATATTCTCGACACCCAGCCGATGCCGGTCGAACTGGCCGAAACGCTGGCAAAGGAGAGCACCACCAGCGGACGGATTTATCGCACCGTGCTGGAGCGCTGTCGCGAAAATCGCGAACTGATCCTCGACAAATTCCCGAAGCTAAACCGCTTTCTGACGGGCTACGATCTGCGACATGTCTTCAACGACGACATGAGCCAGTTCGATCTTACCCGCGTACTGACCGGTTCAGAAGGTACGTTGGCCTTTATCACCGAAGCGCGTCTGGATATCACCCCGCTGCCGAAGGTGCGCCGTCTGGTGAACGTCAAATACAACTCCTTTGACTCCGCGCTGCGTAATGCCCCGTTTATGGTGGAAGCGCGGGCGCTGTCGGTGGAAACCGTCGACTCTAAGGTGCTGAATCTGGCCCGGGAAGACATCGTCTGGCACTCGGTGAGCGAGCTGATTACCGACGTGCCGGATAAAGAGATGCTCGGCCTGAACATCGTTGAGTTTGCCGGGGACGACGCACAGCTCATTGAGAGCCAGGTGAGCACGCTCTGCCAGCGGCTGGACGAGCTGATTGCGCAGGGCGAGGGCGGCGTCATTGGCTGGCAGCTGTGTAACGATCTCGCCGGCATCGAGCGCATCTACGCCATGCGTAAAAAGGCGGTGGGGCTGCTCGGCAACGCGAAAGGGGCGGCGAAGCCGATTCCCTTTGCGGAAGATACCTGCGTGCCGCCGGAGCATCTGGCGGACTACATCGTTGAGTTTCGCGCGCTGCTCGACGGTCATGGCCTGAGCTATGGCATGTTCGGGCACGTTGACGCGGGCGTGCTGCACGTGCGCCCGGCGCTGGACATGTGCGATCCGCAGCAGGAGATCCTGATGAAGGAGATCTCCGACGAGGTTGTGGCCCTGACGGCCAAATACGGCGGTTTGCTGTGGGGCGAGCACGGCAAGGGGTTCCGTGCCGAGTACAGCCCGGCGTTTTTTGGCGAACAGCTCTACGCCGAGCTGCGTAAGGTGAAGGCCGCGTTCGATCCTGATAACCGCCTCAACCCGGGAAAAATCTGCCCGCCGGAGGGCGTTGATGCGCCGATGTTGCAGGTGGATGCCGTTAAGCGCGGCACATATGATCGCCAAATTCCGATTGCGGTGCGCGCTTCCTGGCGCGGCGCGATGGAGTGTAACGGCAACGGGCTGTGCTTCAACTTCGATGTGAAAAGCCCGATGTGTCCGTCGATGAAAATTACCAGCAACCGCATCCACTCCCCCAAAGGACGCGCGACGCTGGTGCGAGAATGGCTGCGCCTGCTGGCCGATCGCGGCGTTGACCCGCTCAAGCTGGAGCAGGAGTTGCCGGAAAAACGCGCCAGCCTGCGCGGGCTTATCGAACGCACCCGCAACAGCTGGCATGCGAATAAAGGCGAATACGATTTCTCCCACGAGGTAAAGGAGGCGATGTCCGGCTGCCTGGCGTGCAAGGCATGTTCAACCCAGTGCCCGATTAAAATCGACGTGCCGGAGTTCCGTTCACGCTTCCTCCAGCTTTACCACACGCGTTATCTGCGCCCAATGCGCGATCATCTGGTGGCGACGGTCGAGAGCTACGCGCCGCTGATGGCTCGTGCGCCAAAAACCTTTAACTTCTTTATCAACCAGCCGCTGGTGCGCAAGCTTTCCGAAAAACATATCGGGATGGTCGATCTGCCGCTGCTCTCTGTTCCCTCGTTGCAGCGTCGGCTGGTGGGGCACCGTTCGGCGAATATGACTCTGGAACAGCTGGAGGCTCTCTCCCCGGAGCAGAAAGCGAAGACGGTGTTGGTGGTGCAGGATCCGTTTACCAGTTACTACGATGCGCAGGTGGTGGCGGATTTTGTCCGTCTGGCGGAGAAAATGGGTTACCAGCCGGTGGTGCTGCCGTTCTCGCCAAACGGTAAAGCGCAGCATATCAAAGGCTTCCTGACCCGATTTGCGAAAACCGCGCAGAAAACCTCAGACTTCCTGAACCGCGTGGCGCAGCTCGGCATGCCGATGGTTGGCGTCGATCCGGCGCTGGTGCTCTGCTATCGCGAAGAATATAAGCAGACGCTCGGCGATACGCGCGGTGATTTTCAGGTCTTACTGGTGCACGAGTGGCTGCCTGCGGTGCTGAAGCAAACGGACGCTCAGGAGGCCAGCGGAGAATCCTGGTATCTGTTTGGACACTGCACTGAAGTGACCGCGCTGCCGACGGCGCCTGCCCAGTGGGCGTCAATCTTCGCCCGCTTTGGCGCGAAGCTGGAAAGCGTTAACGTGGGCTGCTGCGGTATGGCCGGCACCTACGGTCATGAAGTCAAAAACCACGCCAATTCCCTCGGCATTTATGAGCTGTCGTGGCATCAGGCAATGCAGCGCCTGCCGCGTAACCGCTGTCTGGCAACGGGGTACTCCTGTCGCAGCCAGGTGAAACGGGTGGAAGGTAACGGTGTGCGCCATCCATTGCAGGCTTTACTGGAGATTATCGGATGATCTGGAAACGTGCGGTCACGCTGGAGGCATTAAATGCTATGGGTGCAGGAAACATGGTCGGCTTACTGGATATCCAGTTCACGCGCGTTGGCGACAACGAACTGGAGGCGACGATGCCGGTAGACAGCCGTACGCATCAGCCGTTTGGCCTGTTGCACGGCGGCGCGTCCGTCGTGCTGGCTGAAACGCTCGGCTCAGTTGCAGGTTATCTCTGCACGGAAGGGAAGCAGAAGGTGGTCGGGCTGGAGGTCAATGCCAACCACATTCGCGCCGTTCGCAGTGGGCGCGTGCGCGGCGTTTGCCGTGCGCTGCACGCCGGAGGCCGTCATCAGGTGTGGCAGATCGAGATTCTGGACGAGCAGGATCGCCTCTGCTGTTCGTCCAGGCTGACGACGGCCGTTGTGTAAAGTTTCCAGATGTCTTGTTTTTGGTCAAAAAATAGCCGTCCGTTTGTGATATACTGGTCACGTTTTGAACATAAGCGAGGACATCATGGATACTGAAATAACCCCAACACGACTGGCAATTGAATATTTACGTCGCGATAAAAGCAATCTGTCTCCAGCGCAGTACCTGAAGAAGCTGAAACAGCTTGAGCTGGAATTTACGGATTTGCTGGCGCTCTCTTCAAACGAGCTGAAAGAAGAGATCTACTTTGCCTGGCGGTTGGGCGTTCACGTCCATTAAGCAGTGAAGAAAAGGCCGCAAGCGCGGCCTTTTTTGTGCCCGAAACTCAGTATTTGGCCGGAAGTTTGTTAATTTTAATGAGCCGGCCTTCTTCCATTTCGATGAATCCGCCCGTTTTCAGGTCAGCAAGTATCCGCATTACGCCGCTTCGGGAAAGCTGGGTTTTATCCCTGATATACTTTTCTGCCGTCACGCTGCACCGGTAGCTGTCATCTTCCTGCATAAGCAGCATGAGCTGCTGACGTATCATCTCGTACGCCGTTGGGGCGCCTTTCGGCATGACGTTATGATAGAGGCGGTTATAGACAAACATAAGATGTTTAGAAAGCAGTCCCCACAGCGCCTTCTCTTTAATAATGTCAGCCACGCGGTCGGTCGTGAGCACACCGATCAGGCAAGGCGTCACCGTTCTGAGATAATCGTTAAAATAAATGTCCGTCAGGTTAGCGAGGCCAAACAGGGCGGGACTGCGCGCCGTAGAAAGCATCATGTCGTCGCTTCTTCTGTAGATGGCGATCGTGCCCTCAAGAATTAAATAACACATGCTTTGCCCGTTAACCTGGAGATCGAGCTGTTCACCGCGATCGGTTTTATGCGTGGCGCAGTGCGGCTGTAAATGAGAAATCAGTTCCTTGGCATAGGGAGAGCCGCGATGCGATAGTTTGTCAGAAAACATAGCGTTAACCTGGAAAGAGACTGTACTTTCTATAGTGTCGCTCTTCTTTTCCACCTTCTCCAGAGATAAATACGGCCTCAGTACTTACGGGGTAAATGGTAGATCTCGATTAGCACGCCGCGCTCCATGGCGATGTATTTCCCCGTCCGTAATGCTTTGTCTTGTGGCTTCCGGCACCTGCATCAGCTCTACCAGCTGAAAGCGAATAATGACGTAAGCCGACATTTGCGATATCTGGGCACAATGCTCGCAGACGCGCGAGGCGGTATTGAACAGCAGATTTGAGAAGTGCTCCCATAAATTCTGTTGTGCAATAACATGATTAAAACGCGCCAGCGAAACGCGAGCCTCCTATGCGATTTCCAGCGCTCTGACATACAGGTGTTCAGACGAAAACTGGCTGCTTACGCCAGGGATAAAACTAAAAATAGACTGTAACCCTTGTCAATTTCTACAGAGGGCCGCCGGTTGTGCAGACCGCTTACATGCTGGAGATGAGCGAGAAAACGGTCTTTACCCATAAATGTATAATGATGCAGAAATTTAATCTGCGTAGCGATGACGAGCTGATCGTATTGCTGAGTAAGTGAATAGAGAAAAAGAACCGACCAACCTGCTTCGGGATTACCTGAAAAATAATTATGCACAATAAATAGCCCAAAACGGCAGCGGATAACTGGCCGGGCAGCGTTAGTCACCACCCGGCAATGCATTTAAACGTTAACCGCAGCGATCAACCGCGTCTTCATGGTCTGGTACGCGGAAACCGCAAAATCCTCTGCCCAGCGCTGGTCCTCGATCGCCTCCAGTTGTACGGCGCAATATTTCGTTTCCGGCGTTCTGGAGATCGGGTCGAGATTATCCTGCGTCAGCTCATTGCAGGCGCCGATCCACCACTGGTAGGTCATATAGACTGCTCCTGCATTGATGCGCTCGCTGATACTGGCGCGTGTAATTACTTTCCCTCGGCGTGAATGTACCCAGACCAGCTGGCCGTCGGCGACCCCACGTTCATCCGCGTCGACCGGATTGATTTGCACCCGACCCGGCTCGTCGGCCAGGCTTTGCAGCGCCGCGCAGTTTCCGGTCATTGAGCGACAGGAGTAATGGCCGACTTCGCGCACCGTGCAAAGTACCAGCGGGTAATCCGCATCCGGTGTCTCCGCTGGGGCGCGCCAGGGGGCGGCAAATAGCAGTCCTTTGCCTGTGGGGGTGTCGAACTGATTATCCTTGTACAGGTAGGGGGTGCCGGGATGATCGAGGGTTGGGCAGGGCCACTGAACATGGCCCATCTCGCCCATTTTTTCGTAGGTCACGCCGTAGAAGAGGGGGCACAGCTCGCGCATCTCATCCCAGATCTGCTGGTTATTCTCGTAATGCATGGGATAGCCCATCTCTGTGGCCAGCAGGCTGATGATCTCCCAGTCGCGCTTGACGTTCCCGCTGGCCTCAATGGCTTTGCCGAAACGCTGGAAGCCGCGATCGGCACAGGTGAACACGCCAGCGTGTTCTCCCCATGAAGTGGCAGGGAGCAGCACGTCAGCCACCTCTGCCGTTTTGGTCATAAAGATATCCTGAACTACCACAAAATCGAGCGCCTCAAAGCCCCGGCGGACCAGACCGAGATCGGCTTCTGTCTGAAGCGGATCCTCCCCCATGATGTAATACGCTTTGATCTTACCTTCCATCGCGAGATGCGGTACTTCGGTGATACGCGTCCCGATGCGATCGTCCATCCGGTTGACATTGATTTTCCACGCATCGGCAAATTTCAGTCTGACCCCCGGGTCAGTGACATCCTGGTAGCCGGGGAACATATTGGGCAGAACGCCCATATCGCAGGCACCCTGAACGTTATTTTGCCCGCGAACCGGACCCACGCCGACGGCTGGGCGGCCCAGGTTACCGGTCAGCAGCGCCAGGCTGGAAAGACCTTTCACCACATCGACCGCCTGACCAAACTGCGTGACGCCCATTCCCCACATCACCGTCGCTGAAGGCGCCGCCGCGAACATGCGCATTGCCTGACGAACATCCCGCGCGGGAATCCCCGTCAAATGTTCAACCTGCTCGGGTGCGTAATCGTTTACCGTCAGTCGGTACGCCTCAAGCCCTTCTGTAAAGCGGGCAACATAGTTTTTGTCGTACAGTTCTTCTTCCAGCAGGACATAGCCAAAGGCATTGACCAGCGCCATGTTACTGCCATTTTTCAACTGAAGATGAAGATCGGCAATGCGTGCCGTTTCAATATGACGCGGATCGCAGACGATGATTTTTGCGCCATTTTCACGTGCTTTAAGTACGCGTCGGGCGACGATGGGGTGAGAATCGGCGCAGTTATAGCCGAACACCAGCAGACATTTTGAGTTTTCAATATCGTTAATGGAATTGCTCATGGCGCCGTTGCCGAGGGTCTCCTGTAAACCGGCAACGGACGGACCGTGACAGACGCGGGCGCAGCAGTCAACGTTGTTAGTATTCAGCACCGCACGGGCAAATTTTTGCATCACATAGTTGGTTTCATTGCCCGTTCCCCGCGAGGAACCCGTGGTCATAATGGACCGCGGGCCATACTGTTCTTTTGTGCTTTTAAGCCTGTGAGCGGTATAGCGAATGGCCTCTTCCCAGGTAACAGGGGTAAAGGCTCCGCCTTTGCTGTAGCGGATCATGGGCTGCGTCAAACGGGGAGTAAGCAGCCGTGTGTCGTTCAGAAAGTCCCAGCCGTAGTATCCTTTCAGGCAAAGCGTGCCCTGATTAGTTACGCCATCAGCGGCTTCGGCACGGATAATCCGATTGTTTTTAATAACGAGGTTGAGTTTGCAGCCTGCACCGCAGTAGGGGCAGACGCTAGCGATTTTTTTCATCAATAACAGACCTGTTAAGAAATGAAGCAATAATTACTGGAAAGCCCAGTCCCATAGCGGACTAAGCAGGATCCATGCCACATTCAGCGTGCTTGACTAACAGGGCGTTCCGGAAGAGAGGGCGTGTCATCGTCAGTCTGTTCGTCAGAATTGACGATGACACGCTATCCGTCGGGATGGGAAGGGAGAGGCCTTAAAGATCGTCCATGGTATAACCGACGACAATCTCCAGCGTCTTGCGGATCACATCCGCCTTGACGACGTCGTCGGTGGTTTCCAGCGTCTGGATCAGCCAGAGAATGATCGCTTTGTTGGTCAGATGACCTTCGGAAGCGAGAACACAACGAACCGCAGTCGAAAAAATGGCAGACTCTTCAGCAAAGCGATCGCCCGCATGACGGAAATACTCCGACAACGCGCTATCAAGAAAGGCAGAGTGGAATTCGGGTTGAAGCTGAATATTTTGTCTCATTTGTTCTCACCGTAGCTGTAAAGTTGTAGTCAATGTATCTTCTTGGGACTGGAAGGTTTTCCATGACCAAATAACGGCACTACATTGTCTCGATTATTCTTAAGAGATCCCTCTCTCTCTGTTCGTCCTTGTGCGGTTCTGCGACCTGTAAAAGCGACAGTGCCAGAGCTGATTTCAGCTATCACCGTCGCCAATGTCTCCCGCCGCTGGGGATCCGTTTCACGTGCTTGCATATTACGCAGATGCTGAACCAACCCCTCGGTCGTCACGGGAGCTCGCGCCTTCAGGAGTGAAAGCGCTGCTTCTCCAATAAGCTGGTCGATCAGGCTGTCTGCATCACCGCCGTTCATAACATTAACGTTCGAAGAGCAGACCAAGAAGCAGGTGATAATGGCGTTCCTCTTCCGGGCCTTTAGCCTTTTCGAGGCGACTTAACAGTTTTGTGCAGAGCGATTTGCGATTCAGATTTCGCCCATCGCTAAGAATTTCAACAACAACCTGGCCCAAGGTTTCCTGCTGGGTTGGAAGCGCGGCTTTTTCGAAGTACTGCGCAATGGCGGTTGCTGAGTCTGCGACGTAACCTTTCTGCTGCATGTTTCGCTCCTGTAAAATTCTGTAATCAGTAACGTTACATTTAAGGTATACATAATTTTCAAATCTGTACATTTAAAATGTACAATTTTTTAAGAATTTTATAATATATTTTATAAAGGTGTTATTTATCATATTGTTATGTGTGTTAAATTTAATGCGGAATTTACAGAATATATTGTACAATCCGCAGTGGCGGCGCAGAGTTGTACAAGCCAGCAAATAGCGTAAAGAAGCCGCCTAACTCGTTGAGATGTAAATTATTTGTTGGGCAATAAATGTGCTATAAAAGAGTTCTCCCCACGCTTTTTCGTGGTCACCCCTTCAATCTCCAGGATTAGCATGCTCACAACCATTATTTACCGCAGTCATATCTGCGAGGACGTTCCAGTTAAAGCGCTGGAAGACATGGTCGATGCTGCAAATTGTAGAAATCGCCAGTTAGATGTAACGGGGATTTTGCTGTTTAACGGCACACACTTTTTTCAATTACTTGAAGGGCCCGCTGAGAACGTAAATGAGATCTATCAGCTCATCTGCCGCGACCCACGGCATCACAACGTGGTCGAATTATTGAGCGATCATGGTCCTTCCCGGCGCTTTGGCAACGCCGGGATGGAGCTTTTTGACCTTCGTCAGTACGACACGGACGAAGTGCTGCAACAGGTTCTCGATAAAGGCACCACCCGCTATCAGCTGACGTATAACGATCGCGCCCTGCAATTTTTCCGCACGTTTGTTGAAGCCACTGAAAAAGCTAACTATTTTGAGCTACCTTCGGCAGATTCCTGGGAATTTGTCACCGAAAACACGCCGTTATCTTCGCAGCCGACGGTAGTGGCAAAGGGGGCTGACTGTAGTTTCGCATTTCAACCTATCGTCGATCCGTTTATGCAGCAGGTTGTCTCCTGGGAAGCCCTGATCCGCACGCCGTCCGGGGAGTCGCCGGAAGAATATTTTGCAAACCAGCCGCGTGAGGCGCTGTATGAATCGGATTTAAAGAGCAAGCAGGTGGCTCTGTCGATGGCCAGCGCGCTGGGCCTGGGGAATCAAATGTTGTCCATCAATCTGCTGCCGATGACGCTGGTCAATGTTCCCGGTGCCGTCGATTTTTTACTTACGGCAATAGAGGCGAACGGTTTTGTGCCGGAGCAAATTGTGGTCGAGTTTACCGAGAGCGAGGCGATCTCGCGTTTTGAGGACTTCACCAGCGCGGTCAGACAGCTTAAGAGCGCCGGCATTAGCGTGGCTATCGATCACTTTGGGGCCGGATTCGCCGGCCTGCAACTGCTGGCCCAGTTTCAGCCGGACAGAATTAAGATTAATCGTGATTTGATTGCCAACGTGCACAAGAGCGGCCCGCGTCAGGCTATTATTCAGGCGATCATCAAATGCTGCGCGTCCCTGGAAATTCTGTTCTGCGCAGTCGGCGTAGAGCTGGCCGAAGAGTGGATGTGGCTGGAATCTGCCGGGATATCTCAGTTCCAGGGAAACCTGTTCGCCAGCCCGCGTCTGGGGGGCATTCCGGCGATTGCCTGGCCAGAGAAAAAGTACGATTTTTAGAAATCCTGTACGCAACTCTAAGAGTGACCTGTACGTTTTGCTAAATTTATACAACAATACATTAACGAGTGAGTGGTTCTTTGGCCCATTCACTTGCCTCCGAACCCGGAGTTAGTTATACAAATATATTGTACAATCTGATAAGGTTGGTTTGGTTAGGTATGGAAGTGTTGTGCGTGAGGGAGTTAATGGCCTATTACAGTATCGGCGAAGTGGCCGAACGATGCGGTATCAACCCCGTTACGCTGCGTGCCTGGCAGCGCCGTTATGGATTGTTGAAGCCGCAGCGAAGCGAAGGGGGTCATCGTCAGTTTGACGATGAAGATATCCTGCGTATCGAAGAGATCAAACGCCTGATGAAAACGGGTGTTTCGGTCGGCAAAGTAAAAGCGCTTCTTGAAAATACAGAAGTGATGACTCAGGGGAACTGGGCATCGTCTCAGGAAGAGATGTTAACCGTTCTGCGCTACGCCAATCCGGCAAAGCTGCGCGCCAAAATCGGTGAGTTCCGTCGCGATCATGCGATGGATGTTCTGATAGATAACATTATCACCCCTGTACGACAGCGAATGAACCAGGACCAGAATACGGTGCGCCATATGGCGAGCCTGCTTGATGGTGTCCTGATTGAGTTTGCCGTAACAAGCCTGGTGGAATCGCGTAAAAAAGCGGGTAAAGACGCGCTGCTGATAGGGTGGGAGTGCGACGACCGTACGCATTTGTGGCTGGAAGCGGCCCGTCTGGCTTACAAGGGCTGGCATATCGACGTACTGGCCGAGCCGATTGATTCCCCGCGTCCGGAACTCTTCCCGGGGCAAAAAATTTTCGTCTGGACCGGTAAAGAGCCAACACCTCGCCAGCAGCAACAGCTCGACCACTGGCGTGAACAGGGCTTTGCCGTCGCGTTCCATCACTGAAGTTAAGGAGTCCGACGGTAAACCACCAGCGCGGATTTTTTGCTTTCTGGCGATACGACAGGGGTATCCGCGAAGATGCATAGCATCAGTACCTCTGTCATATCGTCGGTTTACTCCATCGTCAGGTTGTCTGGAATATTCATGCTGGCCACGGATTCGACTTTCCACTCGCCATCTTCCTTGACCATGCAGTCAATCACGGTGTGATCCCGCTTTTTGCCAAATGAAATGTAGACCTGCATGCAGGCGGCATCGTAATCCAGCGCCCGCGCACTGACAACGCCCCAGTCTTCTTCATATCCCTGAGCCTTAATGAACATATCGACGTCAGGCACGTCATATTCATCTGGATCCAGCTTATCCATCGCTTTGAGTTTGCTGATGGTTTCACGGGTGACGTAGGGTCTCAGCGCGTTATAGTTTTTCTGGGGCTCTTTCCCGCTAATAATTTGTGAGATGTACCACTTATTAAACTGAAGGGCAGCGGATGCCTCAGGTGGTAATGTCTGTGCAGCTGATATGAGAGTGGGCAGAAGCAGGCCAGCCAGAATTAAATTGCTTTTCATATCCTTAGCATAATGCGTGTTCTGTAAATTAGCACCGCCGGCGCGAATGGCTTTTGAAACGAATTCTGCGCATCTTTTCTGGCTATGCTGACCAGCATGCTGACGAGCATATACTGCGGCTTTATGGGCGCTCCACATAATGTAATCCCTTACTGATTGACTGGTTAACAAGGGAAACATTACGCCGAAAAGTGACGAGTTTATGTAATTAATCGTGATCGGAGTTTAACCACTATCAGTTTGATAAATAATGATTAATTTATCCATCAAACATCTTAATGCCCGGTGCGTACGAACATTTTTTATTCTCGCTATTGTCTTTCGCTATGATGAAATAAGCGGCTGATTTTTTAATAATCGACTGCATTCATGAAACTAAAAAATCTATCTCAAAAATAGGTATTTCCAATACAATTTTTCTTTTTCCCCTTCACCTTACCGCCTTTTCTCTGAAATGCATTATTTATCAATGTATTGAACAAATATCACCATCCCATCCGCATCCCGTCACAGGGTCTATGCTTAAAGAAAGTAGCCAAAAAGGGCGGTTTAGCCCAAAGCCCCTGCTGTCAGGGGGTTGAAGTGATAATCGTTATCATTAACATGGTGTTATGCCCTGGTGGCTTATCAGATGAGGTGGACCTATGGAATTGCATTCAGAAACCTTCAATCCGGCCGATTTTGCCTGGCGTGGCTTAACGCTTACGCCCGCGGCGGCGGCGCACATTCATGAGCTGGTGGCTAAAAACCCCGACATCCTCGGCGTACGCTTAGGCGTTAAGCAGACGGGCTGCGCGGGCTTTGGCTACGTGCTGGACACCGTCACCGAACCTGAAAAGGATGACCTGGTCTTTGAAACCGACGGCGCTAAGCTCTACGTCGCGCTACAGGCTATGCCGTTTATCGATGGAACCGAAGTCGACTACGTTCGTGAAGGTTTAAACCAGTTATTCAAATTTCATAACCCGAAAGCCCAGAACGAATGTGGCTGCGGCGAAAGCTTTGGGGTATAGGCGGTACTATGTCTCGTAATACTGAAGCAACGAGTGATGTAAACACCTGGAGCGGCGGAAACCTCAACTATAAAGAGGGGTTCTTCACGCAGCTGCAAACCGATGAGCTGGCGAAAGGCATCAGTGAAGATGTCGTGCGCGCCATTTCGGCCAAACGTAACGAGCCTGAATGGATGCTGGCGTTTCGCCTGAGCGCGTTTCGTGCGTGGCAGGAGATGGAAGAGCCCCACTGGCTTAAAGCGCACTACGATAAGCTGAACTATCAGGATTACAGCTACTACTCCGCGCCGTCCTGCGGGAGCTGTGATGACACCTGTGCCTCGCAGCCCGGCGCGGTACAGCAAACCGGTGCAGAGAACAGCTTCCTGAGCAAAGAGGTGGAAGAGGCGTTCAATCAGCTCGGCGTGCCCGTGCGCGAGGGTAAAGAGGTGGCGGTAGACGCCATTTTTGACTCCGTCTCGGTGGCGACCACCTACCGTGAAAAGCTGGCGGAGCAGGGGATTATTTTCTGCTCCTTTGGTGAAGCCATTCACGATCACCCTGAGCTGGTGAAAAAATACATCGGCACCGTGGTACCCAGTAACGATAACTTCTTTGCCGCACTGAATGCGGCGGTGGCGTCAGACGGCACCTTTATCTACGTGCCGAAAGGCGTACGCTGCCCGATGGAGCTCTCGACCTATTTCCGCATCAACGCAGAAAAAACCGGGCAGTTTGAACGCACCATTCTGGTGGCGGATGAGGGCAGCTACGTCAGCTATATCGAAGGCTGTTCCGCGCCGGTGCGCGACAGCTACCAGCTGCACGCGGCGGTGGTTGAGGTGATCATCCACAAAGACGCGGAAGTGAAATACTCCACGGTGCAGAACTGGTTCCCGGGCGACGGCAATACCGGTGGTATTCTGAACTTCGTCACCAAGCGCGCGCTGTGCGAAGGCGAAAACAGCAAAATGTCCTGGACGCAGTCAGAAACCGGCTCCGCCATTACCTGGAAATACCCGAGCTGCATCCTGCGCGGGGATAACTCCATCGGGGAATTTTACTCCGTGGCGCTGACCAGCGGTCATCAGCAGGCCGATACCGGCACCAAGATGATCCACATCGGTAAAAACACCAAATCGACCATCATCTCGAAAGGGATCTCCGCCGGACACAGCCAGAACAGCTATCGCGGGCTGGTGAAAATCATGCCGACGGCTACCAACGCGCGTAACTTCACCCAGTGCGATTCCATGCTGATTGGCGCCGACTGCGGGGCACATACCTTCCCGTACGTCGAGTGCCGCAATAACAGCGCCCAGCTGGAGCACGAGGCGACCACGTCACGCATCGGTGAAGATCAGCTTTTCTACTGCCTGCAACGCGGGATCAGTGAAGAAGATGCCATTTCAATGATTGTTAACGGCTTCTGTAAGGATGTGTTCTCCGAACTGCCGCTGGAATTTGCCGTTGAAGCCCAGAAACTCCTCGCCATTAGTCTTGAACACAGCGTCGGTTAAGGAAAGCACATGTTAAGCATTAAAGATTTACAGGTCAGCGTGGAAGAGAAAGCGATCCTGCGTGGCCTCAATTTTGACGTCAAACCGGGTGAAGTTCACGCCATCATGGGGCCAAACGGCTCCGGGAAAAGTACGCTTTCAGCGACGCTGGCAGGACGCGAGGATTATGAAGTCATAAGCGGCTCCGTTGAGTTTAACGGCAAAGATCTGCTGGAGATGTCGCCGGAAGAGCGTGCCGGTGAGGGCATCTTTATGGCCTTCCAGTATCCGGTGGAAATTCCGGGCGTCAGCAACCAGTTCTTCCTGCAAACCGCGCTGAACGCGGTGCGCAAGTATCGCGGACTTGAGGCGCTGGATCGCTTTGACTTCCAGGATCTGATGGAAGAGAAAATCAAGCTGCTGAAAATGCCGGAAGATCTGCTCACTCGCTCGGTAAACGTGGGTTTCTCCGGCGGTGAGAAAAAACGTAACGATATTCTGCAAATGGCGGTGCTTGAGCCTGAGCTGTGCATTCTCGATGAAACCGATTCAGGGCTGGATATTGATGCCCTGAAGATCGTTGCCGACGGGGTGAACTCTCTGCGTGACGGGAACCGCTCATTTATTATCGTGACGCACTACCAGCGAATTCTGGACTACATCAAACCGGACTATGTCCACGTGCTTTACCAGGGACGCATTGTGAAATCCGGTGATTTTACCCTGGTTAAACAACTGGAGGAGCAGGGTTATGGCTGGCTTACCGAACAGCAGTAATGCACTCCAGCAGTGGCACCGGCTGTTTGAAGCGCAGGGTAATTCGCGTTCAGAACAGGCTCAGCACCATCTCCAACAGCTGCTGCGTCTTGGTTTACCGACGCGTAAGCATGAGAACTGGAAATATACCCCGCTGGACGGTCTGCTGAACGGCGAGTTTGTCACGCGCCTGGCCCAGGTTAGCCCTGGCCAGCGCGATGCGCTGGCGCTGAGCGTGGATGCCGTGCGTCTGGTGTTTGTTGACGGGCAGTTCCGGGAGGAACTCAGCGATAGCGTGGAGGAGAGCGGGTTCGATATCGCCATTAACGACGAGCGCCAGTCGTTGAGCGCTCCGGTCCAGCCTGAAGTCTTTCTGCACCTCACGGAGAGCCTGTCGCAGTCTGTCACCCATATTCGCGTTAAGCGTAACCAGCGCCCGGCGAAACCGCTGCTTCTGATGCATATCACGCAGGGCGTTGAGGGCGACGAGATCAACACCGCCCACTATCGCCACCATCTCGAGCTGGCAGAAGGGGCGGAAGCGACGGTGATTGAGCATTACGTTAGTCTGAACGACACCCGTCATTTTACCGGCTCGCGTCTGACGATGGACGTGGCGGCCAACGCCCAACTGCACCATATCAAGCTGGCGTTTGAGAATCCGCTCAGTCACCACTTCGCTCACAACGATATTCTGCTGGGCCAGGATGCCGCGGCGTACAGCCACAGCTTCCTGCTTGGCGGCGCGGTGTTACGCCACAACACCAGTACCCAGCTGAACGGTGAGAACACCACGCTGCGCATGAACAGCCTGGCGATGCCGGTGAAGACAGAAGTGTGCGACACGCGCACCTGGCTTGAGCACAACAAAGGCTACTGCAACAGCCGTCAGCTGCATAAAACTATCGTCAGCGACAAAGGTCGTGCGGTGTTTAACGGCCTGATCAACGTGGCGCAGCACGCCATCAAAACTGACGGGCAGATGACCAACAACAACCTTCTGCTGGGACGCCTGGCAGAGGTGGACACCAGGCCGCAGCTGGAAATCTACGCGGACGACGTGAAGTGCAGCCACGGCGCGACGGTCGGGCGTATTGACGACGAGCAGATGTTCTACCTGCGCTCGCGCGGGATAGACCAGCAGGCCGCGCAGAAGATGATTATTTACGCCTTTGCGGCTGAGCTGACGGAAGCGCTGCCCGACGGCGGACTTAAACAGCAGGTGCTGGCCCGTATCGGTCAGCGGCTGCCTGGAGGCGAAGCATGACATTTCCCGTAGAGAAAGTCCGGGCCGATTTTCCGGTACTGACCCGTGAAGTGAACGGTCTTCCGCTGGCCTATCTCGACAGCGCGGCCAGCGCGCAAAAACCGAATCAGGTAGTGGATGCGGAAGCTGAATTTTACCGCCACGGCTACGCGGCGGTCCATCGCGGGATCCACACCCTGAGCGCCGAGGCGACCCAGCGCATGGAAAACGTGCGTACTCAGGTCGCGGGCTTCCTTAACGCGCGTTTGCCGGAAGAGCTGGTGTTCGTGCGTGGAACCACCGAAGGGATCAACCTGGTGGCCAACAGCTGGGGCAATGCGCAAGTGCACGCGGGGGATAACATCATCATCACCCAGATGGAGCACCATGCCAACATCGTGCCCTGGCAGATGCTCTGTGAGCGCGCAGGGGCCCAGCTGCGGGTGGTTCCCCTGAATGAAGACGGCACGCTCCAGCTTGAACAGCTGGACGCCCTGCTGGACGACAGGACACGGCTGGTGGCCGTTACTCACGTTTCAAACGTGCTGGGGACGGAAAATCCGGTGGCGCTGATTATCGATAAAGCCCATCAGGCCGGTGCAAAAGTGCTGATTGATGGTGCCCAGGCGGTCATGCACCATGCGGTTGACGTTCAGGCCCTGGACTGCGATTTCTACGTTTTCTCCGGGCACAAGCTTTATGGCCCGACGGGCATCGGTGTGCTGTATGTGAAGGAGGATATTCTTCAGGCCATGCCGCCGTGGGAAGGGGGCGGCTCGATGATCGCCACCGTCAGCCTGACGGAAGGAACCACTTACGCCCGCGCCCCGTGGCGCTTCGAGGCGGGTACGCCAAACACCGGCGGGATTATTGGGCTGGGCGCCGCCATGAGCTACGTCTCTGAAACGGGGCTGGCGGCAATTCAGCAGTACGAACAGCTGCTGATGCAGTACGCCTTGCAGGAGCTTGTCAGCGTCCCGGAACTGACCTTATACGGCCCTGCTGACCGTCTGGGTGTGATAGCCTTTAACCTCGGCAAGCATCACGCCTATGATGTGGGCAGTTTCCTGGATAATTACGGCGTCGCCGTACGTACCGGGCATCACTGCGCGATGCCGCTGATGGCGTATTATCAGGTACCGGCCATGTGCCGCGCATCGCTGGTGATGTACAACACAACGGAAGAGGTCGACAGACTGGTGGCGGGACTCAAACGCATCCACCAGCTGCTTGGCTAACGGAGAGGCGAGAGATGGCAGATTTGCCGGACAGAGATAAACTGCTGCGCAACTTTGGACGTTGCGCAAACTGGGAAGAGAAATACCTTTATATTATCGAGCTGGGGCAGCGCCTGCCGCCGCTCAGCGAAGAGGCGCATAACCCGAACAACATCATTCAGGGCTGCCAGAGCCAGGTCTGGATCCTGATGCAGCAGACGGATGATGGCGTAATTGAATTACAGGGCGACAGCGATGCCGCCATTGTGAAGGGACTTATTGCCGTCGTATTTATTCTCTATCACCGGATGTCGGCGCAGGATATTGTCGCCTTTGACGTCCGCCCGTGGTTTGAAAAAATGGCCTTAACCCAACACCTCACCCCGTCCCGATCCCAGGGGCTGGAAGCGATGATCCGCGCCATTCGCGCTAAAGCCGCAATCCTTAGCTAAACTAACTGAACAGCATTCATTCTGTTTCGCGGGGTGGTTTCCACCTCGCTGGTTTTTCAGCTTTCTGACGTTCAGTCAGTGAATAAGGAATCTCAGCATGAAGCGCGCGTCTCTAATAACTCTATTACTCCTTGGTTCGCTCAGTGCTGTTAATTCAGCCAGGGCGGTTGATTACCCTTTACCGCCCGCAGGCAGCCGCCTGATTGGGCAAAACCAGACATACACCATTCAGGAAGGCGACAATAAGCTCCAGGCTATCGCTCGTCGGTTTAATACCGCAGCACAGCTTATTCTTGAAACCAATAATACCATTGCACCGGTGAACCCTGCGCCAGGAACGGTCATTACCATTCCTTCCCAGATGCTGCTGCCGGACACCGATCGTGAAGGCATTGTGGTGAATCTGGCGGAGCTGCGTCTTTACTTCTATCCGCCGGGTCAAAATATCGTTCAGGTCTATCCGCTGGGTATCGGTCAGCTTGGGCTGGAAACGCCGGTCAGTACCACCCGTGTGAGCCAGAAGATCCCCAATCCCACCTGGACCCCGCCTGCGGGCATCAGAGCGCGCTCACTGGCCCAGGGCATAAAACTGCCGGCTGTGGTACCCGCCGGGCCTAATAACCCGCTGGGGCGCTATGCGCTGCGTCTGGGCATCGGCAATGGGGAATATCTTATCCACGGCACCAGCGCACCGGACAGCGTGGGGCTACGGGTCAGCTCGGGCTGTATGCGGATGAACGCGCCGGATATCAAAGCGTTGTTTGAACAAGCGCGCGTCGGCACGCGGGTTCAGATTATCAATGAGCCGGTGAAGTTCTCTGTGGAGCCGGACGGCAAACGCTATATCGAGGTACACAGGCCGCTGGCACAGGCTGAGGGCGAAAACCCACAGACGGTGCCATTTGCGCACTCTGCGGCGTTTACCGCTTTTGCAGCGGAATCAGGGAGCGATAAAACGCTCATCGATAAAGCGCTGGCGCGCAGGGCGGGGATCCCGGTTGCCGTTTCAGCGGGTAACGGTTCGGCAGCCAGCAGTTCTGTCCTGTCTGTACAAAACAGTCGTGTCTCAGCGGCGGTGGCGGAAGGCGACGGAGAGAAGGTGATTCAGTAGGGGTTTGACGCAGGCAAAAAAAATGGCGCACAATGTGCGCCATTTTATTAACAGGTACTATTACTTACGGTATTTAGTAGCCTGGTTGTCCAGACGCTGGTTAGCGCGAGCTGCGTCGTCTTTAGCAGCCTGAACGTCGGAACGCATTGCGTTCACGTCGTTGCTCAGCTGGTCAACTTTAGCGTTCAGAGTCTGAACGTCAGAAGACAGCTGATCGATTTTAGCGTTGCTGGAGCAACCTGCCAGCAGAGTAGAACCCAGGATTACCGCGCCCAGTACCAGTTTAGTACGATTCATTATTAATACCCTCTAGATTGAGTTAATCTCCATGTAGCGTTACAAGTATTACACAAAGTTTTTTGGGTTGAGAATATTTTTTTGATGGGATTACGCCTATTTTTGATCGTTCGCTCAAAGAAGCAACGAAATCGGCAATTTTGACGAAAAAGCTATGTTAAAAAAGGCATTTTTCATCGGATTCATCTTAGATAAATCGCGATTAAATAGAAAAACCCGATTTGCTTTTTGAATAGTTCTGGTTAAAGGCGGGAATAAAAAAAGCGCCCCGAAGGACGCTTTTTAACAAAAATATAATTTGTTCGGGAATTATTACAGCACGTGAACAGATGCGGTGTTGGTTGTGCCGCTTGGTACCAGCGCGCCAGAAACCATAACCACAACGTCGCCTTTCTGTGCCAGACCACAATCAACCAGTTCCAGCGCCACTTCTTTACCCAGACGATAGAAATCATCGGTAGACGCAATCTCTTTCACCAGGTGTGGGATCACGCCTTTGCTCAGCACCAGCTGACGCGCGGTGGTTTCGTTCGTGGTCAGCGCCAGGATTGTTGCATCCGGGAAGTATTTACGCACGGCACGCGCAGATTTACCGCCCTGGGTTGCCACAACAATCAGCGGAGCTTCCAGTTTTTCAGCGGTTTCTACCGCGCCACGGCACACGGCTTCGGTGATGCGCAGTTTACGGCTGTCGTTGTTGTAATCCAGACGGCTTTTCATCACGCGGTCGGTACGTTCGCAGATGGTTGCCATGATGCTGACCGCTTCCAGAGGGTATTTCCCTTTCGCAGATTCGCCAGACAGCATAACGGCATCGGTACCGTCGAGGATGGCGTTCGCCACGTCGCCCGCTTCCGCGCGGGTAGGGCGTGGGTTTTTGATCATGGAGTCCAGCATCTGCGTTGCGGTGATAACCACTTTACGGGCGCGAACGCATTTCTCGATCATCATCTTCTGCGCGAAGATCACTTCTTCAACCGGGATTTCAACGCCCAGGTCGCCACGCGCAACCATGATGCCGTCAGACGCTTCGAGGATTTCGTCGAAGTTGTTCAGGCCTTCCTGGTTTTCGATTTTGGAGATGATCTGGATGTTCTCGCCGCCGTGCGCTTTCAGATGTTCACGGATCTCAACTACGTCAGAACGTTTACGGATAAAGGACGCAGCAACGAAGTCAACGCCTTGTTCGCAACCGAAGATCAGGTCTTGTTTGTCTTTTTCAGCCAGCGCTGGCAAAGCAATGGACACACCCGGCAGGTTAACGCCTTTGTTTTCGCCCAGATCGCCGTTGTTCAGCACCTTACAGATAACCTTGTTACCTTCGATCGCGGTCACTTCCATGCCGATCAGGCCGTCATCCACCAGCACGGTGTTGCCAACGGACAGATCGCTGGTGAAGCCTTCGTAGGTCACGGCAACGATTTCGTTGTTACCCACAACGGATTTGTCAGTGGTGAAGGTGAAGGTCTGGCCCGCTTTCAGAGAAACGTCGTTACCGCCTTCCAGTTTAATGGTACGGATTTCAGGACCTTTGGTGTCGAGCAGGATCGCGGCTTTTTTACCGGTTTTGCTCATCACGTTGCGCAAGTTCTGGATACGCTGACCGTGTTCAGCATAGTCACCGTGGGAGAAGTTCAGACGCATCACGTTCATGCCGGCATCCAGCATTTTGCTCAGCATCTCTTCGGATTCGGTTTTCGGGCCGATAGTACAAACAATTTTCGTCTTTTTCATGACAGTCTTAGTCTTTAAGTTGGGAAGGATATGGAAATCTCGCTCCGGGGGCGCACCGCCGCGGAGTCAAACCTGTGTTGCGAAAGAGTATATGACACGCACTAAGAATAGGTGACATCAAATGAGCGTGCAGAAGAAAGTGTGCCTGAGTGCCAGCCCAACGAAGGAGAGGAGAAGTTGTACGTTGTTTTTTGTATTCCAAGCGCTGAAACCATTCACCAAGGATTTGGCGCGCATTATACGCTGATTTGCAGCAAAAAGGAAAATGGAAACGGTGTTTCAAAAACAATCTGTGCAGATTCACATAAGTTTGTTATCAATGCGTTAAGGCCTAATGTCATCTTATGACGGCAGGCGTAACGCCCGCCGTTTTTTGCTCACTTTTCCAGCGCCTGCTGAAGGTCGGCGATCAGATCGCTTGCATCTTCAATGCCCACCGACAGGCGGATCAGCTGCGGCACAATGCCGTTGGCAAGACGCTGCGCCAGCGGGATCGAGGCGTGGGTCATGCTGTAGGGCTGGCTCACCAGACTCTCCACGCCGCCCAGACTTTCGGCCAGAGTAAAAAGCGTAAGGTGACGGATAACGTCTGTCGCGCGTTGCGCATCGCCTTTTAAGACGACCGAGATCATGCCGCCCGGCAGCGCCATCTGGCGACGGGCAAGCGCATGCTGCGGATGCGACGCCAGCCCGGGATAGTACACGCTTTCAACCTGCGGATGCGCCTCCAGCCATTGCGCAATCGCCAGCGCGTTGGCGCTGTGCTTCTCTACGCGCAGCGACAGGGTGCGAATACCCCGCAGGGTCAGGAAGCTGCTGAACGGATCCAGAACGCCTCCAACTGCGTTTTGCAGGTAGCCCAGGCGATCCGCCAGGTCCTGGTTTGCCCCGACAACAGCCAGCCCGGCAACCACGTCTGAATGACCGTTGAGATATTTGGTGGCGGAGTGCACCACGATGTCAAACCCTGCCTCCAGCGGCCGGTGAATGACTGGAGAGGCGAAGGTATTGTCCGCCACGCTGATCGCATTATGACGCCGGGCAATTTCCGCGATGGCCGCCAGATCGGCCAGCTTCAGCAGCGGATTTGTCGGCGTCTCCACCCAGATCATGCGGGTGTCCGGGCGAATGGCGGCCTCAAGACTGGCTACATCGTCCGGCTTAACCCAGCTCACCTGTAGCCCGGTGCTGCGCTTGCGCACGTTTTCGATCAGGCGATACGTACCGCCATACACGTCGTCAATGGCGACGATATGGCTGTCTTTATCCAGCAGTTCCAGCACGGTGGAAATGGCCGCCAGCCCTGATGCGAAGGCGTACCCGCGCGTGCCGCCCTCCAGCTCGGCTATCGCGGTCTCCAGCGCGTGGCGGGTGGGGTTGCCGCTTCGGGAATATTCATAGCCGGTATGCTCACCCGGAGACGGCTGCGCAAAGGTCGAGGTGGCGTAAATCGGCGGCATGACGGCGCCGTGCGGATCGTTAAACTCGCCGCTGTGAACGCTGAGGGTTGCCAGGTTTTTCATCTTTTGCTCCTTTTATTTCTCCAGGCGATTACGCCAGGCGGTGAGAACGTCGCTGCGGGTGATCAGACCCAGAAAACGGTCGTTGTCATAGATAATGGCTACCAGGCCACGGTCGAAGATGGCGTGCAGGGCGCTCTCCGGCGCCTGCCTGTCCAGATATTCCACCTGACGCGTCATGGCCGCCGTCACGGGGAGAGAGAAGCGATCGGCATCCCCCCCGATGTGTCGCAGCAGGTCCCATTCGTCGATGATGCCGACGACCTTATCGTTATCGAGCACCGGCAGCTGGGAGATGTCGTACAGCCGCATGCGGGCCAGCACGGTGGAAAGGGTGTCGTCCGGGGCGGCAGTCACCGTAGCGCCTTCATCGTGGCGCAGGGCAATGTAGTCGGAGAGATCCCCTGCCTGCGGACGCGCGATCAGCCCCTGCTGGCGCATCCAGTCGTCGTTGAACATCTTCGAGAGGTATTTATTGCCGCTGTCGCAGGCGAAGGTGACCACGCGTTTTGGCGTGGTCTGCGCCTGGCAATATTTCAGCGCCGCCGCCAGCAGCGTGCCGCTGGAAGAGCCCGCCAGGATCCCTTCCGTTTTGAGCAGATCGCGGGCGGTGGTGAAGGCTTCGCGATCGGTAATGCGCCAGGCGCTGTTAACCCCTTCGATGTGCGCCAGCGGAGGGATAAAGTCTTCGCCAATCCCCTCAACCAGCCACGATCCGGCATCGTGATAGCGTCCGGTCTCAACCTGATCCGCCAGCACCGACCCGGCCGGATCGGCAAGCACGAATTCCGTCTGCGGCGAGTGTTCAGCGAACCACGCCTGTAATCCGCCCAGCGTACCGCCGGACCCAACGCCGACGACGATGGCGTCGATCTTGCCGTCAAGCTGCTCAAACAGTTCCGGCGCGGTGGTCGTGCGGTGCGCCAGCGGGTTGGCCTCATTGTTGAACTGGTCGATGTAAAACGCACCGGGCAGTTCGTTCGCCAGCCGCAGGGCGTAATCCTGGTAATAGGCCGGATGCCCCTTATTGACATCGGAACGGGTCAGCACCACCTGCGCACCCAACGCCCGCAGGTGGAAAATCTTTTCGCGGCTCATTTTGTCCGGTACCACCAGGATCAGCGAATAGCCTTTCTGCGCGGCGATCAGCGCCAGCCCCAGCCCGGTGTTCCCTGCCGTGGCTTCGATAATGGTCCCGCCGGGCCGCAGTTGCCCCGAGCGTTCGGCTTCGTTAATCATCGACAGCGCGACGCGGTCTTTGATCGAACCGCCGGGATTTTGGTTTTCCAGCTTCAGAAACAGCGAGCAGGGACCGGTATCCAGTTTGTGCAACTGGATCAGCGGCGTGCGGCCAATCAGTTCGGTGACGGAGTGGTAAAGCATCATGGTCATGTCCTGTGAGAGGGGGATGACCGGATAATAGGATCCTGAAATTTTCTCACTAAAGAACGTTTCACTGGGTATTAGAATGGAAAGGAATATTCGTCCTGTTTTCAGATGGAAAGACAGCGAGACGTAAAGTTGTCTGGATGTGGGGATGTCTATATGCGCGTAAAATGGTGTAAAAATAACCGCTTTCAGGTGGGTGGGAAGGTGCTGATATGCAGCGGTCGGATATTTATTGCTGATATTCATCTAAGCGCTTCTCAGCCGCCAGGTCGCGGCTTATTTCAGCGCGTTATAAGACATTCCTTTTTGGTCATTTAAAAGCTGAGAACGGCTGTTTACTATCTTTTGGACATCCATACTGCTAAACCGCTATATGCGGCACGGATAACGAATAAGAATGATTGTACTCAGCAATATTTCGAAAATTTTTGACAACGGAAAGGTCGCGCTGACAGCCGTTGATAACGTTAATTTGACGATCGAGCAAGGACAGATTTACGGGATTATCGGTTACAGCGGAGCCGGGAAAAGTACGCTGATCCGTCTGCTGAATGGGCTGGAAAAGCCCAGCGCCGGACGCGTCACCATTAACGGACAGGATATTTCCGCCGCAAAAGGAGAAGCGCTGCGTCAGGCACGCCTGAAAATCAGCATGGTATTCCAGCACTTCAATCTGCTCTGGTCGCGCACGGTGAAGGAAAACATCGCTTTTTCAATGCAAATTGCCGGTGTACCGAAAGCGAAAATTGAGACACGCGTCGCCGAGCTGGTGGATCTGGTCGGCCTGAAGGGGCGCGAGAATGCCTTTCCGTCGCAGCTGAGCGGCGGGCAAAAACAGCGTGTGGGCATCGCCCGCGCGCTGGCCAATCATCCCGACGTGCTGCTGTGTGACGAAGCCACCTCCGCGCTGGATCCGCAGACGACCGATCAGATCCTCGATCTGCTCCTGGACATTAACCGTCGCTTTAACCTGACCATCGTGCTGATCACGCATGAAATGCACGTGGTGCGCAAAATCTGCGACCGCGTGGCGGTAATGGAGAACGGGAAAGTGGTGGAGGAGGGGGACGTGCTGAGCGTCTTTACGCATCCGCAGCAGCCGATCACCCAACAGTTTGTCCGACAGGTGAGCCAGTACGCCGAAGATGAAACCTTCAATACGGAACTGGCAACCGGGCTGGAGGGCACGGTCATCAAACTCACCTTTACCGGGCACAGCACGCACAGGCCGATCGTCGGGGAACTGACCCTGCGCTACGGCCTGCCGTTTAATATCCTGCACGGCAAAATGACGCAAACCGCCCACGGTGTTTTCGGGCAGCTCTGGGTACATGTGGTGGCATCGGATGAACAACTGAACAATATCCTCGCCGATCTGAAGCAAAGCGATATTGAAGGCGAGGTTATTAAGCATGGCTGAAGAACTTTTTCCGCACCTTAAGTGGGATCAGCTGTGGGCTGCAACTCAGGAGACGCTCTACATGACCGCGCTTTCGGGCGTGGCGACGTTTGTTCTGGGGATCGGGCTCGGTCTGGCGCTGTTTTTAACCGCCCGCGGCGGGTTATTTCAAAACCGTACGGTCTACAGCGTAATGTCGATTGTGGTGAACGTGTTTCGCTCCATTCCGTTCATCATTCTCATCGTTCTGCTGATCCCGTTCACCAAGACCGTCGTCGGGACCATTCTTGGCGCCAACGCCGCGCTGCCCGCCCTGATTGTAGGCGCCGCACCGTTTTACGCCCGTCTGGTCGAAATCGCTCTGCGTGAAGTGGACAAAGGGGTTATCGAAGCCACGCGTTCGATGGGCGCACGGCTGAGCACGTTAGTGTTTCGGGTTTTACTGCCGGAATCCTCACCCGCACTGGTTTCAGGCATGACGGTAACGCTGATTGCGCTGGTGAGCTACAGCGCAATGGCGGGGGTGATAGGCGCTGGCGGTTTGGGAAATCTGGCTTATCTGGAAGGATTCCAGCGCAACCATGGTGACGTCACGCTGGTGGCTACGGTGACCATTCTGATCATCGTGTTCATTATCCAGTTCTGCGGCGATGTCATTACTTCACTGTTAGATAAACGCTAATAAATACACACAGGAACCACATCATGAAAAAGACACTGACACTGATCGCCGCAGCCACCCTGAGCGCCCTGAGCTTTGCCGCCTGGGCAGATACGCTGACCGTGGGGGCGTCCAACACGCCGCATGCGGAAATTCTGGAGCAGGCTAAGCCGATTCTGGCAAAGCAGGGTATTGATCTGGAGATTAAGCCGTTCCAGGACTACATTCTGCCCAACACCGCGCTGGCGGGGCGTGACATCGACGCCAACTACTTCCAGCACATCCCTTATCTGAACAGCGTGCTGAAAGATCACGCGGGCGATAAGGATTATGATTTTGTCAGTGCGGGCGCTATCCACATTGAGCCGATCGGTATCTATTCGAAAAAATACAAATCGCTGAAGGATTTGCCGGAAGGCGGCAAAATCATCATGCGTGATGCGGTTTCCGAGGAAGGACGTATTCTCTCCATCTTCGAAAAGGAGGGGGTAATCAAGCTGAAGCCTGGCATCGATAAAGTGACCGCGCGCATCAGCGATATCGTGGAAAACCCGAAAAAGCTGGAATTTACCCCGAATGTGGAAGCGTCCCTGCTGCCGCAGATGTACAACAACGACGAAGGTGCCGCGGTGGTGATCAACGCTAACTATGCCATCGATGCGGGCCTGGATCCGGTGCACGATCCGATTGCGGTTGAAAGCGGCGAGAATAACCCGTACGCCAACATCATTACCGTCCATCGCGGTGACGAGAAGAAGAAAGATATCGTTGCGCTGGTGAACGTGCTGCATTCCAAAGAGATCCAGGACTGGATCCGTACCAAATACAAAGGTGCGGTCATCCCGGTAAACAACTAATCGCCTGATTTTTCAGACGAAGCCCGGCGAACAATACGCCGGGCTTCTTTTTTGTATCCAGCCGACGAATGCTTTAAGCTGACGGTTTAAGGCATCGGAGTGATGGCAATGGGCAATGTGACCAAAGACGAAGCGCTGTACCAGGAGATGTGTCGGGTGGTAGGCAAGGTCGTTCTCGAAATGCGCGATTTAGGGCAGGAGCCGAAACATATTGTCATTGCGGGCGTACTGCGTACCGCGCTGGCGAACCAGCGCGTTAAGCGCAGCGAGTTGACCACCAAAGCGATGGAAACGGTCGTTAAAGCGCTGGCCGGCTAGCGCGCCGGCGCCTTGGGAGTTTCTCAACTCCTGCATATCAACAGTCATTATTGTTATTTCCTCTTCGTGATGAAGGCGTGTTTAACTGAGTTCAGGTTAAGCGAGAGGAGTAATGACGATGAAAAAATGGTTCGGCACGTTACGGCGGTTTTTTGCCACCCAACCAGCGAATGCGGAGAACAGCGCGCAACGTGTCCTTGAGTCAATACTGCCTGTCGCCAGTCTGTACGGCGTGGACGTAGCCAACATTGATCCGGAGTGGTTCTATGTTAAAACGACACGCTGAACTGCGCCGGACGCGCGAAATGTACTGGAATGAGCTGTGCCTGCCTGCTGTAAAGCGGGGATGAGCGGAAAAGTACGCAGGTAAATCCTCGGTAATTGATAGCCGTTTTGTTACCACTATCTTCTTTCTCAGATGGAGATAATAATGAAACGGACAGTATTAACCCCCACACTTTCTGCCACCGCGCTACTGCTTGCCATGCAGGCGGCGCACGCTGCGCCACAGGCGCACGTGGTTTGCGGTTATTCCCATACCCTTGGCGATGATGCCATTATGATGTACGGCATGCCCAACGAGGCCATGCTGCACGATTTTTTTGGTAACGTGCAAACGGACGCTTACTCCAGCCGCGAATCGCTGCGTACGCAAGAAAAGACGACCTGCGATAATAAAGCAGACAGCTCGGCCTACTGGGCGCCCTCGCTGAGGTTGCCGGACGGAACGGTGGTGAAACCCGCCTACCAAAAAACCTATTATCAGGCATCGAACGTTGACGCCTGGCCGCTACACCCGTTCCCGGCGGGGCTGTCGCTGCTGGCCGGCGATCATCACGGCACCGCGCCCAATCCCCATATCACCTTTTTATGCGCCAACGGCAAGGGCTACACCAGCAAAACGGGTGAAGTCTGCGGCTTACGCAAGGCGAAGGATGCCGTGCAGTTTAATATCGGCATTCAGTTCCCCAACTGCTGGGATGGGGTACACCTGAAGCCTGCCCACGGTCTGGTTAACGCCACCTATGACACGAAAGGGCAGTGTCCGTCCGCCTTCCCGATTAAGATCCCGACGGTGAACATGAATATCGCGTATGTCCTCCCGACGATTAGCGCTCTGGACACCAGCAAAGCGCAGCTTTCACTCGACCCCATCATGCACGGCAATGAGCGCGAGGAGCAGTGGGGAAGCCTCTATACGGCGCATGCCGACTTTATGAACGGCTGGACGGAAGATGCCGCGCGCTTTATGACCGACCTGTGTATGAACCGCGGTCTGGATTGCGGCACCACCGTCCCGTACGGATATTCAAAAGCGAAGGCCAGCGTCTGGCTAAGCAGCATGGAACCCACACTGTCTCAGCCCGAGCCTCAGGCCTTACTGGTGCAGGATAACTGGCAGAACGGCGGAAGGACAAAAAACAGCGAAACCTTGTCGCTGGTGAAGTTCAACATTCCTCCGCTGCCTGCCGGACAGGATCCTGCCCAGTTTAAGTACCGGGTGCGTATCTATGGCGGGAAAGTGGAAACCAACGGCGCGGATCAAATCTTTTTTTATCCGGCGAGTAACGACTGGGATCCGGCCAGCGTGAACTGGCACGCGCGACCGTCCTGCAACTACCGGTCGGATGCGGTCCTGTACCTGAACCACGCCCGCGAATACCGGATGGTGGATGTCGATAAAGCGGTACGCAAGGCGCTGGCAGAAGGGAAAACTGAAATTTCGTGGTATATCGGCGGCGATCGTCAGGGAAACCACTATCAGTTTGAGACGGCATCATCTCCGCAAAGTCTGATCCTGATGCTCACCGGGTTTAGCAAAACGCCGGAGAACTGATAGCGCGTGAAAACCGCATGCATAAAAAAAGCACCGGGGCTTCCGGTGCTTTCTCGTCAGATCTTGCAGGCATCGCCGCAGTCGTCATCGGCGACAATCGCCTGGGCTTTTTTATCCGCGTCGTCGAGACGTTCCGCGTTGCGCTCTTCTGCTTCATCCAGCCCGTTAAAGACTAAGTTATCGAGATCAATTTCCATGTGCTACCTGCGTTATTCAGTTTTTGATACTGGCACAGTATAAGTCAAAAAAAGCGGGCGATGCACCCCGCAGCACATATGGATAATCCCTGTCATACTCAGTGCTTTATTGCTGAGGAACGCTGATGATTACGCTGTGTAAAACCTGTGGTACCGCTTACGATGAACACCCCAAACGCTGCCCGATTTGCGACGATGAACGCCAGTATGTTCCGGTGACGGGCCAGGCGTGGACGGATTTCGATAGTCTTACGGCCACGCATACCAACAAATGGCAACAGCTGGAGCCGCAGCTGTTCAGCATCAAAACCGTGCCCTCTTTTGCCATTAACCAGCGCGCCATCCTGCTGCGCACACCGCAGGGCAATATTCTGTGGGACTGCATCGCGAACCTTGACCCGGCCACCAGAGCGTTAATTGACGCGCTCGGCGGGATCGGCGCGATTGCGATTTCGCATCCTCATTACTACACCACTATGCAGGAGTGGGCCGAGGCGTTTAACGCGCCGATCTACCTGCACGCCAGCGATCGGCAGTGGATAATGCGTGACAGTCCGGCGATACGCTTATGGGAGGAGGACACTCTGGAAATTATGCCGTCGGTAACGCTGCTGCGACTGGGCGGGCATTTCGCAGGCGGCACGGTGCTGCACTGGCAGTCAGGCGACGGCGTACTGCTGGCCGGTGATATTTTGCAGGTCACCCCGGGTAAAGACGCCGTGTCGTTTATGTGGAGTTATCCGAATATGCTCCCGCTGCCTGCCCGCACCGTCGAGTCGGTGACCGGTCGACTGGCGGGGAAAAAGTACCAGCGCCTGTACGGGGCCTTTGAAGGGCAGAACATCCTGACAAACGCGGATGAGATCGTGCAGCGGTCGGGCCAGAAATATATTGCTTGTCTCCGCTAAGGCACGGTGGTTAAATTTTACGAGTGTGATCGCGATCATACCTAAACTAAAACAGATAAAAGAGAAATGGCTATGCAACATATCATTGAAGGTTTTCTCAGCTTTCAAAAAGAGATTTTCCCGCAACGTAAAGAGCTTTTTCGTAGTTTAGCGTCCAGTCAGAATCCCAAAGCGCTGTTCATCTCCTGCTCCGACAGCCGTCTGGTTCCGGAACTGGTTACGCAACAGGAGCCAGGACAGCTCTTTGTCATTCGAAACGCTGGCAACATTGTGCCACCGTTCGGGCCGGAGCCTGGCGGCGTCTCTGCGACCATCGAATACGCGGTGGTGGCCCTCGGCGTGACCGATATCGTAATCTGCGGTCACTCAAACTGCGGCGCGATGAAGGCGATTGCCGACAATGCGGATCTGGAACCCATGCCGGCCGTTTCCCACTGGCTGCGCTATTCTGATGCGGCTAAAGCGGTGGTGGAGAAGAAAACCTGGGATACGCCAATCGATAAAGTGAATGCGATGGTGCAGGAGAACGTCTTTGCGCAGCTGAGCAACATCAAGACCCATCCGTCGGTGGCGGTAGGCCTGCGCAACAACGCCATTCGCCTGCACGGCTGGGTGTATGATATTGAAAGCGGCAAAATCCTTGCCCTGGATAAGAACACCAAAAGCTTTGTATCGCTGTCGGAAAACCCGGAAGTCTTCTTCGAGTAATCCGACATCGTAGGGCAGGGAAGCCCGGTTAAAACTCCATGAAAGGTATTTTCCGCCGCACGCCCGACGCAGGATTTCCCGCCGCTTTCGCCATCGCCTTACCAATTTCAGCGCACTCTGACAAACCCTGAACAAACGGATGGTCGTGCATCAGCCAGGGGATCGCCCCAAACGCGATACGTCCGCGCAGAGACGCGGGTGACAGCAACGTGTAGTCTTCCCCCACGTCCGGTATCTCATCGCCCGTTTCCTCAAGCTGCCTGCGCAGCGTCGGGAAGGGAATATCCTTATTTTTGAGCGGTTTTTGCCCGCGCGCATCTATAAAGACATCGAAGCGATAACTCTTTTCTTGCGTGGTGATGACGGTTTGATCGCTGCCGATATCCAGGTCGTAATCATCACCGAGGGCGACCACGCTGATGATCCCTGCCTCTCGTAGCGCCAGTAACCGGCGGATAGACTGCGGTGGAATGGCGGCATAGTTATCGATAAATACGCGCTCAAGCCCCGACTTAAATCGCTCTCTGTCCTGTTCGTTAAGTGAAGGAACAATCGCCTGAACCACCTCATGCAGACGAAGCACGGTATAGCGCCAGGCAACGGTGCGTTTGTCGCGCTTGTTGCGCTCCACTTCTTTCAGATTCGCTTCGGCCCAGGTGAAAGGACCATGATTTTTACGGTCCTCAAACCAGACCTCGCGAAGGGTGTCGGCATTCAGCGTGCTGAGCGATATCGCCTGGCACCACTGCGGATCTGCCAGCTCAAGCTCTTTCACCATCAGCGCAAAAATGCGGTCAAGCAGCCCGTCCGGGCCTTTAGCGATTTCGTTTTCCGCCACAGACGCCGCTAACACCGACAGCGGTTCATAAGGTATAGGGCAGTAAAAGTCGGCTTCCGGCAGAACGCCCGTGCGGGACATCAGCGTGATTTTTAACCCCTCGCTGCCTTTATTGACAACGAACTGATCGCCGGTAAACCGACCGTGCTGCATCACAACCGCCATCGCGGCGTCCAGCCCGCTGAGGGAAGTCCCCATGATCCCCACCTCGCAGGCTCGGATCTCCGCGTCCATCAACCCCGACCATGGGCTCGGGTACCAGGCGCGGGTGGCTTCATCTTCATCAGGCCAGACGTGCCCGGTGGCGACCACGGCAAGATCGAATCTTCTGGAGAATGGCGCATCGTTCACTGACAGGGCAACGCCGTCTGCATCAGCTTTGATATCCGTTACTTCTGCGTTGGGATGAACCTCGACCTGAAATCCTGCCTTTTTCGCCTCGGCAACGACGGCAAGAAAACGGTCCTGGAAATATTCACCCAGCAGAATACGGGGCAGAAACTGCCGGTCGTGCAGTTTGTCTTTGTCGACGCTATAGCGGGCAAGATGGGCTGCATTTTGCTGCTTAAGCCAGTCGAGATAGGTGATAAAAATGGGCGGGATTTCGATACTGGCGATGTTCGCCAGCATCAGTCGGGAGTTATCTTCATCGCTGTAAGGCATACCGACGCCGGGCTGATCTGCTTTCTCAAACACGGTGATCGAAAGGGGCGCTGCGTTGGTAAGAAGTGAGTAGAAGGTGTAAATCCCTGTTGGGCCTGAGCCGATAATGGCAATTTTTTTCATCGAAAGCGTTCCTGCGTTTCTGAACCATAGAATAAGCGTAGCAGGAGAAAGGTTAAGTCATTCAATGAAGGGAAAAATTAAGGCGTTCAGAAGAGGATTTTTGCACCATTTCAGGACTGAAATGGTGCGTCCGAGTGGACTCGAACCACCGACCCCCACCATGTCAAGGTGGTGCTCTAACCAACTGAGCTACGGACGCAGAATGGTGCGTTCAATTGGACTCGAACCAACGACCCCCACCATGTCAAGGTGGTGCTCTAACCAACTGAGCTATGAACGCATTGTGTTGTCGGTGACAACGGGGACGAATATTAGCGGCACAGCACCAAGGTGGCAAGAGGGAAAATGCATTTTTCTCTCTGATTTCACGCGATTGCTTCATTACCGCGCAAAGTGAAGAGAAAGTAGCCGCCAGCCGGCGGCTACAGGGTCATTAACGTGCAGCGCGCTGCAAAATAACCGTAGAGGGCTGACGTTGCAGGAAGCGCATGCGCAGCATCATCATAATGGCCGCAGACGTTAAGCCGATGATAAAGCCCATCCAAAATCCGGCTGGCCCCATGCGATCCACCACCAGATCGGTGAGCGCCAGTATGTAACCACTCGGCAGGCCCAGCACCCAGTAGGCAATAAAGGTGATAAAGAAGATGGAACGCGTATCTTTATACCCACGCAGCACGCCGCTGCCAATGACCTGGATGGAGTCAGAGATCTGATAAATGGCCGCCAGCAGCATCAGGTGCGAGGCCAGAGTCACTACCTCCGGGTTGTCGTTATAGAGCAGGGCAATTTGCTCACGCAACAGCACGGTAAAGAGGGCGGTACAGACCGCCATGCAGACGCCGACGCCCAGCCCGGTGCGAGCAGCCGTTTGCGCATCCAGCGTAGAACCTTGCCCCAGACGGAAGCCCACGCGAATCGTCACCGCAGCCGCCAGCGACATCGGCAGAACAAACATCAAAGAGCTGAAGTTCAGCGCGATTTGGTGGCCTGCCACATCAATAATCCCTAACGGCGAAACCAGCAGGGCGACAACGGCAAACAGCGTCACTTCAAAGAACAGCGCCAGCGCAATGGGCAGACCCAGCTGTGTCAGGCGGGTCAACATCGACCAGTCAGGCGTGCTAAAGGCGTTGTCGTTGCGAATGTCGCGCATGGATCGCGCATGCTTAATGTAGGTGAGCATGCTTCCGAACATCACCCAGTACACCGCTGCCGTCGCAACGCCGCAGCCCACGCCACCGAGCTCCGGCATACCAAAATGACCGTAAATGAAGATATAGTTCACGGGAATGTTCACCAGCAAACCGATAAATCCCATCACCATGCCCGGCTTAGTTTTTGCCAGCCCTTCACACTGGTTACGTGCTACCTGGAAGAACAGATAGCCGGGGGCGCCCCAGAGCAGGGCGCGCAGATAACCGACCGCCTTATCTGCCAGCGCCGGATCGATATTATGCATGGCGCGGATAATATACCCGGCGTTCCACAGGACGATCATAATCAGGACGGAGACGCCCCCGGCCAGCCAGAAGCCCTGCCGAACCTGATGGGCCACGCGGTTACGTCGACCGGAGCCGTTAAGCTGTGCGATGACGGGCGTCAGCGCCAGCAGCAGGCCGTGACCAAACAGAATGGCCGGGAGCCAGATTGAGGTTCCGATCGCCACGGCGGCCATATCGGTGGCGCTGTAACCACCGGCCATTACCGTATCCACAAATCCCATTGCGGTTTGGGCTACCTGCGCGACGATCACCGGTATTGCCAGTGCTAATAACTGACGCGCTTCGATCATATACTTCTGCACGTGAACACCTTTGTATTGTAGTTATTTGAGAGACTAAAAAGGCCGCCGTAACTGGCAGCAAGAAGAAAAAACAGAGGGATGCCAGCTATTGTAGCGGGGTTTAACTAATTATCTAGTGAAAAAATCGCCAGAAATTGCGCATCACTGGCAACCTGTTTTTTCAACTGTTATTGTGGTGGGATTATACGGTGTCATCGCCGTTCGGAATGAACAGGAGCTGTAAGCATGTTTACTGGTATTGTGCAGGGCACTGCCAAAGTGGTGTCCATTGATGAAAAACCGAATTTCCGCACTCACGTGGTCGAGCTGCCTGAATATATGCTCGACGGCATTGAAACCGGGGCGTCGATAGCGCATAACGGCTGCTGCCTGACGGTGACCGAAATTAACGGTAACCAGATCGCTTTTGATTTAATGAAAGAGACGCTGCGCATCACTAACCTGGGCGAGCTGGAAGTGGGGGATACCGTCAACGTTGAGCGGGCGGCGAAATTCAGCGATGAGATTGGCGGGCACCTGATGTCGGGCCATATTATGACCACCGCCGAAGTGGCGAAAATCGTGACTTCGGAAAATAACCGTCAAATCTGGTTTAAGGTGCAGGATCCCACCTTAATGAAATACATCCTTTATAAAGGATTTATTGGCATCGATGGGATTAGCCTGACCGTAGGTGAAGTGACGCCAACCCGTTTTTGCGTGCATTTAATTCCAGAAACGTTGCAACGTACAACGCTTGGTTCAAAAAAACTGGGGCAGCGGGTGAATATCGAAATTGATCCGCAGACCCAGGCGGTCGTGGATACCGTTGAGCGCGTGCTGGCGGCGAAAGAGGCGGCGATAATAAAGGCCGTGGAAGAAGAATAAAAATAACCCCGGGCAACCGGGGTTATTTTTTTAACGGGCCACGCGCAAACCGTGCTCAATCCCGCGACTAAACACCACCTGCCATAGCTGTATATCCCGCGCGCGAAAAGCCCCGGCACAGGCATTCAGATAATAGCTGAACATCCGTTTGAATCGTTCCGAATAGTTGTCGGCGATTTCAGGCCATGCGGCCTGGAAACGTTCGTGCCACGCCATCAGCGTGGTGTCGTAATCTGCGCCAAAATTATGCCAGTCTTCCACAATGAAATGCGGTTCGCTGGCGTTGGCTATCTGGCGAACAGAGGGTAAACAGCCATTCGGGAAGATATATTTGTTAATCCAGGGATCCACGTTGTTGTCGGTGCGCTTAGAGCCGATGGTGTGTAGCAGGAAAATACCGTCAGGCTTCAGGTTCCGGTCAGCGACGTCGAAATAGGTCCTGTAGTTCTTGGGCCCGACGTGCTCGAACATGCCAACGGAAACAATGCGGTCAAACTGCTCGTTCAGGTCGCGGTAATCCTGAAGTCGGATGTCCACATCCAGCCCCAGGCAACGCGCCTGCGCCATCTTCTGCTGTTCAGCCGAAATCGTAACCCCGACGACGCTCACGCCGTAATGCTTCGCCATAAACCAGGCAAGGCCGCCCCAGCCACAGCCGATATCCAGCACGCGCATGCCGGGCTGCAACTGCAATTTATCGCAGATCAGCTGTAGCTTATCCTGCTGCGCCTCTTCCAGGGTCGTCGCTTTTTTCCAATATCCGCAGGAGTACTGCATTAACGGATCGAGCATGCGGCTGAAAAGGTCGTTGCCCAGATCGTAATGCTCTTTGCCGACGATCCACGCGCGCTTTTTACTTTGCAGATTGAACAGGCGGGCGGAGGCGATACGTAGCGTATCTTTGAAGTGACGGGGGAGCTGATTTTCCAGACCGGCGCGTAATACGCTGGAGAAGAACATATCCAGCCGCTCGCACTCCCACCAGCCGTCCATATAGCTTTCACCCAGCCCTAACGATCCCTCCTGTAAAACGCGTTTGAAAAAATCGGGATGTTTAATCTGGGGATCGGAGGGCGATGAGCCATTAATCGTAATGCCCGCACGTCCCAACAGTTCACTGACGATCCGGGACCAGTTATCGTCCGGAACGCTGACTTCTTCTATACACGATGAACTCATAGCTTCTCCATCACCTTGCTGTGATCAGAACCTTAAAACAGCGTAGACGCTTTTTTGGTTTGTGAGAAATCTCACGGTAAATGCCCGCGAGGCTAATATCCGACGTAGAACAGAGGAAGGGAGATAACCCTTGCCGAAATGCCTTCCATGGTAAAACGGGAGCGCTCCGGCTCCCGTTAACGCTTAATATTTATCGTATTTATTGAACCAAATTCAGTATAGGCCTCAAAAATGGGTGATTCAACAGAAAATTGTTAGCAACCTAATCACTGGTTTTTAACATAATTTCCCGCGCAATCAGGCATGAGACGTTTCGGTTTGCGCGTTGTCATTCTGCTCGCGACGCGCGGAGGACTGCATGCGATACCCCAGACCTGCCAGCGCAACGGTGACCAGCATTACGCTGGTGGTGGTGAGCAGCGGGGTGGCAATCAGCGCAGAGACCACGAGGCTTGCCAGGAAGCACAGGCCAAGTTGCAGGGTATTTTGCAGCGCGGCAGCGCGGCCTGTCGCCTGCGGGAAAGGACGTAGCGCCTGCGCCACTACAATTGGGTAAATGGCTCCGTTAGCGATCGCCATAACGCAGAACGGAATCAAAATTTCTGCAAGCCCGGCACCGGGAATAAAGCCGACGGCCCAGGTCGCAATCACGCTTAACGCATACAACACCAGCAGCCAGGGCAGCATCTGTTGGCCTTCCCATTTTTGCAGTGCGGCGCGACAGCCATAGCCACCCACCAGGAAGGCGATGGTCTGTGGAACGTAGCTCAGGCCGATAGCCGCCGGGCTGTAGCCCATGTCATGCAGAATGAACGGCGAACCGGTCAGCCAGGCAAAGAAGCTGGCAGAGCAGGCGGCATAAATCAGCACGTTACCGCGATAGGCTTTTGCCCGCAGTAAAGAGGTAAAGGTTACTGGCTGCGCGTCCTGATGCGTCTCTTTTTTACGCGCAGGCTTGAGCCCGAACGCGGGCAGCATCAGCACCAGCGTGATGGCAAACAGCGTGGCGAAAATGGCCTGCCAGTCGAAATGCGCCAGGATCCAGCTGCCCAGCAGCGGGGCGAGCGCCGGCGACAGGCCGACCAGCGGCATAATGGTGGCGAAAATGCGGTTAGTGCGCGAAGCCGGATAATAATCGGTTACCAGCGCCTGCCAGGTGACCGCTGCGGCACAGACGCCGACGGCCTGGATGAAGCGCAGCACGAGGAGCCAGGCGGCATCGCGGACCCATAGCATGCCCAGACAGCCTACGGCAAAAATTGCCAGTCCCAGCAACAGGACGGGTTTACGGCCAAAACGATCTGAGAGCGGCCCCCAGAGCAGTTGCGCAAAAGCAAAGCCTGCGAGGAACAAACTCAGGCTGGCGCTGATGGCGGCGGCAGGGGTTTGCAAATCTTCCTGCATCGCGGCGAACGCGGGCAGATACATATCGGTCGCCAAAAAGCCCAGCACGCTTAAGCCGCCGAGCCAGACTAAAAATCCTTTCCTGGGTTGCACTGTTTATTCTCCTGAGGAGGCAGGTGTACGTTGGCGCAGAGTGTAGGAGGTGCAAAGCGGCTTGTGAAACGCTAATATTTGGCGGGTGAATTCAAAAATTTTGCAGGCAAAAGATGTGGTCAGATTATTCTCTTGAAGTGGTCGATGCCGTGGCGCGTAACGGCAGCTTTACCGGTGCCGCCCAGGAGCTGCATCGCGTTCCCTCGGCCATCAGCTATACGGTGCGTCAGCTTGAAGCGTGGCTGGCGGTCCCGCTGTTTGAGCGGCGCCATCGCGACGTGGAGCTCACGCCCGCCGGCGCGTGGTTTTTGAAGGAGGGGCGGTCTGTTATCAAAAAAATGCAGATCACCCGCGAGCAGTGCCAGCAGATCGCCAACGGCTGGCGCGGTCATCTCTCCATCGCGGTGGATAACATCGTTAAGCCGGAACGTACCCGGCAGATGATCGTCGATTTCTATCGTCATTTTTCCGACGTCGAACTGCGCGTTTCACAGGAGGTGTTTAACGGCGTCTGGGATGCGCTGGCGGACGGCAGGGCAGAGATGGCGATTGGCGCAACCCAGGCGATCCCGGTTGGGGGGCGCTACGCGTTTCGCGACATGGGCATGCTGAGCTGGACCTGCGTGGTCGCGCGCGATCATCCGCTGGCGGCGCTGGAAGGGCCGCTGAGCGATGACACCTTGCGCAACTGGCCCTCGCTGGTGCTGGAAGATACGTCCCGTTCGCTGCCGAAGCGTATTACCTGGCTGCTGGATAATCAGCGCCGCGTGGTCGCGCCGGACTGGGAGTCGTCAGCCACCTGCCTGAGCGCGGGGCTGTGCGTTGGCATGGTGCCGGTGCATTTTGCGCGCCCGCGCATCGACGCGGGGGAGTGGGTGGCTCTGACGCTGGAAAATCCCTTCCCGGACGCCGCGTGCTGTCTGACGTGGCAGCAAAACGACGTATCGCCCGCCATGGCCTGGCTGCTGGATTATCTGGGAGACAGCGAAACGCTGAACCGGGAGTGGTTACGGGGACCAGCGTAGCTGGCCCCGTAAAAGGATTAACGACGGTAGTCGCGGAACGGACCGTCCGCAACGGAACGGCGTTCAATCAGGCGCGGGTGCACTTCAATGGACTGGGACTGTTCACGCTTGTTGACGATCCTGTCCAACAGCATATTGAAGGCGGTTTCACCCAGCGAATCTTTCGGCTGGTGAATGGTAGTCAGCGCCGGTGTAAAGAAGCGGGCGTTGCGCACGTTATCATAGCCGATCACCGAGATATCCTGCGGGACGCGCAGGCCGAGTTCATCCGCCGCACAGAGGGCGCCCATGGCCATGATATCGCCGCCGCAGAACACAGCGGTAGGGCGATGTGGCTGGGAGACGATCTGCTGCATGGCGCGATAGCCCGACTCCGGCTCAAAATCGCCCTGAACAATCCAGTTTTCCGGCACGGTAATCAGCGCCTCTTCCATCGCCTTCATGAAACCGGCCAGGCGGCCTGCACCGGTGTTACGCTCCAGCGGGCCCGGGATCACGCCAATTTCACGGTGACCGCGTTCCACCAGGTAACGCCCCGCCATGTAGCCGCCTTCAAAGGCGTTATCGATAACGGAGTCGGTGAAGTCGGCGCGCGCTTCGCCCCAGTCCATCACCACCATCGGAATGTGGCGATACTCCTCCAGCATAGAAAGGACCGACTCTGGGTATTCAGAACACATCACCAGCAGGCCGTCGACGCGCTTTTGCGCCATCATCGACAGATAAGCGCGCTGTTTCTCAATGTTGTTCCACGCGTTACCCAGAATCAGGGTATAGCCCTTCTGGAAGCAGTTTTTTTCAACGGCTTCGATAATTTCAGCAAAGTAGGCCGCTTCACTGCTGGTGGCCAGCAGGCCAATCGATTTGGTGTGATTAACCTTCAGGCTTCGCGCGACCGCACTTGGCGAGTAGTGCAGTTCTTTGATCGCTGCCCAGACGGCATTGCGCGTCTCTTCAGCGACAAAACGCGTTTTGTTAATAACATGTGATACGGTTGTAGTGGAAACGTTTGCGCGTTTTGCTACGTCTTTAATTGTTGCCATTAAATGTCACTCCAGACCATATCCTAAGCTCCTGAAACAAATGAAGGTAAACGTTTGCCTTCTCTCACCCTTATTACGCAATCTTGAGTTGCGACACGCCGGGAAAACGACACAGGACGTCAGGAGGGGGTCAGTGGCCGGTACGCTAATAAATTTAGCGTGGAATTTTGTCCTATCTTGATGAAAAGGGGAAGAGGTAAAGTGGATATCCGCTTAAATCCTGGAAGATTTTTGACCTGAACTGTGTAAAAATGAGCAGGCTCACTTTTCGTAGGGTGAATAAAAGGAGAAAAATTGATGAGTACCGATCTGAAGTTTTCGCTGTTTACCACCATTGTTGTTCTTGCCCTGATTGTTGCGGGTGGTTTAACCGCTGCGCTGCACTGATTTAGGTGGAGGGAGAATTTTCTCCCTCGCTTGCCGCTATTGTTATCTTTCCGGCAAAAATCTTTTGCCAAAATGTTAACTTCTCATTTTTTGTGATTGATGTCATGCTTTTGACTTCTTAGTTCTGTGCCGGGTAACGGCACGGTATCCGGAGTTTATTCATGAAAATCAATTTTCCCCTGCTGGCCCTGGCGATTGGCGCCTTTGGGATTGGCACCACTGAATTCTCCCCGATGGGGTTATTGCCTGTTATTGCCCGGGGCATGGACGTCTCTATCCCTGCGGCCGGTATGTTGATTAGCGCCTACGCGATCGGCGTCATGGTAGGCGCGCCGCTGATGACGCTGCTGCTTTCGCACCGCGCGCGCCGCAATGCGCTGATTTTCCTGATGGCGATTTTCACCCTGGGCAACGTGCTTTCCGCGATTTCGCCGGATTACACCACCCTGATGCTTTCCCGTATTCTGACCAGCCTGAACCATGGCGCCTTCTTCGGGCTGGGCTCGGTTGTTGCCGCCAGCGTGGTGCCAAAACATAAGCAGGCCAGCGCGGTAGCCACCATGTTTATGGGCCTCACCATCGCTAATATCGGCGGTGTTCCCGCCGCCACCTGGCTGGGAGAAGCCATCGGCTGGCGTATGTCTTTCCTCGCCACCGCGGTGCTGGGCGTGGTGGCGATGGTCGCGCTGTTTTTCTCGCTGCCGAAAGGAAGTGCGGGAGAACGTCCGGAAGTACGTAAAGAGCTGGCGGTGCTAATGCGTCCCCAGGTGCTTTCCGCGCTGCTTACCACGGTGCTGGGGGCGGGGGCAATGTTTACGCTCTACACCTATATCTCCCCGGTGCTGCACGACATTACCCACGCAACGCCACTCTTTGTTACCGCGATGCTGGTGCTGATTGGTGTCGGGTTCTCGATTGGCAACTATCTCGGCGGGAAATTTGCCGACCGCTCCGTGAGTGGGACGCTGAAAGGCTTCTTAACGCTGCTGATTGTCATCATGGTGGCGATCCCGTGGCTGGCGCGTAACGAAGTGGGCGCCGCCATTGCCATGGTGGTGTGGGGCGCCGCAACGTTTGCCGTGGTGCCGCCGTTGCAGATGCGCGTGATGCGTGTTGCGCATGAGGCGCCGGGACTCTCATCGTCCGTGAATATCGGTGCGTTTAACCTGGGCAATGCGCTGGGAGCCGCAGCGGGCGGGGCGGTGATTTCCGGTGGTTTAGGTTACAGCTTTGTGCCGGTGATGGGGGCGATTATTGCCGCACTCGGCCTGCTGCTGGTGTTGATGTCCGGGCGTAAACAGCCAGAAGCAGTGTGTACGGCGGAATAAACAAAAACGCAGAAGGGTTTCCCCTTCTGCGTCTCCCTTACGCCGCGAAGTTCTTCGCAACAAATTCCCAGTTAACCAGTGCCCAGAAGTGCTCCAGGTAGTTCGGGCGCGCATTACGATAATCAATGTAATAGGCGTGTTCCCATACGTCCACGGTCATCAGCGGCGTTGCGCTGGTGGTCAGCGGGGTACCCGCATTAGAGGTGGAAACGATAGCCAGTGTGCCATCGGCCTCTTTCACCAGCCAGGTCCAGCCGGAGCCAAAGTTTTTAACGGCGGCGTCGGTAAACTTCGCTTTGAAATCCGCGAAGCTGCCAAACGCGGCGTTAATCGCTGCGGCCAGATCACCGGTAGGTTCCCCGCCTGCATTCGGTGCCAGGCAATGCCAGTAGAAGGTGTGGTTCCACACCTGAGCAGCATTGTTGAATACGCCACCGTCTGAATTGCGCACGATCTCTTCCAGCGTTTTGCCTTCAAAATCGGTGCCTTTAATCAGGTTGTTCAGGTTGGTGACATAGGTCTGGTGATGTTTGCCGTAATGGTACTCCAGGGTTTCCGCGGAAATGTGCGGGGCCAGGGCGTCTTTTGCATACGGTAGTGCAGGTAATTCGAACGACATTGCTTCTCTCCTTATTGTTTTATACGTTGCCAATAACCCTACAGACAACAAGGACAGAATAGCAAATTGAAAGGGTATGCAAAAGAGGAACTTACCCTGCCGCACGGGCGACAGGGCAGAGTTTAGCGGACGGTTTTTGGCGTCATCACGCGGCGCGCACCCACATAGTGGCGCACCCAGTAATCTTCGCTGAGGGAGGTGATCTGAATGTCCCGTCCGCTGCGCGGTGACTGGATAAACTTACCGTTACCCACGTACACCCCAACGTGATCGGCCGTGCCGCGTCCCTGAGTGCGGAAGAACACCAGGTCGCCATTTTGCAGTTCGCCCCGGTTTACAGGCGCGGCGTCGCGCAGGTGGTACATTTCATTGGCGGTACGAGGAATGCGGAACTTCACCAGATCTTTATAGGCATAATAGACCAGCCCGCTACAGTCAAAACCGGTGCGGGGAGAAGTGCCACCCCAGCGATACGGTTTACCAATTTGCCCCATCAGCTTATTCATCGCCGTTTTTTGCGCTTTCTGCATACGCGCTTTATGCACGTCAGCCAGCTTCGTCACTTTAGCGCATTTTGTTTTATGCCCTTTGCGCACGGTGCATTTTTCACTCACAAGGCTGGCGGTTTTACGGGTGGTTTTGTGCGTGCCGGAACGGAGGGTTTTGGTTTTGCTTGAGGCGGTGTTTTTGGTCTGAGCGGTGGTTTTCTTTTTAACGGTTTTGCTGGTGGTTTTTTTCTTACGTTCTGTGGCTTTTGCCAGATGCGTTTTTTGTACAGCAGAATGCCGCGCCTGTTCGGAGGCGTTCGCCGCTGGCGTCAATGAGAGTGTGGTAAACAGTAAAGCACAGAGCGTCATCGAGATTTTAGTTATCCGCGCCACTGGGCAGTCCCCTGATAAGTGCAGGCCAATAAAGCATACCCGCGTGAGATTTACAAAACCTGTCGATTCTAATCCATAAAATCAGAATAAGTTAATAGCATTTTTCATTCAAAAATTGTGTTTCGTTAGCAAGTGCAAAAAAATTCACCATTCTGTTGCACGCGTGTTCGCTTCTTAAGCAAAACCGCACGGTGCGTGGCGTTAAGCGTCATTTGCAATGCAACTTTATGCGATAAGCGATAAAATAATGAGACGTGACAAAAATGTTATTTTCCGATGTCGGCCTGAACCGCTACAATGTCAGACTGATGCCGTAACAGAAGTTAAAGGAAGCAAGACATGAGCACCACTATTGAAAAAATTCAGCGCCAGATCGCTGAAAACCCGATTCTCCTGTACATGAAAGGTTCCCCGAAGCTGCCAAGCTGCGGCTTCTCCGCGCAAGCTGTTCAGGCGCTGTCTGCCTGTGGTGAGCGTTTTGCTTACGTTGATATCCTGCAAAACCCGGACATTCGCGCCGAGCTGCCAAAATACGCAAACTGGCCGACCTTCCCACAGCTGTGGGTTGATGGTGAACTGGTTGGCGGATGCGACATCCTGATTGAAATGTATCAGCGTGGCGAATTGCAGCAGCTGATCAAAGAGACTGCGGCGAAGTATAAAACCGAAGAGCCGGACGCAGAGTAAGTTTTCTGCGGATATAAAAAAGCGACCACATTATGCTGGTCGCTTTTTTTTCGCGTGACGCTGTTGCTTACCGGCCTAGGACTGAATATCGGCCTCGTCGCCCATAGGCAGGGGCCAGCCGCCCAGTCGTTTCCAGCGGTTAACGATCTCGCAGAACAGCTCCGCCGTGCGCTCTGTATCGTACAGCGCGGAATGGGCCTGGGTGCCGTCAAACGCGATACCCGCTGTGATGCAGGCTTTGGACAGCACGGTTTGCCCCAGCGCCAGGCCGCTCAGCGCAGCGGTGTCGAAGGTCACAAACGGATGGAATGGATTGCGTTTCAATGAGGCGCGCTCGGCGGCAGCCATGGTGAAGCTGTGATCGAACGTCGCGTTGTGGGCCACCATGATGGCGCGGCTACAGTCGTTTTCTTTCATGCCTTTACGCACCATTTTGAAAATGGCGTGCAGCGCCTCGTATTCGCTTACCGCCCCGCGCAGCGGGTTTGTCGGGTCGATTCCGTTAAAGGCCAGCGCCTCTGGCTGTAAGTTTGCCCCTTCAAAGGGTTCAACGTGGAAATGCAGCGTGGTGTCCGGTACAAGCCAGCCCTGTTCATCCATCTTCAGCGTGATGGCGGCAATCTCAAGCAGCGCATCGGTTTTAGCGTTAAATCCGGCTGTTTCTACATCAATGACAACGGGATAAAAACCACGAAAACGGTCGCACAGACCGGTAAATTGAGCGTTATCGGACATCAGGGTCTCTTACAAGGGGGAAAAAGCAGTGCGCATTATGGCAAATTTTGAGAGGGGATGCAGCAAAACAACGGGCGCATAGTGCGCCCTGTGGGATCAGTTGCCCAGACCGCGACCAGCGTCTTTGGCTTCGATCAGCTCGATTTTATAACCGTCCGGATCTTCAACAAACGCAATCACGGTGGTGCCGCCTTTAACCGGACCGGCTTCACGGGTGACGTTACCGCCGTTGCTGCGGATACGTTCGCAGGCTTCCGCCGCGTTATCCACTTCCAGCGCGATGTGGCCGTAAGCCGTGCCCAGCTCGTAGCTGTCCACGCCCCAGTTATAGGTCAGCTCGATGACCGCTTCATCTGACTCCGGGCCGTAACCAACAAAAGCCAGAGAGTATTTATATTCCGGGTTTTCGCTGGTGCGCAGCAGCTTCATGCCCAGAACGTTAGTGTAGAAATCGACAGAACGTTGCAGGTCGCCAACGCGCAGCATGGTGTGAAGTAGGCGCATAATTTCCTCATTAACCAATGAAATGGATTATCTTTTTGAACAGAAACGATGTTTTAGTATAGCGGCGAAATGTCGCCGCTATCAACGTACAAAGCGGGATTAGAGTGAAGGGTAGTCGGTATAACCTTCCGCGCCGCCACCGTAGAAACTTTCAGGGCGCTGCGGGTTCAGTTCGGCTTTCTTCTGCAAACGGGTCACCAGATCCGGGTTTGCAATGTAATCGCGGCCAAAGGCCACGGCGTCGATCAGGCCTTTCCCGATCAGGTCTTCGGCTTTTTCTGCCGTATAGGCACCCGCCCCGATAATCACGCCGTGGAAGCGCTCGCGCACTTTCTGGCGGAAGGCTTCGGTGTAAGGCTTGCCGCCAGCCCAGTCCGGCTCGGACATGTGCAGATACGCGATACCGCGTTTCGCCAGCTCTTCAATCAGATACAGCGCGTCCGCTTCTTCGTTCGGACCGTTGTCGACGTTCTGGAAGGTACCGATCGGGGAGACACGAATACCAATACGGTCAGCGCTCCACTCGTTACAAACGGCGTCTACCACTTCAAGTACCAGACGCGCACGGTTTTCGACGCTGCCGCCGTACTGGTCGGTACGCTGGTTGGAGGATGGTGACAGGAACTGGTGCAGCAGGTAACCGTGCGCAGAGTGCAGCTCGACCAGGTCAAAGCCTGCTTCACGGGCGTTGGCAACGGCCTGGCGGAAATCGTTCACGATACCCGGGATCTCGTTCAGCTCCAGCGCGCGCGGCGTGGTAGTGTCGACGCGGATCGCGTTACCGTTTTCATCGCGCAGGGAAGTACGGGTATTCGCGTTCAGGGCAGAGGCAGAAACCGGTGCCTGACCGCCAGGCTGAATGCTGCTGTGCGAGATACGACCGGTGTGCCACAGCTGAACCGCGATACGGCCATCTTCAGCGTGCACGCCTGCGGTGATTTTTTTCCACGCGGCGATCTGTTCCGGGCTGTGCAGACCCGGAGCACCGGCGTAGCCTTTGGCCTGGGCAGAAATCTGCGTGGCTTCGGAGATGATCAGGCCAGAGCTGGCGCGCTGACGGTAATATTCACCCATCAATGGCGTAGGGATGTCGCCCGGCTCGATGCTGCGCAGACGGGTGAGTGGGGCCATAAACACGCGGTTTGGGGCGGTAACGGCACCGACTTTCAGTGGGGTAAATAGCTTTTCAGCGGACATAACGGCTCCTGAGTAGACCAGTCGACTAGTAAAAGGGTAAATAAAAACGCCGGCTACGCGCCGGGCGCCGTAATACAACGTTTCACATGCGCCAGCGCGCTTTCGAGCGGCACGGCACTGCGAGAAATTTTTGCTTGCAGGTTGGCGCCTAGCCAGAGGGAATAGAGCACCTGTGCCTGCGTGAGCGGGTCGCCGGAGAAGGCGAGCGTTTGTTCATCGCGGCCTTTATCCAGCGCCTGAGCCAGCAGGGCGATAACGCCGCTGGCCCCTTTATCCATGGCGGTGCGCATGTCTTCGGAAAGATCGCACACTTCGGCAGACAGTTTTACCGTCAGGCAACCGCTGATGATGCCCTGCTGACAGAACTGCGTCAGCGTTTCCTGATAGTAGTTCAGAATACGATCCCGGTAATTACCTTCCCCGCAGGCGAAGTGGGTTGCCAGGCGCTGATGATAGCTGGCGTAGTGCCGCTCCAGCATGGCCACGCCAAACGCCTCTTTGGATCGAAAATAGTGATAAAACGATCCCTTAGGCACTTCAGCGGTTTTTAACAACTCGCTCAGCCCCATACCGGTAAACCCGCGATGCATGCAAAGGCGCTCGCCGGTAGCCAGTAAATGTTCGCGCGTATCGTGTTCTGTGTGTCTGCTCATGCCTTCACTCTAATAGACCGTTCGGTCTAATGCAAGCCAGCCTAGCGTCGACATTGCGACAAAATATCTAGCTGTGGTTGGTAAGCCGTTGATTTCACGTCCATCATGCCCAGCACGGTGGCGAACAAATTATCCTGTGAAACCGCATCTTTTGCAGCATGGGCGCGCAGGCAGTCCGGGCTTACGCCAAAGTTTTTAACGTAATCCGGGGAGAGCCAGAACATGAACGGAATATGCGTTTGCTGCTCCGGGGCCAGCATATACGGCGTGCCGTGCAGGTAAATACCGCTTTCGCCGAGGGACTCACCGTGATCGGAGAGGTAAATCAGCGCCGTATTCATACTGGCCTGCCGGGCTTTCAGCGCGTCGATGGTTCGGCTGAGGACGCTGTCGGTATACAGAATCGAGTTGTCATAGGTATTGACCAGCGAGTGATGATCGCAATCCTGAATTTCATTGGTATCACACGTCGGCGTGAATCTCCGGAAGCTGTCCGGGTAGCGGTTGTAATAGGCCGGGCCGTGGCTCCCCATCAGGTGAATAACAAGAACCGTGTCCTGCTTCAGACCATCCAGCACGTTATCCAGACGGTACAGGTTGACATCGTCCAGACAGGATTTGTCCTTACAGAACCGATCCAGTTTCCACTGCGTCATGTCCGTATGCGGCACGCGGTTACAGGCGCCTTTGCACCCGCCGTCATTGTCGCGCCACAGCAGGTTGAATCCGGCGTGGTTAAGCACATCAAGCAGACCTTCCTGATGGTGGGCGAGGTCAGCGTCATATTTTTTCCGCGTCATGCCGGAGAACATGCAGGGGACAGAAACGGCGGTTTCCGTGCCGCAGGAGGTTGCCTGTGGGAAGTTGATGACATCCTGCTTTTTCAGCTCGGGGTTGGTTTCACGCGGGTAACCATTTAACGAGTAGTTTGCGGCGCGGGAGGCCTCGCCTACCACCAGAACCAGCACGGTTTTCTTGTGCTGGCCGGAAATCAGCGCGCCTTTATGGGCATCCTCGCCGATGCGGACCAGCGTCTGGTCGCCGGCAAACCAGCGCATTTCGCTGTACTTCACGATGGCGCTGACGTAATTCGCCGGCGTGACCATTTTCACGATGCTTTTGTTATTGCGGAACAGCGAAGCGTAGTCTTTATAGAATACCGCCGCGACCAGGATGATCACCAGCAGCGCACCGAGCATGGCGGCGAAACGCGTCAGCAGGGCATACCACCATTTTCCGCTTCGAATACGCGTCAGGGCTAACACGATGGAAGGAACCAGACCCGCCACGACCAGCCACAGGAGCATCTGCGGCGTCACCAGGGCTGTCGCTTCCTGAGAGTTAGTCTCGAATACGTTCACCATCATGTTCTGATCGATAACTGCGCCATAGGTATACATAAAATACGTCGCGGCGGCGCATCCTATGGTCAGGACAATCATGAGCGGCTTGCGAATGTAGGGAATATTCAGCAGGCTAAAAACAATGACCCAGCCGCAAAACAGCACCAGCGGCACGCTGGCGGCAAAAAGCACGTCGTGCAGACGGGCAGGTGCGATAATCGACCAGCTACGCTGAATAAACAGCGCATTTAACACGGTGAAAAAAAGCGCACAGGCCAGGGTAAATTTTATATCGTTACAGCGTAACTTTTTAGCAAGCCACATGATGAACCAACCATTCGTTATATCAATGCGACGAGTATAAGAAGCGAAGATTAGCGAAACCTTAATGCCCCGGTTGTGGAGAACACCCTTGCATGCAGGCCAATTAGGGTCTTCACTGTAGGGAATAATGGCGTTGTGGAGGTGGGTGTGGCAGAGCAACTGGAATTTTTCCCTGTCCAGAGCCCGTGCCGGGGTATTTGTCAGGTTGATGAAAGAGGGTACTGCCGCGGGTGCATGCGCACGCGCGATGAACGTTTTAACTGGCAAAACTTCAGCGACGCGCAAAAGCAGGAGGTCTTACGGCTCTGTCGACAGCGTCTGCTGCGTAAAATTCGCGCAAACAAAGCGGTTGAAACCGAAGAACCTCAGCAACCTTCACTGTTTTAGCAGGGTAATTGCGTATACTGGTGACATGACTTTCTTGAGGAAAATGTTATGGTTCAGCGTATTACCCTAGCCCCACAGGGCCCGGAATTCTCCCGATTTGTAATGGGCTACTGGCGCCTGATGGACTGGAATATGACTCCCGTCCAGCTGGCGAACTTTATTGAAGAGCATCTCGATCTTGGGATCACCACCGTCGATCACGCTGATATTTATGGCGGCTATCAGTGCGAGGCTGCCTTTGGTGAAGCGCTGAAGCGGGTGCCGGCGCTGCGTGAACGTATGGAGATTGTGACCAAATGCGGTATTGCCACCACGGCAAAACCGGAGCATGCCCTCGGACATTACATCACCGACAGCGCGCATATCGTTAAAAGCGCCGAGCAGTCGCTGGTTAACCTTGCCACCGATCGTATCGACCTGCTTCTGATCCACCGTCCCGATCCGTTGATGGATGCGGATGAGGTTGCGGAAGCGTTCCTGACGCTGCACCAGAGCGGTAAAGTGCGTCATTTCGGGGTGTCTAACTTCACCCCGGCACAGTTTACGCTGTTGCAGTCTCGTCTGCCGTTTACGCTGGCGACGAATCAGGTGGAGATCTCGCCTGTTCACCAGCCGCTGCTGCTGGACGGAACGCTCGATCAGCTGCAACAGTTACGCATTCGTCCGATGGCCTGGTCTTGTCTCGGCGGCGGTCGCCTGTTTAACGATGAGGCCTTCCAGCCGCTGCGTAACGAGCTTGAAACCGTGGCCCGCGAACTGAATGCGGAAAGCATCGAGCAGGTGGTTTACGCCTGGATCCTGCGCCTGCCGTCTAAACCGCTGCCAATTATCGGCTCCGGCAAAATTGAGCGCGTACGCGCTGCGCTGGTGGCTGAAGAGCTGGATATGTCGCGTCAGCAGTGGTTCCGCATCCGCAAGGCGGCTCTGGGCTACGATGTACCCTGAGTGCGCGGTGTCTGACTTTCCGGTGAAATCTGCGCCTCTGGTATAGACTTAAGGTGTAAAAAATAACCCGTGGAGGTCATATGAAGCGTTTTGCTCTGGCAATGGTCACGCTGGTTGTTTGCGCGGGAGCGCAGGCAGCCAGCGAAGAAGTTGAAATGAATCTCGTCACTTCTCAGGGAGTAGGCCAGTCCATCGGGACAGTGAAAATCACCGAAACCGATAAAGGGCTGGAATTTGCACCCGATCTCAAGGCTCTTCCGCCCGGCGAGCACGGTTATCACGTACATGCCAAAGGCAGCTGTCAACCCGCAATGAAAGAGGGCAAACCATCAGCGGCGGAAGCCGCAGGGGGACATCTGGATCCGCACAACTCCGGCAAGCATGAAGGTCCTGAAGGCATGGGGCACCTCGGCGATCTGCCGGTGCTGGTGGTGAATAACGACGGTAAAGCTACCGATCCCGTCGTTGCGCCACGGCTGAAAAAGATTGACGAGGTCAAAGGCAAAGCGTTGATGATCCACGTGGGCGGCGATAACATGTCCGATCAGCCTAAGCCGCTGGGCGGCGGCGGGGCGCGCTATGCCTGCGGCGTGATCTGATCGCCAATCGTTCCGGGTGGCGGCGCCTGTTCAAGCTGTGACAGGGAGCAGTGCAGCCGCCAGATAATGGACGCCAGGTCGCGGGCCGCTGGCAGATGATGGCGCGCCAGCACGTCGCAAATACGCTGAAGTTCGACCAGCGTGACGCTAAGGGGGCGTTGCTGAACCCCGCGCTCGCTCATCACATCGCGGAGCATGGAAATACAATTATCACGAACCTGCGCCAGCGGGTCGGAACGCGTCTCCCAAGCGCGTAACTGCCATACCACGTGCGAACAATTTAACAGCACCACGCCCCAGCGCAGTAGCCAGCGTCGGGAGAGGGAATCCTTGCTGTTGTTCAGCTGGCTGACGTGATGGTAAACCAGCGATTCATACTCGCTTTCGCGCAGGTGCGGCCTGCGGCTCAGCTGATCCACGAAACCTCTGCGTAACTCCCGGATATGCCTGCGGCTTTTACGCGCGTCTGAGCCCGGGCGCAACACGGCGAAGGCCAGCCACGCCAGCCCCACGCCGAGGATCTTCGCCAGGTTGTCATTGAGGAACTCGGCGTAATCGTACACCGGCGGATTTGTCACCGAAATAAAGGAGCCCATAAAGACAATCAGCTGTCCCCACAGGCCGGCCAGTTTAGGCATTTGCAGCTTAAGCAGCTGCATGGTGGTTAACAGCGGAAACAGGAACAGCAGGAACTGCCACAGGTCGCTTATCTGTACCATCAAACCAAACTTAACTACAAAGCTGAACAGCGAGAGCAGCACCAGGGTGCGCATCAGGAGCGTCAGGGAGTTGAACGGGGAGGCCGCCACGGAATAGAGCACGCAGCTGATGGCCGCAAGGGTGAGCGCCGCACTGCCCGCTTCCCACTGGGTAGTAATGGCCCATGCGCCAACCAGCATCAGCGCGCAAAAGGTGCGAAACCCGCTCCACAGCGCTTCCATCGCGTCAGTATGGCGTGCCAGAGCAGGGCTACCGGGAACGGAAAATTCGGTAACGGGCGTAGCATTTTCGACGGCTTTTAACCAGCGGCTGCTGCGCAGATACAGGCGGCAAAAATAGTTCAGACGCTGCCAGAAGGCGCGGTGCCGGTAGTCATATTCATCCGTTGGGGCGAGCGGGGCGATAATGCGGGCCACGGTATAGATATCGGCATCCGGACGCGCAAGGGTGGCCAGCAGCGCCTCGATAACCTCCCGGGTATGCGCGGGCGGCGCAGGCCAGTTCAGCAACATCCGGCGCAGGCTTGAGATCGCACTCGTCATCCGCAATTGCTGATGCAGCAAATAATTAAGCAGCGTGTTCTGACGGCGAAAACGGTAGTGGCTCCAGAAAGCCTGGATGCGCAGCAGGTTCATGGTCAGGATTTGGCCGATGACTTTTTCATGCGCGATACGGATATCATCGTTAGTATCGGGCTGCCAGAGCAGGCTGGCATGTTCCAGCAAACGCGCGTGCATCGTTTTAAGGGCGGTGATGAGCGCGGTGCCATCTGAGGTGCTGGGCAGGATCATCATCATGACGCCCCCGCACAGAATGCCGACCATCACTTCACACACGCGTGCCTGGGCGATATCCCACAGCTCGGTGGTATCCAGCACGTTAACGACGGGAAAGGCGATAATGGCCGCAGTGTAACCTGCCAGCTGAAAGGCGTACGCAACGTTATTGGTAAAATGGGCGCAGGCCCAAGTGCACAGCCCCAGCCATGCCGACATGCTTAACAGAAACAGCCAGGGATCGTTCAGGGTATGGCCGGCAAGGAGCAACGCGGCGGTCGCTCCCAGCAGGCTACCCGCCACACGCCCGAGACTTTTACTGATAACGCCACCGACGGTCGGGAAGCTGACGACCGCCGCAGAGGTCATCGCCCAGTAGGGCTCATCCAGATTCAGATAATAGGCAACCGTAAGCGCAAGGCACATGGCGATGCCGTTGCGCAGCGCGTAGCGCCACTGCGGGCGCGTCGCTTTAATCCAGGGCGTATTGCGCCAGGAGAAAGCCCCCAGGTTCATCACCGTGACCCGATGGAGACGGTGCAGGTTGTGCCTGAGACCAGGGTAATGTCTTTCGGCAGTTGATCAAACTCGACGCGAACAGGGACGCGCTGAGCCAGACGCACCCACGGCACGTTGGGTTTGATATCGGGCACCAGACCCGAGTCGGTTTCGACGCTCTGATCGTAAATCGCCCGGCCTATACTTCCAACGTGACCCTGTAACGTTTCTGCGCCGCTGTAGAGCGTGATCCGGGCAGGTGCGCCCTCGCGGATATGACGCAGCTTGGTCTCTTCAAAATAACCCACAACATAGAAAGAGTGGCTATCGACGAGGGCAAAGACCGGCTGTCCTGTGGTGGCATAATCACCTACGCGGGTAGACAGGCTCGTTACCCATCCATCTACCGGGGCTTTAACCACCGTCTGGGTCAGCTGCCACTCGGCCTGTTTCAGCGTTGCCTCTGCAACCTTCAGGCTGGCCTGCATGGTTTTAACATTGATATTGGCGGTATCGAGATCTTCCGCAGAAATGTAATTTCTCGACAGATGTCGGCGGCGGTCGGCTTCATTATTGGCTTTTGCCAGATCTGACTGAGCCTTAGCGAGCTGCGCCTGGGCATTAAGAACCGCAATGTGGAAAGGGGTCTCATCGATGCGGAATAACACATCGCCCGCATGAACGAACTGATTATCCTTCACCAGTAGCGCGCTGATACTGCCGGATACCTGGGGCGTGATGCTGACCTGTTCTGCACGAACCTTACCATCGCGCGTCCAGGGCGACTGCATGTAATAATTCCAGAGCCACCAGCCGGCCAGCAGCGCCAGGGCTAAAACGAAAAGAGTGGAAAAGTATTTTAACGTTTTCAATGACATTCTCACCACACGGTTAACACGGCAAGGCCAAGACAGACGGAGAGGGTAAACAGGGAGAGATCCATCAACATCGGGTGCCAGATTTCACCAGAATACATCCAGTCGCGCAGCAGGCGATGCGCAATGAGCCAGATCACAAAACCAACTAACACGGCTTTAAACAGTGGCGGAAAGTAGACCGATGCGCCAACAATCAGATCCTGGAGGGGCAACCCTGCGGAGGGGGAAAAGAACGTCACAAGCAGCGATCCTTTGCAGTAGGGTACGGGCCACAAGGGCATGTTTCAATGCGATGGCGCATTACAGTTCAGTGTAAATCATCGTTTCAGGAATGATGAATACCGTGATTGCATTTGTTTTGGCAATACAAATACTGCAAACTATTCTAAAATCACTATAATCACTTAGCAAGCTAATTATAAGGAGATGAAATTGGAATCGCCATTAGGTTCTGATCTGGCAAGGTTGGTACGCATCTGGCGTGCTCTGATTGACCATCGCCTGAAACCTCTGGAACTCACGCAGACGCACTGGGTTACGCTGCATAATATTCATCAGCTCCCACCCGACCAGTCACAGATCCAACTGGCAAAAGCGATTGGCATTGAGCAGCCGTCACTGGTGCGTACCCTTGACCAACTGGAAGAGAAGGGACTCATCTCCCGACAAACCTGCGCCAGCGACCGTCGCGCCAAGCGGATCAAATTGACGGAAAAAGCGGCCCCGATTATTACTGAGATGGAAACTGTCATCAGTAAGACGCGAGGGGAGATCTTGTCCGGTATTTCCCCCGCAGAGCTGGAGATGCTGATCGGACTCATTGCCCGTCTTGAGCAGAATATCCACGATCTGCAATCCCGCGACTGACCGAAAGAAAAGGCCTTGTGAATCCTGGGCCTTTCTTATTATTTGAATACCACCACCCGGTTGCGCCCCGTCTCTTTTGCCTCGTACATGGCTTTATCCGCGCTCTCCACGCAGGTTTCCGCACTGGTTTCTGGCGAAGTTGCGGTGAATACGCCCATGCTGATGGTAATGGGCTCCGGCAGATGACCGCCGCTGCTGGCTTTATCAAACCCGCTCAGCTTAAGGCGAATGCGTTCGGCCACCAGCAGCGCGGCGTCTGAAGGGGTATTGGTCAGCATCAGCACAAACTCTTCACCGCCGATTCGGGCCGCGATATCCTGGGGACGCACGGAATCTGTCAGCAGATTAGAGACAAACTGTAAAACCTTATCCCCCTGCAAGTGCCCGTAACAGTCGTTGATGCGCTTGAAACGGTCGAGATCGCTTACCACCACCGATACCGGATGTGCCTCGGTTGCCGATCTGAGGGCGTAATTTAACGAATCATAAAAATAGCTGCGATTATAAAGACGGGTAAGCGGGTCGCGGATTGAATTTTGATAAGACTGCTGATATTTCACGTGTGAGTCACGATACAAATTAAAGACGTCGGAAAGTAAAATGAAAATAATCATTAATGTCGCGACGGTTTCAAATAACCGTGCGCGGTACCATGAAACATCTTCCGCGTGTCCGCCTAACAACAGCATTAACAGCGTGACGACATAACAGACGCATAAAAAATTGCCGCCGATCCAGAACAAATTTTTTATCCGGGTTACGGCCATCAGGGTGATTAAGGTGATAACCCAAAGAATGACCAAAATGATATTGATGGTCTGGCTCCAGAGAACCATAAACTTCCGGGTTTCATTATCCACAAGATCCAGGGTTAGCATCGTGGAGTGGCTGGAATAGAACCACGCCAGCCCAAGCATGCAGCCCGTAAAGAGCGTCGACCCGGCAACAATGCCGATGTGGGCGCTTCGTGCAAGGGGGGAAGCGCGAAATGTATAGAGCAATACTGAGGCCATCATCAGCACCGCCATTAAGAGGTGGCGGAACATATAAAAGATCATCGCGTCATTATAGTTCGCCTCGTTGAACTGATAGAGATCCAGCCAGGCCGGAAAGCTGGACAGCGTACCCACCATCAGCAGTGCAGAACCGGCAAAGGCCAACGCAATCGGAACGAGATATAACCGTTTTTTATCGCACCAGTATTTCATTGCCATAAAACAGGCGATAAACAGATGGAATACCAGGAGAAAAATTGTGAGCGTAGGGAAAAAAAGCGGAGAGAATGATGGAACCCACTCAACAAGCTTTATAAAAAAACCTTGTAATACGGCAATGATAACAATGCACCCAAGTGCGAAGGCCACAAAGCGGTTCTTTACAAATCGACAAATCGCAAGCATAGAATTTAAAAAAAGTAAAAAGAGGAAAAAAGAGAATCAGAGGAGTCTAAAGGAAAGAAATAAAAGATACTTTGCGCAGGAACAATTTCAGATGAAATGAACTATTCACCGTGTGAATGTGTTTTTTATAAATATATTTTTTAAAATGATATTTTTTGTAAAGGGATGCGGCCCGAAGAGACCGCATCCAGCGGAAGATTAACGCGGGGAGACGGTGACCTGACTGCCGTTGCTTGCCAGAACCACGCGCTGGCCAGCAGAGAAGCGGGTATTCCCCTGTTTCTGCACAACCATAATGGTGCTGCCATCGTCTTTACGGATTTCCAGCTCAACGCCCTGGGTTTTATTCATCGCACCCTGAACGCCCTGACCCGCTACGCCGCCGGCCACTGCGCCCGCCGCGGTAGCCAGAGAACGACCGGTGCCGCCGCCAATGGTGTTGCCCAGGAAACCACCCAGTACAGCACCACCAATAGCGCCCACGACGTTCGTGTCATCGCCACCCTGAATCTGAACAGGACGGGCATTAACGATAGTACCGTATGTCACGTTCTGTACCTGTTTAGCTTCAGAAGCACTATATACGTCGCCGGAGAGTGAATTGTCGTTCACACAACCCGCCAGTGTTAAACCAATCAGCGAAACGCCCATTACACGTAAAATCATTTGACTCTCCTGTTCACCAAAAAACGCCCGGACGGGGCATCCGTTATGGCTAAATTATATGGCATTCCTGACCATACTTCCTATCTTTGCATGCCGAATAAATAAATTTTACTGGAATGTGGCTTAACGGAACATAAACAAAAGCCGCCTGCGTTACAGGCCTGAGATTGTTAAAAATTATTATCGCCGCATAGCAAAGCAGCGTCATTTATGGTGGAGTGGTTGCATTTAGCCCACGTAACGTAAGGAAAGCGCATGAAATCGGGTCGCTATATCGGTGTGATGTCTGGTACCAGTCTCGACGGTGTGGATGTCGTTCTGGCTGCCATCGATGAAAACATGGTGGCGCAGCAGGCAAGCCTGAGCTGGCCTATTCCGGTCTCGTTAAAAGAAGAGATTCTGAATATCTGCCAGGGGCAACAGCTGACGCTTTCCCAGCTGGGCCAGCTGGATGTGCGTCTGGGGGCGCTGTTTGCTGATGCGGTACTGGCCCTGATGCAGCAAGAAAGACTCCACCCGCAGGATATCGTGGCGATAGGCTGCCATGGGCAGACCGTCTGGCATGAACCGGTCGGCGAGGCGCCGCACACGATGCAAATTGGCGATAACAACCAGATTGTGGCAAAAACCGGCGTGACGGTCGTGGGCGATTTCCGTCGTCGGGATATGGCCCTCGGCGGGCAGGGCGCGCCGCTGGTGCCGGCCTTTCACCAGGCGCTGCTGGCGCACCCGGTGGAGCGCAGGATGGTCCTGAACATTGGCGGGATTGCCAACCTGTCGATGCTCATTCCCGGGCAGCCCGTACGTGGATACGATACCGGACCCGGCAATATGCTGATGGATGCCTGGATCTGGCGTCAGAGCGGTAAACCCTACGACAAAGACGCGCAGTGGGCCAGCCAGGGTAAAGTGATCCTTCCCTTGCTGCAAACCCTGTTAAGCGAACCTTACTTTGCTCTGCCAGCGCCGAAAAGCACGGGGCGAGAGTATTTCAACTACGGCTGGCTTGAACGTCAGCTGGCGCACTTCCCCGGCCTGGCACCGCAGGATGTGCAGGCCACGCTGACCGAGCTTACCGCCGTGTCGATTTCTGAACAGGTGTTGCTCAGCGGCGGGTGCGAGCGTCTGCTGGTATGCGGGGGCGGAAGCCGTAACCCGCTCCTGATGGCGCGTCTCGCCGCCCTGCTGCCGGGCACCGAAGTCACCACCACTGATGAAGCCGGGATCAGCGGAGACGATATGGAAGCCCTGGCCTTCGCCTGGCTTGCCTGGCGCACGGTTGCCGGTCTGCCGGGGAATTTACCGTCCGTCACCGGTGCGCGGGAGGCGAGCGTCCTCGGGGCCATTTTCCCCGCAAACCCGCGCCATAATCAGAGTTAACTGAAATTCAGCGCCAGACGTAACCCGTAAAATAGGGAAAAACAGGAGGGCGGCTACGCCCTCCAGGACCAGGATAGTCTTCGGAATTTGCTCATGAAAAAACTTCTTCTCATTGCTGTGCCTTTTCTTATGACCGGATGCAGCGTCTATAACCAGTTCGTCGAGCGTATGCAGACCGATACGCTGGAATACCGTTGTGATGAAAAACCGCTGACGGTGAAGCTCAATAACACGCGTCAGGAAGCCAGCTTTATTTATGACAATAAACTGTTGACGCTGAAGCAGGGAATGTCGGCCTCCGGTGCGCGCTACTCTGACGGGATCTATGTCTTCTGGTCGAAAGGTGACAGCGCCACCGTCTACAAGCGAGACCGCATTGTGCTGAACAATTGTCAGCTTGAAAATCCGAAGCGTTGAGATTTTTAAAGGGGGCGCGCACAATAGCGCCACCTAATCTCACTTTCAGCTAACGCCATGTCAGATAACGACGAACTACAGCAAATTGCGCATCTGCGCCGTGAATACACCAAAGGCGGGCTGCGCCGCCAGGATCTTCCCGCCGAACCGCTGGTGCTTTTTGAACGCTGGCTGAAGCAGGCCTGTGAAGCGAAACTGGCCGACCCGACGGCGATGGTGGTTGCGACGGTTGATGAAAATGGTCAGCCGTATCAACGCATCGTACTGCTCAAGCATTATGATGAGAAAGGACTGGTGTTCTACACCAACCTTGGCAGCCGCAAAGCTCACCATCTGGAAAATAATCCGCGTATTAGCCTGCTCTTCCCGTGGCATATGCTGGAGCGCCAGGTGATGGTCACCGGCAAGGCGGAGCGCCTCTCTACGCTCGAAGTGGTGAAATATTTCCACAGCCGCCCGCGCGACAGTCAGATCGGCGCCTGGGTCTCGAAACAGTCCAGCCGAATCTCGGCCCGCGGCGTACTGGAGAGTAAATTCCTCGAACTCAAACAGAAGTTTCAGCAGGGTGAAGTGCCGCTGCCGAGCTTCTGGGGCGGGTTCCGCATTCCCATTGAGCAAATGGAGTTCTGGCAGGGTGGTGAACACCGTCTTCATGACCGCTTTTTATACCAGCGCGACAACGGCGGCTGGAAAATAGACCGACTGGCGCCGTAAACCCTGAAATTTGTTGTGTTAAGCGCTAGCGCACACCGCGCTGGCGCTTTATTCTATGTACCTTTCGCACCAGGCGAAAAGTCGTGTACCGGCAAAGGTGCAGTCGTTTATACATGGAGAATTTGATGGCAAGCAGTAACTTGATTAAACAATTGCAAGAGCGGGGCCTCGTGGCTCAGGTGACGGACGAAGAAGCGTTAGCAGAGCGACTGGCGCAAGGCCCGATCGCGCTCTATTGCGGCTTCGATCCTACCGCTGACAGCTTGCATTTGGGGCATCTTGTTCCGTTGTTATGCCTGAAACGCTTCCAGATGGCCGGCCACAAGCCTGTCGCGCTGGTTGGCGGCGCGACCGGTCTGATTGGCGACCCCAGTTTCAAAGCCGCTGAGCGTAAGCTGAATACCGAAGACACCGTTCAGGAGTGGGTAGACAAGATCCGTAAACAGGTTGCACCGTTCCTTGATTTCGACTGTGGTGACAACGCTGCGATTGCGGCGAACAACTACGACTGGTTTGGTGGCATGAACGTGCTGACGTTCCTGCGCGACATCGGTAAACACTTCTCTGTTAACCAGATGATTAACAAAGAAGCGGTCAAACAGCGTCTTAACCGTGACGACCAGGGCATCTCTTTCACCGAGTTCTCCTACAACCTGTTGCAGGGCTATGACTTCGCGTGCCTGAACAAGCTGCACGGCGTCTCTCTGCAAATTGGCGGTTCCGACCAGTGGGGGAACATCACCTCCGGTATCGATCTGACCCGTCGCCTTCATCAGAATCAGGTGTTTGGTCTGACCGTGCCGCTGATCACCAAAGCAGACGGTACCAAGTTCGGGAAGACCGAAGGCGGTGCGGTATGGCTCGATCCGAAGAAAACCAGCCCGTACAAATTCTACCAGTTCTGGATCAACACGGCGGATGCTGATGTCTATCGTTTCCTGAAGTTCTTCACCTTTATGGATATCGAAGAGATCAATGCGCTGGAAGAAGAAGACAAGAACAGCGGTAAAGCACCGCGCGCCCAGTACGTGCTGGCGGATGAAGTGACCAAACTGGTTCACGGCGAAGAAGGTCTGGCGGCGGCGAAACGCATCACGGCGAGCCTGTTCAACGGCACCCTGAGCGATTTAAGCGAAGCGGACTTCGAACAGCTGGCGCAGGATGGCGTGCCGATGGTGGAGATGGAAAAAGGCGCCGATCTGATGCAGGCGCTGGTCGACTCCGAGCTCCAGCCGTCTCGCGGCCAGGCGCGTAAAACCATCGCCTCTAACGCGATCACCATCAACGGTGAGAAACAGGCCGATCCGGAATACACCTTTAATGACAACGATCGTCTGTATGGTCGCTACACGCTGCTGCGTCGCGGTAAGAAAAACTACTGCCTGGTCTGCTGGAAGTAATTAAAAGAATGCAGGGGCGTGGGAAACCACGCCCCTTTTGTTTTGACAGGGTTTGGTAAGTACAAGATGAAGAACATCCTCGCCATTCAGTCCCACGTTGTTTTTGGACATGCTGGCAACAGCGCTGCGGAATTCCCGATGCGCCGCCTCGGGGCCAACGTCTGGCCCCTCAATACCGTCCAGTTCTCTAATCACACCCAGTATGGTAAATGGACCGGCTGCGTGATGCCGCCGTCGCATCTGACGGAAATCGTTCAGGGCATTGCGGATATCGACCAGCTTAAACGCTGCGATGCTGTACTGAGCGGCTATCTGGGCTCGGCGGAGCAGGGGGAGCATATCCTCGGCATCGTGCGCAAGGTGAAAGCGGCTAACCCTGCGGCGAAATATTTCTGCGATCCGGTGATGGGGCATCCTGAAAAGGGCTGCATCGTAGCGCCGGGCGTTGCGGAGTTTCATGTCCGTCATGCGTTGCCCGCCAGCGATATTATTGCGCCCAACCTGATTGAACTGGAGATCCTCAGCGAGCATCCGGTTAACAGCGTAGAAGAGGCTGTAAGCGCTTCTCGCGAGCTGATCGCGCAGGGGCCAGAGATTGTACTGGTTAAACACCTGGCACGCGCAGGATTGAGCCAGGACCGTTTTGAGATGCTGCTGGTGACGAAGGACGAAGCCTGGCACATCAGTCGGCCGCTGGTGGATTTCGGTACACGTCAGCCCGTCGGGGTCGGTGATGTGACCAGCGGTTTACTGCTGGTGAAGCTCTTGCAGGGCGCGAGCCTGCGCGACGCGCTGGAGCACGTGACGGCAGCCGTTTATGAAATCATGATTGCGACGAAGACGATGCAGGAATATGAGCTACAGGTGGTTGCGGCACAGGATCGTATCGCGAAGCCGGAACACTATTTCAGCGCCACACGGTTATAACCGTCCAGAGTTAGTAGGCCGGGTAGGCGTCCGCGCCACCCGGCAACACAGGCCACTCGGTTAATTCAGTCCTTCCGCTTTCAGCGCCGCAGCTACCGCAGGACGCTCCGCTACGCGCGCCATATATGACGCAATATGATCTAACCCGTCCATGTTCAGCTTAACCGCGCGCGCCCAGCGCAGAACGGTAAACAGATACGCATCGGCGATGGTGAAACGCGAGCCTCCGATCCACTGGTCGTCTTTCAGCGCGTCGTTGATGTACTGTAATTTTTTCTCCAGCAGCATGCGTACGGTGGGTTTGTACTCTTCCGGCGTGTCCGGGCGGAACAGAGGCGTAAAGCCTTTGTGCAGTTCGGTGGCAATATAGTTAAGCCATTCCAGCGTCTTATAGCGCGCAATGCTGCCGGTGGGGGCAAGGAGCTGTCGATCCGGTACGTTGTCCGCCAGGAATTGCATAATCGCCACGCCTTCGGTCAGCAGGGTGCCATCATCCAGCAGCAGGGCCGGAACCTGCCCTTTTGGGTTAATCGCAAAAAAGTCATCCCCGTTTTCCAGGCGCTTTTTCATCAGGTCAACGCCGTCCAGCGTGAAATCCTTACCGCTCTCGCGAAGGGTAATATGCGAAGCAAGAGAGCAGGCGCCCGGTTTATAGAACAGTTTCATCGGTAACTCCTTTTTGCTGAGGTTCCCGCTATGTTAGTGCGCGTTCGGATAAAAAAAAAGCCGCTAATCAATTAGCGGCTTCTGTTCAGTCGTTTCCCGATGACATTACGCGTTCGCGGTGTTGGTCGCTTTAGCGGATTTGTCGTCGTCCTGCGTCATACGATTGAGTTTAGGCGCGGTCAGCAGCATCAGCACGGCAATCACGGCGGTCGCGATACCAATTTGCATGAACACGGTGCCGTAGACGTTCAGGGAGACCAGCGGGTCGGTAACGTTATCCGGTACCGCCATCAGGTTCGCAATCTTACCTGCAATGATCGCTGCACCCGCGGTAGTCAGGAACCAGCTACCCATGATGAAGCCCATCAGACGCTGAGGAACCAGCTGTGCAACCATCGCCAGGCCCAGACCGGAGATCATCAGCTCACCGATAGACTGCAACGCATAGCTCAGGATCAGCCAGTTAACAGAAACGATACCCGCATCGGTCGCGAATTTCGTCCCCAGCGGCAGCACCAGGAACGCGCCTGAGCACAGCACCATACCGATAGCGAACTTGTGCGGCATCGGCAGACGGTCGCCCATCTTGTTATAGATAGCGGCCAGAATTGGGCTACCAATCATGATCCAGAACGGGTTCAGTGCCTGATACTGCTCCGGTTCGAACGCGATACCCAGGATGGAGTGTTCAACGTTGCGGATAGCGAAGAAGTTCAGAGACGTTGGCATCTGGCTGTACAGAACGAAGAAGATAATCGCTTCCAGCATCAGGATGAACGCCACAATCATTTTACGACGTGCCGCACCCTGCATCGCGAAGGCTTCTTTAGCGAAGATGATCACGATACCCAGCGCAACCACGGCCAGTACGGCACGCGCGATACCCTGGTTGTGCAGCAGCCAGGTGGCGACAGCGGCCAGGATCACAATGCCGACGATGGTTGCCAGCAGTTTGCCCATATGCACGGGTTCGAAGTCTGGTTTAGAACCATAATCCTTAACCCAGCTACGGCAGAACAGGAAGTTCACAACGGTGATCAGCATACCCACGAAGCTCAGCGCAAACGCTACGCTCCAGCCGAATTTCGCGGCCAGCCATGGGGTTGCCAGCATAGAGAAGAATGAACCGATGTTGATGGACATGTAGTACATGGTGAATGCACCGTCCAGACGCGGATCATCTTTGTTGTAGCAGGTAGAAAGCAGGGAGGACGGGTTAGCCTTAAAGAGGCCGTTACCTACCGCGATGGTGGCCATACCCATGTATACCACGCCCGCATCGTGCCCTGACCATGCAACCAGACCATAGCCAATTGCCAGAACCACGGCGCCCAGCATAATGACGCGTTTCGTACCGAGGACTTTATCGCCTAACCAGCCGCCGATAGCGACCAGGCCATAGACCAGAGCGCTGAAGGACGAGAACAGCGTGATGGAATCGGCTTCGGACATACCCAGTTGCTTCACCAGGTAAACGGCCATAATCCCTTGCAGGCCGTAGTAGCCAAAACGCTCCCATAATTCGATAGAGAAAATGAGATAGAACGCTTTAGGCTGTTTGAAAGCGTTCAGACTCACGCTTTCATCTGTTGGTTTATTGTTTGCAGTCGACACATATACCTCTTTTTTTACAACCCATATTAACGGGGGTGTTCATAGCGTGATGACCGTAGTCCATCCGCTTTATAGTTATATTGGGAGGGGAAACGGCGGGTAATGTTCACTATCCAGCCCCATCTGGCAATACGTTTGTAATAATCTGTTACATATAACTGCGGCGGTATATTCATCGGTTCACGCAAATGTTATGCAGCGTTAAATTTCATCCGTTGAGAAATGTTGGTTTTTTTCACTGTAAATGACCCTGTTGAATGGCTGTATGGCGATATGTTCTGCTATTTTGGGTGAATAGCAGTGATATAGCCCATATTCTGAAAAATGACTGGTCTTATGTGCGGTATGGAGTCGATGAAATCTTGTCTGACTAAGGGGGCGGAAGGGATTTAACAACAAAAATCCAACATCAGGTTATCAGAGTGATCGCGATCACAGATATATAGAAATTTTTGGTGATGAAAAAACTATTAACCTGTTTGAGTGTTAAATGACCGAAGAATCGACAACGCTTAACGTAAAAAGAGAGGGCAATTTACGGTCAGCGGAGACGATAGTAGAGCCCTTATTAAACTTAAGGGCTTAGACATGTAAAAGGGGGCGACCGCTCAGGGATAGACTTTTTCTTTATACTCACAGAGATCTTCGATGATGCAGGAGCCGCAGCGCGGCTTACGTGCAATGCAGGTATAACGCCCGTGAAGGATCAGCCAGTGGTGGCAGTCTACCTTAAATTCCGCAGGGACCACCTTTAACAGTTTCTCTTCAACCTCTTCGACGTTCTTGCCCGGCGCGAACCGGGTACGGTTAGAGACGCGGAAGATATGGGTGTCCACGGCGATCGTCGGCCAGCCAAACGCCGTGTTCAGCACCACATTTGCCGTTTTCCGCCCGACGCCCGGCAACGCTTCCAGCGCAGCGCGATCTTCCGGTACTTCACCGCCGTGCTGCTCCAGCAGGATCCGGCAGGTCTTAATGACGTTTTCGGCCTTGCTGTTAAACAGGCCGATGGTCTTGATATAGGATTTTACCCCTTCAACGCCCAGCTCCAGCATGGCCTGCGGCGTATTGGCGACAGGGTAAAGCAGGGCCGTTGCCTTGTTGACGCTCACGTCAGTGGCCTGCGCGGAGAGCAGCACCGCGATCAGCAATTCAAACGGCGAGTTAAAATTCAGCTCGGTCGTTGGATGAGGGTTCTCATCGCGCAGGCGCGTGAGGATCGCTATGCGTTTCTCTTTATTCATGCTGCTTTCTCGGGGATCCCTTCCTGTACGCTGCGTTCAGCGGCGCGGCGCTTACGTTTTTCATCAATCAGGTATTTTAACGCCAGCATCATCCCAAGGCCAATGAAGGCTCCCGGGGGCAGCATCGCCAGCAGGAACGGGGTGTCCGTATGGAACACCTCGATGCGCAGCGACTTCGCCCAGCCGCCAAGCAGCGCGTCAGCACCGTCGAAGAGCGTGCCGTTGCCCAAAATTTCACGCACGGAGCCGAGAACAAACATGGCGGCAGTGGCGCCCATGCCGATCGAAAACCCATCCAGCGCGGAGATAGCCGGGTTGTTTTTCACCGCGAAGGCTTCAGCGCGACCAACGACGATACAGTTGGTCACGATAAGGGGAATGAAGATCCCAAGCGACTGGTACAGGCCAAATGCGTAGGCGTTAATCAGCATTTGCACGACGCTGACTACCGACGCAATGATCATGACATAAATCGGAATACGGATTTCCGACGGCGTCCAGCGGCGCAAAACAGAAATTGAGAAGTTGGTCAGGGTCAGCACCAGCGTAGTCGCCAGCCCCAGTCCGAGCGCATTGGTGGCGGTAGACGTCACCGCCAGCAGCGGGCACAACCCGAGCAGCTGTACCAGTGCCGAGTTGTTTTTCCAGAGTCCCTGGACGATAACCTCTTTAACCTGGCTCATGGTCACTCCTCACAGGCGGAAAGGTGATTGATCTGCGCGGGCAGCGTTTCGGCATACAGCCCGGCGCGTTTGACGGCGTTAACTACCGCGCGAGGCGTAATCGTGGCGCCGGTGAACTGGTCAAACTCGCCGCCATCTTTTTTCACCGCAAAAGCGGGATCGTCCTCGCCATGAATCATCTTCCCGGCGAAGTGTAAAATCCAGTCGCTTAAGCGAGTTTCAATTTTGTCGCCAAGGCCCGGCGTTTCGTGATGTTCCGTCACGCGCGTGCCCAGCACGGTGCCGGAAAAATCGCTGCCCACAAGCAGCTGAATCGCGCCGGAGTAACCGTCCGGCGCGGTGGCTTCCATGACGGCACCCACCGGGCTATCGCCCTTACGGGCAATATAAACGCGGTGCGCCCCCTTACCGAGCTGGGGGGCCTGCACAACAAAGCAGCTTTTTTGCAGATCGTTATCATAGATATCTGATGGGATCACCTGATCGAACAGCGCTTTTTGCTGCTTGATTGCCTGCTCTTCAATGGTGTTTTTCGTCAGTTCATTCACCAGCGCGGTCATTCCGGTGAGGGCGGCGGCGAAGATCGCCAGCGTGACGCCGTGTTTTTGCATTGTCTTTAGCATGGCGTGACCCTTAGCGATGGCCGTACACGCGCGGACGCGTGTAGTAGTCGATGAGCGGAACGGTGATATTCGCCAGCAGCACGGCAAAAGCCACGCCGTCCGGATAGCCGCCAAAGCTGCGAATGAGCCAGACCATCAGGCCCGCCAGCGCGCCGAAAATCAGCCGGCCACGGTTAGTGGTGGAGGCGGTGACCGGATCGGTCAGAATGAAGAATGCCCCGAGCATGGTCGCGCCGGAGAGCAGATGGAGCTGCGGGCTGGCCAGTGAATCCGGTGAAATAACCCAGCCGAACGTCGAGCAGACGGCCAGCGTCACCAGGAAGCTCACCGGTATATGCCAGCGGATCGCTTTTTGTTGCAGCAGGAAGGCGCCGCCCAGGAGGTAGGCCAGATTGACCCACTGCCAGCCAGCGCCCGCCAGCACGCCGCTGAATATGGAGGATTGCATCACCTGCTCAACGCTGTGACCGGCGCGCAGAGAGGTTTTGAAGGTATCAAGCGGGGTGGCCTGGCTGATACCGTCCACGCCCATGCGAAGCGCGTTCATATCCGCGCCCAGCGCGGTGTGGCCGGTAAAGATAACGTGAAGGGCATCCATAAAGCCGGGCACGGTGGCGGCGATCTCATGCGGCGGCAGCCAACTGGTCATCTGTACCGGGAAGGAGATCAGCAGCACCACGTAGCCAATCATCGCCGGGTTAAACGGATTATGGCCCAGCCCGCCGTACAGCTGTTTAGCGATAATCACCGCAAATACCGTCCCCAGCACCACCATCCACCACGGGGCGAACGGAGGAATGCTGATGGCCAGCAGCAGGCCGGTCAACAGGGCAGAGTTATCGCTCAGGATGCGCGTGACGTCCATTTTGCGCAGCTTCAGGATCGCGGCTTCTGCTGCAACGGCGCTGGCACAACCCAGAATCAACTGGAAAAGCGTACCCCAGCCGAAAAACCAACACTGAACGGCAATACCTGGCAGCGCGGCCAGACACACCAGCATCATAATACGCGATGTCTGGCGCTGATTATGGGTATACGGGGAACTTGCAATTCTGAAAACCATTTAATCCTCGTTAACGGCTTGCTGCGCGGCTTTCTTTGCCTGAACGCGCGCAATCGCGGCGGCGACTGCGGCTTTGCGTGGATCGTCGTTAGCGGCCGCAGGCAGGTCGTCCTGCTGCGACGCTTTTCGTGCTTTCGCGCGGGCGATGGCCGCTTCAACGGCGGCTTTACGCGGGTCGACGGGCGCTTCACTCTCTTCGGCAGGCTGACTCTGCGCTGCTTTACGTGCTTTGGCGCGGGCTATAGCGGCTTCCACAGCCGCCTTGCGCGGATCCGTCGCTTCCTGTTCAACCACTACTGACTGCTGTCCGGCTTTGCGAGCTTTTGCACGGGCGATAGCCGCCTCCACCGCCGCTTTACGCGGGTCGATATCGGCTTCCGGTTTGGCGTTTTGCGCTTTCTCCGCCTGACGCGCACGCGCTTCGGCTTTACGCGCTTCGCGGGCCGCAATCGCTTCGCTGTTGTCCGGCTTCTGTCCCGCCACGATCGCTACCGCCTGGGCGGCAGTGGCTTTTTTCTCGCGCACGCGGGCCAGGGCTGCGTTAATGGCGTCCTGATCTTTGGCCGCAGGCTGCACGGCGGCCTGCTTATGCCGTTCCTGACGGGCTTGTTTCTCGCGCTCCAGTCGCGCCTGGCGCGCTTCAAATCGGGCCTTCGCTTCAGCGGCACGTTTTTCTTCCATGGAGATCGCGTAGATTTCGGCTTTCTCCTGACGGAAGTACTGCACCAGCGGAATATTACTTGGGCAGACCCAGGCGCAGGCACCGCATTCAATGCAGTCTGCCAGATTGTGCGCCTGAGCTTTATCGTGCAGTTGGCCTTTGCTGTACCAGTACAGCTGCTGCGGCAGCAAATCTGCCGGACACGCGTCCGCGCAGGCGCTACAGCGGATGCAGCCTTTCTCTTCCTGTGTTTCGCCCATCTCCGATGGGGAAGGGGCCAGCAGGCAGTTGGTAATCTTCACTACCGGCACGTCGAGCCACGGCAGGGTAAAGCCCATCAGCGGGCCGCCCATAATGACCATCTGATCGCTTCCCGGGCAGAAGTCCGCCTGTTCAAGCAGATGACGTACCGGCGTACCCAGACGCGCCCAGACGTTACCGGGACGGGAGACGGACTCGCCGGTCAGCGTGACGACACGTTCGGTCAACGGCTCACCGTCGATGACCGCACGCTTCACCGCGTAAGCGGTACCCACGTTTTGCATCAGCACGCCGATGTCGGACGAACGGCCCCCGTGGGGTACCTGTTTACCGGTCAGGATCTGCGTCAGCTGCTTTGCCCCGCCGGACGGGTATTTCGTTGGGATCACGCGCAGACCAATATCATGACTGTCGGCCAGCACCGCGCGCAGCATCGAAATGGCCTGCGGTTTATTGTCCTCAATACCGATCAGCACCTCACGGGGTTGCAGAATATGCGCAAGGATGCGAATACCTTCCACCACCTGCGCCGCGCAGTCCTGCATCAGACGGTCATCGGCGGTGATGTACGGTTCGCACTCGGCGGCGTTGATAATCAGCGTTTCGATTTTATCGCCGCCGCCGTTCAGCTTGACGCCGGTCGGGAAGCCAGCGCCCCCCAGACCCGCCACGCCGAACTGATGAATGCGTGCAATCAGCTCTTCACGGCTGCGGGCGCGGTAATCGCTCCAGCCGTCACGATCGATCCAGCGGTCTTCGCCATCAGCTTCAATGATGACGCTCAGCTCAGACAACGCCGACGGGTGGGCAACGGTATGGGGGGCAATGGACACCACCTTACCGGAAGTCGGGGCATGTATCGGCAACATCCGTCCGCGACCAAAAGTCAGTGGCTGACCGCGAAGAACGCTATCGCCTTCCTTCACGCACAGCTCACCCTCAGCGCCGATGTGCTGTTTCAGGGGCATAACGTAACGGGTCGCCAGCGGGATCTGGCGCAGCGGCGTGCCGTTAGACTGCGATTTCATTTCCGGCGGATGAATACCGCCATCGAAATCCCAGATCTTCTCTTTTCTGAAAGCAGAAAATAACTTAAGCATGTTGTTCCACAGGAATATTGCGAACCGGAATGGTCTGAAGATCCCACTTCCAGTTTTCGGTAGTCGTTTCAACCGGGCGTAGTTCTATACACTGCGTCGGGCAGGGCGCCACGCAGAGATTACAGCCGGTGCACAGATCCGCCACAACGGTGTGCATCGCGCGCGTAGCGCCCACAATGGCGTCTACAGGACACGCCTGAATACATTTGGTGCAGCCGATGCAGTTGGCTTCGTCGATCACAGCAAGGGCACGGACGGGCTCCTGCGACTGTTCATCGCCGTCGACAGGCTGCGGATCGACGTTAAGCAGCGCGGCAATTTTAAGCATGACGGCTTCGCCACCCGGCGCGCAGCGGTTGATCTTTTCTCCCTGCACGCCCACCGCCTCAGCGTAAGGGCGACAGCCAGGGTAGCCGCACTGCCCGCACTGGCTCTGCGGTAAAAGTTCATCAATTTTTTCAACAACCGGATCGTCCTCTACCGCAAAACGGCGGGAGGCATAACCCAGAATGACGCCAAAGACGAGTCCCAGTACGCTGATGGACGCGATGGCAATCCAGATAGCACTCATTACAACTTCACCAGACCACTAAAGCCCATAAAGGCCAGAGACATTAAACCGGCGGTCACCAGGGCGATGGCGTTACCGCGAAACGGCGCGGGGATATCCGCCGCTGCCAGACGTTCGCGAATCGACGCGAACAGGACCATTACAAAAGAGAAACCGACCGCCGCGGAAAAACCGTACAGCGCCGACTGCATAAAATTATGCCCAAGGTTGATGTTGAGCAGCGCCACGCCCAGCACCGCACAGTTAGTGGTAATGAGCGGCAGAAAGATGCCCAGCAGACGATACAGTGCAGGGCTGGTTTTTCGCACAACCATTTCGGTAAACTGCACCACGACCGCGATAACCAGGATAAAGGACAAGGTGCGCAGGTAAAGCATGTCCAGCGGGATCAGGATCCAGGTGTCAATCAGCCATGCGCAAATGGAGGCCATCGTCATCACGAAGGTGGTAGCCAGCCCCATGCCCATTGCCGTCTCCAGCTTTTTGGAGACGCCCATAAACGGGCACAGGCCAAGGAACTTCACCAGTACGAAGTTATTAACCAGCACAGTTCCGACAAAGAGCAGTAAGTAATCGGTCATTATTTAGCCTGAAATAAAATAGCCGCCTATTATCGGATAAACGACAACAGGCCACAACAGGTTAACTGTAAGGTTATTACGGGTTAACGAAGGTCTTCTTAACGCGCGTCGAACGCTTGAAATAGGGCACCAGAAGCGCCGTTGCCAGCAGCGGAAACAGGAGCTGGCGAACCGCCAGCGCGTCAGATACTGGCGAAAAAGCGAACGCTTTAACCGCCAGCAGCACGGAGACAAGCAGCCAGATAATATAATGTTTCGGCACGTTTTTGCGGCGCTTAAAGAAGGCGATGGTCAGCCACAGCGTGTAGTACCACATCGCGATCGCGAAAACGAACGACACAAACCACGTTGCAATATTAATCGCACTCTGGGACATCAGCGTCTGAATAGCATGAGGCGTAACCAGTGCGGTGGTATAAAGCAACAGCGCCAGCGATGCGCTTAATAGTGCCACCAGCAGCCATGCCAGCGGGGCGATTAACCAGCCCCCAATTCTTTCTCCAGGCAATGCGGTCATACGCTCTCCCATAGTCTGCGCGAAATGTTATACAGAAATTTGCAGGGCGGAGAGTATATAACATTTCGCGCCGAAGGCTACTTTCTTATACAACGTAACGCCAGACGGACTTAGGCACTTCCCCCACGTTGAACAAACGACCGCCGGAGACGAGTTCGGCGCGACGATGATCGGCAGCGCGGTACATATTGATGATGTCCTGATGATCCGACAGCGTGTAGTTCAGATGGTCAAACAGTTTTTCCAGGCTTTCAAGGGAATTGATCTTGCGAAATTTTAATAAATAGTCCTGAACTGTCATATTAATAAGTTTCCATATAAAAGGGTAATACCCATAAAGGTAATGCGTTCGAATAATAAACGGATTAATAAAGACGTAAACTGTCCACTCGGGTAACGCGACGAAATTAGGAGTTTTCTTTGCGAAGAATCAGGCATCAGCAGATGCCTGGAAGAGAAGGGTAACCCCGTTCATTACGGCTGGCAATACGTACCATAACGTAATGTGTCACGCTTTATGACGATATGGCTTACTTTTGTTGCGCGACAGTGACGGGCTCCGGCGGCTGGTAGTTATCAATATGGCTGGCAATGCCAAGCAACACGACCGAAACCCCAAGGACAATCCATCCCGCTAATTCAATGATTCGATTAATTATTGACGTCATAATTTGTGTTTGTAATTTATCCATAAATACAGATTACAAATGTTACAGCGCCCTTTTCTCCAGAGCAAGCGCTTTGGGAACGATTCCCGGCGGCAATATGTCTTCTTTAATGCGGCGTTACAAAAAAACGTTGCTGCGAGATGCTATTTTAACGCTCAGGGCACATTATTAATCTGTGCGATAAGCACAGGGCCAGTGATAAATAAGCGCACAGCGAGGGGGCACACGATGAGTGAAAACATCCGCGTCGGTCTTATTGGCTACGGGTACGCAAGTAAAACCTTTCATGCACCTCTGATTGCCGGCACGCCGGGCATGGCGCTGGCGGCTATTTCAAGCAGCGATGAAGCCAAAGTCCACGCCGACTGGCCCAACGTGCCGGTGGTGACGGAGCCTAAGCATCTGTTTAACGATCCTAATATTGACCTTATTGTTATTCCTACCCCTAACGACACCCACTTCCCGCTGGCGAAAGCGGCGCTGGAGGCGGGTAAACATGTTGTCGTCGATAAGCCCTTTACCGTGACGTTGTCACAGGCCCGCGAGCTGGACGCGCTGGCGCGAAGCCTGGGGCGGTTATTATCGGTCTTTCACAACCGGCGCTGGGACAGCGATTTCCTGACGGTGAAAGCGTTGCTGAGCGAAGGCACGCTCGGCGAAATTGCCTATTTTGAATCGCACTTCGATCGTTATCGTCCTCAGGTGCGGGACCGCTGGCGCGAGCAGGCGGGGCCGGGCAGCGGCATCTGGTATGACTTAGCGCCGCATCTGCTCGATCAGGCCGTCCATCTGTTTGGTCTTCCCGTCAGTATGACGGTCGATTTAGCGCAGCTCAGGCCGGGCGCGGAGACAACCGACTATTTTCACGCCATTTTAAGCTATCCGCAGCGCCGTATCGTGCTGCACGGGACAATGCTTGCGGCTGCGGAATCGGCCCGCTATATCCTTCACGGGGCGCGCGGAAGCTACGTGAAGTTCGGCCTGGATCCCCAGGAAGAGCGCCTCAAAAATGGCGAACGCTTGCCGCAGGAGGACTGGGGCTACGACATGCGGGACGGAGTGGTGACGCGTGCGGAGGGAGAGACGCTGGTTGAGGAAACGGTGTTGACCCTGCCGGGGAATTACCCGGCCTACTACGCTGCAATCCGTGACGCGCTGAACGGTTCAGGTGAAAATCCGGTTCCGGCGAGCCAGGCCATTCAGATTATGGAGCTCATCGAGCTGGGGATCGAATCTGCCAGACATCGCGCCACGCTCTGTCTGGCATAGGTGTTAATACGTTTGTTGGCCGGGTTAGGCGTAGCCGCCACCCGGCAAAGGGTTTATGCGGTCGCCACCTTATCCCGAAGCGCCTGTTTCTCTTCAGGCGTCAGGAAGGCAATTTCCAGCCCGTTAATTTGCGCCTGACGGATCTGCTCGCGGCTCAGTCCGGCCTGCGGTGCGGCGACAGTGTATTCGTGAATAATGTCCACGCCCTGAACGGCCGGATCGTCCGTGTTCAGTGAAGCGAGAACCCCGTGTTCAAGGAAGGTTTTCAGGGGGTGTTGCGCCAGCGATGCCACCGTACTGGTCTGAATATTGGAGGTCAGGCAGGATTCAATCCCGATACGTTGCTCTGCGAGGAAATCCATCAGCGCACGATCTTCAATCGCCTTCACGCCGTGACCGATACGTTCTGCACCCAGCTCACGAATGGCCTGCCAGATGCTTTCCGGCCCCGCAGCTTCACCCGCATGAACGGTAATATGCCAGCCGGCATCACGTGCGCGGTTGAAATGAGACAGGAACAGGCTGCCCGGGAAGCCCAGCTCGTCACCGGCGAGGTCGATGGCGGTGATCTGGTCGCGATGCGCCAGTAACGCCTCCAGCTCCTGAAGACAGGCCGCTTCACCGAAGGTACGGCTCATAATGCCGATTAAACGCGCCTGAACGTCAAAGGTTTTGCAGCCTTCACGCACGCCTTCAATGACCGCTTCAACCACGCCCGCCACGGGCAGGTTGTGGGTCATCGCCATATAGCCCGGGGAGAAACGCAGCTCGACATAGTGCAGGCCGTTGCGTGCGGCATCTTCGATATTTTCAAAGGCGACACGGCGACAGGCATCGAGCGAGGCCAGCATCTTCACGCCCCAGTCGAGCTTGCTCAGGAAACTCACCAGATCCGGCTCGTTCGACGTGACCTGGACATGGGGGATCAGGGTTTCAAGCGTTTCAGCAGGAAGCGTCAAATTGAACTGGCGGCCAAGATCGAGAATGGTTTGGGCACGAATGTTGCCGTCAAGATGGCGGTGAATATCGGTTAAAGGCAGGCGTGTATCAATCATGGTCGCACTCTTTGCTGGTTAAAGTGCGCCATATTATAAAAACAAAATGGGGTAAAAAGCTATTTGCGCAAGGGAATATTCCGTTGCGCAAATAATTTACAGCAGCGTGTTGATGCCCGCGATGAGGCGTTGAACGCCCTGTTCAAGCTTACTCCGGGGGCAACCCGCGTTCAGACGAACGTAGCCTTTTCCTTCTGCTCCATAGGTATATCCCGGCATGATGGCCACTTTTTGCTGCTCAATAAGCACCTTTTGCAGCGTATTGTCGTCAATGCCGAGCGGGCTAAGGTCGATCCAGGCCAGATAGGTGGCCTCAGGCGGTTGCCAGCTAAGGGCAGGAAATGCGGTATTCAGTTCGGCAGCAATATAGTGCAGATTTTCTTCAAGATATGCCCGCAGCGCATCCAGCCAGGGTTCGCCCTGCCGATAAGCCGCAATGTGTGCGGTCAGTGCCAGCACGGAAGGGGAAGAGAGCCCGTCCCGGCCCTTTAATGCATTCAGATAGGCATTACGACTGTCGTTATCAGCGATAAGCCCGTAGGCGCCCGTCAGCGCCGGAATGTTGAAGCTTTTGGACCCCGAGGTCAGCAGCGCCCATTTACCCCTCGCCACCTCATTCCAGGGCGTATGGCGATGCGTTCCCCATACCATATCCATATGAATTTCGTCGCTGATTACCGCCACATCGTAACGTCTGCAAAGCGCCGCCATTGTGGCCAGCTCGTCCCGCGTCCAGACTTTGCCGGTCGGGTTTTGCGGGCTGCACAGCAGCAAAATCGTGTTTTCCGGTTTTGCCAGCGCCGCTTCCAGCGCGGCCATATTGCCGTCCCAGCCGCGCGCCGTTTTCTGCATCGGCACGGAAACAACGTTACGCTGGTTGCCTTCGACCGCTTTATAAAACGCATCATAAGCCGGGGTATGGATCACCACGCCGTCGCCCGGCAAGGACCAGATGCGGATCAGCTCAGAGACCATATAAATAACAGACGGTCCATACACCACGGTTTCGCTATCAATCTGACTGTTAAAGCGTTGCCGGAACCAGTGCGCCACGGCGGCCAGGAAGTCGTCATTTTTCCAGCGACTGTAGCCAAACACCCCGTGGTTAATTCGCTGGTGCAGCGCTTCGGTAATGCAGGGGGCGGTGGCAAAATCCATATCAGAGATGGTGAAGGGCAGCAGGTCGGCAGCACCAAAACGGTCGGCGACATAATCCCACTGGGTACACCAGGTGCCGTGTCGATCCACGACGGTAGAAAAATCAAACATGACGGTGCTCCGTAAAGTAAAACCCCCTCATGACGAGGGGGGCGAGGCATCAGGCTTCGACGGTTCGCATCAGGGTTGCCAGCTCATCCTTCACTGACTGAACCTGCGGGCCAATGACGACCTGCAAATTGTGTTGATTTAACTGTACCACGCCAATAGCCCGGTTAGCTTTAAGGGCGTTGGTGTCCACTTTCGACATGTCTGCCACCGACAGGCGCAGGCGGGTGATGCAGTTATCCAGAGAGGTGATGTTATCCGCACCGCCGAGCGCCGCCAGAATAGCCGGCGTGTTATAGCCGGATTTACCCACGGTTCCGGCTACCGCCTGTTCAACGCTGGTGGCCGTATCGGCATCGCGGCCTGGCGTTTTCAGGTTAAAGCGGGTGATGGCGAAGCGGAAGATCCCGTAGTACACCGCAAACCAGATGGCCGCCACTACCGGCACCAGATACCACTTGGTGGACAGGCCGTGCAGGATACCGAACACCACGAAGTCGATTACGTTGCCGTCGGTATTGCCGATGGTGACGCCCAGCACCGCCATCACGGTGAAGCCCAGGCCGGTCAGCACGGCGTGAATGAGGTACAGCACCGGGGCAACGAACAGGAACAGGAACTCGATAGGCTCGGTAGTGCCGCCTACGACGCAGGCGATCACGCCGGAAATCAGCAGGCCTTTAATTTTGTGACGGTTTTCCGGACGGGCGCAGTGGTACATCGCCAGCGCCGCGCCGGGCAGACCGCCGAGGAAGGCAGGCATTTTACCCTGCGACAGGAAACGGGTCGCGCTTTCAGAGAAGCCGTGCGTGGTCGGGCAGCTCAGCTGCGCCTGGAAGATGGTCAGCGCGCCGCTCACGGAGTGGCCGCAAACGTCCATGGTGCCGCCCGCTTCGGTAAAGCGGATCAGGGCAACCAGAATGTGCTGTAGGCCGAACGGCAGCAGCAGACGTTCGCCCGTGCCGAAAATCATCGGTCCGAAATCACCCGCGCCGTTGATAATGCGGCCAATACCAGCGATCCCCATAGCAAAAACGGGCCAAATCAGGAGAATGATCAGGCCAAACAGCCCCATCACAACCAGCGTAATAATTGGCACAAAGCGGGTGCCGCCGAAGAAGGCCAGCGCATCGGGCAGGCGGATGTTATGGAAGCGCTCGTGCAGCATCCAGATGATCACCCCGGCGATCACGGCTCCCAGGATCCCGGTGTCGATGGACTGAATACCGATCACGCTCTGAATGTTATTGGCTTTCAGTACGGCCGCGTCGATCGTCGGCAGTATGCCTTTCGCGGTCAGCCAGAAGTTAACCGCAAGGTTCATGACCGCATAGCCCACGAAGCCCGCAAAGGCCGCCACGCCTTTATTTTCGCGCGCCAGGCCCAGAGGGATGGCGATACAGAACATCACCGGCAGGAAACTGAAGGCAAACGATCCGACCTTGCTCATCCAGATGAAGATCGCCTGAAGTACCGGATTTCCCAGGAAAGGGATCAGGGTAATAACATCGTGGCTGCTTAACGAACTGCCGATCCCCAGCATGATCCCGCAAAAGGAGAGAAGTGCCACGGGCAGCATAAAGGTTTTACCCAGTTGCTGGAAAAACTCCCACAGCGATATTTTTTGTGCTGCTTTCGTCGTCATAAAACGACTCCTTAAATGGTAGAAAGAGATTTAACGGCCTCGATGCAGCGAGAAGATAAAACGTTTTATCAAACTTTAGTGCGCGCTAAATCACATTCTCAGGCTTTTACTGGTAGTATAAAGATAACGTATTGATAAAACGTTTTAGCGTTCTCATTATCAGGGAGTCACGCCACCACATGGCTGTAGCGAAAAAGATCACCATCAACGATGTCGCGCTGGCGGCGGGGGTTTCCGTCAGCACCGTTTCGCTGGTACTGAGCGGAAAGGGGCGCATCTCTCCTGCAACGGGTCAGCGCGTCAACGAGGCCGTTGAGCAGCTGGGCTTTGTGCGAAATCGCCAGGCATCGGCGCTGCGCGGCGGGCAAAGCGGAGTGATAGGGCTGATCGTTCGCGACCTCACGTCGCCGTTTTATGCAGAACTGACCGCGGGGCTTACCGAAGCGCTTGAAGCGCAGGGGCGAATGGTGTTCCTGCTCCACGGTGGGCGCGAACCGGAGCAGCTGCTCTCCAGGCTGGATATGCTGCTGACGCAAGGGGTGGATGGGGTGATAGTGGCCGGCGCGTCCGGCGTGGGCAGCGAACTCTGTGAGCGCGCCGCGCAGAAAGGCGTACCGCTGGTGTTTGCGTCGCGCGCCAGCTATCTCGACGAAGCCGATACCCTTCGCCCGGATAACATGCAGGCCGCGCAAATGCTGACCGAACATCTTATTCATCGCGGGCATCAGCGCATCGCCTGGCTCGGCGGTAAAAGCTCGTCCCTCACGCGTGCCGAGCGAGTGGGCGGTTACTGTTCCACGCTCATCAAATACGGCCTACCGTTTCACAGCGAATGGGTGATGGAGTGCGAATCCAGCCAGAAGAAAGCCGCAGAAGCCATCGGCACGTTGCTCCGCACCAGCCCGACAATCAGCGCGGTGATTTGCTATAACGATGTGATTGCGATGGGGGCGTGGTTCGGCTTGATCCGCGCCGGACGCCAGAGCGGTGAGGGCGGGGTAGAAACCTTCTTCGGTCACCAGGTGGCGCTGGGGGCGTTTGCCGATGTGGGTGAAAATGCGCTGGACGATCTCCCAATCGTCTGGGCGACAACGCCGGCTCGTGAAATGGGGTACACCCTCGCGGACAGGATCATGCAGCGGATCGAGAAGGCGGACGTACAGGCCGGGCATCAGATTGTGGCGGCGCGGTTAGTGACGGTGAAGTGACGTAGGCTCAGAATCGTAGGCCGGGTGAGGCGCAGCCGCCACCCGGCAATAAAAAACCCCTCGTGCGAGGGGTTTTGTCATTTACTGCTGCGGTACTGCCGGCGGCGCTGCCGGTTCAGCCGGTGCCGGAATGCCCAGCGTCGGCATACCAAACATGCCGACAAAATCTTCCAGCGGCATTTTGTCGCCGTTGAGCGTCACCTGACCATTAGCGTATTGCAGGCTGGTGGAAATGGTGTTGTCTTCCACTTTCGTGATGCGGAACATCTGGCCCATCGCCGCCAGGCCTTTTACCTGCTGGTTCGCCAGTTTGCCTGCATCCTCTTCACCATAACCTTCAAGCTTCGCAATCTGCGTCATGAACTCGGTCGCCATATCCATCGGGATAGTCAGCTTGCTGTCGAGCGACTTCACGCTGCGGTCAACTTCTTGGGCCAGGGTCTGCGGTTCGCCGGTAGCGGCTGCCGGATCCTTCAGGAACAGCGACAGGTTGAAGTTGGTTTCGCCCTTGTCGTTTTTCCAGCTTAGTGGCGCAACGGTAATTACCGGCTCGCCTTTCAGCAGGATCGGCAGGTTATTGAACAGCACGCTCATCGCCTGCTGCTGGTACGCCTGCGGGTTCTGTTGCAGGGCGGTATCGGTCAGCAGAGCCTGGCTCTCTTTGCTGTATTTCTGGCTAAATTCGTGCCATGCCTGGCCGTCAATGTTACCGATTTTCAGTGACAGCTTGCCGGTACCCAGGTCCTGATTTTGAACCTTCAGACTTTTCAGGCTGTAATCCAGCTGGGTATTGATACTTTTACCGTCTTTGGACACGTCCGACTTGCCGTCCAGATCCATGCCTTCCAGCACCGCCATCTCCTTGCCTTCAATCGCAATGGCGATCTTATCGAGGCTCAGCTTCTGGTCGCCAATACGCTCGTCAAAATCAGTCATACGGCTGTTGCCGCTGGCCTTCAGGTTGTTAAAGGTGAGCTGAACCTTCTGGTTATATTCATTAACTGAATTCACCAGGCCGCTTTCAGCATCGCCAGTCAGGGAGACATTCTTGCCGTCACGATCGGCGTCAAGCTTGAAATTACCGCCGCTGAAGGCGACTTTATCGGTGCCTTGTTCGTAATTCAGCGCTTTCAGGTCGATGTCGGAATGCGTATCGCCGGCATAGCTGATGCGGGTATTGATCTCAAACGGCGACGTATTTTTCGCCATATCGAACAGCGGCTTCGTCACCTCATTATTGACCAGTACGGTTCTGGCTGATGCCATTGAGGGGATCAGGTTAAATTTCTTCAACTGCGCCAGCGGGAACGGACCGTGGCTGACCACCTCATCCAGCACCACGCTCTGGCCCGGTTTCAGCCAGGCGTTCTGATTACCCGCAACCGGCTTCACCACCACCTGCATATGGCTGGTAAACACGCCGCGCTGGTAATTCTGGTAGCTCAGCTCCAGGCCTGCTTCAGGCGCGCTGCGCTTAATCTCGCTGTTTGCCTGCGCCATCATCTCTGCCAGACGGCTTTCCAGCTGTTTCCCGGTATACCAGGAAGCACCCGTCCAGATCACGCCTAAAGCAACAATCACTCCTACCGCTACGACCGATTTTTTCATTGCGATTATCCCTAAAATGAAACCAGGCGGTCAAAACCGCCTGGTGTTACAACGCCTGTTAATAGCTTAGCAAGAGTTGTTAAAAAATTCAGTAAGTCCCTAAAGCTTATTAAAAACGCGCGCCAGACGGCCAGTGCCGCTCACGGAGACAGGCGACTCGTTTGCCGGAACAAAAGCGGATTCCCCCGGCTTAAGTACGAGACGTTCGCTACCGTTATGCAAGGTCGCTTCTCCTTCCACGCAGAACAGGATCGCCGCGCTCTCCTGAGCAATGGCGGTTTCGTCTGCGCTAAGGTCGTGCAGGGAGAAGGCAAAATCGTCAACCGGGATCGGGAAGTCCAGCTCTGCGCCATTTTTCACCGGCTGTGTAAGCAGCTCCACAGCAGGTTTCGCCTCGAACTTCACGTTGGCAACCAGCTCAGGGATGTCGATGTATTTAGGCGTCAGGCCCGCGCGCAGCACGTTATCGGAGTTAGCCATCACCTCCAGCGCCACGCCGTTCAGGTAGGCGTGCGGGGTTTCAGCGAACAGGAACATCGCTTCGCCCGGATTAAGCTTCACCACGTTCAGCAGCAGCGGAGAGAAGAGGCCGCTGTCGTCCGGGTAAAATGCCGAAATCACGCGAATGGTCTCCCATGGCTCACCCTGCTGGCCGTTCAGCACGGCTTTCAGCACCGCCAGCGCGTGGGATTTTTCCTCGCCCTGTATATTCAGCAGGCTGGCAAACAGCGCGCTCAGGGCTTCCGCGGTAGGGTTCTCCAGGAAGTGGGCGATAGCCTTGTGCGCTCCGGCGACCGGTTGCAGCAGGGAAATGATCTCGGAAAACTCGCGGAAGGCATTCATCGCCAGGAAAGGAGTAAGGGCGAACACCAGTTCCGGCTTATGGTTAGGATCTTTGTAGTTACGCTCTGCCGCGTCTAACGGAATACCTGCGGCATTTTCTTTGGCAAACCCGATTTCAGATGCTTTTTTGTTCGGATGAACCTGAATGGAGAGCGGCTGGTCGGCACACAGGACCTTGAACAGAAACGGCAATTCACCAAAACGATTCGCCACTTTTTCGCCGAGCAGCGCAGCCTTGTCGGCGTCGATGACGTCACGCAGGCTACGAGCCTGGCCGCTGGCATCTTCTATTTTTGAGCTGCTCTTCGGGTGCGCGCCCATCCACAGCTCTGCCATCGGCAGATTGTCCGGGTTGGCGATACCGTAGAGATCCGTTAACGCAGTTTTACTTCCCCAGGCGTAGTTTTGCACTGAGTTGATGAGTTTTTGCATTATCAAGCCCTGATTCAAATGTGGAATTAACTCCGGGTATTAAAGCAATAAACCGGATGGAAGTAACCTGCGGATGTAAAAAGTCGTACTAGTCTCAGTTTTTGTTAAAAAATTGTGTAGGATAAGCTGACTCGCTTTTAAGCCGGGCAGCGGAACATCTGCCCTGAATAAACAGACCGACGCAGTAAGTGAGAGAACAATGTCGAATAAACCCTTCCATTATCAGGATCCTTTCCCCCTCAGTCAGGATCGGACCGAGTATTACCTGTTAACCCGCGATTACGTTTCTGTCTCTGAGTTTGAAGGGCAGGAGATCCTCAAAGTTGACCCCCAGGCGCTGACGCTACTGGCGCAGCAGGCCTTCCACGATGCTTCCTTTATGCTTCGTCCGGCGCATCAGCAGCAGGTTGCCGATATCCTGAGCGACCCGGAAGCCAGCGAGAACGACAAATACGTCGCGCTGCAATTCCTGCGTAACTCGGATATCGCGGCGAAAGGCATTCTGCCGACCTGCCAGGACACCGGCACGGCCATTATCACCGGTAAAAAAGGACAGCGCGTCTGGACCGGCGGCGGTGACGAAGCGGCGCTGGCGCACGGCGTCTACAACACCTACACCGAAGATAACCTGCGCTACTCCCAAAACGCGGCGCTGGATATGTACAAAGAGGTGAACACCGGCACTAACCTGCCGGCGCAGATTGACCTCTACAGTGTCGACGGTGACGAATATAAATTCCTCTGCATCGCCAAAGGCGGCGGTTCAGCCAACAAAACCTATCTTTACCAGGAAACCAAAGCGCTGCTGACTCCGGGCAAGCTGAAGAACTATCTGGTCGAGAAGATGCGCACCCTCGGCACCGCGGCCTGTCCACCGTACCATATCGCGTTTGTGATTGGCGGCACCTCCGCGGAAAGCACCCTGAAAACCGTCAAGCTGGCCTCCACCAAATACTACGATGGCCTGCCAACCGAAGGTAACGAGCATGGTCAGGCGTTCCGCGACGTGCAGCTTGAGCAGGAACTGCTGACAGAAGCGCAGAATCTGGGTCTGGGCGCGCAGTTTGGCGGGAAATACTTCGCGCATGACATTCGCGTGATCCGACTCCCGCGTCACGGTGCATCCTGCCCGGTGGGTATGGGCGTGTCGTGCTCTGCGGATCGTAACATCAAGGCCAAGATCAACCGCGACGGCATCTGGATCGAAAAGCTGGAGAACAATCCGGGTAAATATATTCCGGAAGCGCTGCGTAAAGCGGGTGAGGGCGAAGCGGTGCGCGTCGACCTCAACCGTCCAATGAAGGAGATCCTGGCCCAGCTTTCGCAGTATCCGGTTTCAACGCGCCTGTCCCTGAACGGGACAATCATCGTGGGTCGCGACATCGCCCATGCGAAGCTGAAAGAGCGCCTGGACAACGGCGAAGGGCTGCCGCAGTACATTAAAGATCACCCGATCTACTACGCAGGCCCGGCAAAAACGCCTGAGGGGTATGCTTCCGGTTCGTTAGGCCCCACCACGGCGGGCCGTATGGACTCTTACGTTGACCAGTTGCAGGCCAACGGGGGCAGCATGATTATGCTGGCGAAAGGCAACCGCAGCCAGCAGGTGACGGACGCGTGCCACAAGCACGGCGGCTTCTATCTCGGCAGCATCGGCGGCCCGGCAGCGGTGCTGGCGCAGGGCAGTATCAAAAGCCTGGAGTGCGTGGAGTACCCGGAGCTGGGTATGGAAGCGATCTGGAAAATTGAGGTGGAAGACTTCCCGGCGTTCATCCTCGTGGATGACAAAGGTAACGACTTCTTCAAACAGATCCAGTCGTCTCAGTGTTCGGCGTGTGTGAAGTAATTCTGTAAATTGCCGGGTGGCGCTGACGCTTACCCGGCTTACATTCTCGTAGGTCGGGTAAGCGTCAGCGCCACCCGACGTCAAAAAGAGCGCACAAAGCGCCATAACGTTTCTCAGAAGTCATCAATACTTATCTCTTAAGCATGTGAGCAATCCCATCTTTGTTATCAAGGAGTAAGTAATGACAATGCATCGCCGCGAGAAAGACTCTATGGGCGCCATCGACGTCCCGGCCGACAAGCTATGGGGCGCGCAAACCCAGCGTTCGCTGGAGCATTTCCGCATTTCGACAGAAAAAATGCCCGTCTCGCTCATCCAGGCGCTAGCGTTGACCAAACGCGCAGCCGCCAAAGTAAACCAGGATTTGGGCCTGCTGGATGCTGATAAAGCCAGCGCCATCATTAACGCCGCCGACGAAGTGCTGGCGGGCAAACATCCCGACGAGTTTCCCCTCGCCATCTGGCAGACCGGTTCAGGCACCCAGAGCAACATGAACATGAACGAGGTGCTGGCGAACCGCGCGAGCGAGCTGCTTGGCGGCGCGCGCGGCATGGAGCGTAAAGTTCACCCGAACGATGACGTGAATAAAAGCCAGAGTTCCAACGACGTGTTCCCGACGGCCATGCACGTGGCGGCTGTCATCGCTGTCCGCGAGCAGCTTATTCCGCAGCTCAACGTGCTCAAATCGACGCTTTATGAGAAAGCGCAGGCTTTCCGTGACATCGTTAAAATTGGTCGTACGCATCTCCAGGACGCCACGCCGCTGACGCTCGGCCAGGAAATCTCCGGCTGGGTGGCGATGCTGGAGCACAACCTTAAGCATATCGAACACAGCCTGCCGCACCTGGCGGAGCTGGCGCTCGGCGGAACGGCGGTTGGCACCGGGTTAAATACCCATCCCGAGTATGCAGTGCGCGTGGCCGACGAGCTGGCGAAGATCACCGGGCAGGCGTTTGTTACCGCCCCGAATAAATTCGAAGCGCTGGCGACCTGCGATGCGCTGGTTCACACCCATGGCGCGCTGAAAGGGCTGGCAGCCTCGCTGATGAAAATCGCCAACGACGTCCGCTGGCTGGCCTCCGGCCCGCGCTGCGGCATCGGCGAGATCAGCATTCCGGAAAACGAGCCGGGCAGCTCCATTATGCCGGGTAAAGTGAACCCAACCCAGTGCGAAGCCATGACCATGCTGTGCTGCCAGGTGATGGGTAATGACGTGGCGGTGAACATGGGCGGCGCGTCGGGTAACTTCGAGCTTAACGTCTATCGCCCGATGGTGATCCACAACGTACTGCAATCGATTCGTCTGCTGGCCGACGGCATGGATAGCTTTAACGAGCACTGCGCGGTGGGCATTGAGCCAAATCGCGAGCGAATCAGCCAGCTGCTGAATGAGTCCCTGATGCTGGTAACGGCGTTGAACACCCATATCGGCTATGACAAGGCGGCTGAAATCGCGAAAAAAGCGCACAAAGAGGGGCTTACCCTGAAAGCCTCTGCGCTGGCGCTGGGCTACCTGACGGACGCCGAGTTTGACGCCTGGGTCCGCCCGGAAGCGATGGTGGGCAGCCTTAAATAATCACTGCGCCACGTACAGGTGCAGCCGCGGAATAATCAGCTGTAGCGGCTGCGCCTGGGGTTTATAGCGATGCTGAATATTTTCGGCATCGTAGTTCAGCAGTTCCCCGATATCCGGCACTACCGCACCCCGATCGGCATCGTAGAGCGCAATCAGCGGCGTTGGGCAGGCATACTGCACCTGCTTTTGCTGCCCGGCATACCAGACGCGGGCGATAGGCTGCACCTTCACCGGACGCTTTATCTTAAGGCGCGTATCAGCCGGCAGGGAGGCAATGCTGTGGTACTCCTGCTCCAGCCGTTCAATCCACTGCTCCCGCGACCACGGGGCGACCGTGCGCGGCGATTTCAGGCTTTTCTCCAGCTGCGCCAGGATCTCATCGCGCGTGAAGTTTTTAATGATGTGCTTGTTGGCCCAGCCGAAGCGCAGCGTGGCGGGGTGGCGCAGTACCGTCAGCGAGCGGTAAGCGTTCAGGGTGATCAGCCCCGGAAGCTGGCGATGCACCCATTCAAAGCGGGCTGCGGGCGCCAGCCCGGACTCAACGGTCACGATCTTCTCGAAGGCGGCTTTCAGCGCATTAATATGCGTAATCCGCGCCTCAATCTCTTCACGCGTTGCGGTATCCGTTTGCAGACAGATGACGCCGGGCAGGCGAACGGCGGCCTTACTGCTGCGATTTTCGGACTGCTGCTGGATGAAGAGGCGGCGATAGTGCTGCAACGTCAGCTCCAGGGCCGCCTTACCAATATGCTGCGTCACCTCAATGGTGTTCAGCGGATCGTGTTCCGCGCCTTTCGCCACGTCGGGCAGGGAAAAGACGCGGGCGGCCAGCAGGCGGCAGCCCTGTAGTTGCCCCGTCAGGGTCAATAACGCCTGCTCTATTTCCCGAAACGTAGTGTTCAGCCTTTCGATGAGATCGTAAGTCGCCATGGTCGCCCTTAATTAGTTACAACATACTAAAGGTATAGCACAACACGCCGGGTCAGGCCAGCGTGCGGTTTAGGTCAGGCAGGTACGGGAAGGGGAATGTTGTGATAGATCGGCCAGCTAAAGACGAAGCGGGCCCCTCCCAGCTCGCTGGCTTCGCAGCGAACCGTGCCGCCCATCGCCAGGGCAATGGATCGGACAATCGCCAGCCCCAGACCACAGCCGCCGGTAGCGCGGTCGCGGCTGGGGTCGAGGCGCACAAACGGCTCGAAAACCTTCTCACGCTCGGCTGGCTCAATGCCGGGACCATCGTCTTCCACATGCAGAATCGCCTGGCTCCCCTGCAAATCTAAACCTATGCGCAGCGTAGTTTCGCTGTAGCGCATGGCGTTGTTCATCAGATTATCCAGCACGCGCTCCATCAGGCGCATATCCAGCGCGCCATACGCCCCGGGAGTAATAGCCGTCAGCAGTTTTCGCTGAGGATTAACGCTCTGCACATCGTTAATGTGCGACTGTAACCAGGCGGGGAGATCCGGCGTACTCAGGTGCAACTCTGTCTGAGGGCGATCGAGGCGGGCATAGGTCAGCAGCTCTTCAATCAGCGCTTCGAGCTGGCCAATATCCCGATTGAGCGCCTGAGATTCCGCATCGGTCAGGTTTTCGCTCATCTCCAGACGATACCGCAGGCGTACCAGCGGCGTGCGCAGTTCATGCGCAATGCCGTCGATCAGCTGTTTCTTACTGGCTATCAGGGCGTTGATGTTATCGGCCATCTGGTTAAAGGCAATACCCAGGCGGTCAAAGCTGGAGCCGCTGTCGAAGTGTATACGTTCAGTGAAATGACCTTCCCCAAAACGCAGCGCGGCGGATTCCAGTTTCAGCATGTCCTGCCAGTGCGGGCGCATCCAGATGAAAACAGGGAAAGCGAGCGAGATGGCAATAAAGCCCAGCAGGGCGAGATCCAGCAGGCGCATCTGGTGCAGGTAATAGAGGTAGGGTACCGGCCCGACGGCCAGGACATAGTGGCTGCGGGGAATACGCTGAATGAAGGTGTATTTTTCGTCCAGCGCCACGATGTCTCCGTCGCGCAGGCGCTGCATCGCGGGCGGCGCTAAATCAAAATCCTTCATCGGCTCGATGCGCAGGTCAAACGACAGATTCAGATCCAGTTCTTTTAAGGTGCGTGCCCAGTCATGCGGAGGAATTTCACGCAGTTCGCTGCGCATCAGGTAGAGCGAGCTTTTCATCAGGTCGTCCAGGGATTGTCTGCCCGCGCGCTCTGCGGTGAATTTATAGACCAGCCCGACCAGCATCGTCATTACCAGGAAGCAGACAAACAGCAGAAGATAAAACTGTACAAACAGCTTTTTCATTAAATATCACCGGAAAATCAATAAATTAACTACATTGTTTTTAGCTTCAGGGGCACTATAGGGGCATTAGCATATCCGCCAAAGCGCTGATTCAAAAATGATACCTGATCGCTATCGAGAGCATTTATCCACGCAGAGTATACATGGAAGACCATCTCTGCATTCTCATGACCCATCTGATTCGCTATAAAAGCAGGATTAGCACCTGCCGACAACATCCAGCACGCGTATGTATGACGCAACTGATAGGGGCGTCTGCGGCGAATGCCCGATCGTCTTACCGTAATATCCCATAGTGACACAATAGAACTAACTGAATAGTAGGCTGCCTGCTTGCCTTTCTGAGGTCGAGGCATAAACACAAAATGCAGTTTCTGCGTTTCTGTTTTTCCGAACTCCCGGTGGTGAAAAGTGATTGGTACCTTTGGGGAACCTCCCGTTAGCACCTTTTGAGCTCGCAAAGCCTCCAGAGCCGGCTCAAGTAACTTTATCCTCCGGTATCCAGCTTCAGTTTTGGGTGGTCCAAACAAGCCTTCCTGAGTTAGATTGCGCGCTATGTTAGCTTCGCCGGAATTAAGATCGATATCCTCCCAGGCAAGAGCGCAAAGCTCACCGGGCCGAACGCCGGTGTAAGCAAAAAATTGCCACATGTTTTTTTGCTGAGGCGGAGCAGTCTCTTTCAACTGCTCAAACTCATGTCTCAGAAGTGGGTCTGGTTTTGTTTGCCCTTTACGAAGCCTTTTTATCCCGACATATGGTTGATATGAAATGACTTTATTTTTAACCGCATAGTCGAGGATTTGTCGCAGGATGGCCAGATAATAATCTACTGTTCTAACGGCGCGGCCGGTTTTATTTCTCCTCTTTTCGGGTGCATAGTTAGTCTCGCCAGTCAGTAATTCTTTTCTCCAGCCCAGAATGTCGCTGTTGGTGATGGATGCAACCAGTGTTTCAGGGCCAATTAGTTTTGTTAACGTTCTTACAGCTATCCCATAGCTTCTTGTGGCATTGGGGGAGAGATCGATTTTATGGTTTTCGTGCCAGGTTGCTGCAAGTTCTGCGAACGTCGTAATATTTTTAGATGCATAAAACTTTGCTGCTACCTTTGACTCCGGAAACACGCCCCGGTAGTCAAAAGTGCCCAGCTGAATCTCGCTTACAATTTTGGCCCTTAGATTCCCGGCTTTTTTGAGATTCGAAGCATTTACGATCCATCCTTTCAATGTTTCTCGGCATCTAACGCCCTGAAAGTTGAAACTTATTCGTATCTTATTGTTGTGGATCTCAACACCCGTTGGCATTGCAGCCATTATGCCTCCTTCACAAACCTGTTAATGTTTGGGATGTTGTACCAGACAAGTCCTCGCTCTTCGGAGCAGCTTCCATCCAATGGGATTCTCTTAAAATGAACACCTTCTACCCAGGAGGTTTGGCGATAGCTTTTAATCTGACGATCTGTAAGGCCTGTCTTCTCTTTTAGTTTTGAAGCAACGCCCCATTCTGAATCGTAAATTACCTGCGACATTGTTCACCTCAGGTAACCGGCATGAGTATAGATATGCCGGTCTTTAATCGTTGATATTTCAGTTTCAGTTTGCCTGGCCGGGCAGGGAACGCAGTCGGCGCATGCCGGTCATTGCTGTGGCCACGTAGCTTGCCTTGCAGTTGACCACTTCAACCCAGACCTTCACGCCTTCCACTCTCACCGTATAGGTCTCTTTCATCTTGCTGCGCCCATAGTCACCATATCTTCGCTGGTGGGCTGCGAGTGCGATTTCACATGCCTGGCGAGCCAAAGGGGATTGCTTACTGCCTCGATTAATCAGTCGCATTTCTTCTCCTTGAGGGAGGGATTCCCCTCCCGATCTCGTTAGCCCACATATTCCGGTTTCATATCCGCCAGGGTGATTCTGAACTGACCATGCAGCTCGTCGCCCAGATGGCGTTTCGACGATGCAAGAACGCGCTCTACTTCTGCGAACCGCGCAGCTGCATCAGGATCATCTGATGGTGGCAAGGAATTGATTGCGGCCTCAACCTTGTTGCGTGCGTCTACCAGGTAATAACGCTTCACGGCCTTGTTTTTCAGCTCAGTGAACAGGGCAGAACCCAGCGTTGCTTTCACGGTTTCAATATCTGCGCGCAGAGCTTTAGCGCTATCCACATCCTGAGCCGCCTCGATGCGGTCACGGAAATCATCAGCAAGTGCATCGATGTTTTGAGCTGATTCCTGAGCCGTTTGCGTTGTAGTGACGTTGTCACCTGAAATGTCTGCAAGGCTTACGTGCTGCGCTGAGGCAGGGTTTACCTCTCGTTCTTCACGGCGATCATCCAATTCATCGGGGGTATAAACGCCCAGAATCACATCCGGACAGAACAGTCTCGCCCAACGTTTGACAGCCAGGTACGCCAGCTGCTGGCGAGGGTCGTCAGCCCACAGGGTAGAGTTTCGGGTACGGGCCTGAGCCAGCAGTAAATCCAGTTCTCTCGGCTGGTCTTCGCCTTTCAGGGTTGCGCGGATAATGATGCCGATCCCGGCTTCGTCAGCCAAGGTCCAGCCCGGGACGCGGTACTCGCCTTTATCGCCTTTACGGATGTGGAATTTTCCTACAACCTTTTCCCATGGACCGTACCACTCATAATCAAAACGACTGGCAAGCACGCCGCTGCGTGAAATGACGGCATTAACCAGTTGAGCTTCATACCCGAGCACACCGTTAATCAGGTGCGTCTTCTGCGCCACGGCAAAGGGATTCATCTGCCACTGTGCCGCTTGCATTGCTACCGCCATGCAGTCGGCCTGATTACCCTGTAAGTGTTTAGGAACAGTCGCGGTGCCTTGCGCCATGATCTGCGCGAACGTGCTGATGGCGTTCAGATACTGGGAATCGAACAAAGCCACGTTTGAGTTAACAACGGTGTTTTGGTCAGTAACCGTAACATTAGTATTTTGCATAAATCCCCCTTAAGCCTGAGCGCGCAGCGCTTCAAGGCGGCGCAGGTCGAAGTCGTTCAGTTCGTCGGTGTAATTGTCGATGATTGGCGCTGGCCATTCCCCTGTGTCGAAGCCGGTTGCTATAGCGCGCATTGCTTTTCGATACTCGAGCATGCCCAGTTCCAGAAGGTCTGCGGATGCCTCGATGATGGCGATCCAGTGATAGTTCTCGTCTTTGTTGACGAAAATCCAGAAGAACTGGTCCAGCGCCGCGGTTTCGCAGTACATAGCCGCGCTCAGGTGATAATCACGTTCAATGATTTCCCGGTGTAGCCTGGCGCGCAGGCTTTCCTGCTTAACGTTCCACATGCTGATGGTTTTCAGGTCAGCACCAATACGCACGCCGTCCAAGTCGATCTCAAGGTCAGGGCGCACACGAACTTCCAGGCCCGTCTCCTCATCAAAGCCGAAGTAACTCACCTCGACGGCGCGGCTCGGGTGGGTCAGCAGCATGCCAGCGGTCGGGTGTGCCAGAAGAGCTTTTTGAATATCCAGCGCGGTGCTGAGTTGCTGGCGTGTGACCAGTACTTTCCCTTCCGGGTTGTCGCGCCAGGCATCTAGCAACTCGTCGGCAAACACGGCATCTGGTTTGGCTGCCTTCACGGCCTGGATCATGTCTGCTTTGGTACCGGACACTTTCAGTGGCGCCGGTTTCTGTGCTTCCTGAGCCACAAGGTCAGGGTTGATGATTGCCAATTGCTCCAGCAACGCGTCACGGCTGCCGCTGGTTTTAACCGGCGTCGGCAGGGTCGCGTTGTACTCTTTGATGCAAGCCTTCATTGCCGTCGCCGTCTGCTTCTGGTCACCATCAATACGCTGGAAGTCAGCTGGCAGCGCCATATAGTTCTGCGCCGTTTCTTCCAGGTTAGCGCCAAGCGGAACCTGCGGCGGCAGGGTGGCGTTGTACTCTTCCAGTAACACCTTAATGTCGTCGGCAGACAGCAGCGCCGGCAGGCTGGCATTGTACTCATCGATAAAGGCGCGCAGGGTCGCGGCCGTTGTGAATGCGCCTTCCGGGATTACCGGTTCAACGCTGAATTCTGCGTCCAGTTGTTCAGGCTGCAACGCCAGCGCATGTACCAAGTTGCCCATGTCCAGCACCGCAGAGCGCTCTTTGACGATGGTTTTCTCAACGTGGCGCGCATTGAAGTACATCAGCGACACACGGGCATCTTTCACCTGAGTTGAGCTGATGCCGTTTGCTGCGTGATAAACATCATTCGGCAGACCTTCGTAGCGGCCAGGTTCGAAGTATGCAGGGAACTCCACTTCTGGGTTCGATTCCTGAACGTCAATTGTTGTTTCGTGCAACTGGTCTGCTTCTACGGAATCTGTCTGCGAATTAGCTGCATCAGTGCTTTCGCTCGGTGGTACCGAACCAACATCTTCGTCTTTTTCTGGCTTAGCCGTTTCCATCTGCACATCGCTGGTGGTCTCCGCTGTGTTTTCCGTTTTTTCGACTTCATTTGAGTTGGTATTGATGACCGGTTCGGTATTTCCATCCATCAGGCCATCGATGAAGAACACGCCGCTTCCAAGGCTTGCGACCTTTGTCTGGCTTGGAGTACTTGGTTCTTCCACTGTGGAATGACGAACCTCGCGGGAGTCTTCGTTCCATTCTGGATAGCCTTTAGAGCGCTCACCGCTTTCATAGATGCCGTTCGCCGTGAACCACTCACGCACCTGGCTACGCAGTTTGGTTGTGCTTTCTTCTCCAGACCATGAAATAGCGCGGGTAACTCCAAAAATACTGTTGGCGTCGTAGTCGAGGATGTCGGTGGTTTTACTAAGAACCTTGAGCGCCTTGGCGTGCGACTCATCTTTTTTGTCAGCGAGTTCTTTGGCGGCCAGGAGTTGCGTACGGTTGATTTGCCCCGGTACTGCATCTGGGTAAAGCTGAGCAATCGCGATCTCAATGCTCAAGTTCGCCATGTTCTGGGCAACAGCGCGTTTATAGGATTCGGTTGTTTCTGGTTTTTCTGGTTCTAAAGGTGCAGGAGAACCTACTTCAGAAATTCGATTACCCTCAACCCATTCGCGCACCAGGGTGCCGCGGTCAATGTAATCAGTCGCAGCCCAGATTCTGGTGAATCGGAGAACCAAAGCGAGTTCGTGACGCTTCTCCTGGCTGAACACTTTGCGAATGGCGTCGGTGTAGCGCCACAGGTCTTTGGTATCGTAACCCTTCACCTCTTCGCAGTTTTCTGCCGCCAGCAGCAGGTTCTGGACATAGCTGTTGTCTGTGTCCATTTCCAGCGCGCTGATACCTTCGTATTCTTCGCGGGTTAAGTGGTGGCGCAGTTCATCGGCGGTGAACTGAGCGAGTAGCTGCTTGCGAAATGGCATACGAACGACCGGATAACGTGTGGTTTCGTCATCATTCTCGTCAATCTGAATACCGTTTTCAGGTTCTGGAACCTGATCGGTTGTAAAATCGGCGTCGCTGGTTCTTTCTGATTTGAGCAGAGTAAGCTTTCCGTTCCTCCACTCTCTCACTACCTCATTACGGTCGCCGGCATCTACTCTCAACCAGTCGGCCATGAAAGCAGTAAGTAGCTTTACTTCGTGCTCTTCATCTGGCGCGAAGACCTGCTTAATCGCCTGAACCAGTTTCCACTCAGCGTTCAGGCTGAGTTCGGCAACTTCAGGGATGTCGTTCTTCGCCAGCAGCAGATTCTGGAGATAGGTGTTGCCTTCATCCAGAGACATTTCGCTTGCAGCCAGCTGCTGCTCTTTAGTGATGTTTGACTGGTATTTGTCGCTGATCAGGTGGACAGCAAAACGGACCGCTGGAGTGCGGTTTTCAAGCGGGACACTCTCGACGATAGTTTCGACTTTAACGGTCGTTTCCGGTGCGGCAGTTTCGTCCACGGCACCAGTCGACTCAGTACCAGCCTTTGGCAGCCAGGAGCGTCCATCGTCCTGGAGGGCGTAGCGTTTGCACCAGGTGTAATCCACTGTGCTTTCTTCCGGCAGGTCGTTGTAAACAGGGAAATCGGTGCGAACCGGTTTGGCATAATCCTTACCGCGGCCGGTTTCAATACCGGCATCTTCCAGCTCAACATCGAGCTGTAGGTTTGCACGGGCTTCTGATTTAGCAGTGAACCAAATCACTGCGTCTTCTTTGCCAGATTTCTGCGTAGCCTTAACTACATAGAAAAATTCCATGTGAGATCCTCTTTTTTGGATGTAAGATCCCCGGGCCAGAGATAGCGCCCATTGGGTGAACTTTGGTTGTTTAAGTAGTTTTCCGGTGTAACTTTGGTCGGGAGCACCGGACGTACGGGCCGCCTTGCGCGGCTTTTACGTTATGCCTCGTGGGCCATCTGGTCGTACGAAGCACAACGTTCAGAGCAGTATTCTTTTTCTTTGCGCGCCAGCTGTGAGCCGTTGCGATAGAGAAGGGTGCTTTTAACTACTTCCTCCGGTTCAACCGGCTTGCCGCAGTACCCGCATTTCGTCGAGTTACACATCTGGATCCCCCTTTTGCGCCAGCAGGTAGCATAAGCGGCGAAGAATCACTTCGAAGAAGTTCAGCTTTACAGCCTGTTGCCGTCCTGGTTTGCGTGCGAAATCAATCATTCTCACCCTCGTTTGCCTTAACGCCGGCCAGCGGAACGTTTACACCTGATGCGCTTTAATCTCTCCACCTCATCCGACTGTTCATATGCCGTCGGCGGCTACTTCGTGGGCATCCTGCCTTGGTGGAACGTGATGCGTCTTGATGAGTTAGATTAAACACAAAGTTTAAGTGCAGGTCAACAAAATGAGTAATTTTAAATAAACAAAATGTTTATTCGGTGCTTATTGAGAGTGAAATTTTGTTCTTTGGAGGCAAAAAATTCGACGGAATGATACAGGCTGGAAGTCCGGGAAATGGGCGCTTAGTACAAGGGATGTGCTAGTTATTAGAGGGGCATAAAAAAAGGCCACTTTATGGCCATTTCTTATAGTAGATCTTTACGAATCATTGCTGAAAGGATTACTCAATCATCCTGCGAACGAATCCGGCCTTTCATATACTTATCATATAGTTCGTCTAGCTCTTTCAGGCGAAGCGCGAAGATGCGAAGCATGTTCTGTTGTTCTTCTTCGGGAAGCTGACGGTAAAGTTCCAGCAGGCGTTGTTCGTCCGGCTTCAGTCCATCTTTCTCGCCAACATCTTGGCCAAGCAGCCACTCAAGGCTCACCCCAAGCGCATCCGCCAGCTTAATCGCTGAGCTTTTACCAATCGTCCCACGTACGAACCAGTTATTGACCGACTGAGCACTGACGCCACAAATACGGGCCATGTCTGATTTGGTCAACTTCTTGAGCTCAAGAATCTCGTTAAGCCGCTGAACTTGTGGGTGGTTAATCTGATGAGTTTTTTTTTTCATGGACGAATTCTAAACCAAATGTTTATTAGCTCAATATTCAAAATGTTGACACTAACATAAACAATATGTTTAATTGCGTGGTTATTACAGGAGCTATTTATGAAAGCAATTGATAAAGCAATTACCAAAGCAGGAACTGCTACGCGCTTAGCGCAACTGCTAACCGTAAGCGCCATGACTGTTAGTCATTGGCGAAATCGATATCAGGGCGTCGTCCCGGCAGATCGAGTTCTGCAAATTTATGGGGTTACCGGCGTAACTCCGCACGAGTTGCGCCCAGATCTCTACCCAAACCCAACAGACGGTTTACCTAAACAGGAGCCCTAACAATGCAAACTGTTTCATTTCAACAGAGTAGCAGAGCTTCGTCTAATTCACTGATATTCCAGTGTCATCAAAGCGAACCGGCAGCGCAGGATGTTGATCATCGAGATATTTGTTCTGCTGTCCGGGCGTGGGCTGCGGCAGAAGGGCGCGTAGCTGTTGCGCTTCAAATCCAAGAAGCGGCGGAAGAACTCCAACTTGATGGCGTGGATTTCTCTGGCCAGGCAGATGTCTGGAACGTGAAGCTGTTCCGCTGGCTCGACAACAAAGAAGATTCCGCTTCGTACCGAAAGAACGTCGAACAACTCGTGCCCGCGATCATGTCTGTCTTACCGCTTCGATACCGCGACCGTGTCGTTAAAAACGACTCGTTTGCCTACCGCATGGCCAGGTTGGAAAAAGAGGTGAGTGAGGCGAAGCAAGCTTTGATGCTCGATGCACCGAAGAAGGAAAAGCTGAGGGAGTTAGGCGAGGGGATTTTCGAAATGTTCAGAGTCGATCCTGACCTTACAGCGCCGCTGCTGGCGATGGTCACAACCATGCTGGGGGCAATGTGAAGACTTCAGAAAAGGCGAAAGCCGCGGTGCTCGAACACCAACGGCTTTCAGGTGCAAAAACGGAGTGTAATTGCGGAGCTAAGTATGTCAAACACAGCTGAAATTATCAATTTCCCCCACAGAACCGAACAACCGGGAGGTCGTATGGCCGACCTGTCGAACGGGTATACCAAGGTCGCTAACGAGATCCAACAGCTCAAGCCTCGTCTGAGAATGTCAGGCCGGGAGTGGCAGTGTTTTGAAGCAGTGATCTGGCTTACCTACGGCTGGAACAAGAAGCAGGACCGTGTGACGAACACGGTGATAGCCGAACTTACAGGGCTGAGTGATTCCCACGTTTCGGATGCGCTCAAATCACTTGCTGAACGCAAAATTATCTTCAGTCAGAAGCAGGGTGTGATGAAAACGGTCGGTATAAATACTGACCTTTCCGCCTGGATTTTAGACAAACCGAAAACGGGAAAAGTCTTCCCGAAATCGGGAAAAGTGTTACCGAAAACGGGAAAAACCTTCCCGGAAACGGTAGACACCCAAGACTATAACAAGAACAATATTAAAAGATCCTCGTCTCGGAATTCTGACGAATCCCGAAACCAGAAAACTCAAAAGTTTCTCTCGCGCCATCCAGAAGCTGCCGCCGGGATATACACCCCGGCAGGTAAATCATGGGGATCCGCTGACGACCTCAAGGCCGCTCGCTGGATTTACGACAGGCTTCTCACCGTCAACGCTTCGCTATCCGAACCAAACTGGGCTGAATGGGCAAACACCATCAGGCTGATGCGCGTCCAGGACAAGCGCACGCACTACGAAATCTGCGATTTGTTCCAGTGGGCCAACAGGGACGAGTTCTGGAAAGACAACATCCTGAGCCCTTCGAGTCTGCGCAAACAGTGGGATCAGCTCACCACCAAACGGCTGCGCGCAACCGGGGCGGTAAAACCTTTCCGGAGCGGTATCGACCTGCATAACACCGACTGGATTGACGGGGTACTGGAATGAAAAACCTTGCCGAGAGCATTCGCAATTTTGACAGGGAACAGGCTCGCCGTGTGGCCCATAACTTGCCTGAGCAGTACACCGAGCGCGAACAAACGCAGCAGGTGGCGCAGATTATCAATGGGCTATTCGTACAGCTGGCCGCCGCGTTCCCGGCAAGCCTGGTTAATCGCAGCCAGGAAGACGTGAACGAGATTCGCCGGCAATGGGTGCTGGCGTTCAAAGAAAACGGGATAACCACAATGGAGCAGGTTGAAGCAGGCATGCGCATGGTGCGTCGTCAGGAGCGTCCATTCCTGCCGCCACCTGGCCAGTTCATCAAGTGGTGCAGGGAAGGGCGCTGCGTGCTGGGAATCACCACCGGTGACGTCATGGCTGAATACTGGAAGTGGCGTAAGCTGGTGTTCCGGTACCCGAGCAGCGAGCTGTATCCGTGGCCTAAGCCGGTTTATTACCACATTTGCCTCGAACTACGGCGCCGCGGAACTGATGGGCAACTCAGTCATAAAGAGCTCGAGCGTGAAGCCGGAGATATTCTGGATAAGTGGGAAAAGCGGGTGCTGGCTGGGAAGCCGATTCCGCCTGTTCGACGGGCTCTGGCTGCGCCACTGACGCAGAAGGGGCCAACGCCAGCTGAGTTGCTCAAAGCCAAGTATGAGCGGATGAAAGCCGATGGGAGGGCGTAGGGATTAAATGGTCTGCTTTGAGCGAGGAACGGACATTGCTAACAGCCTTCTGTGTGAATTATCAGGGAACACGTCAGATTAATCGACCCTTCCCGCAAAGAGCCAAGGCTCTGGCATCTCGTGCTGTTCTCCTGGTAGAACAGCCAGTCGCAGGTAAGTATTATTGAATGAGGCACATGCGCGGCCTGCGCCGTTATAGTCCCATCCACAGCGCAATTAACGCCAGCAGTGCGGGCAGCACCTGCACATAAAGAATTATCCTGCTGGCGGTGATTGCGCCAAACAGACCCGCAATCAGCACGCATACTAGAAAAAACAATTTAAACTGGAGACCACCGTCGCCCAGCCACAGCCCCCAGAACAATCCCGCCGCTAAAAAACCGTTATACAGCCCCTGATTGGCGGCTAGCACCCGGCTGTCTCGGGCGAAATCAGCGCTGAGATTAAAAGCCTTGCGGCCTGTTTTCGTGTCCCACAAAAATATCTCAAGCACGAGAATATGTATGTGTATGACGGCGACAAGCGCGATAAGAACGGAAGCGATCATGAGCCATTCTCACAAAGAAGAACGCAATATCAACAGTATATACTGAGCAGCTGGTTTGCGGCGGTCATTATGCCGTAGCCGATACCCGTCCGGCCGCGCGCCACCAGACAATTAATGCCGCAAGCGCCACCCCCCCAAGCGTCGCAAATGCCATGCGCCATGACGAATGCGCGACGATGCTGCCCGCCAGCGCCGGGCTAAACGCGGCACCCGCGCCCTGCATCAGCATAATCACGCTCTGCCCCGCGTTGATGTGCCCGGACCCGCGTAGCGCGTTAACAATATAGCCCGGCACCGCCACGCCCAGGATCCCAGCGGCAACGCCATCCAGAATTTGCACCGGAATAACGGATAACGGCCCGGCAAAACTGGCGGCCAGGGCGGCGCGCACCGGCAGCACAATAAGCGCAATCAGAATAAGCCGCCGGTAGCCATAGCGCTGCGCCTGCGCGGAGGTCAGAAGGGCGACCGGGATCATCACGCATTGCGAAATCACTACCGTCGTCGCCGCGTAGATTCCAGGGCTCCACAGGCTGCTGCCGGTAGCAGCCACGCGCATGCTGAGCATTGGCAGCAGCGCAGCGTTTCCGAGGTGAAACAGCAGCAGCGTGATCCCGGTCGTCAGCAACACAGGATGACGCATCAGCACTGACAGCTGCGGCACCACCTGCGCCTTATCGCCGGTTTCAAGGCCGCGCGCCGCGTCATGATCAATATCCTGCTCGCGGATCGCCAGTACGCTAAGCGCGGTGAAAACCGCCATGCCCGTCATCAGGACAAAGACAGCGCCGATGCCCCACAGCCACATCGCGCCGCCTGCCAGCACGGCCGCCAGCATATTGCCGCCGTGGTTGAACGCCTCGTTGCGGCCCATCTGCCGCGTGAAGCCGCGCTGGCCGGTCAGGCCCAGCGTGATCCCCGCTACCAACGGGCCAATCAGCGCGGCGACCAGCCCGGACACAATCTGCGAAAACATCGCAATGCTGTAACGGGTGCTGTACCAGAGCATGAGCGTCGCCAGCGTGACCAGCGCGCAGCAGGCGAGCAGCAGCAGGCGCTTTTTGCGCGTGGCATCGATCATAATCCCTGCGGGTACCGTCGCCAGCAGCGCCGCAATCCCGCCTGCGGTCATCACAAATCCAATATCATCCGGTCGCCAGTGCTGTTCAGTGAGATAAATGCCGAGAAAGGGGCCGAGCCCATCGCGCACATCCGCCAGAAAAAAGCTCATCAGGCAGAGCGCCTGTAGCGATCGCAACATCTTCATTCTTCTCCCTGCAAAAGGTGGTGACCCGAGATGATGTTATTATATTGTTATCAATGCATTATGGCAGTATTGAAAAAAGGCTAGCAAGATAAAAATAACCAAATGAAACGGGCAAGCGGTTGTGCCCGACGTCAATAAACCTGCATCGAGCAACGCTTTATTTGAGAGGTTGTAGTGATCCTTTCCCCGTTAAACAACACTGATGGTTGTTAACTACTTTCGCTACTGGCACAAAGCTGACATTCCAGCCTGTGTATGACCGTAAAAACTACCTTCGCGTGATAAGCCGCTTCGGGTAATGACGAGGCGCTTTTGTGACATGCTGGAAAACCAACTTAGATGTTCACTGAAAGCCCGGTTACCCTGGCTAAACGACCCTTAGAAATTTCTAAGGCGAAATAGTCACATAAGTCTTCTTCACGTGTGTTATAACCGAGTTACAAATCGCCACCACTGGCGGTAAAGAGGCATCTCATGAAACAGCGCATTACAAGAGCAATCGGCCTCAGCAAGTTCTCGCCACGTTGGGTTAAGGTTATCTGTTTACGATTGACTAAAAACGATATTGAGCGCTCCCTCAACGCACTTCTAGCCACAATTGATGAATCTGAGCTATCTTCGGAGCAAGTCAAAGCATTAAGAGAATGCGTTGAGAGAATTAACATCGCAAGGGGAAAGAGGATGAAAGCGTGAGCACTTCAGATAAAAGGTAAGCCAATACTGTATAGGCGCGGCAGCGTTTGCTGCCCAAGTATCGCTTACCGGTCGGTACCAGCTGAGCTATAAAAGCCAAATATGACTGGATGAAAACTGGTAGGAGGGTATAGGGATGAACTGGTTCTTCGTAAACGAAATTGAGGCCAAATATCTAAGCCTGCGCCGTTTACCGCATTTTAGCTGAGTACTGAAGCATTGCTTGTGCATCCGCCGGGCCCGCTGACTTTTCACTATATATTAGTTTATCCGCTTCCAGCTTGACACCCATCGATTATGACTGCGTTAAGCCTATGAAAAAGTAATAAGTCTACAAGTTTTTTTTAACATTCTATGAATTCATTAGATTCTGGCCAGAAGATCTTCAAATATCCATTTTTATCATATTTTGAAAAAAGATTGCCCTGGAAGCAAAATATACCCGCGGATTCTAGCCACATCCATTCTTCTGGTTGTTCGACACCTGTTGCACAAATCCTTATCTCTAAAAGTTCGCCGCAACGTATTAAACTTTGCAGTATCGCCTGCTTAGAGCCGTCCTTATGTATATTATGGATTAGTTGAGGGTGTATTTTGAGCTTCTCAGGCTGAAATTTCGAAAGAAACAATAAACCTGCATTTCCCACACCAAAGTCATTAATAGCAACACTTAAACCGCAGCTTTTGAGAATCTGCACGGAATGCGCGAACTCATCAATTTCAGGGATTATTTCGCTCTCAGAAAACTCAACTATAACTTGTTCTGGGTGTAAGTTACTTTCTCTGATGTAATCGAGCAAAATCTCAATCGCATTCGGTACCCTCAGTAAGGTTAAAGGCAAGAGTGTTATTGATACTCGTTGTGAAGAGGTAATGAAACCCCCTGCAATTTTTAACAAATCTTTCTTCGATTCCAAATCAAAAAGTAAATTATTGGCTTTTATAACGTCATTATCTGATTTAGCATTCAAGACAAAAGAATGGATCTGGGCAGCGAGAGGGTCTATAACTGCATACATATCTTCGATAATGGCGGGATCAACTGATGATACATCTATTTGATCGGATGAAAAAAACCAACTGAACCTATCAGGAAGTTCATAATAGCTATCTGTCTCAGCAGAATCTATAAATGTACGGAAAAACCTTAAGGCTCTGTCGTTGTAAAGCATTTTATGTTGGGTTGTTCCACGTTGAAGAACCCTGTCCAGACACTCTTCTTTACTGAATAGTCTTATATCAATTAATTCCATGCCTGAGCGGCCAAATCGTCGATAGGGGGCATAATCGGATAAGAGTTCTACAATGTTGAAGTGAAGTGTATCCAGGCAAATCTTTTCATAGATTTGCATTACAGCTGCTTCATCACCTTCCAGAAGCTGTAAGAAATGAATCCCATTGAAAAGTAAAACACCAGTTACCCCCGCACATTCATTTCGGGAATTTGCTTCACTGACCATGTCAATAATGGATTGAATTGGTGTATCAGCTCGCAGGTGGCTTCGATAGATGAGAGTGGTAAGCATAGTTGCACACTTTAAAGGATTTTCTTCTAAAGTAGCATAAGAAAGATCAGTTTGGGCTATTTAACTGAAAAATTTACAAATTCGAGTACGGTACCGTTAAAATTGTCCATGAAGAGTAAAATGCTTCACAAAAAAACCAGTAAATTAATGTGGTTTAATCCTGCAAGAAATGCACGATTCTGCAACGTAAATTTGCTTGGTATGCACACGTGACAAAGTAAAAATTGATTCTAAGATTGTGATAGTAAAAATTATCACATGGAGGTTCTAATGGTTTTCATTGTGGCTTTAACTTTATCTCTTCTTCTTTGCGTAGCGGGCCTTATCTTCATTTTGCTGGAGCTAGTTAGCATAGGCTGCAACCCTGAACGACATTGAACGATACGTGCAAGAAATCCAGCAAAAGCATTGAATGAAAGGCACTTGACCTCAAGTTAGCTTGAGTTTTTAAGATGGCGATTCTCGATATAGTCAAAGGATTAGCCTAATGAAAGAGATTGATGTCGGTTTTACGCACGTTGCGTTTGTTGTTAGAGATTTGGAAAAAAGTATTGATTTCTACAGCCGTTATGCTGGTATGGAAGTCGTACATAGGCGAGAGCCTGATCTTCCGGAGGCACGTAAAGTCGCGTGGTTAAGTGACCGAGCTCGCCCTTTTGCGCTTGTCCTTGTCCAGGTTGATGCTGTGACTGACACCCCTTTAGGTAATTTTGGTCACTTGGGAGTAGCTTGTTCAAGCATTGAAGAAATCGACAATAAGGTAGCGATGGCTAGAATGGAGGGCATCTTGCGAAAAGAACCGGCTCAGGCAGGCGAACCGGTAGGTTATTATGTCTTCTTCGCTGATCCTGATGGCAATACACTTGAACTTTCTTATGGTCAGAAAGTCGGGATCGAGGCTTTACGTCAGGATGATAGAGTGCCTGCATCTCAGTGAATTTCGATAATCGGTTGGATCACATTACGCTTTGGTAATGCTTCATGTCGTTTCAGAGCTTGCTGACTAATTTTTTTCTCAATAACAGCAAGCTCCATAATAGCCTTTCCGAATTTTCATTCTATTAATTTCACCTCAAAACCAAAATCTTGTAGCGAAACTGCACAAAACTCCACTTAAAGCTATTCAACATAACTATTGATTTTTGACGGCCAAATCCGAGATTCCTACTATATCGTCCATAAAACAGATACCTACAAGCCTGCAAGCGCTCCGTCGTCCTAACACTCATTAATCGTTGCAAAATCCGTGAGATACGTTTATAAATGCACTGTATATGCATACAGTTGTTCATTGCGGAGGGGAAAATGAAAATCGAGTTATCCATTGATCGCATGAAGAAACTTCCTGATAGGGCTATACCTGCACTTGAGTCAAAACTGCTCGAAAGACTCAGTAAGCAGTTCGATGATTACCAGCTTACGATTAAGCGTGCCGGCAATGATGGGTTGGCTGATTTCGGGGGCGACAAGAAAGAGGTCGAACACAACGTGCAGAAGAACTGGAAAAGCGCGGACGAGTGGTTTTATTAATCGCGTGAATTTCACTGGAGCAGTTTCAAAGAGTATCGCTGTTTGCGTTCCCCTGGCTGTTCCCGGTTACTGTTTATTGCGTCAATACGTCGCTCTGGGGGAAATAGTGTGTAGTGCAGAAGCCTTTAATGCAGATGATCAATGGTACGACGTGGTCAGAAGGGCCGATAAAGCAGTTATTTATAGCTTCCCGGCGGAAGGGAGATATCTGGTTTATCGAGTAAATGGAATAGTTTCATTACGACCGTTACTCGACGAGGAAAAAATCTTTACTCTCAACGGGTTTATGCAATTTGCAAAACGACTGGGGTACCGAGTTACACCACCGTCTGATATTATTCTTTCATAGGCCTGAACAACCTATACCTGATGCGCCACGGAGATAACCATGGCGCTAGAATTACAACTTATAAAACACCACTCAGGAATACTGATCCCGGCTACGCCCGAGACCAGCGATATCCTGCAAACCAAAACCCGTCTTGGCGATGTTCTTGTTGCCGAGTTCAGGCGGGTACGAAACCCTGTATTTCACCGGCGCTTTTTCGCGCTTCTCAGCCTCGGTTTTGAATACTGGGAACCAGCCGGCGGGGCTATCTCGAGTAACGAGCGGAAGCTGATAACCGGCTACGCCAAGTTCCTGGCTTCGTATGGCGGGAATGAGGGCGCGCTGATCGACGCTGCCGAGAAGTATCTTGAGCAGGTTGCTTACCGGCGCGTCACAAATGGCATTAGCTTGTGCAAATCCTTCGATGCTTACCGCTCATGGGTAATCGTCGAGGCAGGGCACTTTGATGCTATTCAGCTACCTGACGGCACACTAAAAAAGCATCCACGTAGCATCTCATTCGCCAACATGGACGAACTCGAGTTCCAGCAACTTTATAAAGCTGCGCTCGATGTTCTTTGGCGCTGGGTCCTGTCTCGTTCATTCCGCAGTCGCGATGAGGCCGAAAATGTCGCCGCGCAGCTGCTTGGCTTTGCGGGGTGATGGGCATGCAACATTCTTGGTTCCATCATACCGAATGCAGCACCGAACAGGCCGACGAACTGGTTAAGCGTTACAGAGCGCGCGGTGTGAGAGTGGAGCGCAGCCTTAACCAGGATTACGTGACCTGGACTGTCAGTGCATTCCTTCCGACCTCAAATACACCAGCACGCCCGGATATACGCTGGCGAAACCGGATGTGGGGGTGAATGTGAAGACATATCAATTCACTTTGCCCTGGCCGCCGAGCAACAACCGGTATTACCGGCACAACCGCGGGCGCACGCACATTAGCGCTGAAGGCGTCGCGTATCGCTACGCGGTTGCCAGTGCCATTCGAAGCGCCCGGCTTAATATCCGGACGGCCGCACCACTCAAAATCCGAATTGAATGTCATATGCCCGACCGCCGGCGCCGCGATCTGGATAACCTCCAAAAAGCTGCATTCGACGCTTTAACCAAGGCGGAATTCTGGCTGGATGACTGCCAGGTAGTCGACTATCGCGTTGTGAAGATGCCTGTCGTTAAGGGCGGGAAATTAGAACTCACCATTACCGAGCTGGAGACCGCATGAATCTTAAAAATACCCTCAAATACCACTTCGCCAAATCGACAATGATTAGCGACTCTCCGCGTGCTACTGCGTCAGACTCATTAACCGGAACGGATATTATGGCCGCTATAGGCATGACGCAGGAACGGGCCGCCATGGGTTATAGCGCTTTTCTCGGGAAGATGGGGATCAGCAATAATGACCGGGAGAGGGCAATTGAATTGTTGGCCCAGTACGCGCTGACCAAATGTGACCGGGTTGCGGCATTGCGGAAGCTTGATGCAGAGATTAAACCGATGGTGATGCACCAGCTGGCCACCATCGCGTTCGAGGACTATTCCCGCAGCGCCGCCAGCGTGAAGCAGTGCGATGGCTGCAATGGGGAAGGGTTTGTTGATGCGGAGGTTTTCAGCACGAAGTCTCACACTCCGGCAAAAGAGAAGAAGTTCGTGAGGTTGTCCCTGAATATGGGCGTCGAAAATATTCGACCTTCTGAATACGAGGTACGCAGACATGTCAGGGAGATAGCTCGCGTTCTCTGCCCTCAGTGTAAGGGTAAGAAGGTTGTAAGTTGTGCCTGTAGAGATTGCCATGGACGCGGGAAAGCCATCAATCAGGCTCTTACAGAACACCAGGGCATCCCGGTTCTGGCTGATTGCAAACGCTGTAGTGGCCGTGGATATGAACGAATCCCATCTACCGAGGCATACGCAGCGGTGTGTCAGATAACTGATGCAATCAGCCTCGATTCCTGGAAGAAGTCTGTTAAACCATTTTACGATCATCTAATCACCAAGTTTGACATAGAAGAGGCTTGGGCTGATGCGCAGTTCAAGAAGATAACAAAATAGGGCGTGAATTTATCGTGAGCTATTTACTTTTCCCTAAACTGTGGTAATTTTAGTCTAACGATGGGCTTTATATATCCATAGTTAAAAATTCTGAACCTCGCTACGGCGGGATTTTTGTTTCTTTGTAAATAGTAAATAAAATGTATCTTTTAAGCGTTATGCCGCGTAAAGTGCTCAGGTGGTGAATCCCCCTAAGCGGTGGGGCGGCTAGGCAAAACCAGTCGGGTTTATGGAACGCGGTTCTGTGGTCTAGCGCAGAGTCACCGGGAGGCACCCGGCACCACAACTTTAATTTCTTTATCTTTAGGCTGCCCAAAGGCAGCTTTTTTGCTTTATGACCTACCTCTTGCACAAACAGCTCACTCTAGAAGGTGTTTGTGTTTATGGTTGGGCCAAGAATTTTCTTAGAAATTTCGGGAAGCACAACTATTTGGCATATGTTTCATCAAAGGAACTATCTTTTAATAGGCATTTGATAATGTTCTCGATACTGAAAACACTTGGTGGGGATACACCTACATCGCAGAGAAAACTGCATGACCCATGACCAGCATCTCATTGCTGGTCTTTTTTTTTCCGCCATTAGCTCAACTGGAAAGAGCACGGAGCTTCTACCTCTGTGGTTCGGGGTTCGAATCCTCGATGGCGGACCAGAGAATTACTTAATTAACGATTTAGTATTTCTAACATCATCACTCACACCGCTGCCATATAATCAAATCCTCACTATGAGGAGATATCAATGAAAGAAGGTTTCTACTGGATACAGCACAACGGCATAGTGCAGGTCGCTTACTACACCGCCGGTGTCACCGAGGACCTTGAAACGGGCCAGACAATAACTGGTGTCTGGCATCTGACACGAGGTGATGATATTTGCCACAACGGTGAGGCTGAAGTGATTGAAGGCCCACTGTCTGTGCCAATGAAATGAATATATTCATCTGATTATGTGGCAGATTTTTCATACTGCACATATGCTTCTTAAGCATCCTGCGTAATGGATGTTTCTGAAAGCGTTTTTGTGGTGGATCCCCCTAAGCGGAGGGGCGGTTCAGCAGGACATTTCTCCAGAGTGTCCAACCAGCGCGCGGAGATGAACTCTGTAAGCATTTCCACCGGGAGGCACCCGGCACCACACCCTCAGTTATTGCCAACTTAGCTATTTATGCCTGCTATTTGAGCAGGCTTTTTTTTGCATGATTTACTTGTCTATTGATCATATGAATGTACCTGTTTAGTTATGAATGTTGTGAATCCCACCTAAGCGGTGGAACGTCTTGTTAATTGCTATGTGCAGGTATGTACGCGACTTTGACGAGCAGAGATAAGTCTCCAGGAAGCACCCGGCATCTCATCCTCAAATAAACGTTTTGTCGACCACCAGGTTCTGAATCGTCATATACACTTCTAAATGAAACAATTTAAGAGGTGAATTATGAAAGAGGGATATTATTGGATTAGACACAATGACTGTGTCCAGATCGCCTACTTTTCGCACGGTAAAACCGAAGATATGGTTACAGGAAAAATAATCAGAGGCGTCTGGCATCTAACTCGTGGCTACGATCTTTGCCATAACGGTGAAGCGGTCGTTCTGGAAGGACCCATACCCCCACCTTTATGAACATAATTCGAAGAACACAGGCTGCCTCAGGGCGGCCTTTTTTATTTCCCCTCAAATTTACTGAGAGGATTCACAGCAATATGAGGGGGGGCCGATGTCCGATCCATTTTCCGGCACGGGGCTGGCCGGTTTAGCTTTGACCGGAGCCAGTGTCTACGGTTTATTGACCGGGACAGACTACGGTGTTGTTTTTGGTGCATTTGCAGGCGCCGTATTTTACATCGCGACAGCAGCTGACCTGAGTGTGTTGCGCCGGCTGGCCTACTTCGTCGTGTCGTATATCGTCGGCATTCTTGGCTCTGGTCTGGTTGGTTCTAAACTCGCGTCCTGGACGGAATATAGCGATAAACCACTGGATGCCATCGGTGCCGTGATTGTTTCTGCGCTGGCCGTTCAAATCCTTACGTTCCTGAACAAACAGGACATCGGCTCGCTGGTGGCGCTGATAACGCGCCGGGGAGGTTCAGGTGGTACTAAATGATCCATCGGCAACTATCAACGCGCTGCTCTGCGCCGGTGTGGTGTTTACCCTGATGTTTTATCGCCGAGGTGATTCTCGGCATCGGCCATGGATTTCGCGTTTAGCCTGGCTGATTACCGTCACCTACAGCGCTGTACCGCTGGCGTACCTGTGTGGGATTTACCCGCATTCATCATGGGCCACCATTGCGGCAAACATCATATTCCTTTCCGTGCTGGTGGCCGTCAAAGGCAACGTTGCACGTCTGGTTGATCATCTGAGGGACTAATGAACCAAACACAATTTCAGAAGGCGGCTGGTATCAGCGCCGGGTTAGCTGCGCGCTGGTTTCCGCATATCGACGCCGCTATGAAGGAATACGGCATAACCACACAGCTTGATCAGGCGATGTTTATTGCCCAGATGGGGCATGAAAGCTCAAGATTTACCCGTGTGGTGGAAAATCTTAATTATGCGGCAGAAAACTTGGTGCCGACGTTCGGCAGCCACCGCATCACATCACAGCAAGCCGCTGCACTTGGCAGAACGGCAACGCAACCGGCAAACCAGAAAGCGATCGCTAATCTGGTATACGGTGGTGAGTGGGGAAAAGAACACCTGGGCAATCAGGTTGCCGGTGATGGATGGAAATATCGCGGTCGCGGGCTGAAACAGGTTACTGGTCTGAGTAACTATCGCAGTTGTGGCCAGGCGTTGAAACTGGACCTTGTAACCCACCCGGAACTGCTTGAAGAGGATGAATACGCCGCGCGCTCAGCCGCATGGTTCTATGCCTCCCGCGGTTGCCTTCTTCATTCCGGCGACGTTGAGCGCGTGACACTATTAATCAATGGTGGCCGCAACGGGCTGGAAAAACGCCGTGCGTTGTTTAACCTGGCGAAATCAGTTCTGGTATGAGGTGAGTGTGGGTATCGAGACAATAATCGGGCTGGCCGCACTGGTCATTTCTGCTATCGCCGGCGCTTTTGGCCTGGGCCATATTCGCGGTACCAGCAAAGCAGAAGTTAAAGCCGACCAGCAACGAACCGAAGATAACGCAGCGGCAATGGTCGCAGCAGCCGAACGCAGGGTAGAAACAACGAAAGAGGCCAGCAATGTACAGCAGACTGTTAATCATATGCCTGGCGACGATGTTGATCGCGAGCTGCGTAACGAATGGAAGCGTCCCGGTGGTGGTTGATACCGCCTGTGATTGGGTGAAGCCAATCTTTTTGACGGATCAAGACATCAACGTTCTGGACCGCCAGACGAAGAAAGACATCCTGGCGCATAACAAAGCATGGAAAGCAAATTGCGGGAAAAATTGAGCCTCATCCCTGAGGTTCGGACACAGTCTCTCCTCTGGACTTTAACCGTAGCAAACATTGAGTACTCCATAATACGAATGGACAATTCTTTGGGGGGAGATAATTAAATGGCAGGGAAAAGCTTGAACAAATCAGGGTGGCTCATCCTTGAGCACACGGGTAGTCCTGAACGACGACTTTACCTGACATAGCAAAGTCTGTGTAAGAGTCTAGAAAACAATGAGTATTTATCAAGGCGGGAAAGTAAAAAAGTCCCTTCCGAAATGAAATCCTGCAATTCGGAAGGGAGACCAAAGGGGTCATCATTACAAGAGAATGTAAA